>CAZDEO010000037.1:0-47624 GCA_964504445.1 uncultured Anaerolinea sp. | reverse complement strand
CCTCTTCATTGGCTTTGCCTTTGGCTATGTGCTTGAGATTGCCGGCTTTGGCAACTCCAAGAAACTGGCGGCCCAGTTCTATTTCAAAGACCTCACTGTGCTGAAGGTGATGTTTTCGGCCATCGTTGTGGCGATGGTCCTTATTTTCAGCGCCACCGCCTTAGGGTTGCTAGACTACAACCTGGTGTGGGTGAATCCCACATACCTGTGGCCGGGCATTGTGGGCGGCCTAATTATGGGCGTAGGCTTTATTGTGGGTGGTTTTTGCCCTGGAACGTCTATGGTTGCGGCGGCTACGGGCAAAATTGACGGCATTTTCTTCGTGCTGGGTGTCTTTTTTGGCATCTTCCTTTTTGGCGAGACGGTAGATAGCTATGCCATTTTCTTTAACTCCTCTTACCTGGGGCGGCTGACCCTGCAACAATGGCTAGGGCTGCCCACTGGTGTGGTTGTGCTGCTTATTGTTTTGATGGCCCTGTTTATGTTTTGGGGTGCGGAAAAGCTAGAGAAGATTTTTGGCGGGCGCGATCTTACTGCCGAACCTAGGTGGCGCTACGGCGCAGCGGGGGCGCTGGTACTGGTTGCCCTTTTTGCCCTGGTGATGGGGCAGCCCACCACTGAAGACCGTTGGGCGCGCATGGCCCCAGAAAAAGAGGCGCTGCTGGCAAACCGCGAGGTGCAAATTCACCCTGGTGAACTGTTGGCCATAACCGAAGATACTTCCATTAAAGTGGTCATGTTGGACGTGCGTAGCGAGGCAGATTACAACCTGTTCCACATTTTGGATGCACAGCATATTCCGCTGGCATTGATTCCGAGCATTGTGCAGGAGCTGCACTTTGAACCGGCGAATACGGTGTTTGTGACCATGAGCAATGATGAGGAGGCGGCTACGGAGGCCTGGAAAGTTTTGGTGGCGGAGGCAGTGCCCAATGTTTATATTTTGGAGGGGGGTATTAACAATTGGATTGCCACTTTTGGCGATGATGATTTGACGAAGCGGTTTAACTCTGGGGCAGGGGATGACGAGCTTTGCTATATCTTTGACTCGGCTTTAGGTGGGCGGTATGCGGCGGCGGAGCCAGACCCGGAGGAGCATGAGTTGGAGTATGTGCCGAAGGTGAAGCTGGAGATTAAGCGTGGCCCAACCAGCGGTGGCTGTGGTTAAGGTTAACTGCGCTTAATAAGTAGGAGAGAGGAGAAACGGCCGTTCCCATCCCGGAACGGCCGTTTCGGGCAGTCGTCTGCTTATTTGTGGGTGGGCTAAAATTCACCCTTTACGAATGCGCCACCCACGCCTCTTCAGCTTGCAGCGCCCGTACTTTGGCCGGGCCGATTTTAATGTATACCTCTTCCGGTTTGCAGGCGATACCGTTTACTTGCAGCAATTTAGCGACGGGCAAGCCAAACAGGCGCGCATTTTCTTCCAGGTACGGCCGTATCAATTCCCAATCGCGCTCCTCAAAAGAGTGAAAATCGCCGCCATTGAGCTGATCGGCCGTCACCTTGCCATATGGGTCGCGCACATAAATTGCCCCGCCCGAAGCTAGCGAGAACAGATTACCCCCCGGATACGGCTCATCTAAATCCTCTATCGCGCCATCATCCGTCAGGCGCAGGCCATTCAGCACCACAAAACCACCGCCGTTGTGCGGGTCCCCAGCCATAAAGGATTCGGCCAGGTAATCCAGGCAGGTGCCGTTGATGACCGCCCGCGGCTTACCCACCGCATTGATAAACGGCCGTCCCGCCGCATTCCCCAGCACATAAATCTCGCCCCCCTTGGCGGCATAAGCAAAAGTTTGCCCCACATCGCCATAGACCACCAGCTTGCCCCGCTTCATAATTTGCGCCAACTGATCTTGTCCATTGCCGTGTACATGCATTTCCGCTCCGTCCAGGCCCGAAGCGAGATAATCGCCCGAAGAACCGTAAACGTCAATACGCAGGCCGTCGGCGTTAGCGCCCAGGCCATTACCCAAAAAGCGATGCCCGGCAGCATGAACGACCAAAAAGCGGCAAAAACCCTGGTCGCGCAACCGCACAATCTCTGCTGCTACCGAACGTGGCCCTTCTGGAGAAAAGCCTCGGGCATCAATGATCATTCTTTGCTCCGCGCTGCCAGACAGGGGATACGGCTGGTTGGCGCAGGAGTAGACAAACTTCTTGCTAGGAGACTTGCCCACCATGTCTGCCAGGTGGGTTAAACTCTCGTCGTACAGAGCCAGCAGGCTGCTGCGCCGCAGTTGGCCGGTGGGATAGCGCCGGTTGAGGAGCAGCGTCAGGGTGTCCAGCGCGCGTTCTCGCCCGGCATCATCATAGGCCTGGGCTTCCAGGGCCAGCAAAAAACCGCCCAAGTCCGCGTAGCTCCAGTGGGGCATTTGTGCCGTGACCCAATTAAACAGCTCGACGGCCGTACCCCCTGGCAGACTCAGCCCTTTACCCTGGCGCACTGCGGCAGCGTCAAAGGGAGAACGGCTGGCGTCAATGCGTACAGGGCGACCAAATTTATCTGTCCCCGCCAACCGCGCCGTTCCATCGTCCTGGGGGTAGACGCTGAAAATGAAAGCGCCGCCATCGGTATGGCTGCCCCCGCGGGCGTTCCAATACTTGTCGGCGCGGGGCCAGAAACGGCCGTCTTCCCCCGCCAGCGACGCCAACGCGGCATCAATTCCCTGCTTTTCCGACGCTGCAAACCCAATCGCCGGACCATCCGGCCCTGCCTGCTGCCAGGCAAACACCTGCGGCCGCAGCATAGAGGTGTCCGTAATCGCCGTCAGGCGGTAGACTGGCTGCGCCTCCTCATGCTCCGACTGGGCAATGATAAAAAACCAGGGGCCGTCAGGCGAGCTGTGCATGTGCGTCTCTTGCAACATGCGGTAAATACGCTGCTTTTCTGGAGGTAGCATCGTAAAATCCCGTTCCGTCGTGGGGGCCAACGCCTCAATAACGTACTCCAGCGGGTAGCCATACACCCGGTGCAGCAAATCAAAAACCTGCACCGACACCTCCGTATCCGTCAGAAACAGCGGGTAAATATGCCGCTGCGCCAGATACTCGCTAATAGAAGCGTAATTGGCAAAGTCGCCATTGTGTACCAGCGCTTCGTTCATGCCAATAAACGGGTGCGCGCCACCCGGATGCCACACCCGCCCCTTCGTCGGGTAACGATGATGTCCAATCCACACGTGTGCCCGCAACTCCTCAAGCTGGTAATAGCGCACCACGTCATCGGCATAAGCCACGGCCTTCATCACCAGTAAATTTTTGCCATGAGACAGCACAAAGGCCCGCGTCACCCCTTCCGAAGCGTAAAATTCGGTGTTCAGACGGTAGGTGTTTTGGTAGACAATCTCGTCTTCCACCTGCCGCCGCGTCAGCGCCAGCCCATGCTCGGCCTGGAAAGTCGCCAAAGCGGCGTCCGAAACGCGCACAAAGTAAACAACCACCTGCGGCGGGCATACTTCCAGTCGGAGCAGCGCCTTGTGGTTGGGCAGATGGGGCATTTCGCGCACATGGTCTATGGCAAAGGTGGGGTAAATGTGCTTCTGCTCCACCTCGGCACGGCAGGCGGGGTCCAGATAGGCGATGGCCAGCAGATAGTCATTGGCCAACACGGCGGGCGACACGCCAAATTGAGCGGCGTCCAGCCCCACAGCGGCAATGCCGCCCCCTTTGCCGTTGCCCCGGTTACGCATCTGGTTCAGGGCTTGCAGCAAATGGCGCCCCGCTACCGGCATGCTGCAGGCCATGCCAATTACCCCACAGCCGCCCTCAGCAGCCTGCCCCCGATCCGTGAAATCCAGTGGCCAATCTGGTCGCAACGCCTTGCGTGAAGCAAGTAATTTCTCTTTTGTGTTCATTCGTTTTCTCGCTAGAGATTGGTGATTAGGGATTTAGGATGTTTAGGACATTGTCAGAAAAGAATTTTGACTTTCTCGGAAGTTGAGAAAGTGTCTTTGCCAGAAGGATTGCTTCACAGTTTCCGGGAAAATGATGAACAAAATCTTTATTACAATGCATTTAATTTCCAATCCCTAATTTCTTTTGTAAACCAGTAAATCCTTTCGTCCGCGCAGTTGGCGAATATCTGTCAAGCCCAGGCGGCGCAAAATGTCGTTTAGCTGCCAGGCGATGGCGCGGTACAGATTGCTGATGCGCTGTGCCCCCCAATCTGGCTTGACCAGCAGTTGTAGTTCCGGGTCGGTGGTGGTGAGGCCAAAGGGGCAGCCGCGACCGCGCTCGCAGTTGGAGCAGCGGGTGCAGCCCAGGGCCACTAGATCGCTGGTGCCTAGCACGCAACCGTCGGCGCCTAGGGCAATGGCTTTGGCGATGTCGTAGGCTGTGCGCACGCCACCGCTGGCAAGCACAGTGATTTGGTCGCGGATCCCTTCATTTTCTAAATATTTGTGGACTCTGGGAATGGCGTATTCGATGGGCATGGCGATATTTTTCTTGGCGATTTCCGGCGCTGCGCCCGTGCCCCCGTAAGAGCCATCCAGGTGGACAATGTGTGCCCCGGCGTAGTAGCTGCCCACGGCCACCATGTCCACGTCGTGGGGGGTAGAGACTTTTACCGAAACCAGGGCGTCGGGGTTGATGGCTTTAATCCAGTCTACGTGCTTGCGGTGGTCTTCCACGGAGTAGACGGAGTGGAAAGGAAAGGGGGAAAAGAGGCTGACCCAGGGCACGCTTTCGCGTAGTTGGGCGACGGAGGTTGTGGATTTGTCGCCCAGCAGGTGACCGCCGAGTCCTGGTTTTGCCCCTTGCGCATACTTAAATTCGACGATGGGGGCGTATTGGATGGTTTCTTCGCGCACGCCGAACATGCCGGTGGCCACCTGGGTGATGATGTGTTCTTTGTAGGGCAGCAGGGCGGGGGGGTAGCCGCCTTCGCCAGTGCAGGTGAAGGTTTGCCATTGTTGGGCGGCTCTGGCGCGGGAGAGCATGACCTGTTCGCTGACGGAGCCGTAGGACATGCCGCCGCCGTAAAAGGGCAAGCCGATGGAGATGCGCCGGGCTTGCTGCCCTGCTTCGTCTTGGCGGCGGTTGAGGGGCAGGGTAAGGTTTACGGCCGTTCCCGACTCTACCCATTCGTTTTCCGGTTTGAACTTAAAGTCCAACTGGTCGAAGCCGCCACCAGAGCGGCCGACTTTGTATTCCAGGCCGTGGGTGGGTACACGGCCGTTGCCGGCCATGTACCACGTAGCCAAAATCAGGTCATCTGTCCAGCGAAAATCCCCCAGGGCGGGCGGTTTGCCCATTTCCAGGCTGGGCCAGTTAGCAAACCCCGCGTGCAGCAGGTGGATGTTCTTCTCAATTGCTTCCGGGTTAATAGGTTGTTGTTTACTCATTGTTTTTAGTTAAATAGCCAAAGGAATGGAGACTGGCAGAAGAGAATTCCCCTCTTCAGTTTTTAATCTTTAATCTCAAATCCTTCGATATCAGCAAAAGCTGCCGCCTCTAGTTCGTGCTGGAAGAGGGCGCGGCCAATTTCACCTCGCAGGCGGCGTACTTCGCGCAGGCCCATGGCCCCCAAAATTTCCAGTAACTGGTCGCGCCAGGCAGCCATCAGGTTTTGTAGCCGCTGCGCTCCCCACTCGACAGTGAGGTTGGTGGATAAGGTGCAGTGGGGGTCTGCCGCGTGGATAAAATCGCCGTCAAAGGTGGCCTGCATGGCCACCAGCAGAGGCGTGTCCAGGGCCACGGCGTCTAGCCCCATGATGATGGCTTTGGGCACATGCTCGGCGGCGACGAGGCCGCCGCTGCCCAGCAGGGTCACTTCTTCGCGGATGCCGGCATTGACAAAGGTTTTGTGGGCTTCCTGGATGAGGGTACGCACGAAACGGCCGTTCCCATCCCGCCCATGATAATCAGCCACCAGATGAAACACGCGCACGCCCAGGTTGTGGTAGCGCAGCAAATCAGCCGTTTGCGCGAAGGGCAGGCGCAGCGCCACCAGCGCTTCCGGGTAGCAGAAGCGAATTTCGTCGTAAAGGGCCGGGTCCCAGGTGGCCATTTCCACCAGGCGCGGCTCAAAAGGCAAACTGGCAACTTGGTGGCGCTTGTGGGGGGCCACCAGCGGGACGATGTGCGGGCCGGTCAGGTCAAATTGGCGCAACTCGTCTATGGGCAGCACGAGCAGGGTTTGCACTTTTTGCGCGGCCTGGGCCAGGGCGCGGCAGGTGGTAGCGGTGCGCACGGCCGTTGGCGGCGCATCAAAGAGCATTGGCAGCGGAATTGTAAACATTTGTGGCGTTGGTCCCTGGGGTTGCCCCTGGGCATCGAAGGTGAGGAAATTGGGCTTGGCCCCGATGTCTACCACGGTGGAGATGAACTCACGGCCGTGAATGCCATCGCGGGTGGGACGCACAATCTCCGACATGTCTGTCCACATTCCGTCCCAACCTTCGCCACCAAATTTGCCGCGATACCCCGCCCCTTTGACAGGGATGCTGCCATTTTGCGCCTCATAGCTAACGGCGTTGACGTGGTTAAAATGGAAGTAGCTGTCGCCCAGCTTTTGGCGTTGGAGGTTGTGGCGAATTTCTACAAAGTCGGCGTGTTGGGTGGTGCAGCGCAAACAGCCCACGCAGTGTTGGGGGCGCGGCGCAAAGCCGCCAATGGGGCCAGAAAAGACGCCATACATACAAGGTCGGCTCAGCACAATGTCTAGATTGCCGCGATAATGGATAAATTCTTTGACCAGATGTTTGGCCAGGCCCACTTTGTTGACGTGGACGGTGAAACGGGTGGGCCAGGGAACAATGTCTGGCGCTGCGGCTGTCTCAATGTGATACCGGCGATAAGCGCCAGGAGAAACGGGTCGCATCATATAAATACCTCAAGAGAGTGTTTGGTCAATGTGTTGCCTATGTTATGGTTGTTATCTTAACCGCTTTCTGTCAGCAGACTCGATTGTACCAAACCCGGCCAACCCGCAAAGCCTGAACCGCTACAGCTACGTACTCAACCGACCTCTTGTTTTGACCGACCCGTCGGGCCATATGCCCTCAGATGGTTGTGGGTATGAAGGTTGTCTGACAGATGCGGATAGTTGGGCCTCTAATTTTGTCCAATATCTACTGGACAACACTGACTTTAGCGATCCTTCCGACAATCCCGTAGGTCAATTCGTTTTGGGCTTTTATTTTGATGAATTGGAAAGTTGGAATCCCATCCAAGGGCCACTTACAAACGAAGAAGCCTTGATGGATTCAATCCGTGGGACTAATGCGTATCTGAATGCTTCAGGTATGCATCCCGCAGATGCGTTACAAGCGCATCATTCCATGGGGATGTTGTTTGATCTTGTAATTTTATCAGCTATGTATGGTGGGACACAGCATCTTAAAGCTGCCGAAGCGGCCTTTTTGGAAAACTACCTTGCTTATCCATTTGGTGCACGTAACCCAAACCAGATAAATTATACTTCCAAAGTACAGTCCCAGATGACACAAGACGACTTTCATGGGTTTCCCCGAGTTGTGGACAATAACTTACCGAATTATGGGAGGGCGACAGTGATTACAGGAGGGGACGGCATCTTGCGGACACAAGTTGATATTCCCGGTTACTATAAAGGGCGACAAGGTGTTTTTCGATATATTTTTGAGCCAGATGGTTTAACAGTTAACCATAGAATGTTCCATCCGTTACCCTGAAGTAAAGTAGTAGACAACATTAGCACAGAGGTGGATTCTTTAAATTGGGAAATGACTATGAAAGATATCTCAGAGTTGCCATCGAATCTTCAGATGAAAGCGATATCATTAAAATCCTTGGGCGCAAATGATTTTGCGTGGAGAAAGGAGTCAGCTCTAAAGGTCGTTTTGTTTTGTCAAAGCAACCAAATAGCCATCTTGGGGGGAGACATTTTAGAGAAAGAAGTGGGGGGCGGTATTAGTTACACTTACGACAACTGGTATATTGAGCAAGAATTTAGCGAATGGGCTGAATACGTATTCCATTCGTGTAAGTATGCCATTGAAAAGATTGCGTTCTTTTCAGAGAAATTCCCTGACAAACAGTTGTTATTTGCTCTGGTTATGGCTAAAAGGTAGTTTCATTTACGGTGAAAGGTTTTCAATAGCTTGTCTATTCTTCTCAATATAAAAAAAGCGACAAGACAGAATTTATCACTTAATTGGAGCCATGACTACCCAAAAAAAATAATTGGCCCCAATATCTCATGAGCTGATGGAAATGTGGATAACTGGAACAGCCCAGTTACCCACAATTCCACAGCCCCTACTACGGCGGCAGCCCTCCCACCAGCGGCCGCGCTTGACCCATGTCCAACCCTCAATCTTGTCGATGTGGTGGAACCGTTCGCGGCGTGGTCAATGCCTCAATATTGCCGCGCAGCTCGGCCAACAACGTTTGTTGGTTAGCGTTTAGCGGCTCCGCTTGAAGGGCGGCTACCAGCTTCAAAAGCTGCCGGACATTTTCTTTGCTCTGGCTGGGGTTTAGCTCTCTTTCCGCTGGGCCCGATTCCAACAGAAGCGGCTGGGGTAGATGCGACCCCAGACGTTTCTCCACCTCTGCCATAGCGGCAAAATAATCTTCGGCCACCGTGCGGTCATGGACGCGGGCGTAGGTGAGGGTGGTGTTGATATGTTTGTGGCCCAGCAGCGCTTGAATGGTGGTGATTTTGCAGCCAGCATTCAAGAGTTGAGTAGCGTAGGTGTGGCGCAGTTGGTGCGGCGTTACCTTGACCCCGGTACGTTCCCCGGCCGCTTTTATCCGCCCGCGCACAAAATCCTTGCAAACGGGTCGGTGACGGTAAAGAAAAACATGGTCAGTCGGCCCATCGCCGCGCACGGCCAGGTAAGCTTGCAGGGCGGCAACCGCCTTGTCCGTCAGATACACCGCCCGGTCTTTACGCCCCTTCCCCTGGCGGATGATAAGCTGCTTGTGAGCGAGATTCAGATCGTCTAACCGCAGCTCTTCCGCTTCACCCAGACGCAGGCCTCCCTGCCACAGCAGGTAAAAAGGGGCCCGGTCCAACAAAGCGTTGCGCTGCCGGGAGGGGGTGTCAGCCTGTACGACCCGCTGCTCCAGGTCAGCTTGCAGCCGCCCCACCTGCTCATCGGTGAGAAAGCGGGGCAGGCTGTCCGGCTCCTTCAAGCCTGGCAGGCGCAGCAGGGTGGCAAACTCTCGTTCTTGCAGGAAGTGGAGGGTGGCCTGAAACGCCCGTAAATCCTGGTTCACCCCCTTGGGGCTGTACCCGGCGGCGAGCCGTTCATCCATGTAGGCAAAGACGTGCGCCCGCTTGATGTCGCCAATCTCCTGGTGGGAATGGTTGGCAAACAGCCAGCGCCACAGCCGGGTATGGCCGCTCCAAAAGCGCAAGATGCCTTCATTGAGGCGAGCCGGCCGCCAGTTGGCCTGCCGGATGTGTTGGAGTTGGATGAGCTGCTCGATGAGCCACTGCGGTAAACCGTCATGGTAGCGAGAGGTGTTGGCTTGTTTGAAAGCGACTGACTGACCGGTCAGGCCGCGTTCGGCTTGCATGAAGCGGCGAAAGCGGTTCAGGGCATGAGGCCCCATGACCAACCACCGTTCGCTGGCCTGTTTGGCCCGCAAGTAAGCCATCACCCGTTCCAAGTCGGTGTCGAGGTCGAGTTGCTCGTGCGGCTGCAAATGGTAGCCGAGAACGTGCCCGGCCCCGGCAGGTAATAGTTCATGATACAGGTCTGCCCCGCGCCATCGGCATGAAGCCAGTCCAGGTATCGTTCAAACAGGGCGATGTTTTCTTCCGGCCACTGGACTGGCGGCTGAGGCAGGGGATAGCCCGGCGGCAATTTGGCTTTGCGGCTTTTTTTCAGGAAAGATGTGTACCGCTCAACGGCCGTAGCCCGGTGGATGTTCTCGTTCATGGCCGCCCCTCCGGCGCTGGCTCCCTCTGCCAGCCATCCAACCGCTGCGCCACGCTGTAGAAATCTGCCTGTACCTGCTTGTCGTTGGCGGCGATGTAGGTTTGGGTAGTCGCCAGCCAGGAATGGCCCATTAGCTTCTGGATAGTGGTCACGGGGACATCCGACGAAACCAGGTCATTGGCGAAGGTATGGCGCAGTTGGTGGGCGGTCAGATGAATACCAGCCGCTTTCCGGTAGCGCATTAGCCGTTTGTGAATGGCGGTGGTAGACAATCCCGCCAATTGGTAACTGAGGAAAACAGCGTCGCATTCGGCTGCGGGGCGTTCGGCCAGATACTCTTGTATCGCCCAGTGTGCCTGGTTGGAGAGATAAACGGTGCGCTCTTTGCTGTTTTTGCCCGTCACCCGCAGGCGCGGCGGCGATTCATCCAGGTACAAATCGCGCAGCTGCAAGTGGGCGACTTCGGCAATTCGCAGCCCACAGCGCAGCATGAGCAGAAACATAGCCCGGTCGCGCGTATCCTCAATGACGACAAAGAAACGGTGCAAATCTGTTTCGGGCACTGGCCGGGGCAAACGCTGTGGTTCGCGCAGATGATGACGATGGGGCAGCGCTGGACAAACAAGGTCAGGGTCTTCATCGGAGAGGAATGCGTACAGGGACATGACGGCCGCCAGATGACGGTTGATGGTGGCGGGCTTGAGGCCACGTGCGGCCTGAGCGGTGATGAAGTTATCAATATCCTGGATGGTGACGCTGGCTAGGGGTTTGTCGCCCACGATGGCCACGAATTGGTTCAAGTCATAGCCATAATCGCGCCAGGTGCGGGCCTGGGGTTGCGGCGGCGCAACCAGTTGACAAAGTCGGTGATTTCATCAATCATTTTGTGCCTCCTAATGAGTAGAGATAGTTTTGTGACAGAAACCATTCTACTCTTAGGAGGTCATCTGCGGTCACCCAAGAGCTGGAATTGGGTGGTTAAGATAAGTGATCGGCAGTAGCCGGATGAAATTGTAGAAGCAATGTTACTGGGGGGCAAGCGACTGTAACACAGGCCAGCCATTCCGTATAGGATATGGCGTCAGCAACGCCTTTTTCGACATTTTCAGCTTTCAGGCCCCGGAAATTTACAAATAACATAGCTACCAGGTCTTTGGCGAACTGAGGGATTTTTTGCTCATGCACCCGCTCACCACCGCCCACAATTTTTCGCCGGCTACCGTTCCGGCATGTTCGCTCTATGCTCTGGGTTGTGTTGCCGAGTTCGCCATTTTCGTGGGCGACAAAAAACCCCCTCGCTACCGAGGGGGTTTTGGGTAAGCCTGGGAGATTGCGGAACCTCGCAGGTAGTAGGTGATGAATGGGTAACGGCCGTTACGGGGCTACATACTCCCCAACCGGGTAACCCGCTTCAGACCAGGCGGCAAAGCCACCGCGCATACTGCGCACATCGGTGTACCCATAAGACCACAAAATCGTCATGGCAATGGTGGAGCGGTGACCGCTGCCGCAGTAGACCACAATGGGGGCATCCAGGTCCGTGGGCCACATATCCTTCATGGTCACAAACTCTTCCAGAGGCACCCAAATCAGATTTTCGGACTCGATGACGCCATTGGCTTCCACCTCATCCTGGCGACGTACGTCAATCAGAATCAGGTCTGGGTCATCAGCTTGGGCTAGGAACAGGTCATCGGCGGTGATCATGCCAAAGCCATCGGGCACGGCTTGCAACATGGCTTGTATTTCGGCTACCAGCGCCGGGTCTGGTTCAGCGGCATTCAACGCCACCAGTTCAGGCAGCTCACCTTCCACAATGGGGTAACCCGCAGCTACCCAGCCACCAAAGCTGCCGCCCGTCAGGCCGCGCACATCTTCCCAGCCCAATGCTTCCAGAGCCGTCAAGGCAATGGTGCAGCGCCAGCCGCTGCCGCAATAGCTGACAATGGGCGTATCAAAGCTGGGCAGATACTCTAGATTATCGGCTACCTGCCGCAGCGGAATGTTTACGGCGCCTTCAATCCAGCCATTGGCTTCTAGTTCACTGGGTTCGCGTACATCCAGGATAAAGGGTGGGTTATCTTCCACCAGCAACAAGTTAAAATCATCCACGCTGATGGTGTTGTAGCCTGTCATATCGGCCAGGAAGGTGTTGAAAGCGGCATCTAAGTCTGCGCCAGCCGGTTCTTCTTCTACCGGTTCGGGTACCCCTATGGAGGGTAGGCCAGCAGCAGCCCAATCCCGGAAGCCACCGCGCAAGCTGCGCACGTCAGTGTAGCCATAAGTCCAGAGAATGGTCATAGCAATGGTGGAGCGGTGCCCGCTGCCGCAGTAGACGACAATTTCCGCGTCCTTGTCGGCAGGCCAGTCTGCGCGCATGGTAATCATCTCTTCCAGGGGGACAAAGACCAGGTTGGGGGCATCCATGTACCCATTGTTTTCAACTTCTCCAGGGGTGCGCACGTCAATGACGATAAGGTCTGGCTTTTCTACTAATTCGGTGTCTAATACTTCGTTGGTGATCATACCGTACCCTTCGGGCATGGCAGCGAGGGTTTCGCGCATCACATCAACCAGAGCAGCGTTCGGTTCGGCGGCGTTCAAGGCTACCATTTCGGGTAGTTCACCTTCCGCAATGGGATAGCCTGCAGAAACCCAACCACCGAAGCTGCCACCGACCAGGCCCTTAACGTCTTCCCAGCCCAGCGCTTCGAGCATGGTGAGGGCGATGGTGCAGCGCCAGCCGCTGCCGCAGTAGCTGACAATGGGGGTGTCGAAGCTGGGCAGGTATTCCAGGTTGTCGGCTAGTTCGCGCAAGGGGATGTTGACGGCGCCTTCGATCCAGCCATTTTCTTCAAGTTCGCTGGGGTTGCGCACGTCTAGGATGAAGGGTGATTCTTCCACCAGGGCTTCGTTGAGGGCGTCAATGGTGATGGTGTTGTAGGCGGTCATGCTGCCCAAAAAGGGATTGTAGGCGACATCCAGGTCTTCTGCTGTGGCTACGGCCGGTTCTGCTATAACGGGTTCTTCTTCTGGTACGGCCGTTGGTTCTGCAACAACTGGTTCTGGTTCTGCAACAACTGGTTCTGCAACGACTGGTTCTGCAACGGGCGTATTAGTCGCGCCGTTCCCACCGCAACCAACGATGAGCAACCCTAGAACAAGCAACAAAATAAGCAAATACTTTTTCATTTTCAAAATCTCTCCTTAAACATTTGTTAGGTTCATAATTTGTTCTGGCGCAGGTTGTGTAGTTTGTACAGCCTGCGCCCGTAAATTTGTTATGGTTCAGTTGTTTCTGTCGTTTCCGTAATGGTTTCGCTGCCGGTAATGACGGGCGTAATGGTAACCTCTGGCTCATTAAGCTGGTTGAGCAGGCTTTCGACATCCGGCAATGAGGGTCTTACCGATAAGGGGATTTGCTCCACGATAACGGAAAGATTGGCGTTGATTTCTTCTGGGGCGACTTTGTCGATGGTTAGGAAAATGTCTGCGTTGCCGTGGCAAGCGTAGCAAGTTTCCGTTTGCGGTGTGTTGCGCTGGATGTTGTGCGGTGTGGTGTACGCCCAGGTAGGCAGCGCGTCGAAGTTGGGCAGCAAGTTGTCCCCATAAAAGGCGTAGCTGTCTTTGGCAACGGGAATATGACGCAGGGTTACGTATTCATACGGCCGTGAGTAGCTTTGCCGGGGGTTTTTCCCAATCATAAAGGTCATGTAGTGGGCATCGGTGGCATAGAAGGGATTCCCCGTGACTTCACTGATGGCGACGTGACAGCCGTCGCAGCTGGTGTAGGCCACCGAGTGGCATACCTGGCAGCTCAGATCTCCGGCGTGCTGTTGGTGCATGACAATATCATCTTGCCCGGTGGCAACAGTGACGTGACACGCCTCGCAGCTTGGGTTTTGCACGCCAGCATAGCGATGGTCGGGTGGCACGGGTATGTTGGCTTCTGGCCCTTCGTGGCATTCCTGGCAGTTGTCGGGCTGCCCGTGCATTTCGTTGCCGGTATGGCAGTCTACACAGGTCATGCGCCCCTGGCGGAAGTGGACGTCGGCCATGAGTCCTTCGTGCTTGCCCAAATATTCGTTGCCCACGCGGCTGCCGTGGCAGGCGGTGCAGTTGCGGGTCATAGAAGGTGTTTTATTAAAGTTGTGCCCGTCAATAAGGCCGCCGCCCACCAGGTTTGGCTGGCTGATGTGACATTCGCCGCAAGTGGCGTGGCAAGAACTACAGTGGTTATTGAACATGCCTTCCAATTCTGGATGGTTGGCGGGTGCGCTACGCTCTTCTAAAACGGTCCAATAGCCGGCCAGGTTGGTGTGCAAATTCACTTCGTTATGCTGAACAATGTTGGGATGACAGTTACCACAGGTCGCTTCTGGGTCTCTGCTGGGATTTTCAACAAGGCCAGTGTGAGCCTCCGCTTTGTCTGGGGATTGTACGCCACCATGACATTCGATACAGCTAATTTGCCCATGAACGGTTTGAGGATAGTTTTTGCTGTCTACGAGTACTTTTTCCCAGGGCTCCAACGGAGCCACCTCGCCCCCTCAACCTTCGCCTTCGTTTTCGTTGATCACTTCTTCCTCAGGGTCTGCCGTTGCAATGAGCTGTTCTTTGTCGATGTGGCAGGCGAGGCATTCGTCAACGGCCGCTTCTTGGGCAAGAGTGTTAGCAACTTGAAGCAGGTCTTCATCGGCGGGGGCGGCCGCAGCTGGTTCAAGAGCAGCTTCTGGCACCACGGTTGCAGACCCAGTTACTTCTGCAACGGCCGTTTCCGGTAGGGTGGTGTTCGCCGTACTTTCTCCTTGGCAGCCTACCGCCAGCACAAAGACCAGCACCAAAGCTCCCAGAACATAAATATTTACCCACTTTGGTGTCCCAATTTTGTCGTTCAACAGTCTCTCCTTTCGCAAAGTCAAACTTGCAAAGCCCAAAACCAGGCAAGTTTAGACAAATATTCCATGATTTTCCTAATTAAAGCGGAACCTCGCCCACATAAATAGTAATAATCATCATGGTTAAACTGTGAAAATCGTCACTATTCAGTATAACCAAGCCTATGGTTTAATCAACTGAAACACAAAGTTTTGCTTATAGGTTTTGCTTTTTGACTTCCATAAGCAAAAGCAATAATCTTGTAGGGATATACCATTGAGTTGCTAATAGGTTTTGTTACAATATTCACAAAGGTTCATTCAAAAGCAGTAAAAGGCAACAGGTCTAATGCTTGACGCCCACCAACTCAATGTATTTCTTATAGCGGCAGAAACGCTAAACTTTACCCAAGCTGCAGCACGCCTGCATATGTCTCAACCAAGTGTGAGTCAGCATATTTTTTCATTGGAGCAGCACTTCGAACAGCCTCTTTTCATCCGCTCAGGGCGTAATATCCAGCTTTCGGATGCTGGCGTAGCCCTTCTTCCCCTGGCCCGGGAGATGGTAAACCGCTCTGTGCAAATTGAAGAGGTCATGAAATCGTTGGAAGGTGAGATCCATGGTCATTTGTTAGTAGGTTGCAGCACAACTCCTGGTAAATACATCCTGCCACATCTTTTAGCGCGCTTCCATCGCCTCTATCCCAAAGTAACCCTTTCCTGCCATGTTGCCAGCCAACAGCAGTCGCTGGAAATGGTGTGTGAAGGGCATGTGCATTTTGCCCTTATCAGCAATCCGGATAATGTGTGCAAAGATGTAGAACTAATGGAGTTCATGGACGATAAAGTTTTACTTATAGCCCCTCTCAGCCACCCCTGGGCTACCCGCCAAGAAATAGAAGCAGAGGAGTTATATACCACGGATTTTATCTTGCGTGAGGGGAGTTCCGGAACGCATTTAGCGGTTAAGGACAGCCTGGAAAATCTTGGTTTAGATGTAGACAAGCTGGATAAATTGTTGGAACTAGGAAACTCGGAAGCAATAGCTCTTGCCGTTGAAGAAGGTCTTGGCTTGGGCTTTGTTTCCAATATTGTTGTTGAAAGATTGGTAAAAGATCGCGTTGCTACTGTGACGGTTCGTGGACTAGACATTACCCGGAAAATTTTTATTAGCAGAAATATTCGCAGACCGGCAACCACAGCGCAAAATGTGTTTTGGGAGTTCATTAACAACGTTAATGTGGATAAAAATGATTGGCAGGGGGAATGATGCATTTTGAAGAACCACTAAAAAGCTAGAAAGGCATCCAATTTTGGCTGATTTTTTAACGCCATTTCAAAGTATTCAATAGATAAGAGCAGATGGACGCATAATTTGGAGAGACGAAAGAGAACAATGAGGTTACGGCAATGAAAAAACACTTACTTCAAAAATCGGTAGTTTGGCCGCTTTTGAGCGGACTATTGGTTGGCATATTAAGCCTGGTGCTAACAGTCAACCTGGCGCAAGCTGCTCCTGGTATGCAAACAGAAGATAGCGGTGAAATGGAAGCCGATATTTACACTGTGCAAGAATGCCAGGAATGTCATGTGGACGTGAGCAACCATTGGTCCGATAGTCCCCACGCCAATGCATATATTGACCCCTATTTCCAGGAAAGTTGGGCCGCCCTGGGGTCTCCTGAAGAATGCCTGGCGTGCCACACCACAGAGTTCGACCCCGCTTTGGGCACCTATAGCGCCGAAGGCGTTTCTTGTCAGGAGTGTCATGGTGCTGTTGGCAAAGATCATCCCCCTGCACCCGTCTCTGTTTTGGCAAACAATGAATATTGTGGCACCTGCCACACGACAACCATAGGGGAATGGCGACAGTCTGGTCATGCTGTTGCCGGTATTGGATGTAATGATTGCCATGATCCCCATAGCCAGTTGCCGCTATTTGAAGTGGCGGATGATATGTGCATTAATTGCCACCAAGATTCTATGGAAGAGTATTTGGAGGATCTGCACGTAAAGCAAGGCATTGGCTGTGTAGATTGTCATACACTGGTCATTCCGCCAGATCCCATTCCTGATGATGGTATTGTGCCCACGGGACATGCCTTTACCATTACGCCGGCTACCTGTGTAGCCTGTCATACTGATGCTTTGCATGCTGGTTTCTCGCTGCCTGGCTGGGAGCGCGGGGCGCGAGAAACTAATGGCTCTTCACCGGAAGAACCTTTACCAACGAGTTTGCAAGAAAGGGTTACAGAGCAGGAGCCAGAAAGTGGTCTTTCGTTACAACAGCAGGTTCAAGCCCTGGAGGCTGCTTTGGCCAGTCAAAATGTAACGATGATTTTCCAGGGAGCCATCGTAGGGTTGGTGTTAGGTGGTACAACGGCCTGGTTTGTTTCGCAAAATATCCGCGCAGGCAGACGTGAAGGCGAGGAGTAAAAACAATGGCTGAAGAAAAGGAAAAACCCCAGAAGAATGGGCAGCAGGAGGAAAAGGCCCCTTTGTTGTCGCGCCGCGATATGTTGAAAATTGGCGGGGCAACAGGAGCCTCGGTTTTGCTGACGCAGGCTGTGTTGGTAGGCCCCTGGTCGCCTGATGCTATTCAGGGGTTGACCCGTGAAACCCACGCCACTGAAGATCATGAGTGGCATATGGGTATAGACTTGTCTAAGTGCATTGGCTGCCAATATTGTGTATGGGCCTGCCAGGCGACGAATGACGTGCCGCGAGATGATATGCGCTGGAATGTGGGCTTCCCGGAGCGCACAGAGAATGGGATAGACTTTTTTATGACACGGCCGTGCCTCCACTGCCAAGAAGCTCCCTGTGTTAAGGTGTGCCCGGTAGGCGCCACCTGGGTGCGGGAAGACGGCATTGTGGATATGGATTACGACCGGTGCATTGGCTGCCGTTATTGCGAGGTAGCCTGCCCCTATGATGTGCGGCGCTTCAATTGGGAAGTGGTGCAGGACGAAAACCCCTACAATCCTATTTGGGGTACACCTGAAGTAGAACGCCGCGCCCGTGGCGTCATTGAAAAGTGTACGTTTTGCGTCCACCGCGTTGACCGTGGTTTAGAGCAAGGGTTGACACCCGGTGTCGATAAGCAAGCCACGCCTGCTTGTGTAGCTATTTGCCCTGTTAATGCGCGCGTGTTTGGTGATGTAAAAGACCCAGAAAGCCCCATTTCCGTCTTCCTGAGAGAAAACGAAACTTTCCGGCTGCGTGAAGATTTTGGCACAGAGCCAAAAGTCCACTACATTCGTCCTTCAAGAGAGGAGGCATAAGATGGCTGTAACACAAACTGCCTTACCCCCTGCGGATAATAAACTTCCCCTGCGCTTGTGGTATGCACTGTTGGTAACAATGATTGCTGTTGGTTTGGTGGGCATTTACCAGGTTTTGTGGAATGGCCTGGTGGTGACAAATCTCACAGACCGTGTTCCTTGGGGATTGTGGATTACCCACGACCTTTCAGCCATTGGCTTGGGTGCAGGTGCTTTTACTTTTTCTGCGGTGGTGTACCTATTCCGTATTAAACGGTTTGAACCGATTGCCCGCGCGGCCGTGTTTGTTGGGTTTTTAGGGTATACCTCGGCTATGTTGGCCCTGGCTATGGACATTGGTCGCCCGGACCGCTTTTGGCATCCTTTGGTTTATTGGAATGTGCACTCAGTGCTTTGGGAAATTACGCTATGCGTAATCTTCTACTCAACGGTTTTGGTAATCGAGTTTTTGCCAATTTTGTTTGAGAGTCCCTTGTTTGCCCGCTGGCCTAAGTTGCGTACTTTTGGGCACAAGCTCCATCGGCTGACTCCTGTTTTGGCTGTCATTGGTCTGGGTTTATCTTTGCTACATCAATCCTCTTTGGGCGCCACTTACGGTGTTTTGTCTGGGCGGGAAATTTGGTTTAAGCCGTCGATGCCGGTTTTGTTTATCTTGTCGGCCGTAGCTGGTGGGGTGTCTTTGACTTTACTGGCAACTATGATCGTGTGGAAGTTGACTGGCCGGGAAGTGATTGACAAATTCTTACGGCGCGACATTGCCCGGTTGGCGGCTGGCGCTTTGGCGGCTTACCTTTACCTAAAACTGTGGGATTGGGCGGCTACTTCTTATTATAGCCATGCCCCCGGAACGGCCGATGCACTGGCGCGACTTTCGGCTACCACCCCATATACTCGCTCTTTTTGGCTGATTGAGGTTCTTTTAGGCGCCGTTGTGCCCATTGTCATTTTGCTCAACCAGCCCTTACGGAGGCGGCATGGTATTTTCATGATGGGTTTGGCTTTTGCTGTATTTGGCGTTGTTGTCAATCGTTGGAATGTCACCCTATCTGGGTTGATTGTCCCGCCCCAGTGGTCACCCGGGGTTTTGGGGAATGTTGTCGCCGCAGCCTATATTCCTTCTTGGACGGAAGTTGCCGTGTCGCTTGGTATTTTAGGATATGCCTTGCTGGCGTTTACACTTGGAGTGCGCCATTTGCCTATCTATTCTAATCCTGGCGATTCGCATCATTCCTGACCTTTGCCCGCATCACGCAGCATTACGAAAAGCCCAACTGTTTAGATGGGCTTTTTTTCCGAGCGCGGCACGTTGAGCAAATTGTGACAAAAATTACTTAGATCCATGACAAATGTCATTAATTTTTGTTGAGTGAATAAACCAGAAATAAGCTATACTTACTAAGAAAGTTTTAATCTTTTGAATGGTGAGACAAGAAAAACCGACCAGAAGGGAACATTGCAGAGAATTAACAAGGAGATTGACTTATGCGTCCCATGAAGCGTTATATCCTGGCGTTGGCGTTATTAGCCCTGATACTGACTGCCTGTGGTGAGGCGGAGCCCGTCGAGGTGACGCGCATTATTAGGTTGCCTGGTGAAACAGTTGAAGTAACCCGAGTCATTGAGAGAGAAGTTGTCGTAACTCCGCAGGCTACACCAACGCCCAGCCCTGCTGAAATTGGCCTTTTGCTCACAGAGGGAATCCCTTACGAGCAGCAATGGGCGTCTTCTCCCCATGCTAATGCGGAGTCGGAAGCTTTTCGGCATTGGGACACAGATGACCCTGCGGAAGTACCGGTGGCGTGTGCAAAATGTCATAGCACTTTAGGCTATCTGGATTTCTTGGGTGCTGATAGCTCGGCGCCTGGCGTGGTGGATGGGCCGGCCCAATTAGGCACTGTGGTGGAGTGTGCAGCGTGCCACAACCCGGCTGCATCCGAGAAAACCAGCGTCATTTTCCCTTCTGGTGTGGAGGTGATGGGGTTGGGTGATGAAGCGCGGTGTATGGAGTGCCATCAGGGTCGGGCTTCAAAGGCGACGGTGGATGCCTCGATTGAGCAAGCTGGCCTGACGCCGGAAGATTTGGATGCGGTGAGTGAGGATTTGGGTTTTACCAATATTCATTACTATGCTGCGGCTGCGACCCAATATGGCAACATTGCTATGGGTGGTTATGAGTATGATGGAAAATCTTATGATGCCCGGTTTGAGCATGTGGCTCCTTATGAGACTTGTGTAGATTGCCATGATGCGCATACGCTGGAGCTGAAGCTGGACGATTGCAGCTCTTGCCATGGAAACTTGAATACGCCTGAGGATCTGCTGAATGTGCGCTTTTTGGGTTCTTTAGTGGATTACGATGGGGATGGGAATATTGAAGAGGGGCTGTACTTTGAGATTGAGACGATGCGCGGTGTGTTGTATGAGGCGATGCAGGTGTATGCCGCAGAGGTGGCGGGAACAGCTTTGGTGTATGATGAAGTGGCTTACCCGTATTTCTTTGCGGATACGAATGGGGATGGGGCGGGCGACGGCCGTTACAATACCTGGACCCCCCGTTTGGCAAAAGCCGCCTACAATTACCAGGTCTCCCTAAAAGACCCCGGTCGTTACGCGCATGGTGGCAAATACGTCATCCAGCTGCTGTATGATTCTATTGAGGATTTGAACCAGACCCTCGCCAACCCAGTAGACATGAGTGGCATGAGCCGCATTGATCATGGTCACTTTGCTGGATCCGAGGAAGCATTCCGCCATTGGGACGAAGACGGCTTCGTGCCCGCCTCTTGCAGCAAATGCCACACAGCCGATGGCGTACCCTTTTTCTTGGCGGAAGGCATCAACATTTCCGCAGAGCCGTCTAACGGCCTCAACTGTGCTACCTGTCACGACAATGTAACCACCTTCTCCCGGTACATTGTTGAGGAGGTTGCCTTCCCCAGTGGCGCATCTCTAAGTACCAATGACCTGGATAGCAACCTTTGCTTGCTCTGTCACCAGGGGCGGGAATCATCGGTCAGTGTTGACGCCCGCATAGGCGACTTGGATCCAGATGATGCCACCGGTGGGTTACGCTTTATTAACGTCCATTACTTTGCTGCCGGTTCTACTTTGTTTGGCACAGAGGCAAAAGGGATTTATGAATACGCCGATCAGGAATATTTGGGTCGTAATATTCATGTCAGTCAATTTGATTCTTGTATTGAGTGCCATGACTCCCATGCCCAAGAAGTGGTGGTGGATACATGCGCCATTTGCCATGCTGGCGTGGAAACGGCCGTTGACCTGCGCAACATCCGCTTCAACGAGCAGCAAGTTTACGTAGACTGGGACGGCGATGGCGGCGCCGCCGAAGGTATTTATGGCGAAATCGAAACCATGCGCGATGCGCTGTATGTGGCTATGCAAACCTACACCGCCAACACCGAGGGTGTAGATAATATTGCCTATAACGCCGCCCGGTACCCCTACTTCTTTGTAGATGCCGATGGCAACGGACAGCTTAGCCCCGAAGAAACCAGCGGTTATTCAACCTGGACACCCCGTTTACTGCGCGCTGCTTACAATTACCAATACGTCCTCAAAGATCCCGGCGCATATGCTCATAACGGCAAGTATGTCATACAGGTGTTGTATGATACACTGCTAGACATTGGCGCAGATACGACGGGCATGGTGCGACCTGAAGTAACGTCTGCACCCTAGTCATCTTCAAGAGGTAAACTCAGCGACGACCGGCTTCTGGCAACAAAGCATGGTAGCAGATGGTTCTAGAAGCCGGTCGCCATAGCCAGCCTGAGAAGGCTGTGTACGATAGGAGGTTTTGCCAATCGTTTAAGGAATGAATTTACTGAATTTTCAGCGCCTCAAATAAACAGCAGCTTTCACCAAAAATCAATGCCCTGTCCGAAAACGTGGCATACCACCAGGTGGGAAAAGAAGGCCGGGCAGATGATTAATCATACAGGCAGAGGCATTTCTCTAACTTTGCGTGTATTTTTATCTATTTAGAGAAAGGAGGATAACCAATGGATAGCTCTAAGAAGCGTATCATACTAGTTATTGGATTCCTGCTCCTATTTTCGCTGGTGTTTTCAGCGTGTAGTCAGGAACCCGTAGAGGTTACCCGCGTCGTGCAGGTCGAAGTGCCTGGGCCAGAAGTCCAGGTTGAGGTGCCCGGCCCCGAAGTTGAGGTTACCCGCATTGTGGAGGTCATGGTCGAACCGGAAGTGGCTGTAGATGCCATCCCCTTCCTCGAAGCTTGGCAAAGCTCCGGCCATGCCGATGCAGCAGCCGAAGCCTTTGTCCACTGGGATGAAGATGACCCGGCAGAAGTTCCCGCCAACTGTGCTAAATGCCACAGCACCCCTGGCTACCTGGACTTCTTGGGCGTAGATGGAACAGAGTTTGGCACTGTCGAAAATGCATCACCCATTGGTACCACGGTAGAATGTATTGCTTGCCACAATGACGTTACCTTGGGTCTAACCAGTGTTGTCTTCCCCTCTGGGGTTGAGGTTATGGGCCTGGGTGACGAATCCCGCTGTATGCAGTGCCATCAGGGACGCAGTTCAAAACTGACAGTTGACAATGGCATTGCCAATGCTGGACTTGACCCAGAAGCCGATCTCGACACCATCAGCGAAGACGTGGGCTTTACCAATATTCATTACTATGCCGCAGCAGCTACTTTGTACGGCAATGTTGCCATGGGCGGGTATGAATATGATGGCAAAACTTATGATGGCAGGTTTGACCACGTTGCTGGTTATGATACCTGCACCGACTGCCATAATCCCCATACTCTGGAAGTTAAAGTAGATGAATGTACCGTTTGCCATACGGACGTAACGTCTGCCGAAGACCTGGTCAACATTCGCATGGTAGGTTCCCTTGTGGATTATGATGGTGATGGGAATACCACCGAAGGCATCATCTTTGAAACCCAGGGTTTGCAGGAGATGTTAGTTCAGGCCATGCAGGCATACTCAAATGAGATCGCCGGTGTGGGTATTGTGTATGATGCAGCCAGCTATCCTTACTTCTTCAATGACGCTGGTGAACGATATGGTACCTGGACGCCGCGCCTGGCAAAAGCAGCTTACAACTATCAGGTTTCCTTAAAAGATCCTGGTGAGTATGCCCACGGTGGCAAGTACATCATCCAATTGCTCTACGACTCGATTGAAGACCTGAACGCAGCCATTGCCGAACCCGTGGACTTGAGCAATGCTCGCCGCATTGACCATGGTCACTTTGCCGGTTCAGAAGAAGCGTTCCGTCATTGGGATGAAGACGGCTTTGTCCCCGGTTCTTGCAGTAAGTGCCACTCAGCGGCTGGCCTGCCTCTCTTTGCAGAACAAGGTGTGACAATTAACCAGCCTACGGCCAATGGCTTGAACTGTGCAACCTGCCACAACAGCCTGACTGAATACACGCTGTATGAATTTGCCAGCGTGACGTTCCCCAGTGGTGCGACGGTTTCCCTGGCTGCGGATGAAAATGACGAGGCTGGTTTAAAGAGTAACATGTGCTTGAACTGCCACCAGGGGCGGTCTTCGACTGCTTCTGTTGATCGCGCCTTGAATGGCCTGGAAAACGATGTGGCTTCACAGGCAATCCGCTTCCAGAATATTCACTACTTTGCTGCTGGCGCCACGCTGTTTGGCACGGAAGTACAGGGCGCCTACGAGTTTGCCGGCCAGACCTACTTGGGCCGCAACGTGCATGTGGAGAACTTTGACTCTTGCAGCGAGTGCCACAATGCCCACGCCTTAGAGGTAGAGTATGAAGCCTGTGCCATTTGTCACGAAAACGTGAACACCCCAGAGGATCTGCAAGCAATTCGTTTCTCAGAGGCAGACTTTGATGGTGATGGCGATGTGACTGAAGGCCTGTATGGTGAAATTGAGACCATGACTGAGGCATTGTATGCTGCAATGCAGGAATATTCGACAAATACTGCGGGCAGCACCATTGTCTATAATGCAGCGCGTTACCCGTACTTCTTTAACGATGCGGGTGAGGGTTACGCAAGCTGGACGCCGAATCTGTTGCGGGCAGGGTACAATTATCAATATGCGTTGAAGGATCCTGGCGCATTTGCCCATAATGGCCTCTACATTATTCAGGTTTTGTATGACTCGATTAGTGCAGTGGGGGGCAGTACTGCAGGAATGGTACGGCCGTAATCTGAAATCTCAATAATGTAGCATAACTATTACAAGCCGGGTGTTTTGCACCCGGCTTTTTTTGTGGATGGTTTTGGGTGCCTGTACGTTTCTAAGCGCTTATGAGATGTTGTGGCAAGCCTTTTCCTGTTGGTGGAATTTGTTTTGTTTGGCCGAAGATGTCCCGAGTGGTTTAACGGTCTGCAACTTCTGTGTTGACCATTGTCTTGCACCCGCAAGGCGAACAAGCCGGGGAGGTATTGCGGATTTCCTGGGTGTTTACAGAAAGTGAGCCACGTAATCCGGCATCATTCTTCAGGCATGTTTAACTGGCCTAATGGTACCCAGGGAAAGCGATCGGTGATGCGTTCGTCCAATATGGGCAACGGTCGATTGGTGAAGGCATCATATAATCGCAATGTGGCGCCAATTTGCTGGCCTGGTATTGCCTTGGGGTCGATGGGCAGCCTGTGCGGCGACGCCACTTGCGAACCAGCAATCCATTTTAGGGTGGGAATGGCTCCCATTGCTGGCACACCGTCGTCTTGCGCTGTCCAGGCCCACGAGACGCCATCAGGTTGGTATCCAATCAGGCGCACTGACACAACCAGATCGCGGGTAATGGGGTAGCTGCTGGCAAACTTTTGGGGTAGGGAGACCGGTGTGTCTAACTTTGTCAGCGTGCCGCCTAACCACACCACACCCTGGCCAAAAGGAACGTAACGGCCGTTATCCCATCCTGCATTTAATCGCCAATGAGTGCGTGGTATGCCCCAGGCTCCCACAAAAGAGGGCAACGTCAGCTCCCAGGGCGCCAAATTGTCGCGTACTTCTGTTACAAACCCGACGGGCGTTTGCCAATGCAAATAGAGACGTTTTTGACCGGGTAGCGTTGTGTCCCAGTCGTAGCCAATGAGCATACGCGCTTCATCTACCAAAGGACGGTGCAGTGGATGGGCAGTATAGGGAGGCTGGCTCATGGCCTGTACGGTGAGAGTGGCCACGGCCGTTCTGGCGTTCCCGGCTTCGTTTAGCAAGGGACCAGACGTGTAAGCGCCTACGCTGATGGTGTGTGGGCCGGGCAGGGTGCCCAGGCGTGGTGTTAACCAAAACTGCGTTAGGATAATGCCTGCTGCTTGCGGCGGCGCCTGATGGTCGTCTTGGGCCACTATTTGCCCTGAGGCGTTCACCAGGTGAGCAAACAGGGCTAGCCCAGAAGGAATGTCACTTACGGGTTCCCAGGCCAGAGTAACGGCCGTTTCGGCCCCAATTTCCACGGCTGGGGTCATTACCCGGTAGCCCAATAAGCGCACAGCACCGCCTAATACCTGGTTCAAAGGTACAAAATCAGCCGGAAGACTGAGCAATGGCTCCTGACGATAGAGAAAGGCTTCGTGTAATGGCTCAGCCGGGGGCAGGTCGCGGTAAGCATTTTCGTCAAAATGAGTAGCGATGACATTACGATCTGCTGCCAACTCCGCTGCAATACGCTGCGCCCAGGTTGCGGCATAGGGCGCTGCCTCTGGGTACACAAAACGCACCTCGACATCGGGGCGCAGCCCTTCCACTTTTTGCAAATACCACAAGGGAGTGGCCCAGTGCCAATCAGCCAGAACGGTAGTGTGGGCCGGGGTCTGTTCAAGGATGGGTTGCGCGTAGTCACGAGCGTTGTTGTCAGCATGGAGCCGAAGATAGCTGGGAAAGTGGTGCACAATTTGGGCCACAGCAATAACGAAAAGGAAAGACCCCAAGGTCAAACAAAGTTTACGCAGTAATATGTTTAAATTTGCGTTGGATACTGTTTTGTTTCCTGGTTCAGTGCCCTTTAGCAGCGCACCCACAGCTACACTCAGAGTCACCGCTGCCGAAACGTAGGCGGGCAGCATGTATTCCACCGTTTGGGGAGCACGGTAAGTGGCTGTTATGAAAGTGTGGAGTAGGAAAGAACCACCCAGCAGCAGCGCCCAGGGGCGTTGCTGCCATAGCAGCCAGAGCAGCCCGCCAACCATGCCCGCTAGTAGCCAGGGATGGAACTGGAAAGTGAGTACGTTTGCCATCACTTGCAAACGCATCCACAAAACAGACGGTTCGATGAAGTAAAAGAAGTCACCGCTAAAGCCTCGCGCCAGCACGTGATCAAGAAAGCCGTTCCACGTAGCCAGGTTGGGAGATGCCCCGTGGGCCTGACTGTGGGCGCGTAGTGGCAGGTAGAGTAAGGGTATGAGGCCAGTGAGGGCCGCCAGTAACGGCCGTAACCAACGTCTTGGCTGGTGGAATAGGGCTGAGTCAACCCACAAGGCAAACACGCCAAAAACCAAGCCCATAAACAAGAGTGAAGCGTGGTGGGTCACCCCCCAGCCTAAAGCCAGGGCAAACAGGGTCAGCCAGCCATCGGCCTGGCTGCGATCTGGCTCGCGGCGTAGCTCCCAAAAGCGCACTAGGGCATAGAGCATGCATGCCGCAAAGAGGGCCGTGAGGCTGCGAATGTTAGCCGTGGTAGCTTGTGCCCAGAAGGTAGTGGCGCCTCCCAAAGCGATGGCGCCCGTAACGGCGGCGAGGTGGCGGTGAGTCAAACGGTAGCCCACAGCATATACCATTACCAGCGTCAGGCTACTGGTTAATGCAGAGAGCAAATTGACCTGATAGGCAGGCGTAGCGCCTGGCAGCAGGCGCGTGACAGCATGAGCCAGCAATGTGTAAAAGGGGAAGCCAGGAGGATGGGCTACACCCAACTGTGTGGCGACTAATTGAAATTCGCCATTGTCTGCTGGCAGCAATCCTGCGGCCAAAGTTTGCCAGTAGAGCAGGAAAAATGCCAACCACAGCAGAGGTCCTATCATATATCTAGCAACATGCCATTGCCTTGTGGCAAATTTGCCCCACAACCAGGAAACGGCCGTAACCCCGGCAGCTAGCCAAGCCAATGATGGGTTCATTTCGGGAGATAAGACGTAAAGGGCAAGAAAGAGCAAAGGCCAGGTGGCGGAATCCGGTCGTTTTTGTAGCAAACCCACGGCCACTATGACCAACACAAGCGTTAGCAGCACTATGATCCAAACGGATGACGGCTGCCACCATTCACCCAAAATTCGGCCACCAAACAACCCCAAGATCAGGCCCGGCAACCACATTTGTAACTTTTGCACCATGCTGGCGATTATACGCGGTCTGTACGCAACAAAAAAGCCGCCCATGGGCGGCTGTGGCAAAAACTCTGATGGGAAACTGTTCCCTACTTACCAGGAGGAGTGAGTTACTGTTCGGGATGGCTGCGGCTCGCTTTCTGCATACACTTCAACAACCTGCTCCCGGTGGCTAATTCGCGAAGATAACATGCCCGCCGCCAGGACAAAGGCTGTGAAAAAGAAGGATATGGTGAAATAGGCAATTAAAATGTTCATCATCTACTCTCCAGCGTAAGCTTCAAGAAATCATAAAGCCGCAACCCTCTTTAGTCATTAGTACGTTGGGCCTAGCCGCGCCAGATCCCTCTTTTTAGGCCGTACGATTCTCTTTAGGCTGCCATATAGAGCCAGTTTTCTTAACAGCCGGTGAGTATGGTAAAATAACGCCACGGCTCAACAAATATCTTTCGCTTCTGGTGGCAGAAGCAAATAAACCCGAGTCTGTTCACAACGTAATATGACCAACGACCACACAGATTCTAAAATGCCCGATCTGCACTCATTACCGCCAGCGGATGATCAGCCTGTGCCAATGATTGCTGGGCGTTATGAAGTGGTGCAGACTCTGTCTGGTGGTATGGCTTTGGTGCATTTATGCCGTGATCATCAGACTGGGCAACTGGTGGCCCTGAAAACCTTTAAGCCTAAGTTTTTGTCTCATCGAGAAGCGCGAGATTTATTTTTGCGCGAAGGCACAATGTGGGTGGACATTGGCCGCCATCCACATATCGTGCGCGCCTATCGCGTTGAACGAATTGGGGATGGGCTGGAGGTGTATTTGGTGCTGGAGTGGGTTGTGCAGCCCAAGGGTATTGATAAACCTTCATTGCGAGCGTGGCTGCGCCCCGGACGGCCGTTACCCTTGGAACAAGCCCTCCTTTTCTCCCTACACATTGCACGAGGCATGAAATATGCAGTCCGGAAAATTCCCGGCCTCGTCCACCGCGACTTGAAACCCGAAAATGTGCTAGTTGGTTACGACGGCAACGCCCGCGTGACTGATTTTGGCCTTGCCAGCACGCTTTCCATTTTAGGAGACGCTGCTTTCAGTGATCTCAATGCCAAACCAGAAGGGCATTTCCGCACCCAATTAACCCAGGGAGCTGCAGGAACGCCACTTTACATGCCTCCTGAACAGTGGCTGCGCCACCCTCTCGACGCGCGGGCAGACATTTATGCCCTGGGCTGTGTGATGTACGAGATGATCACCGGTCGTTTTGCCGCCTTTGCCGAAAGCCGAGAAGCCATTAAAGATATCCATATAAACGGGCGCATCAAGCCACCTCCTGCAACCGTTCCTCGCGAAGTTGTGCTCTTTTTGCGCAAATGTATGATGACCGAGCGAACCCAACGCTTTCGTGATTGGGCGGAAGTGGAGAAGGAGCTAGAGGATCTCTTTCGCCGTGTCTTGGTCAAAGAACCGCCCGCAGAACATATTACAGAGACCGAGACGCGAGAGGAAAAACTGGCTGCCGGGCATTCTTACAATACCATGGGCCTCTCTTACCTGGATTTGGGTAAATTGTCTGTCGCTATCATGTATTTTGAGCAGGCGGTTTGGACAGGGCGAACAGAAAATTCATTGGAATTAGAGGGGGCTGGTTTAGGGAATTTGGGTCGCGCCTATCGCGCATTAGGATATACGGAAAGGGCTATTGAATTTCACCAGGAGCATCTTGCCCTGGCCCGCCAAATTGGTGACCGGGCGCAAGAAGGTCGGGCATTTGGAGATTTGGGGCGGGCTTATCGCCAACTTGGTGATGAAGAGCGGGCCATTCGTTACCATCAGGAAGAGTTGAAAATAGCCCGCGAATTAGGGGATCAGTTTAAGGAGGCTGCGGCGCTGGATAGCCTGGGAGATACCTATTGGCAGTTGGAAAACGTGCCGCAGGCAGTGGAATTTTACAAACAATCGCTGGCTTTGGCGCGGAAGGTAGAGGATCGCGCGCGCGTAAAGAGTATTCTTAGCAGTATGGGGCACGTTTACCTGCATTCGAGAGAATCCAAGGAAGCTGTGGCGTTGTTTCACCAAGCATTGAGTCTGGCGCGCAAAATTGGGGATCGCGTGGGCGAAGGGGAAGCCTTGGGAGATTTGGGGTTTTTATACCAAACTCTGGGCTATGAGGAGAAGGCGGCAGAATATTATAATCAGGCATTGACCATTGCCCGTGAGAATAATGACCATCGTCGTGAGGCCGCCAACCAGGTGAGGCTGGCGGATTTGCAAATGCAAGGGGATGTGTTGCAGGTGAGGTTGGCCAAAGAGGCGTATGAACAGGCGTTAACGGCCGTTGAAGAACTAGGAGATCGCCTGCAAATGCTTGAAATTATGGGCAAACTGGGCCATGCATATTACCAGTTGGGCGACTACATGAAAGCCGCCAGCCTCTACAAGCGGGCAATGACCCTGGCAATGCAAATGGGCAATCGAGAAATTGAACACAAGTCTCTGCTGGCGCTAGCCAGAGCTTATGAGGCTTGGGGGGATAGCGGGCGGGCTATTCAATATTACCGTGATTTGCTGACGATAGTTCGTGAAGAGGGCGATTGGGAAACTGAACGAGAGATTTTGCCCGGCATTGCCGCGTTATATATCAAATTAAAGCAGGCACGCCATGCCATGGGCGTGGGGGAAGAATATCTGGCGCGCGCTTTGGCCCAAAATGACGTTGCTGCTGGCGTGGATGCTCACAATCGGTTGGGCGAAATGCATCGCCGCATGAAAGATGAAAAGCGAGCCTCAGAACATTTTAAAAAAGCGCTGGCTTTGGCACGCGAACAGCAAAATCTTGGGGCAGAAGTGTTGTCATTGGCTAATTTGGCCCTGGCATACCAGCAGATGGACGGCGTAGGGCGCAGTTGGCAAGCCACGCGCAACATGGAGAAAGCGCTGGCGCGGGCCCAAGAAACAAAAAATGAAAAATTAATTGCAGAAATGACCTACAAACTGGCTTTCTTGCTTTACCGGCAGAAAAAATGGAGCCGCGCCCTGCCTTTTGCGGAACAGGCTGTCCATATGGCAAAAGGATTGCAAGATTCCCAATTGCAAGATCGGACGCAGAAGTTGCAAGAAGCCATTGAGCAACAGAACCAACGCGCTACGGGGTTTCTTTAAAAACACTTCCTAATTTTGGCAGCAGTTCCACGGCCGTTTTCACCGGTTTTTGCGCATCAATCAATAGATACACCCCTGTTTCACGCGGTAAAGCATGTTTTGCGCTAGCCATGCGCAATTGTTGGTCCAAAACCAGCTTATACCCCCCCCGACAGTCGATGTGCCCGGAAACCAGTACGCGTTGGCGCGCATACTGCTGCGAGAATGCTTCCAGCATACTGCTCAGCATGAGCTTGTAAGCTTCTGCCCCATACTGCAGTTCATTTCGCGTAAATAAAGCATCCCATAGCAATTGAAAATCAGGATGAGAGGTAGAAGCCACCGCACCAATGAGAAAGTGGTCATAGCGGGGATCCTCAGGGTCAGTAATCGCAAAATAGTCGCGGACCATTTCGTCATAGGCGCGTTTGCTACTGCGGCTTAGGGCGCGGCGAAGCGACGGGCGCAGTTCGGGCGGCATGGATTCGGCCGTTTCTCGCCAAACACGCTTGTGCGAAAATGCAAAAATGCGGGCCGCATTTGTCTTGTCGCCAAATACGGGCGCTGCCCCAGCATGGGCAATGCTGACGCCGCCAGGGGTGCGTATGTAAAAGGGTAAGCGGTCAAAAAGCGCCAATACCTGGCGACGATGTTGGCCCAAAGCCGCTTCAAAGGAAGGCGTGTAAAGTTGTTTCCCTTTTTGGAGGGTAATGCTGTAGATGTGGGGTACTTCATGATTGCCCAACAGGTAGAGAACGCGATCGCCCAATTCTGCCTGCAAACGTATTACGTCCAGCACCATTTCCAGGGAACGATCAGGGGCGTTAGACCCAGTATAGTGAATCAGGTCGCCAGCAAATATCAGGTAATCTGCCTTTTTCTGCTGAAATAACTCTATAAAACGGTTACGGTAGCGTTGGTAGGCGTCCCAGTCGCCGTGGAGATCGGTGACGATCATGATGGTGCCGGCGTCAATGTCGCGAATTCGGGTTAGGCTTGTGGTGCGGGTCACGTCATTATCTCCTGTTAGAAGGTAGCAAATTGTACCACGCTAGAATGAAAACGGCCGTTTTCAATAGTGAAGTGGTCATGTACAAAAGTCAAAATCCGACTATACTTGACACCGCGATCATGGTGGAAACTTATGAAAATTCTTGAGGGACAGCTACCAACAGAGCCAGGCTGGTGTGAACTGGTTCTCCTGACCCCCGGTGCCGCAGCAGGCAAAGCCTGGCAGCTAGCCCAGTCTTTGGCGCGCGTTAATGATGGTTTTCTCATAACGGCCGTCATCATTTCCAACAACAGCCCCGAGCAACTGGGGCAAGCCCAAGCCATTCTTGACGAAGCCCGCGAAAGTACACCCCCAGACTTTCCCCTCCACTTACTGATTGTCCAATCGGAAAATTACGAACACGGCCTCCTGGCACTCATCAAGCGGGCCAACGTAGACCTGCTGATGGCTTACGCCGATGGGCCTACCTGGTTCAACGTAAACCACGTGCCTTGCGCCGTGGCGGCTGTGCGTGGCGAAAAAGCTGCCCTCGAAAATGGAGGCGATCACCAATTACGCCACATACTCATTCCCACTTCCGGCGGCCCTAACACTGTTCATGCCTTGAGCACGTTGCTGCCCCTGGCTACCAAAATTGAGCTGACTGCCCTTTACATTGCCGCAAACTACCTGGGCGAAAATGAAGAAGCTTTGGGGCGCGCCCGTTTGCGCCAAACGCTTAATTTTATAGACGCTGGCGAGCGTATTCACAGCAAGCTGATTACGGCTGACCGCGTCACCAACGGCATTGTTAAGGCTGCCAGCGACGATTATGATCTGGTCATTATTGGGGCCAGCAACGAAAGCCCTATTGATCGGGTTCTTTTTGGCAACATTCCCGGCGCCGTTATCCGTGAAAGCAAACGCCCCGTCATCATTATGCGTCAACCGAAAAACCGGTTAGGGAACCTTTTAGACAACCTGAGTTGGCGGCTGCAAAAGGTTTTGCCACGCTTAGATAGAGCGGCCCGCGTTAACGCCTACGTGCGTATTCGCCGTAGCGCCCGCCCCGACACCGATTACTACGTGTTGATTACCCTGTCGGCCATCATTGCCGCTTTAGGCCTGATGGTCAACAGCCCAGCAGTGGTCATTGGCGCCATGTTGGTGGCGCCCCTCATGTCGCCTATGGTGGGCACCGGCTTGGCTATCGTCTTAGGGGATGCGCGCTTTTTGCGCCTGTCATTAGGCGCAGTTTTTCGCGGCATGTTATTGGCCATTATTTTTAGCGTGCTGGGCGGATTAATCCACCAGCAGCCCGCTACGGCGGAAATATTGGCCCGCACCCAGCCCACGCTGTTAGACCTGGCCATTGCCCTGTTTTCCGGTATGGCGGGCGCCTATGCCTTGTGCCATTCAGATGCGGCTGGGGCACTCCCGGGGGTTGCCATTGCTGCCGCCTTGGTTCCGCCCCTGGCTACCGTGGGCATTTCTTTGGGTTCGCTGGAATACTTAAATGCATTGGGCGCATTGCTGCTTTTTGCCACTAACTTTGTGGCCATTAGCCTGGCGGCCGCCTTGGTGTTTCTTTTGCTCGGTTTTCGCCCTTCCCAAACCCAAAAAGAGCGGCGCGTGGTGCAGGCACGCAGCGCGCGAATAGCCGTCTTCCTGCTGTTTCTGGTGTCCCTGGTTTTAGGCATGACTACCTATCAATTGGCCCAAAATTCAGCCCGGGAAGCCCGTATTTTTGCCGTAACCGAAGAAAAGCTGGCGGAAGTCACTGGCGCACAATTGGCGGAAACGCCCACAATCGTTTCGTTTGATGATGGTGCGCTAAAGCTGGAGGTGATTGCTCGTTCTCCTCGGGATATTCCTTATGCGCGGGTTGAAGAGCTGCAAGAAAGCATTGCCGTGGAGTTAACGGCGGAGGGAATTATTGACCAGTTGGAAATGACTCTGACGGTGATTCGGGTGACGGAACTGGATCCGCTGATTCCGCCGACCCCCACCAACACACCTTTGCCCACAGCAACCAATACGCCGGGGCCAACGCCTACGCCCAGTTACACGCCCACGCCAACCAACACGCCACCCACGCCGACCAACACGCCGACAACGACGGTAACGCCTGCGGACACGCCTACCGCAACCCCAACGGAAACGCTGACGCCTGCGCCCACGCCGACCCAGGTAACGGCCGTCATCAATTCCCTCTATGGCCTCAACGTGCGCGCCGAACCCAACCCCACGGCAGACATTTTGCTCTATCTCGAACAAGGAGAGGAGGTTGTATTGCTGTTTGGGCAGGCCAGTGCTGCCGGTATAACCTGGCAAAAAGTTTCTGTGGGTGGCGTGCAGGGTTGGGCGGCGGCCGAATTTTTACAGCAGCCCTAGCGCTTGTTTTTGAACTGGAAACCGGTATAATTTCTGACGCCAATGAGGTGAGGCCCTGTAGCTCAATTGGCAGAGCAGTTGACTCTTAATCAATTGGTTCCAGGTTCGAGTCCTGGCAGGGTCATGCCGTATCCTGTTGTTAAGGTGCGGTTGGTGGGGGCCGGGTGGTCTTGGTGGATGCGCCCGGCCCTTTTATGATCTGGCCCACTTGGTATATGTGGCCCGGAATTTTACAAATGATTCGCGGTAGACCAGCCAGCGGCCCCGCACATTGACGGCTTTCATTTTGCCGCATCTGATCCAATGGCGTGCCGTGTCTGCGCTGACCCCCAGCTCTCTGGAAATCTCATTTGGTGTAATAAATAATTCTTGGAATTCTGACATTTTTCACCTAAAATCCGCACTAGCAAGGATTATTATAGTTGATTGAGGTCAAATGTACACCACCTATCTTTTGGCATCCATATACCTGGTAGTATCGCTTATTGTTCTGTACTGGTGGTACGAGATATACAAAAACAGTAACCACGCAAAGCGCAATGAGGTAGCAGCTACAAACTGGTACGCCTGTTTCAAGAATGGCGGTGATAAACAATATTTGCCGCTGGTTTTTTGGGTTGTTGATAGAGAGGGGCTGACTAGGGCACGGGGCGCTGTGTTGGTAGCAGGAGGTGCAACCGGCGACATTGCATTTTGCGACCAGATACCCGGCTTTTGCGGATACGTCTACAGTTTAGCGACACCAGGCACAACGGCCGTTCCCCCACACGTCGCTACCAACATCCAAATATGACAAATTGACCATATAAATATGACAATTGTACCTTGACGCTCGCCCGCTAAGCTGTGGTATCAATACCCCATGCCCGAATCTGACATTGAGCGCAACGACTGGGACAAGAAGCTGATCCACTATCACAGCACCGCTGGAGCCGCGGAGCGGCGCGCGGCGCGCCTGCGCCGACACCGTAAAATCTGGTACATCAGGCGCGGCCTAATCGTTGGCCTGGTCATTGGCGTTTTACTGGCCACCCTCTTCTGGGCGTTAATTTGGGGATAAGATGATTGGTGTTGGTGTAGATTTCATACCAGACATATCGCTGACATGGGTTGATTGGTTGCTCCTGGTCGTTGGTGCTGTTGGCTTAATACTGTTGCTTGCGATTGCCAACGCCATGCGCGGACCCGCATATATCCAGGTACCGCCTGGCGTTCCGCCAGACAGGTATTACCGTGAATGGAAGGCAAAAGCATGGAGCCGCAGATTTAGCCGGTCTTTCTTCTTGCTGGCAGGTATTGCCCTGGGTATGTCGCTAGGTGGCTGCGGCACAATCCTGGTCAAGGTGATTGGATAATGGATGCGGAATGGATGCGGCGCTAACGGACATAGCTGTCACCGTACCACGCTGGATGCTGTGGATCGGATTTATTTCTGCATCCGTGTCCGAGTTGGTGGTATTAGTTACCGGCGTGCTGCTCGTCCGCGGCCGCGGGCAACGCAACGACCCGAACGCACGCCTCGCCGCACGCGCGCGCCAGGAGGCGGAGGCCGGAGAGCGGCGCCTCATGCGGGCCATACACCGCGAGGCACGCCGCCTGGAGCGTATCATCCCGCACCACATGTACATCCAGAACAAGCTGGGCAGCGAGAAGGATGAGCTCAATGTCATGGGGGGCCGCCGTAAGGTGCGGGCGTGGATCCGTTTTGAGGCCACGCTCCTCACCCGCACGGAAATTTGGTACCGGGTGGACGGTAAGCCGGAGAAGATGCCGCACGGTGTTGGATTCTATGATTTGCTTTACGACAAGAAATTGATACCTAATCTGGAGTACGGCATCCAGCGGCCTTGTCGCTGGTATCGAGATGAGTATTACAATGTGTTCCTCCGCGTCAACCTGCGCAATGCCATCATGGGTATACCAAAACGCATAGAGTGGTCCAGCATCTACCACCTGCTAGGCAAAACGCGCTACGCCGTGCCCGTTGGTGTTAATGAGTACAGCCGTCTGGTGTGGGAGGATTTTCGGCGCTGGCCTCATTTGCTGGTGGCAGGCGCGACACAGCAGGGTAAATCAACGTGGCTGATTCAGGCCATTGTTTCGCTGCTGCGCCGCAACTCGCCGCAGCAGCTGCAGTTCATCTTCGTGGATCTGAAGGACGGTTTGGAGATGGCCCGCTTTTCGACCATGCCACACACCAGACAGTTCATCCAGGAGCCAGAGGATGTTGCGGGAATGCTGGCCGCGCTGCACAAAGAGTACAAGAGCCGGGTACGAAAGTTCAGGGAGCGTGGCGTACAAAATATCAGGGGATGGAATGCCACCGCCGCAGGCAACGAGAAGATGCCGTACATCATCCTCATTGTGGATGAGTTGGCGGACATCATGCTAGACCGGCAGTACAAAAACGCCGCTGTTGACTGGAGTGTGAAGCTGGCCCGGAAGGCGCGGGCCGCGGGCATTCATCTCTGGTATTGCACACAAATCATCGAAGCGAAGGTCTTGGAGATTCAGATACGCGGCAACTTCCCGGCTCGCATCGCATTTAACATGGCGGGCTTTGATGAGAGCCGCCTGGTTGTGGGCAATGGCATGGCATATGGACTGGAAACAGAGGGCAGGTGCGTGTACCAGTTTGGAGCAAACCACAATATACTGCAATCGCCAATTGCTACAACCGAAGAGGTGAATTTTGTTATAGACGCGGCTATCAACAACGCCCCTCCGGAAGCAGAGCCACCTGAGCCGCTGGATGTGCTGCGGAAGGCGCGCGATAATTACAAGGGTGAGTGCAGGTGGCGCGATTTGTGGGCAGAGTTCGAGGGCGATTTCTCGTCTGGGCAGATCAAGGAAATACTGAAAGCGTATCAATACGTGCCAGAGGAGCAGCAACCGGTTGTCACCCTGGACGGGGTGAGCTACATACTGGTGCAGGGACGGGGCGGACTACCAACCAGGATGGTGACGATTACACCAGATACTGTGTTGCCTGGTACATACGAGGATGCAAAAAAACTAGCATGGGAAACGCCCTGGGATGATCAGATAGCGGCAAATAACCAGCCAGACGATGGGCAATTATCTACTCTGGAAAACATACCAGAGGATGATGCATGGGACGGCTTTATGGACTTTGTTAATGGGGAGGAAAATGATGGATAGCCCGCTGGGAGTATTGTTGCTGGTGTGTGCGCTACCCGCATTGGTGCTTGCCTTGTGGGGCTGGCTGTGGTTTTGGGTAGGGCGCAATTACAACATTATCATACAACGACGCAAGCAGGAGGATGATGCGATATGAACCAGTCGCATGAGCTGCGGCTTACACAAGCCGAGCAGGAATTCATTGAGAAATTTTTACTGCCACTGCTGCGGCGACCAGCGCCCAAGAATGGCGGTGCAGACATACTGGTTATTACGAGGCACGAGCAATGGCTGGGTATATCAGACACGAGCGGCAAGGGTAGGGTTGCGTTGCGTAGATAATCTGTGCTAATCTATCGCTAATTGAATTGAATACTTAGAGCTACGGCTCTCCAATCACGCGCAGGTGATTGGGGAGCCGTTTGTTTTTGGATTATGGATACCATAACCACCACCATATCATCGGCATATTACACAATCACACTACCCAGCGGGGGGCAGGGGCAATTGATTGTCTCGGCTACGGCTGGCGACGTGGGCATTATGGTGGGGCTGGGTATCTGTGGTGTTTTGTTGGCGGCGTTGCTCATACACCAGATCAGCAGGGAGGGGGCGGCCAAGTGGCTACGGTAAACGCATTTTTGGAAATGGTTATCAGCATGGCGGCTCTCTCTCTTCTTATCCCGGTTGTGTTACTGAATATGGGTGTCATTTTGCGCTATTGGGTGTCGGAGGAGGATTGATGGATTTGTCACCGCAATTCTTGGATGTGGCATATTTTCTGGTGACTATTGTTGGGGACATCACTGTGCTACTGTTGGCTGTGCTGTTGACAATCTCGTTTGTGGATGGTCTGCTGCTGGCCGTGCAGGTGGTGCGGGCATGATCATCATGCGCTGGCTGGTAATCGTTGCTGCGGTAATCGTGGGCCTGGTTTCGGTAATTGCGAGCATGGCGATGGTGGGCACACCCCTGGCTGGCAGCGGCCAGGAGCAAACTGTATCAATAGCGACATCAGAAGCTGGCCCACGCGCCCCGGATGTCGCTAGGGTGCTGGGTGCACACCCCACACGCGCAAATAGCACGGCCATATTCCTGACACCGCCACCATCAGCTTTATTTGTGCAGCATCAGCCAGCGCCCCGGCTGGCAGCGGTGGCTACAGATGATGAGGGGATAACGGCCGTGCGGCTGCCACTGCCATCTGGCGGTACGGCGCTGGTGCAAATGTCGGTAACGGCCGGCGAGATCATTATCAGCGGATTGCTGGTTGTGATGGTTGTGTTGTTGCTGTTCTTTGTTGGCTACCAGGCGGTGCGGGCATGATTGCTGACGATGTGGTCTATCTCGCCGGTGTGCTGTTGGGGCCATTTGTGAACTCGTTGTTTGATGCTGTGCTATTGCTGGCTGTGTTTGCCGGTATCTACATGGCCTGGCAGAAACATAAAAAGGAGGTGATGCGTGATAAATGATTGAGAGGCAAGACAGCGACACGCGCCTCGAAGTTAATTTATCAATGTCGCTAAACGTAAGTTTTGTGCAATTGTCGGCGAAATCGTGAGAAATCGCCAAAAATTCGTATTATTGAGCCATTTTGGCTCTGATTGCACAATAGTTGCGCTAAATTAGATTTATTTGGAGGCAAAATGAAAAAGGCAAAAGACTTCGTGAAAAACTACAAATGGTTAGTGCCGGTAATGTTAGCTGTGGCGCTGCTGGCTGCGCCGGTGGCAAACACATTTGCGCAAACAGCCACGCTAGACCTCGACGCAAACACAATGACCACCAATCTGTTCCAGGGCGCCAACATCATCATCGTAGCTCTAGGCGCGGTTATGTTTCTGTTGGCCGGTTTCAAATTGGGCACAGCGCTGTTGCATGGCATTCTCAACATTGTCGGCAACATTCGGATTGGCTAGCAATAGTTATTGGTGGGTAGCCGTTATTGCAACGGCTACCCAACACGGCAATGACACCACTAGATTTTTCTGGCACCCTTGTACTGGCGACGGCGCTTAAATTCATTGGGGCATCATTGGCGCTCTTCGGTGTTATTGCGGGCGTGCCCCTGGGCACGAATGTCCTGATGTGGGTGGCCAGAGCAGTGCGTGGCGTGGTAGGGGGACTCTCGTGGTAAGCAGTCATGTTCGTCGGCTATTATTGCCGGTGCTGCTGCCGATGTTGGCGCTGCTGTGGCTTGCGGACCTCGCGCTGGCCCAAACCGGAAACCCTGTCTTTACAGCAATCAATTACGTCAATCATGAATACATAAATATAGACGAAACACGGGCGGAATTGATCGGCGCAGGCCAGAACATCAGCTTCACGGTCAAGCCGAATAACGCAAACAACACTGGCTACGTAAATTACCAGCTGGAGGTGTCCGCAATACCAACCGACGTGGTCTACCTGACATATCGTGTTGACTGGACGCAGCTAACGGATATAAATTTGGAGACTCGGCTCGCATGGAGTGTTGATCCCGACATACAGGTGCTGACTGTGTACGGGGGCGCGGCTGGGACATACTCCATAAAATACTGTGGCGCCGTACACGCACATTATCCAGACGATTTATTGAATGACATCCCCGACTGTGATGTCATATTTCGGCTGAATTCTAATTTTCCCGGCGCCACCATGACAACATTACAATTCAGGGGGCGCAAAACTGCAGAGCGATATACAGACGGCCTGGTGTATGAGATTACGATGTATGCGGAGAGCCTGACGCCAGAACCGCCGCCGCCCCTGCCCTTTGAACCATCAGGTTATTGCACGTTCCCCATCACAAACACAACTCATATTACGGGATCTAGCGGCATCACACAAACGGTCGTTACAACATCCACCTTTTCTACGCCAGCGAACCTGTTGCGCAACCCGTCATTTGAGGCGGGCACCAGCACAGGCCCGGCCGACTGGACACACGATACCGCTAACCCTGCGTACTGGTGGCTGCTAGACGGCAATGCGCGCACGGGGAGCAATAGCGTGCGAAATTACCCTGGCTTGCACTTGCGGCAAGATTTGGTTCTGCGAGGGCCAGGTATGTATGCCGTTGGCGTGTACGCGAGTTGCACATCAGATTTTTGCACGGGAGACGAGGTTCCCGTGTACTGGAATGGTGTAGAAGAGGTTAGGGTATCTGGTCTGGTTAGCAGCACGTACCAGATTTTTACGGGTACAAATTTTGCAGGGACCAGCATAACCACGATTGAGGTGGATATGACACAGGCCCAAGAGGGGGATGTGCGGATTGATGATGTGTTCCTGCTGCCAATCAATCCCGATGGCAGCATCAATTGCGACCCTGCATTATACCCGGTTCCAGATGCTGACGCTGACGATTTTGCTGCGGTGGATTGTCTGATGTATCCGTATGCCGATCAATGTTTGGTGCTACCGGTTGGGGGCGCAGGCACGGCGTGCTATGCGTGCGCGTCGCCCAGAGATGCCAGCGCGGCCGCGGTGTCGTATTGGATAGCGTGGCTGGGCTGTGTGTTGCGGAATATGTTTAGCTGCTCGCTTAGGGTGTGGCTGTACGATTTAAGCAATTCGCTGCGGGGCCTGCTGGCGCTGATGATTGACTGGGCAAATTGGGCCACCACTACCACGCAGGGCGGGGCGGAGTGGCTGCTGCAAATGTACCTGGGTTTCGCCACGTACCTGGCAAACACGCCACAGCAAATTGCTATATCTATCCAAACAACCATTGGCACCGTAGAGACGGGTGTGGATTGGGTAGAGGTTTTGTTGCAAATTGTGCTAACGCTCTTTACCATGTTTACGCAGCTACTGGGCATTATGGTAGATGGGGCGCTGCGCCTCATTGGCCTGGTGATAGATGGGCTAAGCCAGTTGCAATATGCCGTACACGCCCCAGCATACCCGTTGCGGGATATGTTGAGCGGCGCCACAGGCCCCGGTGCGTATGCTGGCCCAGACGCTGATTTCGCTTTGTCGTGGCTTTTTCTGGCAATGGCCATGGTGGATGCCAGTGTGGCTGACTATGGGCTGTGGCCGGTCATATACACGGCGCTGGGTGCAGCTGGGCTGGGTATGGTGATGTGGCTTGCTAAGAAGCTAGGGGATGGGATATTGCCATTATGAAATTGGCGACGCGCTGGGCGGGGCCTGTTGTGGCTATTGCGCTATTGGTTGTGTCGCTGGCTGTGCCGCAGCGGGTGGCCGCGCAGCAGGAATGCCCGCTTGGTTACACGCCAATATCCTGGATCAATGGGTTGTATCCGGGTAGTAATATACTGGTGTGTACTGGGCCTGGCACCTTCACAGAGTACGCAAAATTCCGGGATGTAACAGATGACATGTATCCCTGCGGCCAGCAGTACGAGACGTACTCGTGGCAATCCATGCCGCTGGTGGATACGCAGCTGGGCATCTGGCTGGGTCACCCCATCTCAAATGAGGGGCGGATCAGGTTTATTCTGAACACAAAAAGTAGGCTATTCACCGATCCTCCGGATCACGATGAGTTTATTGGATTCTCGATTGAGTATTACAATAGCAGTGGATTGCGACTGTCCAATGAGGCGCACCTGATCGGAGAATACCCGCGGCAGCTCATCACGGTGCTAAATGATGCTGGGTACCCAGCGAATTATTGGATGTATTTTGTGGATGAGCTGTTTGTCACGGGAGAGGATCAGAGTGAGGGTAATATTGTCATCAAGTTTAGTAATGAGCCAGCCGCATATTTTCAGCTGCCAATTTTCCCGGCTCCCATCCCGATCACGGGATGGGAATACGGCGCATACCGTATTAGCAGCCTTCAGGTAGCCAGCTCTAGCTACACATTCCCTGATTTTTGCCATGTGGATGGTGGCGCTCCGGCGCCCACAGTCACGCCCACGCCCACGCCCCAGGTAGCGGCTACCTCTGTTCCTACAGGTACAATTGTGGTCACCCCCAGCCCGTACCCGACGGCGTGGGGCACCCCCAGCCCGTACCCTACGCCTACATTTCTACCGATTGTATTCCCTACCGTGCGCTCGGAGGCTACGGCTACGGCGTGGCCCCTGCCGCAGTTTCGGCCAGTTGACTGGCCCACTGTGCCTGCCATTCCCACTCCGGCCGGCATTGCGCTGACGGTTGAGGCTGATGTTGTGGCTGCGGAGCGGGCCACGCGCAGCTGGGAGATGGCAAATGTGGGCAGTGAGATGGCGACGCGCTGGGCGGGGCCTGTGGAGTGGGCAGAGGGGGCGCTGGGGTGGGGAGGTGCGGATATTACAGGCACGGTGAATATTAGCAGTACGGCCGGGGCTTTTGGTGATGCGGTGGAGTATATAGCCATGCCGGTGCGCATGGTGCGCACGGTGCGGGAGTACATGCCGAATATGTGGCCTGTGCTGGCTACTATATTGTCCGGTTTCCTGGTTGTGGTTGCGTATTACATTGGCAAATTTGCGATTATGATCGTGGGTAATTTGGTGGAGATCATACGGCGCATTTGGGAGGTCATACCGTTTAATTAATGAAAACGGCAAGATTGAGTTACCCCATTACGCTCTCTGTGGCGCTGGTGGTTGCGTTGTTGAGTTTGGTGTCATCGGTAGCTACAGCTACAGCCCAGACGCCTACACCTACACCTATACCTACGCCTACAACAATACCAATATCAGGTACGTTGCCGTTGCCAGAGCAACGGCCGTATGGATTTACGGTCTCTAATACTGTTACATTTACTTTGCCACCGCCTATCCCCATCCCCGACCCGCCGCCATCTGCCACCATTAGCCTGGATTTTCTGTGGGATTCTGGCGTGTTGGCTGATGTGTTTTCCATCATTCGCACATTCCCGGTGATGATGGCACAGTATAATCTGGTGCGTGTGATCGTGTTTGTTTCGGCATCCGTTTTGGCGGTGCGCGTGATTGCGGGATATGTATCCCGCAAACAAGAGGAGGTCTAATCTAATGTCATTAGGTTTGCGGCGTATGGACGCCGTTGTTGATATACGTGTGGCCCTGAGTTTGTTTTTGCTTTGTTTTTTGCTGGGGGCGCTGGCCGGTGGCGCGGGCATTGTGGCCGTTGATCTATACCTGGAGAAAGGCCTGCATATGGGCCCGTTTGACGTGGATGTGCCGGTGGCGCTGTTTACGGGGTTTGTTGTAGGGGGGCCGCCCGAGCTGGTAAACCCGGAGTCTCCACCACCTATTCGGCTGTTGAAAACGAGTGGGGCGGTGAAACCCCGCCTCAATGAGTAGCGACACCTGGCGCGGCCGCCGGGTTGCCAGGTGTCGCTACCGGTCATTCATACTGGCTAACATGGGTTAACGCAGTGTACAAAAAGAATTTTTGCTCTGCGTGGCTATTGCGGAGCAGACAGGCGGCCTGGCGCACCAGACGGACCCCACGGCCGTACCAATCGCGGTGTACATCGCTATTGCCTGCTTGGTACCATAGATACTCCCCTGCGGCCATGTGCGCCGCTAGCTGGCGATATATCCGGCCAAACAATGGGCGCTGGCGGTTTAGTGGCACGGGCAACACGGGGTCGGGCATACTGCGCACCACAAACCGAACCACCACCACATCGCCTACCTGCTCGCCAATGTGCATTATCCGCACCGGCTCCTGCAGCAGCTGCGCCAGGCAAATGGCTACCTCTGGCTTACTAACCACCTTCTGCTGCTGTATACCAAATAGCACCTGCATTTGTTCTAAATCATTCATCACATCTTCCCCGTTTGTTTAGCGACGCCTGGTTCACAGACGTGGGCCGGCGTTGTCGCTATTTAGTTCAGGCGCTGTCAGGCAGCGCCGCCAACACGCGCACATCATACTGCACAACCTCCCCGTCAACCCGCGCCGTCACCTCCATTGCTGTTACGCGCATCCCTGTGGCCTGGCTGAAGCTGAGGCAGCGTTGCGCTATTAGTTCCTCTAGCTGTTTACGCTCTTCCCTGATGTGTGACACAAACAACCGGAGCTCTGCACGCTTGTTCATGCCGCACCATCCCTGTCGTCGTCGTCACCACTGGCATACCGGCCAAAAATCTGGCGGGGTGGGGGAATCTCTAGCCAGGCCAGCCCCGCGGCCGTCCACACGTAGCGTCCACTGTCGCGGCCAATGTAGCCCCGTTCTAGCAGCCACTCATATGCCACCTGGTAACGCTCACCGCTAAACCCGTGTGGCGAGCGTGTTAGCCGTCCGGTTTCCGCAGCCTGCTTACTCATGCTTACAAACTCGGCCTGGCTAAAAATTCCCTTCACAACCGGCTCTAGGGACAGATGCCCGTTTGCACGCAATGGTATACGCCGCTCGCCGTCTGAAACAGGCATATACTCCTGGATGTCCACCATCTCTGTTATCGGATATGTACGGAGCCGCAGATATAGCACAATCCCACCGGCCACCCCGCCGGCCGTTACGGCCCAGCCCAACACAGAGGCTATCACAACACCCAGTGATACCAGGTACACACCAGCCGCGGCCGCGCCCGCAAACAGCGCCGCCCACCATGCCGGGCGCGCCCACTCCGCCACGCCAGTTGTGCGTCCGGGCCGGTAATGCTCGCGCTTGACCAGCACTGTTTTGGTCATGCGTCACCTCCAAATAAACGCAATTGCTCCGGCGCAACCTGGAACAGCCTGCGCCGTATGTTGCGCTGAGACTGTTCCAGGTCTCTCAGTGTCGCTTTGGCAATCTCCCATGCGTTGTGGTTAGCCAGTGCCGTTGTTGCCGCCATTTGCCGCTCGTGCCGCTGGCCCACATACACGCGCCCCCTGTCTTTAATCTCTGCCCCGTGTAGCGGGCAAGCCCCCTTGCGGCTGCTGTGGTGTACGTACAGCGCCCCAGCTGCATTAACGTGCGTCCAGCCATTACAGCGTTCCTGGCTCTCCAAAAACTCAACCTCGTTGCGCGCCTTGTCAATCTCCCTGTTTAGCGTTCCAATGCGCTCTAATATGGCTATTGCCAGACGGCCGTCCTCCGCACTAGCCCCCGTCAACCCGGCCAACACATCTGCCAGGCTGGGTGGCGCAGCGTCATGGCCGTTCATGGCCTCGTGGTACCGGCGCATATGCTCGTTAACACGCTCCTGTGGCCCCATATCCTGCCATCCCTCCTGGCGCATCTCCTGCGCAATGCGGTGCATCAGTGTAATGTTAGTCATAGCTTTACCTGCTTTGGCTCCTCCGGGTATGGCTCCATTGCGCCTGTCTCTAGCAGCAACCACCGCGGCCTATCCAACAGTCGCACCACGCGCCACTTGCTCTTAGTATCTAGCGGCTGCTCCATAATGTGCCCTATGTGCCCCGCATAATCTCCATCAGTTACACGAATTCTGTCACCTTTGTACATGGCTATATAACTCCATTGAAAAGCGCCACAACATAAATGGTTGCCACCAACAGCGCCAGGCCAAACAACCAAAATGCCAGGTCAAACAATTTATTTTTCATCGTCATTATCTCTCTCGACTAGCGACAACATCGGCGGCTGGCCATGAACCAGGCCGCTATTCTAAAACTCTGTGTAATCATCGTGGGCCGGATGTGCGGGCGGCCGATCTGGAAATACGCCCCTGCCCATATGGTCGCGTTTCATGGGCAAGCCGGTGGACCGCCAATAGGTGTACGCGCCCATATTGGCTAGCCACAGTTTGTGCTCCTTCTCAGAGCGGAAGTATTTATGGGTTGTGCTCTGAAACCCCTTGCGGCCAATGGCGCGCATATGCTCACGGCCATACCTAGCTACAGTTGCCCGGCCCCCTGCGCTGCCTATCCGTTTGTAAAAATCTTTATCTCGTTTTGTGGTATGATCGTTCATAACATCTTCCCCGATGTTAGGCGGGCGCCGCGCTTCCGGTGCGGTGCCCGCCGTCTAGTTATGCGCCCTCAAGCGCGCATATTATGCTTCCTTCGCCATTTGATCCCAGGCCCAGTCCCAAGCCTCCTCAGAATGGCTGTCATCCACAAAAGAATCCCCCCGATCATAGGTGACATCCCATTCTTGTTGATGCCTGATTAGTTCTATCCTGACCGCTATAAACCTCTGCGATAGTTCCGACAGCTTTTCAGATAGCAGCGCTTCCAACCGCTTCCAATCTTCCCGCTGGTTTTCCACCAGGTAGGAATATCGCACAGTGTATGTTACTCGCTCGCTCATGTTCTCATTCTCAATCAATTTACTTGTCATAATTGTTTAGTAGCGAATTTAGTTGGGTGGCTGCTTTTACACGTTCCATGTCCTGGTGGGCGTAGAACATGGCTGTTGTGGTTACGCTGGCGTGCCCTAGTTTCATGCGCACTAGCTCTAGGTTCACGGCATCTGTCCAGCTTTGCCCCACCAAATGCCGTATAGACTGCGGGTTAACCCGGCGCACCCCGGCCCGTTTGCCTAGCCGCCGCATAATGCCATTGATTGCATCCGCCTTGAGCGGGCCACCGTTGTTTGTTGTGCCCTGCCCAGTAAACACGTAGTCATGGTCAAGCTGACCGCGCACGGCCAGCCATACGCGCAGCGCCTCCGCTGTTTTTCGCGTGTAATCAACCTGGCGCTCATCTGTTTTGCCCACCACAAATGCCTCTAGGCCCTCCATGTGCAGGTTGCACAGGCGCAGCGTGGCCGCCTCGCCACGGCGCGCGCCTGTGTCTGCCAGGAACATGAGCAGCGCCAGGTCTCGCGGCATACCCGCCTCTGCGCGTTCCTGCGCCGCGTCTAGCAGCCGGTACAGGTCTTGTACCGGCATAACCTTGTTACGTGCGCTGTGGTTGATTTTTGGCCGTTTCAGGTCTGCGGCTACATCCCGGTCAATGTAACCCCGGCGGAAGCAGAACGAGAACAGCGCCCGCACATCCTGGATATAGCCGAGCCTGCTGCTATCGCTAAGTGCGCGCTCCACGGGCTTGCGCATAGGGTGGTTGGCGTACACCATTTGCGTGTCTTGCAGGCTGGCCGCCCAGCGGTCTAGCATCTCCGGTGTAATTTCGCATAGAGACTTAGAGCCGCCGCCAACCTCGGGGAATTGCAGCAGCCGCTTCCAATGGGCGCGGTAGGCGGTGAGGGTCCGCGGGCTGCGGCCGGCCGCTTTCAGGTGCGTCAAAAAGCGTTCCATAGCGTCCCCTAGCGACATTTCAGCGACACCTGGTTTACGGCCGTGGGCCGGCGTTGTCGCTAAATCCAACAAATACGGATGGGGAGATGCCTGCTTCAATCTGGCTACTGGTTGCATCATCGTCCACCTATCGCTGTATCAACCGGCGAATATCTTCCGGCAACCTGTCCACATAACTCCCGGCCTGCCGTTCATCATCGTTTTCTGGTGGCCACTCTCCACTCTCCACCTTGTAGCGCACAAATCCGGGCGCATTAGTGATTGCACTATTGCCCGCCGCATACTGGCACCAGGCCGTTACAACCCGGCCCGCATCATCACCAAAATGCTGCTGCGCCTTGTGCAGTACCACCATTGCCGCCGCCCGGTCAAATCGGCCACCACGTTTGGCCCGCAACGCGAGCAGCATTTGCATCGGGTTTGTGATCATTGATGATGATGATCCATTGACATTGTGATCATTGATATGATCATCATCATCAATGCCCTTGATCCTACGATCAAGGGGGTCTACCTCTGGTACCCCCT
>CAZDEO010000036.1:42209-49755 GCA_964504445.1 uncultured Anaerolinea sp. | reverse complement strand
TTGGTGTTGCCAATGTCAATAGCCAATAACATAGCTAATTCAATACGTAACTACATTGTCAGAAAAGAACTTGCCATTATCAAAAGTTCTTGTAATTGCCGGAGTATCTTTCCTTTCGCCCAGGAAAATACCCAGAATCAGGAGGGCTGATTGTATAGGTGCGCAGGATGGGGGGCAAGGTTTAGAAACTCTTTCTGCAAATAGATTGACTTGCATTATAATAATGATGGAGTGTAGTTGGTTATAGAACCATGTGCGCAGATCATATTTAGACGAAGGAGTTTCTGATGCTCGTTAAAGAAAGAATGTCTTCCCCTATTATTGCTGTGGATCCGAACATGCCTATTATGGAAGCGTTGAAGCTGATGCAAGATAGAGGTATTCGGCGGACGCCGGTTTTAGATAAGAAGGGTAACCTCATCGGCATCATTTCGGACAAGGATTTGCTGAATGCTGCGCCATCTGATGCGACGACTCTCAGCGTTTGGGAAATGAATTACTTGTTGGCGCAGGTGAAGGTGAAGGATGTGATGACCAAAAAGGTACTCACAGTCACGGAAGATACACCGATTGAAGAAGCGGCTTACATGATGGTGCAAAACAAGATTGGTGGTATGCCGGTAATGCGTGGTAACCAGGTGGTCGGTCTGATTACAGAAACAGATTTGTTTAAGATTTTCTTGGAGTTGATGGGGGCGCAGGATAAGGGTGTGCGTGTGACGGCGCTGGTGCCAGAGAAGTTGGGGGAATTGGAGGCATTGACTCACGCCATTGCTGAGGCGGGGGGGAGTTTTATTGCTTTTGGGCAATTTTCTGGTGAGGGTCCGGAGAATCGTATGGTAACGTTTAAGGTGGCGGGTATGGAGATGGATGAGGTAAAAGAGAAAATTGCGCCGCATATTGAACGGCTGATTGATATCCGGGTTACTAGCTAAATGGCTACATTTAATCAGCAGTTGTGGGCGCGGAGCTGGGTGTGGCTTCGCGCTTTTTTCTTGGCTCTGGCAGGGGCGTTGCTGTTGTGGTTGCTGGCAGTGAAGCCGCTGTTCTTGCAAGCGCAAAGTGATTCCGAAGATGTTGGCAGAGATACGGCCGTTTCTCTGCCAACATCCTCTGTTACGCAAACTTTGACGATGACGGTGTATCTGCCCGTTATGCAATTGCCCCCTCCGCCACTGCCCCCTCCGCTCCCCCCGCCGCTGATTTTTTCAACTACAGAGCCTGTGGATTTTACGGCCGTTTCCGCCCTGCTTCAGGAACAAGGCCTGGCACTGGCCTTCAACAAAATTGGATTCCACCATGGCATCGGCGGCATAGCCGGCGATGATCCCGAATTTGTGCAAATGCTCACAGCGCTGGATGCCGCCGCGGTGCCCATTTTTTTAAAAAGCACCGACAATGCCCAGCCCATTTTCATTGCCCAGGAATTGATGCGCACTAGCGGCGTTTCCCACACCCTGGTTTTCCGCCGGGTTACAGGGCCCGATAGCAACTACAACTACGACGTGCCCATTTATTCCCTACCCCCAGCAGACGCGGCCGTGCTCCACTGGCAGAAACACATGGAAGGCTTCCCGCCAGAGCTTGACCCCAACTTGATCTGGATCGAGACGATCAATGAAGTTGATAAGGATCGCTCATCCTGGTTGGGAACCTTTGCCTTAGAGACAGCACAGCTTGCTATTGCCAATGGCTTCCGTTGGGCCGCCTTTGGGTGGTCAGCCGGTGAGCCAGAGGAAATGCATTGGGAATCTCCGGAAATGTTAGCCTTTCTGCGCTTTGCCGCAGCCCACCCCGACCAGATAGCCATTGCCCTGCACGAATACAGCCTGGACAAAACGCAAATAAGCCGTTGGTATCCCTACCTGGTAGGGCGTTTTCAAATGTTGTTTGCCGTGTGCGATGCTCACGGCATTCCGCGACCTACGGTATTGATTACGGAATGGGGTTGGGAGTATGACAGCGTGCCAACTCCCGCAGAAGCCATGGCAGATATTGCCTGGGCATCCTGGCTGTATGCGGCGTACCCACAAGTGAAAGGCGCGGCTATCTGGTACTTGGGCGGAGGCGACGAATTTGACCCCATTGCTCAAGAGGCGCGCCTGTTACTTACCCCGGTGCGCGATTACAGCCTGACCCATTACTTTGGCTATACCCCTGGCATTGGGGCCATTGATCCGCAGCTATTTATGCCGGTATTGCCTACCTGGCTGGGGCTAGGCAGATGGTAGCTTGAGTTTGATACCGCCACGCTTTCCGTTTTCCCCCTTTGTCACGAATTCCTCCATGCCGCATCTAAAACAAAGGAATGGCCCAATAGGGCACCACCCTTTCCAACTTCAAACTTACATCTAACATTTGTGGGTTAACTTGATACACATGCAAGCACCGGGATGCGGGAGCCTTGCAGCCTGTAACCAATAACCCCGCCTGATTGGAGGACAAAATGGCCTTACTGAAAGAAGACGATCGTCAACATCTCATTAATGAATTTAGCGCGCTGACCGATCCGGTCAAAATTATCGTGTTTACGCAAAAATTTGAATGCCAATACTGCGCCGAAACGCGCATGATTGCCGAAGAAGTGGCGAGCCTGTCAGACAAAATCTCTGTGGAAGTGTACGACTTTGAGGCTGACGCCGAAATTGCCGCAGAGTACAACATCGACAAAATTCCCGCTACCGTCATTATGCGTGGCGGCGACCAGCCCAAGGATTACGGTATTCGCCTGTTTGGCATTCCTTCCGGCTATGAATTTTCCACCTTCATCGAGGACATCGTGATGGTTTCTAAAGGGGAATCGGGTCTGTCGGCAGAGACGAAGGCGTGGGTGGCGAATTTGACCGAGCCGGTGCACATGCAGGTGTTCATTACGCCCACCTGCCCCTACTGTCCGCGGGCCGTCATTTTGGCCCACCAACTGGCTATGGAAAGCGATCTCATTCACAGCGACATGGTGGAAGCGATTGAATTCCCCCATCTTTCCAACAAATACCACGTCCAGGGCGTGCCGCGTACGGTCATTAATGAGACCGTCCACATGGAAGGGGCCGCTCCGGAGATGATGCTGCTGGGCAAGCTGAAGGAAGCGGTAGCGTAAGAAGCAAGGGCGAGCGCAAGGGCGAGAGGAGGAAGAGGATTTTCCTCTCGCTCTCGCTCTAACCTCTCGCTTTGAAGGGGTGAACGATGGATTTAGGTTTGGGTTTGGGTCTATCTAATTTGGGGATGGAGCAGGAGAATGACTACGACGTGGTCATCATTGGCGGTGGTCCGGCGGGGGCGTCGGCGGCCATTTACACAGCGCGTTCGGAATTAAAGACCCTGGTTATTGACAAGGGCCTGACGGCCGGGGCACTGGGCATTACGGGCAAAATAAGCAATTACCCCGGCGTGCCTGGTCCGGTGACGGGCGCGGAGCTGGTGGAAATTATGCGCCAGCAGGCGGAGTCTTTTGGCGCGAAGTTTATCACCGACAAGGTGGTGGGCGTGGATATGCAGTCTAACCCCAAGGCGGTGATGGCTGGAACCGGCACGTTTACGGCCAAGGCCATCATTTTGGCGACCGGTTCCATGGGCCGCACCAGCGTGGTAAAGGGGGAGGAGGAGCTGCTGGGCCGGGGCGTGAGTTACTGTGCCACCTGTGACGGCGCTTTTTTCCGTGACCAGACGGTGGCGGTGATTGGCAACAATGATGAAGCGCTGGAAGAGGCGATTTTCCTGACCAAGTATGCGGCGAAGATTTACCTGGTTGTGCCTACGCTGGAGTTTAAGGCGCGGGATTTTTTGGTGCATGAGGTGACCGAACACAAGAAAATTGAGGTGCTGCTGGGCACGCGCCTGAAGGAAATTATGGGCGATGAGCTGGTGGAAGCTATCCGCATTCATTCACGTGGCGGCGCGGAGCAGGTGCTGCCGGTGACGGGGGCGTTTGTGTACTTGCAGGGGGGCAAGCCGATTACTGATTATTTGATGGAGCAGTTGCAGACGACGCCGGAGGGCTGTCTGGTGGTGGACAATGAGATGCAAACGGCCGTTCAGGGCATATTTGCTGTGGGCGACCTGCTGTGTACCCATATCAAGCAGGCCGTTATTGCCGCCTCGGACGGGGTGATTGCGGCGATTGCGGCAGACAAGTACATTCACGGCCGTAAGAAGCTGCAAACCGATTGGAAATAGTATTCTTGCTGAACCGTTTTTTGCAAGCGCGGGCCTCATAGCCCGCGCTTTTGCTTTTTAGGACGGGTATGAGTAGGAAAAGGGGCACTTGTTTTTGCGCTTGATTTCGTGTTTACTTTGAGAGTCAGCAAGTAATGGGTCGCTGATTGTTACACTGAATAACCTGATTTGAATTAGACTGGAGATTTTATATGATGCGCAAATTAGTGGTCCTGATTAGTTTGTTTTTAGCGGCTTTGATGCTGCCTTTATTCCTGCGTGGTACAGAAACGGCCGTTGCCGATGCAAGCAATGCTCAATCCATCTTGCGGGAAACCAGCCTGCAAGGGCGGCCAACAGACCAGATTATCATCAAATTTGTAGAAAACCCTGAAGCCTCTTTTTTGCAGACCCTGGAAGCGGGGAGCGAGTTGCGCCAATTGAGCCAGATTGCCGGTGTAACCCTATACTACACCCGCGAAATGTCACTGGGCGCTCACGTGCTCAAGCTGCCGCAATCCCAATCTTTGGACGAGGTTACCGCCATTAGCAAGCGGTTGATGAGCCATCCCGACGTGGTTTATGCAGAGCCAGACCGCATTTTGCAGCATATGGGCGAAAGAGCGCCGGAACTGGTGCCAAATGACCCGCTTTATGGCAGCCAGTGGCATTATATCTATACAGCCAATACCGCTGAGGGCCTGAATTTGCCGGCCGCCTGGAATATTACCACAGGCTCCGCCAGCACCGTGGTGGCTGTCATTGATACCGGCGTATTGAACCACACGGATCTGGCTGGCAAACAGGTGGCGGGCTATGACTTTATTGGGGATGTGTTGGTGGCTAATGACGGCGACGGCCGTGACGGCAATGCCTCTGACCCTGGAGATTGGATTACTAGCGACGAAAACGCCAGCGGTTATTTTGCGGGCTGCGGGGTCAGTGATAGCTCCTGGCATGGCACCCACGTGGCGGGCACAATAGCGGCTGCTACCAACAATGGCGTTGGCGTTGCTGGCGTCAACTGGAATGCCAAAATTCTGCCCATCAGAGTTCTGGGAAAGTGCGGTGGGTACACCTCAGACATTGTGGACGGTGCGCGCTGGGCGGCGGGCCTTTCGGTGACGGGAGTGCCTGCCAACGCAAACCCGGCCAAGGTTTTGAACCTGAGCCTGGGCGGTTTTGGGACTTGCTCCACCACCGAACAGGCAGCCTATACGGAAATTTATAACCAGGGCGTTACCACCATTGTCGCTGCCGGAAACAGCAATGCCGACGCCGCAGGGTTTTCGCCAGCCTCTTGCAACCATGTCGTCACCGTGGCGGCTAATGATCGCAATGGTGGGCGTGCGTATTACAGTAATTACGGCAGCGTCGTGGAAATAACGGCGCCCGGCGGCGCGCAAGGGTTTGCCAATGATCCCAATGGCGTCTTGTCTACCCTCAACGCGGGCACAACGGTGCCGGCCGGCCATAATTACATTTATTATCAGGGTACCAGCATGGCGGCCCCCCACGTAGCGGGGTTAGCATCTCTTATCCTGGCCGAGTACCCAACGTCGACGCCAGCCCAGATTTTGCAGCGCGTGCAGGCTTCGGCACGGCCGTTTCCAGCGGGAAGCACCTGCAATACCAGCATTTGTGGCGCCGGCATTGCCGACGCCTACCAGGCCCTAATCTGGTCCACCCCAACGCTAGGTTTGGAAGTTTACTTACCCGTAGTTGTGCGGGCTGCGGCCCAGGCGCCACCCACCAACCTGGTTAATGGTAATTTTGAGCAGCAGGCGCTGGGCTGGACAGAATTCTCCCTGAACGGATTTGACCTCATTGTCAATTCTTTCCCTGGCACAGTAACGCCACGCAGCGGCAGTTGGGCTGTTTGGTTAGGGGGCGCCGATGAGGAAATTAGCTATATTGCTCAACAGGTAACGGTCAGCCCCAGCACCCCCTACCTGGTCTACTATCATTGGATTGCTTCCCAAGATGTTTGTGGCTACGATTTTGGTGGCGTAATTGTGAATGGCGCCACCGTAGACGTTTATGATCTCTGCCAGGATTCATCAACTGTGGGCTGGGTCAGGCATTCGGTAAATCTGAGCAGCTATGTTGGTCAAACGGTTACTTTCCAGATTCGCGCCGAAACAGATAGCTCTTTGAACAGCAATCTATTTGTAGATGACGTCTCCTTCCAGAGCAGCGCGCTGGCTTCCTCGCCAACCGTTGGGTTGTTGGATCCCGCCGCCGCGGCGGCGAAATGATGTTGGTGAGTGATTGAGGCAGCTTTGGTCTTGGCGCGGGTTTGGTCTTAACCGCGGCCAAGGCCAAAGCGCTGGCGAAACTGGTCCATGGCCGATTCCCCTTGCTGGATGGGGTTGTCGGCTATGGTCAGCAAGGTAATTTGCCGCCGGTCATTGTCCTGATGATAAATGAGCCGGAAAAGAGGTGCCTGGTAGCACCACAGGGGCAGCGTTTCACTGACGAGGCGAGTGTTGCCGTCGGGGGTTTGCAGCACAGATTTCAGCATTTGTTGGGTAACGGCCGTTACCTCAGACCCTACCAACTGCCGCCAGGCGGGGTTGAGCCGCCGCAGCCCGTCCTGAAAGATTTGCGTCATGCCTACCTGCCATTCGGCGGGGGCCAGGCGGTACAAGGGTGGGCGAAAGGCGGGGTCCCAGGCGTGGCGCAGCACGTTGAGGGTGTGGATGGCGTGGTTGTGTTGGATACGGCCGTTGCCTACCTCCACCAAAGCCTGGTGCAGCGCCCCTAAATCCAACAGCGAGAAAGGCTCCGTCAGCCCCAGGTCGGCTACCAGGCTGCCCCGCGTCAGGTCCGGGTCCGCCAGCGGCGCGACGCGGGCAAAGGCGCGCAGCAGGTCATTGTGATGGGCAATGACCTGCGCGGCGGGCAGCACCCCATCGGTGGTGCTGTGTCCGTCAGCCACCAGCGTCACGCGATAGCCCAGGGCATCGGCGGCGCGCACCGTGGTATCCACACATAGCTCCGTCTGCAGCCCGGCAATGACCAGGGTTTGCACGCCACGCGCGTTTAGCTCCTCTGCCAGCGGCGTGTGGTGGAAGGCGTTGGGCGTCTCTTTTTGCACCACTACGTCTCCCTCCTGCGGGGCCAGGGCAGGGTGAATTTCCCAGCCAGGCGTGTGGGGAGCGTCAGGCTCTTCTGGGCCGCCGTTGTTTTGCGCATAGGCAACAACCAGCTGCGCGGCGCGGGCCTGAGCCAGCAGGTCCACCAGCCGCGAAAGCAGCGCTTCCGCCTGGTATACGGGATGGGGGGAGAACATGTTGACCTGGGTGTCTATCAGCAAGAGGGCGGTATCTTGGTTCATGGGCGTTTATCCAGTAATCAGTTGTCAGTAATCAGTTGTCAGTAATCAGTT
>CAZDEO010000036.1:0-42109 GCA_964504445.1 uncultured Anaerolinea sp. | reverse complement strand
TCATGGGCGTTTATCCAGTAATCAGTTGTCAGTAATCAGTTGTCAGTAATCAGTTCCACGTTTACCGTCATTTTACATGGACGTGGGCAATTTGGCATGGACTGTTAGCGCGGCGGCCACGGCCGTTAACGTCACCCAGGTGGTCCCACACCTACAGCGCCTCCCATCCGGCCGCCTCTGCCGCCTGGGCAAAGCGCACAATGTTGGCGAATTCGCCAAAAGGCACAATCTCAATTCCGTACCGCATGGTCGCGCTCCTCTATCATCTGCTTGGCAAACCAGAGGCCGCCCGGCCCTTCCTGGCCCGTTAGCCGGTAGCCCATTTTCTCGTAAAAGTGGCGGTTGCGTTGGTTCCAGGCGGGCGTGTCCAGCATCCAACGGTCGGTTTCCGGGTAGGCCTGCTCCAGAAAGCGGATGGCTTGCCCGCCAATGCCCTGGTTTTGGAAGGCGGGATGCAGGAAGATGCGGCCCAGTTCCATTTGCCGGTAGCCGGTCTGGTAGACGACGATGCCGCCAATGATACGGCCGTTGCCCGCCACAATTTTGTAGAAATCGGCCGTTAAAATCATGCGCAAGTGCCAGTTCGGCGAGCGGTAGCCGGGAGGGCCTCCGGTCGCCGGCGCGCCATAATGCACGTCGTTGTCAAATGCCTGCTGCGAAACGAGGGCCAGTTGCCTGGCGTCAAGCTGTTCTGCTTTCTCAAATTGAATGTCCATTTTGTTTGCTCCTATACATTGACCACCTGTTCCTTTAACGTTTGTAACCGGTCGCGCAGGGCAGCCGCTTTCTCAAATTCCAGAGCGGCGGCAGCGCGCTGCATGGCACTTTCTAGCTCTGCAATGTGGGCCAACAAGTCGCCGTGTTCGTAGGTGGGGGATGGTTCGGCAACGGCCGTTGGCCTCATTTCCTCAACCTTAGCCCACCGCACCTGCTCGATACTCTTGTGGATGGTGTGCGGCGTGATGCCGTGGGCGGTATTGTAGGCCAACTGCTTCGCCCGGCGGCGCTCCGTTTCGGCGATGGCCCGCTGCATAGAACCGGTAACCCGATCGGCGTACATGATCACCGTGCCTGCGGCATGGCGGGCGGCGCGGCCAATAGTTTGAATCAGCGCCGTATCGGAGCGCAAGAAGCCTTCTTTGTCAGCGTCCAGAACGGCCACCAGCGACACTTCCGGCAAATCCAGACCTTCCCGCAGTAGGTTAATGCCGACCACCGCATCGTACACTCCGCGCCGCAGGTCTTGCAAGATGTCCACCCGTTCCAGGGTGCCCACTTCACTGTGTAGGTAATGGACGTTGAGGCCCATTTCGGTGAGGTAGTCGGCCAGGTCCTCGGCTAGCCGCTTGGTGAGGGTGGCGATGAGGGCGCGCTGACCCCGCTCCACGCGCCGCCGCACCTCGAAAAGCAGGTCGTCTACCTGCTCGCGCACGGGGCGCACGATGACCTGCGGGTCTACTAAACCGGTGGGGCGAATGATTTGCTCCACGACGCGTTCGGCCCGTTCCATCTCGTAGGGGCCGGGGGTGGCCGAGGTGTAGATGACCTGATAGGCGCGCTGCTCCCATTCGCTGAAGGTGAGGGGGCGGTTGTCCAGGGCGCTGGGCAGGCGAAAGCCGTAGTCCACCAGGGTTTGCTTGCGGTGGCGGTCGCCGTGGTACATGGCACGAATCTGAGGGATGGTCATGTGGCTTTCGTCCACCACCAGCAGGTAATCATCGGGGAAGTAGTCGAGGAGGGTCCAGGGGGGCGCGCCGACGGGTTTGCCGTAGAAGTGGCGGGTGTAGTTTTCGCTGCCGTTGCAATAGCCCATTTCGCGCAGCATCTCCAGGTCGTAGCGGGTGCGCTGCTCCAGGCGGTACGCTTCCAGCAGCTTGTTTTCGCTTTGCAATTGGGCCAGGCGCTCCACCAACTCGGCTTCGATGCGGGTTACGGCCGTTTCCAGCTCTTCCTGGTCTGTCACAAAGTGGCGGGCCGGGTGCAAGACCACTTCCGGCAGTTCTTGTAAGACCTCGCCCGTCACGTTGTCGATTTCACTGATGCGCTCCACCTCCTCACCCCAAAACTCCACGCGGTACACAGCCTCGGCATGAGGCGGGCGAATTTCCAGCACGTCGCCGCGCACGCGAAACCGCCCGTAGCTCAAATCGTAATCATTGCGTTCGTAGTAAATGTCCACCAGCCGCCGCAAGGTTTTGTCTCGTCGCGCCACTTCGCCACGACGAAACGCCACGTGGGCCTGGTGGTACTTCACCGGGTCACCCAGGGAATAGATGGCGCTGACGCTGGCGATGACGATGACGTCGCGGCGGGTAGCGAGGGCCTGGGTGGCGGCCAACCGCATGCGCTCAATTTCGGCGTTGATGGCAGTGGTCTTTTCGATGTAGGTGTCGGTGCGCGGGATGTACGCTTCGGGCTGGTAATAATCGTAGTAGCTGACAAAGTAGCTGACGGCGTTGTGGGGGAAAAAGTGGTGAAATTCGGCATAAAGCTGAGCGGCCAGGGTTTTGTTGTGGGCCAAAATGAGGGTAGGGCGCTGGGTTTGCTGGATGACGTTGGCGATGGTGAAGGTTTTGCCGGTGCCGGTAGCGCCCAGCAGCACTTGCTGGGCGAGGCCGCCGTTTAGCCCATCTACCAGCCCGGCAATGGCGGCGGGCTGGTCGCCAGTGGGGTTGTAGGTGGATTCTAGCTGGAAGTGGGTCAAGGGTTGCTCCTGAAATGCAGGTGGATAATTAACAATTAACACTGAATCATGAATTGCGAACTCTATCTTTATCTCTACCCTTTAGCTTAGGGGGTATTTATGACACCTGCTGTCAGGTAAGCGGATGAGTGAATGCCGGCGAAAGTTGGCGAGAAGGGGGTGTGCGGGTATACTGCGCCCTTGTGTTTGCGGCCAGTCTGGTTTGCGGCAACAATAAACATTTCGATAAACATCGGGCTGAGAGTGCGACTTGGCTCTTAAAGTCGAGGAGACTTCTCAGTGAATTTTACGCAATTTTCTCTTGATCCGCGCCTCATGGCCGGGATTAAGCAGATGGGGTACGAAACCCCCACTCCCATTCAAGAACAAGCGATACCGGCCATCTTAAACGGCCGTGACGTGTTAGGGTTAGCGCAAACCGGCACGGGCAAAACGGCCGCTTTCTTGCTGCCTATTTTGCAGCGCCTGACGCGCGGGCCATTGCGCCGCGCCCGTGCCCTGGTCATCGCTCCCACGCGGGAGTTGGCCGAGCAAATTTACCAGGCCAGCGTGGACCTGGGCCGTGAAACCAGGGTGCGCGGGGTGACGGTGTATGGCGGCGTGGGTAAACGGCCGCAAGAAGAGGCTCTGCGGCGCGGCGCGGAACTTGTGGTGGCCTGTCCTGGGCGTTTGCTAGACCACATTAATAAAGGCAGCATTGACCTGTCTCAGGTGGAAGTGCTGGTGCTGGATGAAGCAGATCGCATGTGTGACATGGGCTTCTTGCCTGACATTCGCCGCATTCTGCGCCATTTGCCCCAGCAGCGCCAGACGCTCTTTTTCTCGGCCACCATGCCTGCTGACATTCGCGAGCTGGCGGATAAGATTCTGAAAAACCCGGTAACGGTGCAGATTGGCACGATTGCCCCGGCCAAAACAGTTTCTCATGCCCTGTATCCCGTGCCCGCAGAACGCAAGACCGCCCTGACTTTGGCCATGCTGCAGCAGATGCGCATGGGGCGGGTGCTTATTTTCACGCGCACCAAGCACCGGGCGCGCAGCCTGGCGCGCAAACTGGAAAAGGGGGGGCATCGGGCGACGATGCTGCAAGGGAATATGTCGCAAAATCAGCGGCAGAAGGCAATTGACGGCTTCCGCGCCGGTAGATATGACATTTTAGTGGCCACAGACATTGCCGCCCGCGGCATTGACGTGGCTGACATTTCGCACGTCATCAATTTTGATATGCCGGATACGGTAGACGCCTATACCCACCGCATTGGCCGGACGGGGCGCGCCGAGGAAGCTGGTGAAGCGCTTACGTTTTTTGCGCCAGGGGATGAGTCATTGGTCTGGGACGTGGAAAAGGTGTTGAAATCGCCCATTGAGCGGCGGGAGCTGGCCGGCTTTGATTATGGCGATTTTCGGCCAGAAGCTCTGGCTGCGGGGAAACGGCCGTTGCCCACTAAAGCCCCTGCGAATCGCCGCCACAGCCAACCTGCCAACGGCCGTTCCCGTGGTTCCCAACGGCGGCAGTCCCAGCGCCCCGGCTTTCAGGGGGCGGGCAGCCAAAACTAGCCCGGATAATTACCTGCCAAAGAAATCATGTACGCCCTGCTTTCCCAGGCGGAAAAGACGTGCGCGTGAGCATTCTGTGTTCGCACCACACTTGCGTCCCGCTCATAGATTATGCCGCAGGCGGAAAGGGCGTGGGCGTGGGCGACGGCGTGTGGGTTACTTCTGAGGTGGGTGAAGGGGGGGCGTGCCGGCGGCGGGGGAAGCGATGGGTAACGAGGTTAAGGTGGCGATTATTAACCATCCTGTGTTAGAGGCGACCCGTCTAACTGGTTGTTGGTACAATAGACCCATGATAACGGCAGAACAGTACAACCGTCTGGTGCAGGTCTTACCCATCTTGCGGCACGCCGGCCCGCAGCTGGTCCGCGAATTTCAGCAAGCAACCTTCTTTGCCCATATCTCGGCTGGCAGGGACGTTTTTGTTCAGGGAGATACGGCGGATGCCATTGCCCTGCTGCTTTCTGGGGTGGTGCGGGTGTACAAAATTGGGGACACTGGGCGAGAAATTACCCTCTATCGCTTCGGCCTGGGCGGGTCCTGCATTCTTACGGCTAATGCCATCTTAGGCCAGCAATCATTTCCGGCCATTGCCACCGTGGAGCAGGATGCCGAAGCAGTCATGATCCCGGCGCCTGTTTTTCGGGATTGGATAAACCGCCACGAGCTTTGGCGCAGCTTTGTTTTCGATTTATTGTCTCAAAGATTGCTCAACGTCATGCTCATTGTAGATGAAGTAACCTTCCGGAGAATGGATGCCAGGGTAGCGACCTTGTTGGTAGAGCGCAGCCTGAACCAGAACCCAATTTGTACTACACACCAGGAAATTGCGGCGGAATTGGGCAGTTCACGGGAGGTGATTAGCCGGATAATGGGGGGATTTGCCGCCCAGGGCATGATTCGGGTGGGGCGCGGCGTGATTGAAATCTTAGATTTTGCGGCGCTGGAATTGACGGCCGTTGTGTGACTATGTCACAGACATCTCCTGAATCTTCTGCTAACCTGAGTACATGGTACAAATTTAGTTCTTCAAGGAGATGTGAAAATGAACCCTTTCGTTTCGTTTATGGCTTCTACAGCAGGTCGGATTGTGCGTATTGTGGCGGGAATTCTCCTCATTGCCTGGGGAATAGTCGGATTGGGCGGCACTACCGGCATCATTGTGGCCGTCGTGGGGGCGCTGCCTTTGTTGGCCGGGCTGTTTGATTTTTGTGTTTTTGCCCCACTGTTTGGCAACCCCTTAAGCGGCGTCAAGATTCGGCAAGGCAAATAAGCATAGACCGCAGATTGATGTAATGGGCAGGTAGACATCCGATTTCCCCGAGAAATCGGATGTCTGCGGGCGGGCAAGGTGGGTCATCATTTTGTCTGGCTCAAATGTCCTTGTAAGTCACGCAGGCCGCGAAAAATGAGCATCCGCACGGCCGTTTCCCGCTTTCCCATTAACCCGGCAATTTCGGCTGCACTTAAACCGGCAAACAACCGCAACGACACTGCTTCCGCCCGGTCGGGAGAGAGGCGGGCCAGTTGCCTTAGGACCCGTGACCAGTCCAGACGGTCGTTTACCTGAACCTCCAAGATTTCGTCCTGACCGGCAATCTCTTCCGTTAGCTCTCCATGGACCTGGGCGCGATCGCGGCGGAAATGGTCGGAGATTTTATGACGCGCAATGCCCAACAACCAGGCGGCAAACGGCCGTTCCGCGCGGTAGGTCGGGAAGGCTTGCATAGCAGCCAAAAAAGTGTCTGATGTTATGTCTTGGGCGTCGGCGACATTGTTTACCCGTACCAGCATGTAGCGGTAAACCTGGGGTAGATGCCGCCGGTACAAGGTGGCAAAATCGGCCACCTCATTTTGGGTCTCGTTGTCCAGGGCGCGATCACCCATGGTTTCTCTGGCTGGAGATACGGTTTGGGGAATAGACATTTGTGACCTCTTGCTTGATCAAGGATACCTGGCAGGTGGGACTAGAACTCCGCTCCAGAGCGCTATACTTACTTTACTGTGGGTGTTATCGCCAACCATTTTAGCCTCCTTAACTGTGTGAGAATTTGTTTGGTTTGTCTGGCAACTGCCAGCCGCATGGAGACTGTAGCAGAACGGCCGTTTGCCAACCGTTTGGTCAACGTTTGCTGGGGTGTCATTGTTAAAATGGGGGAAATGCAATAGTTGTTTGTTTCTTTCTGCTAAAATAGGGGCTTTGGAGCAAAACCATGCAAAAGAAACCCTTACTCATACTCGTTTTGTTGATGTTGGCGACATTGAGCTGCCAGTTGGCCACGGCCGTTTCCACCGCCACCATCACGCCCACCCCAGCCTCTACCCCTACGCCCATCGTCATTGTGGCCACGCCCACCCCTTTGGGTGACGACGTGCTAGCCCCTGTGGATGTAGAGGAAGAGATTATCACCAACCTCTATGCCCGCGTGGGGCCTTCCGTCGTGCACATTACAGCCCGCGTGGTGACCATGAACTTTTTCTTTGGTCCCCAATCTAGCGAAGGCACCGGGTCTGGTTTTGTGTATGACACAAAAGGGCACATCGTTACCAACTACCACGTCATCGAGGGCGCGGAAAGCCTGGATGTAAAATTTTCCGACGATACTTCGGTTCCGGCTCAGGTAGTGGGCATTGACCCACCCAACGACCTGGCGGTGCTGAAGGTGGACGTGCCGCCGGAAAATCTCTTTCCGGTGGAACTGGGAGATTCGACGGCCGTGCGCGTGGGGCAGCGGGCCATTGCCATTGGCAACCCCTTTGGCCTGGACCGTACTCTGACCACGGGGGTGGTGAGCGCCCTGGGACGGCCGTTACAAACCGACAGCGACACCTACATCTACGAAGTCATCCAGACCGATGCCGCCATTAACCCCGGCAACTCCGGCGGGCCGCTGCTGGACTCCCGCGGGCGGCTCATTGGCGTCAACACCGCCATTCGCCAGGGCGCCGAGGGCATTGGCTTTGCCGTGCCCGTGGACACGGTGAAGCGCGTGGTGCCGGTACTTATTGCCGATGGACGTTTCCCCCATCCGTGGCTGGGATTTTTGGGCTACGACATCACCCCGGAACTGGCGGAAGCGCTGCGCCTGCCGGTGGAGGAGGGGATCCTCGTTGCCCAGCTATACCGGGATGGCCCGGCCCAGGAAGCGGGCGTGCAGGGGGCCACGCAGCAGGCCATTGTAGGCAACCGGCGCATGCTCTTGGGGGGCGATGTGTTAACGGCCGTCAACGACACCCCCATTGCCGACTGGAACGCGCTGCAAGAATACCTGGCGCTGCAAACCAAAGTAGGCGACGTGCTGACGCTGACCCTGCTGCGCGATGGCGAAATATTGGAACTGCCCATCACCGTGGCCGCCCAGCCGCAGTAGCCTGGTACTCAGCGTGCATAGACCCATGCGGCAAAAAGTTCGTCCAGGTCGCACTGGCAATGCTCCTCGGCCAACGCCTGGAAGCTGGCTGTAGTAGCAATGCCCCATTTACTTTGCTGCACATAGTCGCGCAAGAAGGTTTGGAAGACCGCCGTGCCCATTGCCTCTTCTAGTTGGCGCACAAAAATGGGACCACGGCCGTACACAATGGGGCCATATTCGTTGGCGGCATAGTCCGCCACCGCTTGGCCAATGGGGATGGGCGCGCTGTCTGCGGCTGCCCAAAAACTTTCCAGGTAGCTGTAGTAACTGTTGGCTGCCGCTACTCCGCCATTGTCCTGGTAGTAAAGATAAACGCTGTACTGCGCCAGGGCTTCGTCCAGCCACGGCTCATTAAGCTGGTCGTTGCCCACCAGGCTGTAAAACCATTGGTGGGCGGTTTCGTGGACGGTGGTGGATTCCAGGCGCACGCTGTTAGGCAACCCGCCGCTGCTGCCCGCCAGGTCGTAAATACGCAGGGCGTTGGCAAAAATGCCGGGGTATTCTACACCCAGGGCGGTGGTGGTGGTACTGACCACGTCCAGTTCGGTGTAGGGGAAGGGGCTGAAGCGGCGGCTGAAGGTGGCCACAGCGGCGCTGGCATAGTCGAGAACGGCCGTTCCCCCCTCTTCATAACCGGCCAGGGCATAGCTGTTTATCATCGTGTCACCAATCTGGCGGCTGGTTACCACGTAGCCCCGGCTGGCGGCCAGGTAAAAGTCTCGCACCGGCCCGGCGGCAATGGTCATAGTTTGCTCAGAGCCATCCACGCTTTGGCTCACGGTGCTGCCGCTGGCGGCCAGCGCCACATCGGCGGGCAGCGTCACCCGCACCAGGAAGAAGGCGCTGTCGCCATAGGTCAGGTCGCCCTGGGGCGATGGCGTGCCAGTGTACCAGCGCTGGTCGTAGACGGCTACCATGGGGTAGAAGTGGGCCAGGGCCAGCACTCCCTCGTTGAAGGCGAAGACGGCGTAGTTGCGGTCCGGGCCTTGGGGCACGGTAGTGGTGAAATCGAAACGGATGACGGCCGTTTCCCCCGGCGCTAGCGGGGCAGTGAGCGGCACGCTCATCACGCTGTCGTTAACGCCAGTGAAGGTGGGTTGGGCGGGTTGATCGTTGACAGAAACGGCCGTTACCTCAACCCGGCCGCCCAGCAAATTGGGGTACAGGTGAAAGCGCACCTCGTTGAGGGCTTCCGTTTCCTGATTGGTGTAGCGCAGCTCTTGCGCAGCGGAGATGCTGTCCAGACTGTCGCCGATGCGCATGTCCAGGTGGTAGATGGTGGCGCCAGGCAGGTCGGCCAGCACCCCCTGCTCGTCGGGAATCAGTCCGGCGCGAAAGGGTTCGCGGTCGTCCCAGGGTATGGCCAAGAGGGTGGGCGGATGGGGGTCTGGGGTAGTGGTAGGCGTATTTGGGTTGGAGGTGGGTGTGGGGGCGGGCACGGCCGTTGCCCCACCATCAGCCTCATTTTGGCAGCCCACCAGCAAAATCAGAAAAAGAATCAAATAGCACCGTTTCATTTCAGCCCTCACCATAGATTGTCAAAGTGGGAAAGTGAATGACGGCCGTTGCTCCCCAGCTTTGCCCCCATACGCCAATTTGACTGTCCTGGATGGTTAATTCTCCTTTCCACAGCAGTTCGCCATTGACGCGGATAGTGGCCGTGCCGCCCTGGGCGTCTACCCAAATCTCGTTTTCGGTGGTGGTGACGTGGGGCCAGGGCTGCAGGGGCAGCACGGCCGTTTCCCCATCCAAAACCGCCACATATCCCAACGGCGACACCCCTATCCAGAATTGGCCAACTGCCAAACCGTAAACCACATCTGGCTCGCCGCTGGCGTGGGTGGTATCCAAGCGCACGCTAAATGCGTTCGGCGGTTTGGAAACGTCCAGCCAGCGCACAGTCCGCCCTTCTGCGTAGATGGTCAATGGCTCCACGGCCATGGCGGATTGAAAATGGCCTACTTGTCGGGGGTCAAACAAGCCGCTGGCAATGAGGATGATGAGGAGAACGGCCGTGGCCAGCATCACCCCGCCGCTCCACCCAATCCATTTGGGCCATCTACCTGCATCCATGTCCAGAAGGTAGCAGAAACGGCCGTTCTGTCAAAACAACCCCACTCCACCATCCAGCCAACCACCTATCTTCCAAGCACCTGACACCCCACACTTTTCTGCTACACTTGCCCCATGACCAACGGTATCCATTTTCACGTAAACGAAGACGGGCTGGCCCTTTTGCAAGTGGAGCGGCTGAAAGCCCGCAACGCCCTGAATTGGGCCGCTCAGGAAGCCTTTGCCCAGGCGGTAACGGCCGTTGCCCAAACCCCCCACGCTCGCGCCCTTATCATTACCGGCAGCGGCGACAAAGCCTTTGTGGCCGGCGGCGACCTGAAAGAGCTGGCTGGCCACCTCGAACCGGAAGCGGGAATGCGCCTCAACCGGGTCATGAGCCAGGCCTTAACCCAACTGACCGAGCTACCCATTCCGGTGATAGCGGCCGTCAACGGCGATGCCTTTGGCGGTGGCTGCGAAATCCTCACTGCCTGCGACCTGCGGCTGGCGACCCCCCACGCCCGCTTTAGCTTTGCCCAGGTCAAGGTGGGCCTCACCAGCGGCTGGGGCGGCACGGCACGGCTGGTACGCCTCATCGGGCAAAGCGCGGCCATGGAGCTGCTGCTCACCGGGCGCCTCGTGGAGGCCGCCGAAGCCGTCCACTTGGGTCTCATTCACCGCCTGGTGCTTGCCGGGCAGCCAGTGCTGGACGCCGCCCGCGCCTGGGCCATGGAGCTAATGGCCTTGCCGCGCCAAGCTCTGGCTAATGCCAAAGCCCTGGCCTATCTTTCTGCTCATGCCAATCTGGCCGAAGCTTATGCCGCAGAGACCCGTCTTTTCACGCAGCTTTGGGCCTCTGCCGACCATCTGGAAGCGCTGGCGGCCTTCCGCGAAAAGCGCGCTCCACACTTCAACCAACAGCCTGGAGACGAAACACGCCAAGATGAATGAACCCCCTGCCCTTTACGCGCAAATTGCCCGCTATTATGACCTGACCCACGATGCCCTGACGGAAGACATTTCCTTCGTGCTGGCCCAGGCGGGCACACCACCGGCCAACATTCTGGAATTGGGCAGCGGCACGGGGCGGCTGGCCCTGCCTTTGCTAAAGGCCGGGCATCACGTTACCGGCGTGGACAATTCCCCGGAGATGTTGGCGCGGGCCAGAGCGCGGCTGGCGGCGCTGCCTCCGGCTTTGCAGGAACGGGTGGCCTTTTATGAGCAAGATATGGCGGCCCTGATGTTACCTTCCGATGCGCCGCCATTTGACCTGGTGCTGCTGCCGTACAATACGGCCATGCACCTTGCCCCATCACAGTTTACGCAAACGCTGCGGCGGGTAAAGGGGGTTTTGCGCGGGAACGGCCGTTTCCTCATAGATGTCGCCAATCCATTCACCGTAGCCGCCACGCCCAACGACCGCATGCTGACCCTGGAAAATGTGCTTAACGACCCCGAAACCGGTGACGTGGTGCTGCAAATGGCCGCGAATTGGCTAGATGAAGCAGACCAACTGCTGCACGTTACCTGGATTTACGACGCCAGTCCCGCTGTCGGCGGCCCCGTTTCGCGCACCATAACCCAGTTTGCCTATCACTACCTCTTGCCGCACCAATGGCAAATGCTTGTGGCAGATGCTGGCTTATACCTCTGGCAAATGTTGGGAGATTACGCCGGCAATCCTTTTGACGAAGACAGCGACCGGCTTTTGCTGTTGGGGAGTATAGTACCAAACTCCTAACTTGGTTTTGCCGCTCTTTGTTATGATGGGGGTGCTTGTTAAGCATCCCCGCCTGCATGACGCCCACCCAATTTTTTAAGAGGAGACTTCACCGGCTGCCGCCGACCACCATGAATGAAAATGGGGCGCCATCTTCCAGGTGGCGACGCCAGCAAGATGCTGGCGCTCCATTTACGAAGGAGAATTTTATGCGCAACCGATTTGGGCTGCCAGCTTTAATGCTGGTGTGTGTGCTGTTAATTGGGGGGGGGGCGGAAACGGCCGTGGCTGACCCGCCGCCGCGCCAGATCAACATCTTTCCTTTTGCATATGGACCCGACGAGGAGTGGGCCAAAACCAGTATTTTCTGGTTTGGTCAGGCTGAATACCCTGGTCTGGGGCGCAACTACGTTGACGTGCGTGTTGCTTATTCGCAAAGCAATTTCCTGGTCAATGTTCTAGTTGTCGATTACTACCTATGGCTAAACAATAACCCCCAACCCGCCGACGATCTTACGCAGTACGATGCGGTTGCCCTTTACCTGGATACCCAGTTTGATCGCGCCCCAACCCCGCAAAACGACGATTTTCTGTTCCTTGTAGGCCAGCACAACGGCCCAAACTATGCCCCTTATCTGCGGGACGCTCGCGGCAACGGGGCTGGCTGGAACTACGGCTGGGATGGGGTAGAGTGGCGCGGACCGGTTGGCCTTGATTACTCCACAGGCGGGCCAAACAATAACGGCGGCAATATTGACTTTGGTTGGACAGCGCGCTTTGTAATTCCCTGGAGCGATTTGGGTCTCAGCGGACCACCAGCAGAGGGTACTCGATGGGGCTTTGGGGTGCGCCTTTACGATCGGGACGATCAGCCGCCGGCCGGAGGCATTCCGGTGCAAAGCTGGCCGGAAACCTTTCAACCCAACAGCCCGGCGACCTGGGCAGCACTGCACTATGGGGATGATGCTTACAATCCTGGGCCAGTGACGCCGCAAGGGACAACAACCATTCGCGCACAATCTCCCACTGACAATACGGTGCAAGATGCCTGGACGGGCGGTGGCGGTTTGTGTGCCAGCGGTCACGAAGGGGGAACAGAAACCAACCATGGCGATCATCCCGATCTGTATACGGGTAGTGAAATTCGTCCGACCCATTTTCCTTGCTTTAGCAAGAGTTTTCTACGATTTAACTTAAACGCAATCCCACCAGGCAAAGAAATTCTGTCTGCAGAGTTAACCTTACACCTGGATGGACATGCTGGTGAGACGCCGGATCTGGCACAGCCGTCCTGGGTAAGCTTGTTTCACATTCGCGACCCGTGGCAAGAGATGACCATCCATTGGAACAATGCCCCGTTAGCTTACGAAAATATTGATGCCATTTGGGTTTACCCGTACAGCGGCGACCGCAATAACCCCATTCCTCCTGGAGATCCCTATACCTGGGATGCCACCAAAGCAGTGGTGGAGGCGTATACTAATGGAGAACCGGTTGACTTGGCGCTTTATGGTTCTGATACGGCTCAGCACAGTAGTAAATATTTTCACTCGTCAGAAGTTCCGGTGTCTGCCGATCCCAATGATCCCATGCGGAATGCACCACCGACTCTGGTGGTGACCTGGGGTAATGCTGGCGGCACGGTGGAGAAACGGGCTTCTACGCCTGCACCGCAAACGGCCGAAACTGTAACCTACGAGCTGCGTATTTTAGGCAGCGGTGAAATGCTCTCGCTAGTGGACGTGTTACCTGCTGGCGTGAGCATGCCCTTTAACCTGAGCCTGGGCCTTTCCTTTGCCAACGGGGAGCTTAGCTGGAGCGGTACGCCGGGCGTGGGGGAAGAGATAGTTTTGGCTTATGCGGTAACCGTGACGGCCGATTCTGGCGTACTACGCAATGTGGCAACCTTGTATCAGGATGGAACGGCCGTGGCCACGGATACGGCCGTCATCATCGTCAATGCTGAGCAAACTTATTTGCCGCTCGTTCTCCGCCCATAGACGTGGAGAAACCCATCATGAAGAAATGGTTGATTTGGATGGTTTTGTTGTTGGGGTTGCTGGTTGTAGTAGATTGGCAACGGCCGTTTCCTGCCCAGGCGGCCACCTCAACTATTGCTGCCCCCGTCCTGAAATGGAGCCTGGGCGGCTGCTACAGCTCCTGGTGTGAAACCGGTTGGTACAGCTCTCCGGCCGTAGCCGACCTGGACGGCGATGGCAAAATGGAAGTATTGGGCGGCGGGTACACCCTCTTCGTCCTCAACGGGGAAGACGGCACAGAACAGTGGCACGTCGCCGCGCCGGGCAGCGGCGGGCGCATGTGGCCTGGCGTGGTTGTGGCCGACATGGACAATAACGGAGACCTGGAAATTATTACCGCCCACGGCGGCGGCTACCTGCGGGTGCTGGACCACAACGGCAGCCTGGTATGGCAGCGGCAGCCCGTCACCAACGAGCTGCGCGGCCTGGCGGTGCATGACCTGGACGCTGACGGCACGCTGGAAATTGTGGTGACGGGAGCAGTGTACAGTCGCGTTAACACCTGGGTGTATGAGCATGACGGCACCCTGCGCGGCGGTTGGCCCCAGTTAAACAACGACAGCGGCTATGCCTATGGCATCTTCAACGACAATGCGGCCCTGGGCGACCTGGACAGCGATGGCGCCGGATTGGAACTGGTTGTGCCTTCGGATGTCCATTACATCAACGCCTATGAGCCCAACGGCACACAAATTTCTGCCCACGCCATGTACGGCGGCAAGGGCTGGGGCCAGGTGGGCATCTGGGAAAGTTTGGCTATTGAGCTGCGCGGCTGGGGGGATTGCAGCACGACGCGCGCCGAACGTTACCGCACCAACTTCGCCCACGGCGCGGCGGTTATCGCCGACGTCAACGGGGATGGCGTGAACGAGGTTGTGGTCACGGGCAACGTTTACGACTGTGCTGTGGGACATCCACCGGGCAAGTACAATGGCGTGTACCTGTTCAACGCTGATCGCAGCCGCTTCAATGAGGATGGCTTTGATTGGCAAACGCTGCCCATAGATACTGGCGCGCCCCTGAGTGAGGATTACAGCGTCATCGAAAATAACCAGCCCAATCCGGTGGTCGCCGATTTGGATGGTGACGGCCGTATGGAAATCATCTATTCCTCATACGATGGCCGCATCCACGCCTTCTGGTTAGACAAAACCGAGCACCACGCCTGGCCTTACGAAGTATATACTGGCGGCACCTACCGCTTTGCCTCTGAACCGGTGGTGGCTGACCTGGACAATGATGGCAAGGCCGAGGTGATTTTTACCTCCTGGCCGCAAAAAGGGGGCAACCGCACGGGCAAGCTGCACATTGTGAATTACCAGGGCCAATTGGTCCATGAGGTCAACTTGCCCGCGCCCTTCTCTGGCGATTGGAATGGCGGGCTGGCGGCGCCAACGCTGGCGAATATTGACGCCGATCCTGATCTGGAAGTAGTGCTACTCACGGCCCATTCTGGGCTGGTGGCGTATGATTTGCCAGGCACAGCCGATGCGCGTATTTTGTGGGGCACTGGGCGAGGTAACTATCAGCGTACGGGGTCTCTGTTGCAAGGATCTCTGGATTTGTCCCGCAAGCTGGTCAGTCCGGTGACGCCTCTGCCAGGGGAGGTGGTAAGTTTTACCATTGAGCTGCGCAACAATGGGCCAGAACTACCCACCGTAACCCTGACGGATACGCTGCCAATGGAATTGACTTATGCCGGCGCCCTTTGGGCTTCGGCAGGTACGCCGCAGGTGCATGGCACTACTATCACCTGGAGCGGGGCGGTTAGCCCTGGTGCTCCGGTGACGGTGTGTTTTGCCGCTCAAGTGGATAATGGCTTAAGCACGCCCCAGGTGGTGGTAAACACGGTCCAAATTGATGATGGATTGGGTAATCTGCTGCTGCGTGAGGCGACGGTAATCGTGGGGGGAACGGCCGTTTACCTGCCGGTTATTGGTCATTAGCGGGTGCGGCGTGCTGTTGTAGGGTGGCGAGCAATGCCTGGGTAACGGCGACGCGCTCTTGCCAGGGTTGGAGGAAGGGTTGCAGGGCGGGGGCTTGTTGGGCGTAACGGCCGTAATCCTCCTCCCATTGCTTTGCCAGCGCGATGAAGGTTTCCAGCACGGCGTGCAGGGCGTCGTACTGCACGGCCGCTTGCAGCAGGTTGTGCAGCATCAGGTCCCGCTTGCCAAAGCCCCGCGGCAGCTTGTGGGCGCGGGCAATGCCGCTCACGTCGTCGCGGCTGAGGACGAAGCCGCTGTGAACGGGGTTGGTCAGGTAGGTGGCAATCTCTTTGAGGCTGGTTTTGTCGTTGGTTAGCAGATTAGGTGTGGGGGGCAGGCGAAACCCGATTTCTCCACGAAATCCGATTTCTTGCGCGTGGTCAATGACCAGGTCGGTGGTGAGGGTGAGTACGGCCGTATAAAACCCATTCCCTTGCTGTTTTACCGCCAGCGCCAGGGGGAATAGCCAGGTAAGCAGGTGATTTTGCAAAAAATCTTGCTGCAACGCCTGGACACGTTGGGCCATGGGGTGCATGTCGCCTGCCCAGGCGTTGGCCTCCACGCGGCACAAAAAGGCCAGCAGTGCCAGCTCGTGGCCCACGTGGTCGGGGCTGGTGGCGTCATCGCTAACGGGAAAGCCGCTGGCCTGGTAGCTGTGGACGACGGCCTCGGTGATGCTGCCCCCCAACAGGCCGCTACTGTCCCGGTAAATGCTTTCGTAGGGAAAGATGTTGAAGGCGAAGAGGGTTTGGTAGGCGGCAGCCATTTCCGCAAAGTCTGGCTCTGAAGGTAGTTCGGCGTGCAGTTCCGCTAATTGTTGCACGGTGGGCCACAGGCCAGGCGTCACCCCCTCTAGCAGCAGGCGGCTGAAGAGGGTGTAGGTGTGGTGGCGGGCAACGGCCGTTTCTGCCAAAGTTAGTGTCATTCTCTCACTCATAAAATTGCGATTAGCGGCTAGAGATTAGAAGATTGGAGATTGACGACTACCGTTTGGTCAATCTCCAACCCCTATCTCTACACGCTATCTCTACACTCTATCTCTACACTCTATCTCTACAAGCCACACACATTCCCCACCGCATCCACCATCTCAAACCCCGCTTTTTCCCACGCCTCCATGCCGCCGGTGACGTTGTAAAGCTGTTTGTAGCCGTGTTGCAGCAGAATGCTAACGGCCGTGCTAGAGCGTTTGCCGGTAGCGCAAGTGACAGCCACGCCCCGCTCCTTGTCCAAAGGCAGGGCGTCAATTTGCGCCGGAAAGGTGATTTGGGGTACGAGATGGGTGTAAGGCATGTGCGCCCCGCCAGGGATGTGTCCTTCGTCCCACTCATCCTTTTCGCGCACGTCTAGCACCTGCAAGCCATTGGTGGCTAGCTTGTGCTTCAGGGTATGTACGTCTAATTGGGGGACGCAGCGTACCGGTTCGCCAGCGGCCATCCATGCCTCCATGCCACCGGCTAGGTAGCCCACCACAAATTGGTCCATGCCAATGAAGGCCATGTTGAAGATCGCCTTTTGCGCGTCGGCGGCGCTGTCGGTGATGAGGATGATGGGCGCATTATCGGGAACCATCCAGCCCACGCGCTGCTCAAATTCGGAGCTAGAAAGCTGCACGTTGATGGCCCCGGCAATGTGCCCCGCGCCAAATTCGGCCGATGAGCGGGCGTCTACCAGGTAATGTCCATTGGCGGCTAACTCTTTTACCTGGGCTGGGGTGAGGGGTTTGGCAATGGGGGTGGTGTCGGTAGACGGCCGTTTGCCCTGGTTAATCGCCACAATATTCAAAATATTAGCTGGTTTTAGCGGCTGCTCTTCCTGCATGTAGGCCACAAACCGCTCTTTACTCTTGATTTTCAGGGCGTCGTTGTTGCGCCGTTCGTACCCAACCGTAGTGACAACCTTGCCACTTGTCACGCGCCCTCAGGTAGACCCGGCTAGATGGCCGGGATACACCTCTACGTAGTCGGGCAAGCCCAAAAAGCGGGGGATGGCCACGTCAAAGAGTACCGGTGCCCCTTCGTCGCCCGCCTGGGCCAGGTCGGGCCGCGCCACGTCGCCCACCATCACAAAATCGGCCGTCAGGATAAACCAGGGGTCGTCGCCGCGCGGGTAATCGTAGACCAGAATGTTGATCTGCTCCGGGCGATGGCCGGGCACGTGCACCACTTCCAGCCCTACGCCACCCATCTTGATCAGGTCGCCATGCTTGATGCGCGTGGCCGCGTAGGTGATTTCGGCCAGTTCGGGCAGCATCAGCTCGCCGCCGGTGGCCTCCGCCAGCCGCCGCGCCCCGGAAATGTGGTCGGCGTGGCTGTGGGAGTCGATGATGTAGCGGATTTTGGACTCTTTGGCGGCGGCCATCTCCAGGTAGGGCTGGATGTCCCATAGCGGGTCGAAGACCATGCACGCGCCGGTGCGCTGGCAGCCAACCATGTAGGCGGCGCAGCCTGTTTCTTCACGGATAATTGTTTCAAACCACATAAAGACCTCCCGGTTAATAATGAATTGTCAATAAACCAATATCGAATTGTGAATGGGGAACTTGTTCACAATTCACAATTCACAATTCATTATTCGTTATTCGTTATTCGTTATTCGTTATTTATTGTTCTGCCAAACGGCCGTTTTGGCAGCTTATACGCTTCTTTAACTGGTTTAAGGGGGCGCTTCAACCACAACGGCCGTCGTAAACCATCTGGGCTGTAATCTACGGCACTGCGCGTCATATCCACCCACTCCTGGTACACAGCCATAGAGCGCTGGGTGTCCACCCACACATCCCCGTGCTTGTCGTGGGGGCCAGCTTTACTCACCTTCACCGCCTTTTGCAGCCAGCAGTGCGCCCCGCTGATGGGGTCAGGATGCACGGCATGGGTCAGGTTTTGGTGTACGCCCACGTCCTCCCACCAAACGCGGCTGGTGTCGGGGTCAAAGGTGTCCCATGGCCGTGCGCCATGAATGATGTTCAACGTATGTCCACCCTTGCCATCCTCCTCCAGCTTCGCCAGGCTAGACATGCCGGGGTTGACCCCCGTGTTCTCCTCCAGCCGCCAGCGCCCCAGGTGGTGGCTCATGGCAATGATGCCCGGCTTGATCCCTTCCGAGACCCATACCTTATCCACAAAATACCCAATTTCCGTCTCCACTTTTATCAAGTCGCCGGTTTGCACGCCCAGGCGCTGCGCGTCGGAAATGTGCATCCACACCGGGTTTTTGTGGCTAATTTCATACAGCCATTTGGCGTTGGCGCTGCGCGTGTGGATGAGGGTAGGCAGGCGGAAATTGGGCAGCAGCAGCATGCCGCCATTGGCAAAATCAATGTGGTCGGGGTGTACATGGCTCTTCAGCGTCCAGGGAATGGTGTATTCGCGCTCTTGCCAGCCCCACTGGTACAGCGTGTCGCTGTAAAATTCAAACTTGCGGCTGGGCGTGCCCAAGCCCACTTTAGGCTTGCCATCAATCACCACCCCCACCGCCTGCCCATCTTTGAGAATACGCAACTTTTCATCAATGGTGAATTGAGAATTATGAATTGTGAATTGTGAACCGACCTCTAGCACTTGCTCTAGCTCTAGCTCTTTTTCGTAGGGGACATAATTATCCGCCTTCACCTCAAACGCCCCATACTTCCGCATGTATTCCAGAGGGGCAAGCCCTTCTTTGGCCGCTGCTTCTGGTAAGCCGGGCACGGCGTTTTCAAATTGCCAGCGGTAATACTCGTCTACGGTGATGATTTCCCCAGGACGGTAGGGGCTTTCAAAGAACTGGCGAATGCCCAGGCTGCCATCAGGGTCCATGCGCGCCGAAAGCTGAATCCACCACTCATTTTCCTCCCACACCTCGCCGGGGTTCGTTTCGTAGGTAAATTGCACCTTTTTGCCCGCCCGCTCCATGGCCACGCGGCGCACCGGCTGGCGGAAAGAGATCCATTGTCCGGCGTGGGTTTCCTGGCTGACCAGGTCGTGGCGCTCCCCGGCGTGGCCCATAGGCAGCACGTAGTCGGCAAACCAGGCCGATTCGTTCCAGGTGGGCGTCAGGGCGATGTGGCACTTGATTTGCTCCTCGTTTTGCAGCGATTTGAGCCACATGAAGCCGTCGGGATTAATCCACATGGGGTTGTAGACGCGGGTGAAGTAGACGTCAATGTCACCGCGCCCTTCGTGGAGGAAGTGGGGCAGCAGGAAGCTCATCTCGTAATGGGCCAGGGGCCATTCGTGGGGGATGTGCAGCTCGTTCCAGGCGTTGAAGGCTGGGGGCTTTTTGAATACTTCGGGCACGAATTTGTTCCAACTGTTGGCGGAGGTGCCGCCAGGGGTGCCCACGCTGGCGGTGAGGACGTTGAGGAAGAAGAGGGTGCGCGCTACCTGCCAGCCGCCCAGGTTGCCGATGCTGGCGCTGCGCCAGGTGTGGGTTGCCAGCTTGCCGTCGCATTTAGCCACGTAATCGGCCGTTTCGATGATGCGCTCGATGGGTATCTGCGCTTCCTCAGCGGCGCGCTCGAAGGTAAATTCGGCGTAGAGGTCTTTGAGAACCCTATCAAATAAATCGAAATTCATTGATGATTGGCGATTGACAATTGACGATTGGAGGGTGGAATCGTTAATCGCCAATCGTAAATCGGCGATGGCTTCCAACGTTTCCTGCCAATTCACCCATTTGCGCACAAACTCTTTGTTGTAGAGGTCATTTTGGATGAGGTAGTTAGCGATAGCCAGGAGGACGGTTTGCTCGCTGCCAGGCCAGGTGGGCAGCCAGACGTCGCTCATGCTGGCGGTGTTGCTGAGGCGGGGGTCGAAGGTAATGATTTTAGCCCCGTTCATTTTGCCTTCGATGATGCGCTGGGCGTGGGGGTTGAAGTAATGGCCAGTTTCCAGATGACTGGAGATGAGGAGAATGACGCGGGCGTTGGCGTGGTCGGGGCTGGGCCGGTCGAAGCCGCCCCAGAACATGTACCCAGCCCGTGCCCCAGCGGAGCAAATGTTGGTGTGGCTGTTGTGGCCGTCTACGCCCCAGGCTTGGATGGCGCGGTTGGTGTAGCCGTCTTCGCCAGGCCGGCCGACGTGGTACATGATGCCGTCGAGCCGTTTTTGGCGGCTTTCGCGCATTTTGGCGGCGATTTCGTCCAGGGCTTGCTCCCAGGTGATGCGCTGCCATTTGCCTGCGCCGCGCTGGCCGACGCGCTTGAGGGGGTAGAGGATGCGTTCGGGGTCGTAGGTTTGGTTGTGGGTGGCGGGGCCTTTGGCGCAGTTACGGCCGCGGCTGCCAGGGTGCTTGGGGTTGCCTTCGAACTTCTTAACCTCAAAGGTTTCTTTGTCTACGTAGGCGAGCAGGCCGCAGCCGCTTTCGCAGTTGAAGCAGGTGGTGGGGACGAGGGTGTAGCGGCGGGCCACTTTGCGGGGCCACGCTTTGGCGTCGTATTCTACCCAGTCGTCCCATTTGTCGGCAGGGGGGTAGAATGAGAGACGGCCGTCTGGATGCTCCACCTTGGTTAATGCCACTTCTGCCGGGTCATACTCGGCAAAGGGGGGTAGGCCGGTACCGCCGGTATTGGTAGGCGCGGCGTACCGCTTGCGTGGGCCTGAAGGTACGTCCACCGTTAGCATTGATTTTAGAAGTTGGGTGATGCTGCGTTTTTCACTCATGTTTCTCTCCGGTTAGCTGTTGGGAACCTCTTGGGGGGCCATGACAAAAGCGTATTCGTACAGGTAGAGGCCGCCCATGACGCACAGGGCGGCTACAGCCAGCAGCAGGCCGCTAAAGCTGACAAACCCGCTGATTAGCAGTAGCGCCAGGGGAATGACGTGGCCGATGGTCATGCTGCCGAGCCAGAAATGTTTGCGGTAACGGCCGTGACTGATTTCATGGGCTGCTTTAGCGGCTACTTCGCTGGGGTGGGGGATGCCAAATTCACCCAGTAAGGTAATGAACAGGTCTACAATGAGAGAGATGGCGAGGGCGGTAACGGCCGTACGCACCATACCGACCGGCGCAGAAGGCACCAGCCAGCCAATGAGCAGCAGCGCGGCGCTGCCCATCATAAACGCCTGCACCACCAGGTGAAAGGGTAGCAGCGGGCTTTGCCACAGGTCGCGCCCCTCCGCCTGGGCAAAGAGGAAGGCGGTGTAAATGGCGACGCCAAGAGCCAGGGGCAGCCCAGCCCAGGTAAACACGGCACGCAGCCAGGGCACGTCGTAATTAAAGAGCCAGCCCCCCGCTTCAAACAGCCACCAAAAGGTTGCCAGGGTGCTGAAACCTACCAGGAAAATGGCCCCCCGCGCCAGCCAGGAGTTCCACTGCGGGCGGATGAGGATGTACAAGAAGCGTTCCGGTTTCTCCAGGTCAATGACCAGGAAGGCGGTGGTCAGACCCATGAAAATGAGGGAGGTGAAGCCAGCAACCACGGCCGTTAGCGGATCATGCGCAAACCAGCCAAAAGCCCAGCCCAAAGCCAGCAGCATAAACAGCCCCGCTGCCAGCCCCTTCGTCACCAAGTAAGCGGGTACGGGCCAGTGCCACGGAATTTTGTGCTGGGCGTTGTAGCTCACCTGCACCATATGCTCCGCTACTTTAGCGCCAAACTGGATGGGACCATTCCACGGCTGCCCCTGCGGCTGGGTTTGGCGCAGCGGCGTGCCAGAAAAGGATGTTTTGGTATGCCCATTTTGGCCATTGGTTGCGGGATGGGAAGCGTGTCCATTCACCCCTGCTGCTTCCCCCCTCTGCTCCCCTGCATGAAGGGAGACCACATCCGCCCACATATACGTTTCTGGGGTACGTTCTGTGGCGGTGGGGTGCAGGGCCACATCGTTGCCGTTGATGTAGAAAACTTTTGGCGACGTGCCTTGCTCCGGCTTGCGTACCGTCACTTTTTGTTGCGCTAACAACTGGCTGATTTCGCTGTGCGGGTTGTTCATGTCGCCAGAGATGATGGCGTGTTCCGGGCAAACGACGACGCAGGCGGGTTCCAGGCCAATGTCGGTGCGGTGGGCGCAGTAGTGGCATTTGGCGGCGGTGTTGGTTTCTGGGTCAATGTGGATGGCGTCGTAGGGGCATGCTTGCATACACGCTTTACAGCCAATGCACACGTCTTTGTCAAACTCTACAATGCCGTCAGCGCGCTGGTACATGGCGGTAACGGGGCAAATGCGTACGCAGGGGGGGTTGGCGCAATGGTTACAGCGCGTGACCTGGAAGTGGCGGCGGGAGTCGGGAAACTCGCCGGTTTCGACGTACTTGACCCAGGTGCGGTAAACGCCCAGGGGCACCTCGTTTTCGCTCTTGCAGGCGGTGGAACAAGCGTGACAGCCAATGCACTTGCGATTGTCAATGACAAAACCGTAGTTTTTCTCGTGGGTCACAGTGGAGAGGGGAACGTCAATGGTCATAGGGCCTTCCTTTTTGGTTAGCTCGTTTGTGGTTAGCTCATTGGTTGGCTGGTTGGTTTAGGACCTAACTCACTAACCAACCTAACCAACTATTCAAAACCAATCTTTAGAATCTTTTGATGTAGAAGATGAAACGGCCGTTTTCCTCATACATATCTAGCAATTGGTGCCCGCTTTGGCGACACCAGGAAACCACGTTGGAGGGGGCGTGCAGATCGCTGGCGAATAGTTGCAAAATTTGGCCTGCTTCCATCATGCTCAGGGTTTTGATGGTGGCAATGACCAGGTGAGGGCAGCGCAATCCGCCAAAATCAACCACCTTGTCTGGCTGGTAGATGTGTATTGTCACTGCGCTGCTCCTTTTGGCAGGGGAACATGGTTAACGGCCGTGCAAACTACTCACCATATTCTAACAAAAGCATGGCGGCTGCGTGTCACCCGCAAAGGGGAATTTGACGTATCCCCCACAAAGGGGACATCATCTTGCCGACTGACGCATTTCGTTGCCAAACCGTTCCCAGGCGCATATCCTAGTGCGAAGGTAGAGATAGAGATTACGTAACCCGGGTTAGTAACCTGGGCCACATTGTCAGCGGAGGACGTTTATGAGTGAGATACAAGAAGGCAGCCTGCTTTGGACCCCATCCCCCGATGTGCTGGAAAATGCCAACCTGGCCCATTACATGCGCTGGCTGGCGGAAAAGCGCACTCTAAACGTTGCCACCTACCAGCAGTTGTGGCGCTGGTCAGTAGAAAACGTGGCTGATTTTTGGCAAACCATGTGGGACTACTTCGGCGTGGGTGCCTCTCAGCCGCCGCAAGCGGTGCTGGCAAACAAAACCATGCCCGGCGCCCAATGGTTTCCGGGAGCCAGACTAAACTACGCCGAGAACTTTTTTGCCAGAAAGTGGGCCGACCGCCCCGCCATCTACTACCAAGCAGAGGATGAGCCTTTGCGCGAGATTGGCTGGGCGGAAATTGAAGCCCAAACGGCGGCTCTGGCTGCTGCTTTGCGCCAAATGGGGGTACAGCCCGGCGACCGGGTGGTGGCTTACGTGCCCCATATTCCCGAAGCCATCATTGCCCTGTTGGCTGTGGCGAGCGTAGGTGCGGTTTGGTCAAGCTGCTCGCCAGACTTTGGCAGCCGCAGCGTGCTAGACCGCTTCCAGCAAATTGAGCCAAAGGTGCTGCTGGCGGTAGATGGCTATCGCTACAATGGCAAAGCTTTTGACAGGCGGGAAACGGTGGCAGAATTGCAGGATGGTTTACCTACGCTGGTGCAAACCATCATTGTGCCGCTGCTGGACGATGGGCCAGATTTGGGACGCATGATGCATACCGTTACCTGGGATGAATTGTTGGCGCAAACGGCCGTACCCCCCAGCCTAGAATTTACCCAACTCCCCTTCGACCATCCCCTGTGGGTCCTCTACTCCTCCGGCACCACGGGCAAACCCAAGCCCATCGTGCAAGGGCACGGCGGCATTTTGCTGGAACATCTCAAGATGTCGGTGTTGCACCTGGACTTAGGGCCAGGCGACCGCTTTTTTTGGTACACTAGCACCGGCTGGATGATGTGGAACTTTTTGGTGGGCGGACTGCTGTCTGGCGCAGCTATTGTGGTATACAACGGCAGCCCTGGCTACCCAGATATGAACGCCCTATGGGCGTTGGCGGCGCAAACGGGCATGACCTACTTTGGTACGTCTGCTGCTTTCGTTAGCGCGTGCATAAAGGCGGGCATTCAGCCCAACCAAAAGTATGACCTGAGCCGCATTCGCGCCGTTGGCTCTACCGGGTCGCCCCTTACGGTAGATGGCTTTGCCTGGGTGTACGCCCATGTGAATGAGAGCCTGGCTCTGGAGTCGGTGAGCGGGGGCACGGATTTGTGTACCGCTTTTGTAGGGGGCTGCCGCCTGCTGCCCATTTATGCCGGGGAGATTCAGGGAGCGTGCCTGGGGGCAAAGGTGCAGGCCTTTGACGAGAAAGGCAAGCCGCTGGTAAATGAGGTGGGGGAATTGGTGATTACAGAACCAATGCCTTCTATGCCGCTTTATTTTTGGAATGATACCGATTTTGCCCGTTACAAGGATAGTTATTTTGACGTGTATCCGGGGATTTGGCGACATGGGGATTGGATTAAGTTTAATGAGCGAGGCGGGTGTGTGATCTACGGCCGTTCCGACGCTACCATCAACCGCCAGGGTATTCGCATGGGAACCAGCGAAATTTACCAGGCCGTGGAAGCGCTAGACGAGGTGTTAGATAGCCTGATTGTGGACCTGGAACTGCTGGGGCGGGAGAGCTATATGCCCCTTTTTGTGGTGCTGCGCCAGGGGGTAACCTTGGATGACGACCTGAAGCAGCGCATTCGCCAAAAAATCCGCGCCGAAATTTCACCGCGCCATGTGCCGGATGAGATATTTGCCCTGGATGAGATACCGTACACCCTAAGTGGCAAGAAGATGGAGCTGCCGGTGCGCCGCATTTTGCTGGGGCATGAGGTAAGTAAGGTGGCAAACCCAGGGGCTATGCGTAATCCAAAGGCCATTGCCTTCTTTGTAGAAATGGCGAAGCGGTTGGTGAACCGTAAACCGTGAACCGTAAGCCGTGAACCGTAAGCCGTGAACCGTAAGCCGTGAACCGTAAACCGTGAACCGTAAACCGTAAACCGTGAACCGTAAGCCGTGAACCGTAAACCGTAAACCGTGAACCGTAAGCCGTGAACCGTAAACGGAATACGGCTTATGGCATACGGATCAAACCCCGGCGCAGGGCGGTGATGACAGCCTGGGTGCGGTTGGGTTGGTTGAGCTTGGTGAAGATGCGCTTGGCGTAGGTACGCACGGTTTCTTCACCGATGAAGAGCTGCTCGCCAATTTCACGGTAGGTGGCGGGAGTAGCCATCAGGTTGAGGACCTCTAGCTCACGGTCAGAGAGAGGGGGGGCAGGGGCAACGGCCGTTTCCGGCACAGGCTGCAAGCTGCGCGCAATGAGCGCCTGGGTCACTTCTGGACCAAGATACCGCTGCCCGCCAGCCACCACGCGAATGGCGTGAGCCAGATTCGCGGGACTGATGTCCTTGTGAACAAAGCCATCCACGCCATTGTCCAATGCATCAAGGGCTGCGCTCTCCACCGGCGCGCCAGAAAGCAGCAGCGTGCGGGTTTGGGGGTTCTGCTGCTTAATCGCTTGCGCCGCTTGCAAGCCATCCATGCCCGGCATTTTCCAGTCTAGCAAGGCCAGGTTTGGGGCTAGTTGTGCGGTTAGGGCAACCGCTTCTGCGCCATCTTGCGCTTCGCCCACAATGGCAAAATCTGGCTCTTGCCGCAGCACCAGCGACAGTCCGCGGCGCACGACTTCATGGTCATCGGCGAGTAAAATGCGAATTTGCGTCATTAGATGGGAATGTCCACAACAATGGAAGTACCTGCCCCGGGCTTGCTGAAGATGTGGCAATCACCGCCTAGGGCTTTGGCGCGCTCTTGGATGCCGCGCAGGCCGAAATGCTCGCGGTTGAATTCTTGGACCAGGGCAACGGCCGTGTCAAACCCCTGCCCGTCATCTCGCACTACTAGCTTAGCCCGGCCATCGGCCACATCCACACAAATGCGCGCTTCGCGGGCGTGGGCGTGCTGCACCACATTGTTGAGCGCTTCTTGCGAAATGCGGTACAGGCTGCGCTGCGCCTTGGGCGAAAGGGTGGCAAAGCTGCCGCGAATGTCAAAAATAAATTCGGTGTTATGTTGGCACATCTCTCTTGCGTATTTTTGCAGGTCGGCCGTAAAGCGTTCTGCCGTAAGCTGGGTCGGCCACAGATCGAGGATGGAGTGACGAATTTTTTGGCGCACGGTGTCGGCCGTTTCTAGCGCCCGTTCCAGTTCCGGTATCGCTTCTTCAGGGTGATGGGGCAGCAATTTGAGAGAGCCGTCGAGGGTGAAGACGATGCCGAAGAGGGATTGGGAAACGGTGTCGTGGATGTCTTGGGCAATGCGCAGCCGTTCTTCTTGTACGGCCAACTTGCGGGCGCGGTCAATACAGAGCATGGTGGCCCCGATGGTTACGGCCGCTTGCCCGGCAATGGCTTCCAGGGATTCGAGTTGGTTGGGGGTGGGGTGAGCTGGGTGGGTGACGATGAGGACGCCGACGGGGTGTTCGCGCAACATCATGGGGTAAACCCGGCCGTTTTTCCCCGCAAATTGGATGTTAAGCAGGGTATCTTCGGCCAAAAGCTGCCCCTGAATGGCTATGGGTGTGCGCGTGAGCAGTGCCTGGGCTACCGGGCCGCTTTCTGGCTGCAAGGGCAGTTCGGTTTGGGAGGTGATGCGGGTTTGTTGGCGGGTATGCCCCCGCCAGCTTACCAGGTTACGGCCGTCTTCATCCACCAACCCAATGAGCGCCTGGGAAAACCCCAGCTCGCGGATGAGGGCGTCTAGTACCTTCTCCTGCACTTCCTCCACCGAGCTGGCGCTTTGCAGCGAAAGAGTGAGCTGGTGAATGACCTCCAGGTTGCGGTAGGTTTGGGTCAGGTCGGTCTGGGCCTGGTGTAAATGGGTGACGACACCCGAGGCGTAGCCGAAGGTGCCGCCGATGAGATAGCTGCCAATGATGGTGGTGAGGACCATGAGCCAGTTGGGGGGCTGGTTTGTTTGCTGCATGACGATGAACAGCGCCGCCAGGTAGAGGGGCAAAAAGCAGGTGGCGGCCGTAAGCGCCCCCCGCAGTCCAAAGAAGAAGGCGGCAATGAGCAGGGGGTTGAGGGTGTACAAGTAAAAGGGGGATTGCCAGCCCCCAGAGAGGGCCAGGATGAGGGCCATGAGGGCCAGGTCTAGCAGCAGCAGCCACGGCCGTTGGCGCAGCGCCCGGTTAAGACCATGGGCCAGGGTGGTAATGAGAATGTTGGAAGCTATGGCGAGAAAGAGGGGGAGGAGCAACGGCCGTTCCGAGGCCAACCCCCACAACACCAGGGCCGGCAGCAGGCTCAGCCAGCGGTATGCCACCAACAACGTAAAAATTCGGCGGGGATTGGTAGATTCAACAGAAAATTTTAACATGGGTCTCATTTACCGGTTTCCCGGCACATTATGGCACTCTATTTCAGCGTGGGCAAGCCGATTCAACAACAGAAAGGTCACCAGTGGCGCGCCTGACTACGAAATGAAATGGTGCAGCGAGAACAAAACGAGAGGAAGAAGGCGGATCCCATCCACAAAGGGCTGGCGCTTCCTAAAAATTGCGCCAAATTCACCTTTTTATAAAATTGCACAGGTACAGTCGGGCGGTTATTGCGTATATCTTTATAAAAGTTGTCGATAAAAGTCCGACTGAATATGAGAATAGAAACGATTTCATCATATGGCCTTAAAGGCCTGGAGCCAAAAATGATTTCGCCTCGTAAACAGGCAGACTTAAACATGAATGAGCTAAGCGATGAGCAGTTAGTACAGCACGTCACTTCAGGTGAGGTGTTTGCTTTTCGGCAACTATATGATCGATATGGGTCACGGGTATTGGGGCTTTCCCTCAAAATAGTTGGCGATCGCGCCCTGGCTGAGGAAGTGACTCAGGAAACTTTCTGGCGCATTTGGCGAAATGCCACTGGTTATCACTCTGGGCGCGGCACGTTCCAAAATTGGATGTTTGGCATCGCCCGTAATCTGTCCATTGATATGTTACGGCGGCATAAGCGGGTGCGTTTGGAGTCTTTGTCTGAAACTTTTGCTGGTTCAGAAGCGCGCCCGCGCCAGCTTCAGGATGAGCATGACGTCGTAGAAACAGCGTGGGCATCTTTGCAACAAGAACAGGTTCATGAGGCCCTGGCGCAGCTCCCCGAAGAGCAGCGGGATGTCATAGAGTGGATTTATTTTCAAGGCAAAACGCGCCGCGAAATTGCCCAAGAGCAGGATATTCCCTTTGGTACTATCAATACCCGCGCCCGGCTGGCTTTGCAAAAATTGCGTCAGGCATTGCAGGCCAATGGGTATGAGTTTGAGGAATAAGATGAACGAGCGCATGGAAGAGTTATTAGCTGTTTACGCGCTAGGTGGGCTGACCGAAGAGGAGGCTCAGGAGGTAGAGGCTTTTCTGGCGGAGAATCCGCAGCGAGAGGCTGAACTGCGAGAGTGGATGGAGACAACGGCCGTGCTGGCCCACCTCTCGCCCCCAGTACGGCCGTCTGCTCAACTGGAAGAAAGCTTATTTGCCCGCGTTGCCGCCGATGCGGAGAAAAGATTTTCCGCGCCAGTACCCCGGCACGCGCCACGCCAAAGCTGGCTGGGCATGGTGCGCAGTTGGTTTTCCATGCCCCTGGTAGGCGGGGTTAGTGTTGCCCTGGCTGCCCTGGTCATGGTGTGGGCACTGGGCCTTAATCGCCAGGTAAACACCCTGCAAGCGCAGCTGGTTGGGCAAGAGACGCAGGTAGCTGCATTACAAGCCCAGGTCATTACCCTGGAAGAAACCAATGCGACCCTGACAAGTGAGGCCGCTGAGCTGACTTCTGAAAACGCAACCTTGCGGGATGAAGTTCGGGTTTTGAATGCGGAAATGGCCACGGCTGAAGAGATGGCCTCCTCTTTGGAGCAGCAGCTAGTGCGCGCCCTGGCTGAACGAGATGATTTGGCCCAGGAATTTTCGCAGGCGCAAGCCTTGAACGCGGCTTTGCAGGAGGATCTTTCGCAGGCCCAGCAAGTGCTTACGCTCTTTTCTTCGCCAGATGCTTATCTGGTGAATTTGCCCGGCACGGAAACCCAGCCGGAAGCGCAGGCGCAGATGATTGTAGACCCCGAGGCGCAGGTTGCGGTTTTATTGGTTAATGGTATGCAACCTTTGGCAGCGGGGCAGGTTTATCAGGTGCTCCTCATTCGTGATGATGGGCACGACACGGCCGAGACCTTTGCCGTAGGGGTGGAGGGGCAAAGTGCCCTCATTGTGCATTCGCAGGCGCCCTTCGACACCTTTACGGCCGTTGGCGTGTCCATTGAGCCGGAAGGAGGCAGCCCTCAGCGCACCGGCGACATTATCTTGCTTGGCTCTATCAAATCTTAGCCTTAAAAGCTGCTCAAAGCCCTGGCCTGCTCCAGGGCTTTTTTTTTGCCCTACCCTGGCGTACAATGTGCCCATGCCTGATTTGTCCGTCATCATTGTTTCTTACAATACGCGGCAGCTTTTGGATGATTGCCTGGCTTCTTTGCAGCAAGCGCATCCCCCTGCTGGTGGTTTGGAGCTAATTGTAGTGGATAATGGCTCTGCAGATGGTAGCGTGGAAATGGTGCGTCAAAAGTACGGCCGTGTACAGTTGGTGGCAAATGATGATAATAAAGGGTTTTCGGCGGCGAATAACCAGGGGGCAGCCGTGGCTAACGGCCGTTACCTCCTCTTCCTCAATTCCGACACCCGCGTCAGCCACCAGGCCCTGGCAGAGCCACTGGCCTACCTGCAGCAAAACCCCCACGTGGGCGCCCTCACCGTGCGTCTCACTTACCCCAACGGGCAGCGCGATCCCGACAACCATCGTGGCTTCCCCACACCCTGGAACGCCTTTTGCCACTTTTCCGGGCTTGGTCGCCTGTTTCCCCGTAACCCGTTGTTCAACGGCTATTTTCAATCTCCTGCCGACTTTAGCCAGACCCACGCCGTTGACGTTATTGCCGGTTCCTTCATGATGATGCCGGCTGACCTCTTTCACCACATCAGCGGTTGGGACGAAACCTACTTCTTCTACGGCGAAGATATTGACCTGTGCTACCGCATTCGCCAGACCGGCGCCAGTATCATTTACTACCCTCACGTTGACGTGCTGCACTACAAGGGCGCCAGCTCTGGCTTGCGCAAAGAGTCAGCCGATATTGCCCGCCCGCCCCGCGAAACTCGTATTCGCGTAGCCAAAGAGTCGGTGCGGGCGATGAAGTTGTTTTATCGCAAGTTTTACAGCCAGCAGTACCCCCGGTGGCTGACGGGGATGATTCTGGCGGCTATTCAGGTGCGCGGCTGGTTCCGCATCTTGAAACATCAGCTTAGACCATGACCTGGTACGAAACGATTGGCGAAAAATTAGCCCGGCTGCGCGCCGAAGTGGCAGAAGTGCAGGATGAACTGATTGAGGCTGAAGCAGAACTGGCGGACCGGAAGGCGGATATTGCCCTGTTTGAGCATGAGTATAATGCGCGGGTAGGCCAGGCGCTGGATCAGCTGGCGGCGTTGGAGGTGCAGGTTAAGGATTACCTGGACCGCATCAAAGAGTATCGGAATAAACGCATATTTGGCACTGCCCATGTGCCCGTAGAGGAGCAGTACCGGCGGGTGTGGCAGCAGCCAGCATCTCCGCCACCGCCCCCACCGCCTGAACCCACAACGCCAGCCACTGAGGCGCAGATTAAGAAGTTGTATCGCCAACTGGCACGCCATTTTCACCCTGACCTGGCCCAAGATGATGCGGATCGCAAGCTCCGGACAGACAAGATGGCGGCGATTAATGATGCGTATGCCGCGCGCAGCATGATGGAGTTGATGGCTTTGGCCCGGGATATGAAAGGGGCAAAAGCTGGCGGGTTACCAGCGGCTGACAAGACGGATGAGGAAATGGTGCAGGTGCTAGAGCGGGAAATTAACCGCTGCCGCCGCCGCTTGCGGGAAATCGATCTGGAGATGAATCAGTTGCACAATCACCATCTGGTGTCTCTGATGGTGGAAGTAAAATTCGCCAGCCGCCAGGGGCGAGATTTGCTGGCAGAGATGGCGGCGGAAGTGGCGCGTAAAATTGCCCGCAAGGAGGTGGAGCGGGATATGATCAAAGCGCAGTTTGATAGCCTGGATTTGGGAGGGGGAATTTCCCGTTCATAGTTTGAGACCAAGCTGTAGCTGCTGGGCCTCTATGGGAATGGGCTTGTCGGCGCGGAAGCAGTGAATGAGGCCGTGTAGCTCTTGCTCGCGGCGCAGGATGAAGCCGGTGTGCCGGAGAAGGTTGCGCCAATCCTGGCTATGGACTAGGCGCAAGGCGGCTGGCCCCAGGTGTAGCCAGTTGTTCCGGGTGCGGGTGCGCTCGGCGACGAGGATGCGCCCGCCGGGGATGAGAATGCGGCGCACTTCGCGCAGGAGGATTTCTTGGTCGCCTTGTTGCCAGAAATGGGAGAGGACTTCGTTGAGGATAACGGCCGTTACGCTCTCATTGGGCAGCGGCAGCAGGTTGATACCACCATTGCGCCACACAAAGCGGGGGTCACCGGTGGGGGGATGGGGCTGGTGGGTGCGGCTACGCACCAGGGCGCGGCTGGGGGTAAGCTGGGGATTGTACACGTCTAAAACGGCGATTTGCCCCGTGGTCAGGCGGCGGCCCAGCTCAATGGCCTGGAAACGGCCGTGCAAATCCACATAGGCAAAATTATCCGTTTCCCGTAATTGAGCCATGTCAAACAGCACATGATGGGGTTGTAGCCCTCCGGCATCATACAGCCTGTGGGCCGCCCACAGGGAAGCCAGCAAAAAGTAGAGGGTGACAAGAATAAGGGCCAGCGCCAGCGGTACAAAGGCTAGCAGCCCCTGGTCAGCTGCCAGCCCCATGCCCACAAGCAGCGCCAATACGCCTCCATACAGCCCCAGATAAAGAGGGCCATGCACAAATAGATAGTGGAGCGTGCCGCGATATTGTCCTTTGGGTTTCATGGCCTGTACGTTAGTTAGTTGGTTTGTTTGAGGTTAATAATTTCTGGAAATTTATCATTATGGTATTGTAGCGGAAAAACAGATGATGGAAATGGAGGGCTGCTATGAGTGTATATGAGCGATTGCGGGAACGGTATGAAGCGGGGCAAGTTCCCTGGGATGATGAATTACCACCCCCAGAAGTGGTGGCGGAGATGCAAAATTTACCCTCTGGGCGGGCGCTAGATTTAGGGTGTGGTTACGGCCGTGCCGCCATCTACATGGCTCGCCAAAACTGGCAGGTGGACGCCGTAGATTTTATAGACATTGCTTTGCAAGAAGCCGCACGCCGCGCCCAGCAGGCGGGTGTCGCCCAAAATATTCACTTTCACCATTCCCCCGTTACCGATTTACATGGCCTGACTGGCCCATATGACTTTGCTCTGGACGTGGGCTGCATGCACAACTTTGACGAAGCCCAATTGCAGGCATACCAGAATGAACTGCGCCGCCTGCTTCGTCCTGGCGCACTGTACCTGCTATTTGCCCATTTGCGCAATCCCGACCCTACCGACAATGAAGATCAACGCTGGCCAGACGAAAAGCGCCTGAGGGCACTCTTCGCCGACGGCTTTGCTTTAGAGAAGGTGGAGCACGGGGTAACCCAGGTAGAAGACCAACCGCCGTGGCATTCGGCCTGGTTTTGGTTTCGCCGCTGCTAATTTTCTTGCAACCCAGCCATTAACCCCTGCGTAGTAGGTGGTGTAACGAGAGTCAGCTTTTGTTGCTTGACTGCTTGGCATTCATTTTTTATAGGAGGCATCTCATGAGCTTTGTCGGAAACTTAATCTGGTTAATTTTTGGCGGCTTTTTAGCCGGGCTGGGCTATATTTTAGGGGGTTTGGTGCTGTGCATAACCATTGTGGGCATTCCGTTTGGTTTACAGTCAATTCGGCTGGGGGTGGCAACCTTTGCACCCTTTGGCAAAGAAGTGGTGGAAGAAGAAAATGGGTCTGGTGTGCTGCGCATGATTTTTAATGTGATCTGGATCGTGGTGTTTGGTTGGGAAATTGCCATCGCACATTTGGTAGGGGGACTCATACTAGCCATTACCATTATTGGTTTGCCCTTTGCCCGGCAGCACTTCAAACTTATTCCTGTGGCGCTGTTTCCCTTTAGCTTTGCCTTGCGCTAAAATTTCACTGGCTTGACCATTAACAACAGGAGCATGTTCCCCGAGACATGCTCCTGTTTTTGTGTGACAATGGTGTAATCTTTTGACGTGAAGCGGTAGAGCAGATAAAAAACGCTATGGCCTACAAAATTTTGGTAGTGGAAGACGATGCGACTTTGCTGGAAACGCTGGAGTATAACCTGCTGCGGCAGGGGTATGAGGTGGAGAAGACGGACAACGGCCGTACGGCCCTCAAACTGGCGCGCAGCGGTAACCCCAACCTGATTCTGCTAGACGTGATGTTGCCCGGCATGGATGGTTTTGAGGTATGCCGCATTTTGCGCCAGGAGTTGAGCGTGCCCATCCTGATGCTAACCGCCCGCGCCGACGAAGTGGACAAGATTGTGGGTTTGGAGGTGGGCGCTGACGATTACCTGACCAAGCCTTTCAGCATGCGCGAACTGCTGGCCCGCGTCAAGGCTATGCTGCGGCGAGTAGAATTGATTCGCGAAGATTTGTCGGCGGAACAAGAGGGCGCAGGGGCGGGAACGGCCGTGGGCACCACAGAAATCCTCACCTTTGGCGATCTGACTATTGACCAAAACCGGCGCGAAGTGCTCCTTTCCGGTAAACCAGTGCGGCTCAAGCCCAAAGAATATGAACTGCTGGTGTTCTTGGCGCGGCACAAAGGTATTGCCCTCTCCCGTGACCTGATTCTGGAAAGGGTTTGGGGCTGGTCCTACGACGGCAACAGCCGAACCGTAGACGTGCACGTGCGCTGGCTGCGCGAAAAAATCGAACCAGTCCCCGCCAATGCCCAACGCATTGTCACCGTGCGCGGCATTGGCTACCGTTTTGATGGGTAACCAGCTAGCCCGGTTATGTCATGCGCATCAAAAAACAGTGGCCCATCCTTCTTGTTTACCTCCTAATCCTGATTGGGGGAATGATAACCCTGGCCTTCTACCTTTCGCAACCCGCCTGTCGGGCTGCTGAAAATTGCATTTGGCGGGCCGTGCTGTTGGCTGCGCTAGGATTTTCACTGCTCAGCACCTTGATGGGCGGTTTGTTGCTGCACCGGGTAAACCAACCTCTGCGCCAGTTGGCGGCTTTGGTGCGCCGCGTTGCTGCTGGCGACATGGCCCCCCGAGTTTTGCCCCAATCCACTGACGCGGCGGGCGAATTGGTAAGTGCCATCAACAGCATGCGCGGGCAGTTCGTCAACCAAATTAGCACGCTGGAGGAGCACCAGCGGCAGTTGGCTCTGGTGCTAGACTACATGGGTGATGGGGTGCTCATTGTGGATCTGGCAGGATATGTGCAGTTAGTCAACCCGGCTGCGACGCGTTTGCTTGAAACGAAAGATACCTTAGCCCTGGGCCGCTCTTATGCCGAAGTGGTGCGCCACCACCAATTAATTGAGCTTTACCAACGCTGTCGCGAAACGGGTGAACGCCAATCCCTGGCCTTTGAAATGGGGCGGGGCAAATTTTGGCAGGCAACGGTGACGCCCTTTACGGAACGGGGTGCACAAGGATTCCTGGTGATTTTACAAGACCTGACGGATATTCGTCGCCTAGAGACAGTACGTCGGGACTTCATCAGCAACCTGTCCCACGAATTGCGCACGCCTCTGGCTTCGCTGCGGGCTGTCATGGAAACGCTGCAAGATGGTGCGCTGGATGACCCGCCGGCTGCCCAGCGTTTTTTGGGGCGGGCGGTAACCGAGGTTGATACCATGACCCAAATGGTGGAGGAGCTGCTAGAATTGTCGCGAATTGAGTCGGGACGAGTTCCGCTGCGCTTACAGCCAACGGCCGTTGCCACCCTCATCGCCCACCCCCTAGAGCGGCTGCGCCCCCAGGCTGAGCGAAATGGCCTTGAAATCCACGTAAACCTGCCGGCAGACCTGCCCCCGGTGCTGGCTGACCCGCCCCGCATTGAGCAAGTTTTGAGCAACTTGCTGCACAACGCCATTAAATTTACCCTACCTAAGGGTCAAATCTCTATTCGCGCCTCCCTGAGTGCAGATGAAGACCGGGTGATTTTGGAAGTTGAAGACTCTGGATTGGGTATTGCCGCGGTGGATATTCCGCGCATTTTTGAGCGGTTTTACAAGTCTGACCGGGCGCGGACGCGGGGGCAAAGCGGCACAGGGCTGGGTCTGGCTATTGCCCGCCATCTGGTTGAAGCCCACAACGGCCGTATCTGGGTCCGCAGCAAAGAAGGCAAAGGTAGCACCTTTTACTTTTCGCTACCCCTTGCAGATTAGCAGGTCAGCATTTCCACGAGCCTGGCTAGCCGACTAGCAGCAATGTCAGCACCACACTGCCCGCCACCACGCTGCCCAATTGCCCGGCGGTGTTGGCCCCCATGGCGTGCATCAGCAAAAAGTTCTCAAAATCCGCTTCTTGCCCCACCTGTTGCACAATGCGCGCCGACATGGGAAAGGCACTAATGCCCGCTGCGCCAATAAGCGGGTTGAACTGCCCCCGCGTCACCACATAAAGCAGCTTACCAAACAGCACCCCCCCGGCGGTATCTAGCACAAAGGCCAACAGCCCCATGCCCAAAATCAGCAGCGTGTCGGTGCGAATGAAGGCCGCGCCGGTCATGGTGCTGCCAATGGCCAGCCCCAGAAAAATGGTGGTGACGTTGGCAATTTCATTTTGCGCCGCGTTGCTCAGCCGTTCCACCACGCCGGACTCGCGCAGCAAATTGCCAAACATGAGGGTGGCAATGAGCGGCGACGCCACCGGCGCAATCAGCGAGATGAGCAAGGTGACGACGATGGGAAAGAGTACGCGGGCCGTGCGGGAGATTTCCTTGGGGGTGTAGGGCATGCGTACCTGGCGCTCTTTGGGGGTGGTGAGCAGGCGCATGACGGGAGGCTGGATGATGGGCACCAGGGACATGTAGCTGTAGGCAGCTACAGCAATGGGGCCAAGGAGGTGGGGGGCAAGCTGGCTAGAGACGTAAATGGCGGTGGGGCCATCAATGGCGCCGATGATGCCGATGGAGGCGGATTCGCGCAGATCGAAGCCCAGGGTGAGGGCTAGCAGCAGCGTGCCGAAGATGCCAATTTGCCCGGCTGCGCCCAGTAGAGCCATCTTGGGGTTTGCTAGCAGGGGGCTGAAGTCAGTCATGGCCCCGACGCCAATGAAGATGAGCAGTGGGAATAGCTCTGTGGGGATGCCGATGTTGTATAGAATGCCCAGCAGCCCATGTTCGCTGGCGATGCTGGTGAGAGGCAGGTTGGTAAGAATGGCGCCGAAGCCGATGGGAATGAGGAGGACGGGTTCGTATTCTTTGGCGATGCCCAGGTAAATGAGCAAGCCACCCGCCAGTATCATGATGAGCATTTGCCAGGTGAGGTGGCTGGGGGCGCTGAGGAGTTGCAGGAGGGTGTCGAGGTGCATGGTTAAAGGTCAAAAACGTAGCGGCGTGGCGGCGCAGCGGTGCAGTGGAGATGGCTCATGGGTTTATGGGGTGCAGGGTGAAGAGGGGCTGCCCATGGTTGACGGCCTGGCCGTTTTGCACGTGTACGGCCGTTACTTCTCCGTCTTGGGGGGCGCGAATGGCGTTTTTCATTTTCATCGCTTCCAGGGCGCACAGGGTTTGCCCCTTTTTGACGCGCTCGCCGGGATGGGTAGCCATGTTGATGATGTGCCCAGGCATGGGGGCGGCAATGGTGCTTTGGTTGTGGAAGACGGCTTGCATGGCGGGTTGGGGGGCGACAACGGCCGTTTCCGATAGCCGAATGGGGGCGACGGCCATTGGCGGAGCGGTTTTGCCGCCCATTTCTACCTGGTAGGTACGGCCGTTTACCTGCACCATGAGCGGATTCATGGTCAAGTCGCCTACGGTTACAGAATATGGTTGCCCATTCACCAAAATTTCGTACGTGTACTCAGGCATATGGTCGTCCCTCTATCTCGGCCTTCTTTCGCGTGCTTTATCCTTATACCACCAGGGGCTATGGCCGTTTTCCAGGTTATGGCCAAGCTGTTGATCCTGTTCTTGCTGAGCCAGAGCCAGCGCGGTGGCAATGGCGGCGGCAATGGCGGCGGCAATGGCGGCGTCATCCTGTTGCGGAAGGGCGGGCGGAGCAGTGGGGGGAACGGCCGTTGTCCTGTCTGCCTTCTTCGCCGGAAACACCCGCGTTAGCAGGGCCATCAACCCAATCAGCAGTCCCAAGGCGGCAAAAGTAACGGTTAGTCCCACAATGCTGACAATTAATCCTTGCGTCCACACCTCGTTCATGATTTAACCAATCGCCACCGGCAACAATGCCCAATGGATACCCTTAAACGGGCATAATGCCGTGTTTTTTAACCGGCGTGGCGGCGCGTTTGTCCCGCAGCAGCTCCAGCGCAAATATCAGCCGGGGGCGCGTCTCTGCCGGGGCAATGACGTCATCAATAAAGCCCTGCGCAGCAGGCACATACGGTTTAGAAAACTTCTCGCGGTACGCAGCTAAAAGCTCCGCCTCAGTTTTTGCCCGGTTGGCGCTTTTCTTTAACTCTTTGCCATACAAAATATTGACTGCACCTTCCGCGCCCATCACGGCAATTTCGGCTGTAGGCCAGGCAAACACCAGGTCGGTGCGAATGAATTTGCTGCTCATGACGATGTACGCGCCGCCATACGCTTTGCGCGTCACCACGCAAATTTTGGGTACGGTGGCCTCAGAGTAGGCAAACACAATTTTAGCCCCGTGCCGGATGATGCCCCCATGCTCTTGCAGGGTGCCGGGCATAAAGCCGGGGGAATCTACCAGGGTAACCAGTGGAATATTGAAAGCGTCGCAAAAGCGAATAAAGCGGGCCATTTTGTCAGCGGCGTTGATGTCTATGACGCCCGCCAGCACGTCAGGCTGCTGCGCTACCACGCCCACCACCTGCCCATGCAGCCGCGCCAGCCCCACAATAGCGTTGGGGGCAAAGGCGGCGTGAATCTCTAAAAAGCTGTTTTGGTCGAAGATGTGGCTGATGACTTCTTTCATGTTGTAGGCCAGGCTGGGGTCGGTGGGCACAATGGTGTTCAGGGCGGCATCCATGCGCCAGGGGTCGTCCGTAGGCTTGCTGGCGGGGGGAGATTCGGCGTTGTTGGCGGGCAGATAGCTTAATAGCTGGCGCGTCAATGCCAGGGCATCATCTTCGGTGAGGGTGGCAAAGTGGGCGACGCCGCTGATGCTGGTGTGGGCATGGCTGCCTCCCAGAGTTTCCAGGTCTACTTCTTCGCCGGTGACGGTTTTGATGACTTCGGGGCCAGTGATGAACATGTGGCTGCTGCCAGCAGCCATAATAACGAAGTCGGTGAGGGCGGGGGAGTAGACAGAGCCGCCGGCGCAGGGGCCGAGCATGACGCTGATTTGGGGGATGACGCCGCTGGCCTGGGTGTTGCGCCAGAAGAGTTCGGCGTAGGCGGCTAAACTGTAGACGCCTTCTTGAATGCGCGCGCCGACGGAGTCGTTAAGGCCAATGACGGGTACGCCGGATTGCATGGCGAGGTCCATGATTTTGCTGACTTTTTGCCCCTGGACTTCGGAGAAGGAGCCGCCGAGGACGGTGAAGTCTTGGGCATAGACGCCAACTAAACGGCCGTCTATCTTCCCAAACCCTGTCACCACTGCGTCGCCGGGAACCTGCTGTTCATCCAGGCCAAAAGCGGTGTGGCGGTGGGTGGTGTAGGCGTCAATTTCCTGGAATGTTCCGGGGTCTAGCAGGCGCTCGATGCGCTCGCGGGCGGTGTGCTTGCCTTTGGCGTGTTGGCGCTGGATGCGGGCCTGCCCGCCCCCTTGCTGGGCAGCTTGTCGTTGAGCTTGTAATTCGGCCAGCGGGGTGGTTTCTGGGTTGCGCCGGCCAGATGAAGCGGTTGGGTGCCAATCTTGTTGTGTCATTTGTTTCCAACTGTACACGCAACGGGCAGGCTATCCATGTGTCTTTTGTCACCTGCCCGACGGGTAGAAAATCACATGATGCAGTGCGGCATAGAACGGCCGTTTACCCCACAATGCTGTACTCATATTGGCCGCGTACCGGCTCGTTTTCGGCGTAGCGGCTGGCGCGGAAGAAGCGGGTGTCAAATGTCGGATCGGTTACTTGCAGCACGCGGTCAGCCGTCATCAGCCCCACCGCCGGGCCTAACTTGAAGCCATGGCCGCTAAAGCCGCTGCACACATAGCAGCCGCTGCCGGTGGGCAATTCATCTACAATGGGATGCCAGTCGGGGGTAATGGCGTACAGTGAGGCATAGCCGCCGGTGCTCTGGCTTTGCTCCATGGCCGGGAAGCGGGTGATCAACCGTTCGCCAGCGTCGAGAATGAAAGCGTCATCCACGCCTTCCGGGAAGCTGTCCGGATTGACAATGGCGGCGGCTTCGGCGGGGTCAATGAGGCCCACCAGGGTCAATTGCCCGGTTTCGGAACGAAAATAGGTGGCGTTGATGAAGTCAGCTACTACGGGATGGGGGTTTTCGTAGCCGGTGGGGCGGCGGAAGAAGGCTACCTGCACACGGCAGGCGTTGATGGGCACCTGCACCCCGGCCAACAGGGCTACCTGCGCCGCCCAGGCCCCTGTGGCGTTGATGACGACGGGCGCGTTGAAGCGACCAGCGGGGGTGTCTATGCCGGTGACTTTGCCGCCGGAAAAGTGGATGTGGGTAACGGCCGTGTGTTGCATCACCGTGACCCCGGCCTGCCGCGCGGCCTGAGCATACGCCGTTACCGTCAGGTATGGGTCCGCATAGCCGCTTTCTGATTCATAGGCAGCAGCTACGAAATCGGCCGTTACCAGCCCAGGAACCATCTCGCTTAGCGCGTCCGGCGCAATCAGCTCTGTCTGGATGCCCACCTTTTGTTGCAGGGCAATGTTCGCCTCCAGGCCCGCTTGGTCGGCTGCATTTACCAGAGCCACAAAGCCCGTGTTGGTAAACCCGCACTCGCCACCTACCTGCTCCGCAAAATTTTGAAACACGCGCAGACTGTACAGCGCCATCCGCGCCGTCAGCTCATTGGAGTAATGTTGGCGAATGATGGCTGAGGATTTGCCTGTTGGCCCTGCACCAATACTCCCTTTTTCAAACAAGCCAACCTTCACGCCCCGACGCACCAGTTCCAGGGCTGTGCTGCACCCCATGATGCCGCCGCCAATAATAATTACGTCGAAATTCTGAGCCATGCCCTTGCCTCCCTGTGTGATATGGTTGCATGGTAAAGGCAAGGCTGTGCCAATAAAAGTAGCGATTTGCACGAATCAGGGGTGATATTTGTCAGGAATTTATGGTTGCGGCAGTAAAAACTGGGCGCATGGCGCCGGTTACAGACCCACCTTTCACTGCCAGTAATCGGCGTGAAAGTTACCAGGCTCCTGAAAAAAGTGAGGATAGGGATAGGAGCGTGAACTTCTATCCCTGGCTAAACAAAGGTCTAAGGGTAAATTATGTCGTTCTTCCCGTACCTGTTGAGGTAGGTGTAGGGGTAAAAGTAGGCTCAGGTGTATGGGTCGGTAGGGGAGTGGTCGTTGGTTCAGGTGTGCTGGTTGGTTCCGGGGTGGGCGTTGGCTGCGTTGCGGTTGGTTGGAGGGTAGGTGCTGGCGTGGGGGTAGGGAGCACACTCCAATCCTCTGTCCCGTGGCAATCTGAGCATTGGCCGGCATCATGATTTTCCGGCGGGGTGTGACAGGAAATGCAGTCAGTCAGGCGGGAGCCATGCACAATGTCCAGCCAATCTTCAGGGGTGTGGCAGTTGGAGCATTGGCCCCTCCAGTGCCCGGCGGGCCGGGAATGGCATGATTTGCAGTCGGTGTAGGTGACGTGGTCAAAATGAATCTCTGCCCAATCTGTAACGGTGTGGCAGCTTGAGCATTGCCCTGGCCAGTGATTTTGCGGGGTCATGTGGCAGCTTAGGCAGTCGCAGGTGTCGTTGTGCACGCAGGAGACCATATGCCAATTAGTGGTATTGTGGCAGAGGATGCAACGGGTTGTAAAGTGCCCGGCGGGCAGTTCAGCAATGTGGCAGGTTAAACAGTCACTGAGTTCGCTATGCACAAAGGCCACGTCCTGCCATTCGGTGGGTGTATGGCATTCGGCGCAGACCATGTTGTCGTGGGTGGGTGGGGCTTCTTGCAAGTGGCATTCCTGGCATTGGGTAAGCCCTTCATGGCTAAAACTCACCTGACTCCAGTCGTTGGTATTGTGGCATTTGGCGCATTGATCCTCGTAGTGGGCGACTGGCGCTTCTGGTTTGTGGCAGCTTGTACAGTTGGTCAGGTTGACGTGGCTGAAGTTTACAATCGTCCAGGCATTGAAATTGTGGCAGGTTTGGCACTCAATGTTGTAGGAGACGTGGGTGGTTTTGTGGCAGATGGCGCAGGATGAGGGGAGGTTGCGATGGTTCACCCAGGTTTGCGTCCAGGTATTGGTGAAGTGGCAACTGCTGCACTGAC
>CAZDEO010000035.1:0-50749 GCA_964504445.1 uncultured Anaerolinea sp. | reverse complement strand
GAAATGAACCTGCTCTTGGGCCATTTTGATCCAGCGATGCAGGGGTTCGTCGTTGGGAAACAGTTCTAGAATGGCGGCATCGGTGGCGTAGATGTCGGCGGGATCGCCGCTGAGGGCGGCCCAGCGGAATGGCCCTTTGCCTTCACAGAATAACGGCCGTATATAAGCCGGAATAAAGCCGGGGTAACTAAAAGCATCCGCCACGCCATGGTCAAAAGCGCGCTGGCGCAGGTTGTTGCCATAGTCAAAGACAATGGCCCCTTGCTTTTGGAAGGCGACCATGGCCGCACACTGCCGCGCCATAGATTGACCTGAGCGCCTGACAAACTTAGCCGGATCCGCGTCGCGCAGCGCTTTGGCTTCGGCAAAATCCATGTCGTGGGGGAAGTAGGCCAGGTAATCGTGGGCCGGGGTTTGGTCAGTAATGATGTCGGGAAGAACTCCGCGCTCTAGCAGTTGGGGGAAGATGTCAGCGGCATTGCCAATGAGGCCAATGGAGCGCGGTTCCTGCCGTTCCACGTAATAGTGCACGCGCTGCAAAGCATCTTCTAGCCCTTCGGCTACTTCGTCAATGTAGCGATGTTCCATGCGCCGCCGGGCGCGCCATTCGTCCACCTCCACAATGAGGCCGACGCCGCCGTTCATGGTGATGGCTAAAGGCTGGGCGCCGCCCATTTCGCCCAGGCCAGCGGTAAGCACCCATTTGCCGTGCAGGGAAGGCCAGCCGGCCTGGCGAGCGGCGGCGGCAAAGGTTTCGTAGGTGCCTTGCAGGATACCCTGGGTGCCAATGTAGATCCAGCTTCCGGCCGTCATCTGCCCGTACATCATTAGCCCTTCTGCTTCCCATTTGTCGAAGTTTTCTTGGGTGGCCCAGTGGGGAACGATGTTGGAATTGGCGATGAGGACGCGGGGGGCGTCGGGGTGGGTGCGGAAGACGGCGACGGGTTTGCCGCTTTGCACCAGCAGGGTTTCGTCGTTTTCTAGCTGGCGCAGGCTGTCCAGGATGGCGTCGAAGGCTGCCCAGTTGCGGGCGGCGCGCCCGCGTCCGCCGTAGACGATGAGGTTTTCGGGATCACCGGCGACTTCGGGGTCCAGGTTGTTTTGTAACATGCGGTAGGCGGCTTCTTGTAGCCATCCTTTGCAGTGTAGGGTTGTGCCTGTTGGGGCTTTGATTGTGCGGGGCATGATTTCTCCTTTGCCTGGCGAAAAAGCGTGTTTTTAGCCAGAATAGTGGGAAATTAAAAGGGCGTTTGGCCGGATACGGCCGTTGCCATGCATATGGATGGAGGTCATTTGACCTCTTTGCAGCATGCTATAATTTTACCAAGTTTTATCTCGTGCGGTATGGGTGTGCGGATAGTATGGGGGTTAGCCCAGCACAATCCGGGAAGTTGCACATTTTCGGTGCGGGCATGGTATGATATGTCAAATTGCTTTGGCTCTGGTTTGTAGAAGAGTTCTGGTGTGTTGAGGGCTGGGGTATCTCGGGAAATTTATGAGTGGCGAATGCATCCTTGTCATTGATGACAGTAAAGAAATCATTAAGCACCTGACGGAACGGGTGCTGCCTACTTTTGGTTATTCAACCCTTCATGCCGCGGATGGAAAGAAGGGATTGGCGTTAATTCGCGAAAAGTCCCCGGATTTGGTAATGCTAGATTATAACTTGCCGGAGATGACGGGTATTGATGTGCTGCGAGAGATGGCGCAGACAGGGTTACGGACTCCAGTGGTGCTGATGACCGGTTATGGTTCGGAGTTAAGCGCCATTGAGGCGTTTCGCCTGGGTGCTAAAGATTACCTGATTAAACCCTTTACCATTGATGAGATTGTAGAGACGATTGATCGCGCCCTGGTGGAGACGCGCCTGCTGCATGACAAGGAGGAACTGGCGGACCAACTGCGACGCACGAAAGTGGAACTGAGTCGGCAAAGCCAGGAAATGGATACCTTGTTCAGCATTGGTAAGGCGATCACTTCTTTGCTGGATGTGAATAAGGTGATGCAGCGGGTGCAGGAAGCGGCACGGTATCTGACGAATTCTGAGGCTTGTGCCGTATGGCTGGCAAATGAGTCGGAAACTGTGTTGCGCGCTTATGGGGATGAGCGGCAAAGTCAGGTGCAAGAACAGCCGATTCACGGGTCGCGTATCGGTGAGGTGATGCAGTCGGGACGGCCGTTTCGCTGGTCATTTATTGGCAAAAAGGCACAAGCAGGGGAAAGTGAGCCTCCGGTACAGGCCATTTTATACGTACCATTAAATCTACGTGGCATCACCCTGGGCGTTCTCGAAGTGCGTAACATTCGCGCCCGCCGTGCCTTCAGTCGCCGCGACGAATTTTTACTCTCCTTTCTAGCTGATTATGCCGCTATTGCTTTAGAAAACGCCCGCGTTTTCCAAGCTGCCGATCAGGCGTTAATGGCTGGTTTGGAAGAGCTAAACACACTCATAGAGATTACCCGTACCATAACCGCCACCCTTGATTTAGAAGAGGTCATTCGGCTAACCATCAACCAGGTTCACGCTAGCTGGCACATAGAAGCTTCTTCCCTCTGGCTGCTGGATGAACGAAAACAGGCTTTAAAGGTTTTGGCTAATGTAGGAACTCCTTACGAAATACTTTCGCAATTTGAAGTGCCCGTCGGTAAAGGATTTGTCGGGTACGTGGCGGAAACGGGTAAATGGTTGTACACCAACAAGGTTGCCGACCACGAGCTCCATTACCGGCAAATTGACGAGTTAACGGGTTTTGCAACCCGCTCCTTGCTCTGTGTGCCCCTGCAATTTGGCGGCCAAGTGGTGGGAGCCTTGCAGCTTTTGAACAAGCTGGATGGTGACTTTGATGACCGGGATGTGGAAAGGGCACTCTCTATTGCTGCGGCCGTGGCTATTGCGGTAACCAATGCTTTGCTGTTTGAAGAAGCAGAAACGCGCAAGCATCACTTGGCCGCTGTGCTTGATCATACAGATACGCCCATTTTAATTACGAACAAGCAGAATCAGGTGGTATTGCTAAACCAAAAAGCCCACAGACAGTTAGCCCTGGCTGAGGATGTGTTAGGCTTGTCAATTGTCAATGCCGTGCGCATGCCGGGCCTCACGGAGGTGCTGGCCAAGGCGGAAGCTGAGGGAGTTGATTTGGCACAAGAAGTGGCGCTGGCGGATGGATCGGCCTGGCGGGTACACATTGTGACGATCCCGGAATACGGCCGTATCTATACCTTCTATGACAAAACTAAAACCTATGAGCTAGATCGCGCCAAAGACAATTTTGTAGCCACCATCTCCCACGACATGCGCTCACCCCTAAACTCCGTGATGAGCTTTGCTGGAAGCCTCGGAGACGTTGGCCCACTTAATGACCAACAGCAACTCTTTGTTAAAAGCATTCAGAAATCCACCCGCTTCATGATGGATCTGGTCAACGGTTTGCTAGAATTAGCCAAAGTAGACACCCTGCAACAAACCTTCCAACCCTGCAACCTGCGCCGCATTACCCAAGTTGTCATCAACGAGTATCAAGAAAAAGCTGTTGAAAAAAACATAACCCTTTCCTTCGAAGCGCTCAGATCTGTTAATAGCATCATTGGCGATCCCACACAAATAAAAAGTGCAGTAAGCAATTTGGTTGACAACGCTATCCGATACTCCCCAGAGGGTTCACGCATTCAAATTAGCGTAGAAGAAAAAGATGGCGAGATTATTATTCAGATCCAAGATGAAGGACCGGGTATTTCTGCCGAAGATTTACCCCACATCTTTGAAAAATTCTACCGCGGCGCTAATGGCATCCATAACACCGACGGCGTAGGCTTGGGCCTGGCTTTGGTGCAATCTATTGCCAAAGTGCATGGCGGCGATGTTTGGGTAGAAAGCCAACTTGGGCAAGGGAGCATCTTTGCCCTGCGCCTGCCCACATTGATGACATTGCGCAATAAAAAAGAGATTGGCGACTAGTTGCCAGGTCACCAATCTCCTTTCTTCCGGTTAAAAACCGCGCCAGGTTCTAGAAAAACTGGCGCGGCTTGTTGAATTTTTAGAACAACCCAACAACCTTCCCCGTTTCTAGATCCAAATCCACGTCATAATAAACCGGGCGCGTTGGCAAGCCGGGCATGGTGCTCATCTGCCCCACCAGGGGGTAGAGGAACCCGGCGCCCACGCTGGCGCGAATGTCCCGAATGGGCACGATGAAGCCCTTAGGCGCACCCTTCAGCGTTGGATCATGGCTCAGGCTCAGGTGCGTTTTGGCCATGCAAATAGGCAATTTATCAAAGCCCAGCCGCGTGTACAAAGCCACCTTGTTTTCCGCCTCTGGCGAAAACTCCACGCCATCTGCCCCATAAATTTCTTTGGCAATGGTTTCAATTTTTTCTTTGATGCCCAACTCCAGCGGGTAAAGGAAGGAGAAGTTGCTGGGTTTTTCGCAGGCGGCAATCACCGCTTTGCCTAATTCTATGGAGCCTTTGCCCCCCTCAGCCCAATGGTTAGACATCACCGCGTCTTCTGCGCCAGCCTCAATGGCAATTTTGCGCACCAGGGCAACCTCGGCGTCGGTGTCGTCTTTGAACCGGTTCACAGCTACCACGACCGGGATGCCAAAACGCAGGGCGTTTTTGATGTGGACGACCATGTTTACGCAGCCCTTTTCCAACAGTTCCAGATTTTCTTCTGTATAGGCGGAGTCCAGGGGCTTGCCGGCCACCACTTTGGGGCCACCGCCGTGCATCTTCAGGGCACGAATAGTGGCCACTAGCACCACGACATTGGGGATGAGGCCGCTGTAACGGCATTTGATATTGAAGAATTTCTCCATGCCAATATCTGCGCCAAAACCGGATTCGGTCAGCACGTAGCCATCTTCGCCAACGAGTTTCAGGGCAATTTGGTCAGCGACGATGGAACTGTTGCCGTGGGCAATGTTGGCAAAGGGGCCAGCATGAACCAGAGCCGGCGTCCCTTCCAGGGTTTGCATGAGATTGGGCATGAGAGCGTCTTTCATAAGAACCGTGAGCGCCCCACCCACTCCCAAATCGTCGGCGGTAATGGCTTCCCCGGCGCGGCTGGTGCCGATAACCATGTTGCCCAAACGCTCGCGCATGTCGGCCAGGCTGGTAGTCAGAGCCAAAATAGCCATGATTTCGCTGGCAACGGTGATGTCGAAGCCGGTTTCGCGCTCGAATTTTTCGTTGGGGCCGCGACCAATGGTAATGCCGCGCAGGTAGCGGTCATTGGTATCAACAACGCGCCGCCAGGTGATGCTATCAGGATCAATGTCCAGGCGTACAAAGCGGCTTATTTCCTCTAGGGTCAGGTCTGCGGGATCGGTTTTATGGATGCCTAATTTCTTGAGCCGCCTGAGCATCACGGGGGAGAAGAAGCGCTGGCCTTCTTTGTTTGGCGGGCAAAGGCTGTTGAAAAGGCGGTCGTCGGATTGGTAAGATTCGTGGTGCATACGGGTGTCGATGGCGGCAGCCAGTAAGTTGTTGGCGGCGGTGATGGCGTGAATGTCACCGGTGAGATGCAGGTTGAAGTCTTCCATGGGGATGACTTGAGAATAGCCGCCCCCGGCGGCGCCCCCTTTAATGCCAAAGGTGGGGCCTTGGGAGGGCTGGCGAATGCAGGTAACGACTTTTTTGCCCAGGTGCGCACCCAGGGCCTGGCTTAATCCGACGGTGGTGGTGGTTTTGCCTTCGCCCAAGGGGGTGGGGGTGATGGCGGTGACGTCGATGTATTTGCCGTTGGGGCGGTCGGCCAGGCGATCACGCACGGAGAGGTGGATTTTGGCTTTGTAACGGCCGTACATGTCCATTTCTTCCGGCAGCAAGCCCAGCTCTGCAGCAATCTGGGTGATCGGCTTGAGCGTGGCTTCCTGAGCGATTTCGATGTCGCTGGGAACGGGGGTTTTCAGGTTCAGTGGGGTAGGGGTAAACATACGTTATTTGCTCCTAGTTTTGGTTTGTTTGCCAAAGGGTAAGAATTGAGATGTGCCGGGCGCCAGATTAGCGCACTATTTTTTATTTTGGGCTGTTGTGTAGGATTGTTCAAGGGATTTTTGACACCTGTTTTGGGTGACAAGCGTCATGTTACGGCTGTTTGCATAGGAGACGACATGAGCGCAGGCTCAACACCATGAATGAAAATTCACCAATGACGCAATTTTATCTCTTTCTTCTCTCTGCGAATCTCTGCGCTTCCTCTGTGTAGCTCTGCGTTCCAAATTTATTTTCTAAGGAGGTTCAGGGCCAGGCTTGCGGGGCATTAAAAAAGCGCGGACACTTTGTCCACGCTCTCACTAAAAAATTATCGACCCAACTTCTGGCCAAATCTTGGGCAGACGGCGTCTAATTCGCGTCAATACTAAATGGCAGCCTGGCCTCAGAAAGGAACCGCCGCAGCCGGGCGTGGGCACCACCCACCGCGCCCACTAAAAGCACAGCAATCCCTAACCACATGTTTTTTCCATTCATTGTCTCACACCTCCATCAGGCAAAATAAAAAAATCTTCAACACACTTCGCACCATTGTAAGGGAGGTCGCCTTCCGCGGTCAAGACAAAATCGAAATCTCAGCAATTGGAAATATGGTGGGGGCGCGACGGCGCGGGCGATTTTTAAGCGTCACAAACGGCCTTGTCTCCGCGCCGTCTCGCCCAACAAACTGCACCTTAGCGGTGTACACGGGCCACATCATTGCGCAGCGCCACGTAAATGGGGTGCAGGCAGATAATTATTTCTGCCAGCCGCTGCCCCACCAATTTTTGGTAATCTAACGTCAACTCCCCTTCCGGATACACTTCGTAAATCTTGGTCCACCCCCGGTCCCACATCTCTGCTTCAATACGCTCTCCCAGCGTATCCTTGATTTCAAAGAGGTGGCGGCGAAATCCTTGCAGCAAATACCGGTTTAACGCCTTATCCTGAGCTTCGCAATGGAAGCCCAATTCCCAGCCCCGCCCCCCGCGCACCCGTGACACTTCGTAATGCAGCCGCGGTTCCCCGTAATGAAACTGCACCAGCCAGCTCCAGGGCTGTTTGCTTTTGATGCCGCGCAGGGGTTGGGGCAACAGGGGGACAACAACCCCCGGTAAGGTGTGCAAGAATCTGTTTTGGGAAAGTAAGATCATGAACGGTCTGGCAAAGCCCCGGCCAACACATATTTCGTGCCGCGCCCCTGGCCCACGCGCCGCAAAATTCCGCGGTCTACCATTTCGCTCAGGTCACGGTGGGCCTGGCTGCGCGAAATATTGGCCAGCTCCATATAATCCTGCATGGCCAACGCCTCTTTCTCTTTGATAAAGGCCAGCGCCTCCTTTTGCCGGTCAAGCAAATCGCTAACCAGGACCGGATGGCGCTCAGCCAAAGCCGCAAACAGTTCTAAATATCTCTCTTGGCCCAACTCCCTGGCGATGGTTCTACCTTCATCAAAGAAGATTTTTGCTTGTGGCCACTCGCCTATTTCAGCATAAGCTTCGGCTAAGTCGTAACAAATAGCGCTGCGCCAATTCAGGTTCTTGGTGGCCAGCAGAATGTGATACGCCTGGCGATAATAAGAGATGGCTTCGCTAAACTGCCCCTGAAGGGAGAAAGCGTCTCCCATGCCCTTCAGGCTCATACCTTGCGCCTGGATGTTGCCCGCTTCCTTCGCCAAATTCAGGCCTTTTTGCAAATAATCGAGGCCAGATGGGTATCGTTGGGACCAGACGTAATCCCGCCCCAGGTTGTAAGCGGTTTTCACCATCAAATCAATGTCGCGGGTTTCGCTGGCCGCCAGCCACGCCTGCTGCCGGTAAACGACGGCGGCGTCGGGGTCTTGCATGTGGTGGGCCAGTTCTGCCCTGGCGTTGTAGAGGTTTGACCAGGTGGCGCGCTCTTCGGGGCCAATGGTGCGCATAATTTGCTCGGTGCGGTCAAGGTCGCCCTGGGCTTTGTGCCAGTCGGGGCGCTCCTGGATGAAAATCCAGGAGCGGTCAATGTAGATGCGCGTGAGCAGCTTCATCAGGGCGATATCGGGGGTTTCGTAATGGGAGAGCAGCGAGCGCTCAACCAGGTCGACGCAGTAGGCAAAATGGGCCAGGGATTCATCCAGATTGGTGCGCTGCAGCGCTTTGGCCCGCAGGTAGTAGGCTTCGACTTTGGTGTGAATGTCCGGCGCGGAGAGGGCTTCGCCGTACTCGGTCACGGCCGTTTCCATATCTTCTAAATATTCAGCCACCCGCCCGCCCACAATTTTGAGCTGTGCCCACACGTTGGGATGCTCTGTCAGTTCTGCATAGCGGAACTGGGCCAGTAAGGTGCGTAACCCTTCGACCTGCATTTTATCGAAAACGGCCGTGCGGTGTTGAATGAGCACTTCTGCTGCCCGCACATATTCTGCTGCCTGCCGGTAATGCCGGGCCGCTTCCAGGTAGGTTTGCACGCTTAGGTAAAGATTGGCGGCGGCGGCATGCCATTTGCTACGCTCCTCCAAGGTCAGCAAGTCGGACAGGTGGGGGTAGACAATAGGGTTCAGGCGCACGGCCGTCAGCAGCTCGTCCCGCTGCACCAGGTGCGCATCCAGCAAATCATGCAAACTGGTCGTTACGTCCACGTCTGGAACCAGGGTGTACACCCACTCTGTAGGAATGTACTCTTCTTGATTAAAAATTGTGAGCAGCCGCAGCAGCTTTTGCTCTCCAGGCAGCCGGCGTTGATAGCGGTCCAGTACGGAGAAACGGCGCCGCTCGTCCGCTTCTCTACTCAAAGCGATTTCGTTTATCAAAATCTTGGCCAGGGCGTTAATGGCCTGCGGGCGCCAGCCACTATAAAAGGTCTGTTCGGCAATGGCCATATGCTCGGCCAGGTCGGCCACCTTGTGCCCCTCAATGTAAAAGAAATGCAAAATATTATAATGCCGCCAGGCACTGCCCAACCAATCGTGCGCACCGCCAGGATTGAGCTTTTCAATGCCCCAACGCAGCATCACTTTCAACGCCTGAGCGCGAGCGTCCCCGGTTACCGGTTCGCCCGGGAGAAAGCAGGGTTCAACCAGTGAGCTGTAAGCCAGAGGAGAATCGGCCAGCCCCAGCCAATCCCCGTCCCGATCGCGCTTCAACGCTTCGCCCACAATCGCCTCAAATTCTAACAGTGGCAGTTTAACCAGGTCCACGTACTCCCGTTTTTGTACGGCGCCTAACTGCCCCGGGGAAGGTTTGCCCTGCAAAATGGCTTCCAGCTCCGCGGCTACCAGGCGCATGCTGCCAATGCGCTGGTCCCGTTCTTTGATCAGCATGTGTTGAATGAGGTTGATTAATGCTTCCGGAATGTCTGATCTGATCAGGGTCAGGTCGGGTAACGGGTGCCGGAAAATAGCCGTCAGCGTGGCCATCAGCGTGTCACCGGCAAAAGGCACCTTACCCGCCAGCATTTCGTAAATAAGGATGCCAAAGGCCCAAATATCGGCGCGTTCGTCTAGCTTTTCGCCATTACACGCTTCCGGGCTTAAATATTGGGGCGTGCCCACCCACATGCCCGTTTGGGTCAGGTAGCCACTGTCAGCCATGCTGGCTACGCCAAAGTCGGTGAGCTTGGGCGTGCCGGCGGCCGAAAGGAGCACGTTGGCTGGTTTCAAGTCCCGGTGAATAATGCGCAGATGGTGGGTACGGCTGAGGGCGTCGGCTAATTCCAGGGCAATTCTTAACACCTGGCGCACGGGAAGCTGGTTTTCCTTATCAAGAAACTGGCGCAGATTGCCCCCATCTACGTATTCAACGACGAGATAGTGACGGCCGTTTTCCTCAATCGTGGCGATCATCTGCACAATATTGGGATGATTTAGCTTTTTCAGCGCCTCCGCTTCGCGATGAAAGCGAATGACGGTTTCGGGGTTGGTGGTGATCAGTTCCGGGTTCAACGCCTTGATGGCCACCACGTGGCCCGCAAGCAGATCGCGCCCGCGATAAACCGCACCCATGCCGCCACGACCCAACAGATCGCGCTGGTGATCTTCGATGACGAAGCGGTTTGCAATGGTTTCTGAAGCATTCATGCCGTGAAACCCCTTGGTTTGAGTAGGGAGTCTCCTACCACCAAGCAACTTAGGAAGGCTGGTTAGCCAGAAAATGCGTATAAAATTTGTGTACTACCAGATGTGCAAAATGTCTATCCTCTTTCCTGTATCTGTATAGTAAGACATCCCTGTTAAAAAGCCAAGACATGGGGAGTGAAATTCCTGTTATTTGAAAGCCAAAGCCCAATTGTCCCAAAGATTAGAGGCCAGCAAGATAATTGTCCCAAAGTATGATAGTTTCTTATGGCAAACACAGATAAAGGGGTGATTTACCTATAGGAAAACTGATTTTATCGAGGTGTTTTATGTGTTAATGTATGTTTGGCGAACTAGGAACATTCAATGATTTTCTGGTCCGCTGCTTATGCTTTGACTAATTGTGTGCTGCCTGTTGATGCAGTACTCTTTCCTGAAGCGTCAAAGTATAGTGTAGATAACAATTTAGTAACCCTGGCCCAATGCAGGTGGGGTGGAAATGTTGAGAATGGTAATTAAACCTGCATACTTTTGAGATCCTATACACATCTCTTTTGCTGGGGGTTAACTCAAGATGGGTTTGGCATAAACCTGCGCAACATGACTGGTAAGATTTTGCGGCTGATGCGAAAATGCCACCATCCAAGTTTCAGAAGTGAATGAAGAGGATATTTGAGGGAGACTTTAACATGAACGATAACCACAAACCTCACCGGTACACGCAACCTGGGGCAATTTTGTTGATGTTTCTCCTGGTGATTGTGTGGGTTGCCGGTAGTGGTATTTTGTTGGCGCAAGAGGCGCAGAGTCCAACGAACCAGGTGTATATTGGGCCAAACCAATCTTTACAAACCATATTGAGTGCCGAAGATGAAACATTGCTGGCTATTTATGTATTGGCCTATGATAACAGCCGGGACTCCGTAAATACCGTCAATTTAACGACCAAGTACACGGAAACGGTGCAGAGTATCGCTGCGGCTACGGCCGGCGTGGAAGGGGTAACGGCCGTCATCCTGGCGGACCTGGACGCCTACGGGGACACACATATCCTGACGGTGCAAAATGGCGTGGTCACCTCCGTGGCGGGCCTGCCCGACGCCAGCGGCGCCCTTGACCCCACCCTGACGGAATACAACACGGCCGACGGCGCTACCCTGGGCGGTTTCCTGATCTGGGCGCGCCAGGGGCGTCTGGGCGTGCGCACCACCCTCTCCTACATTGGCCATGGCACCCCGCTGCCGCCGGCCTCCCAGCCTTCTATTGCTGAGATTGTGACCGATCCCGACGCAGCCGGGCAGTCAAGTCCAGCCGTGCGTGGGGTAACGGCCGTGCCTATGCCTGTGAGCGTTGGCATGAACCCCGAATTTACCGATATGCACGATGCGGACCCGGACTACCCCTACTCTACCATGTTAACTCCCCACGACCTGGCCCTGGCCTTGGATGTGAGCACCAATGGGGGCAGCAATCCATACAATGTGCTCGACCTCGTGCACTGTTTTGCCGCCTCCATTGAGGAGTTGTATGAGGTAGCCCCTTACGCCACCACCACCGTAGCGGCGCCCAACTATGCCTTCTTCGATCCGGCTATGACAGGTGAATCGCTGCTAGGATTAACGTCTCTTTTGCATGATGATCCTGATGTGCCGGCTGAGGCGCTGGCAAACACCATCATTGCCCGGTACTTTGATGTCATTCCCCCACTCAAGCACCCTCACGTATTGGTTAGTATTGATAACAGCGCCCTCATGCAGGTGAAACCAGCATGGGATATCCTGGCGGGAATGATTTTGGATGAATTTGCGGTGAATCCAGGACAAACCGCCACGATTTTGGCCACTGCTTACAATCGTTTGATAACAGATTCTGACATTTATGACACAACGTATTGTGGCATTGATCCTGATTATGTGCTGGGCGAGGCGGATGCGTTGGCTGATATTGGTCGGCTAGCTACCGCCCTTGGACAACACTTTCAGGCGGTGAACCCCGCGTTGGCCAATCATGCTTTTTGGACGGCTAATGCCATTAGTGAGAGCATCTTGACCGCAGTCATGCAAAACGGCACACCCTGGTGGGTTCGTGAACCGGCTTACTGGAATTTTAGTGGCGTTTCCGGTATTTCCATTTTTGCGCCTTTTGTGCCTATGGAGGTGGGGGGGACTTTTTATCATCCGTGGCAGTCATTGTGGTATACCGATACGTTAATTATTGCGGAAGATGTGCCTATAGGCGACGATGTGGTTGATGTAGAGAACCCCTATCCCTATGGGTTTATCAGTCGTAATAGTGGTGGAGCCACTTGGGCAGACGTGATTGATGCGTATTGGCGGGTACAAAGTATCCATCCGCGTTCTGACGTGGTAACAGCGCTCTGCTTGCCTGTTATTCAGGAGGTAGAGGAGATGGACGTTTACATCGTGATGGGAGAGTTGGCGGATCCTATTCAGGCGGGCACAACCATGGCCTACACCCTAACGGTGACGAACAAAACGACCTTTGTGGCGCAAAATGTGCAGTTGACCAATACCTTGCCAGTGGAGGTGACTTTTACGGCCGTTTCTGACCCCACCGCTTGCCAACACGCCAATGGCAACGTCACCTGTGCCTGGCCGGATCTGGCTGCTCACGAATCCCGAACCGTCGTCATTGCCGGACAAATTGACCTGGACAAAGAAGGCCCCATGGTTAACCATGCCCTGGTCAGTGTGGCGGGAGAGGAACGCACCCACGACAATCAGTGGCGTGAAGAGACTGAAGTGACCACGGCCTGGACTATGGATATGCGTGGTAGCGTCAACACCACCAAGGTGGCTGAGGGAGACATTATCAGCTTTACGGCCGTTATCGAGAATACAGGCGTCGCCAACATTACCGATGCCATTTTAACCCGTAATTGGTCTTCGCAACTGGCTATTGCCGGCCCCCTTGTCATGGAACCCAACGACTTGGGCGTGCCTTCCTTAATTGGCAATGAACTCCTCCGCGTTCCCCTGATGGAACCCGGCACACGACTGACCGTAACCGTGCCTTTGCGGCTAGTGGACGGCCCTGCTTATGAACCAGCAGAATTGGCCGTCAACAGCAACGAAGTCGCTGAATGGATAACGGTGGCGGTCGCCATTGCCATTGACAACGTGGCCCCCCTGCCGGTGGATGATGCCTACACGGTAGGCGTCAACCGGGTTTTGCAGGTAGCTGCTCCGGGGGTGCTGGACAACGACATTGACGTTACAGCAGATGATTTGTTGGCGCTCCTGTTTGGCGATGGCCCAGCTCATGGTACGGTAGCCGTGCAGCCCGATGGCAGCTTTGTGTATACCCCTACGATGGATTTTATGGGTGTGGACAGCTTCAGCTACATTGTCCAAGACAAAGATGGCGCCTCCGCCGTAGGTGAGGTGGTCATTGATGTGCGTCAGCACATTTACCTGCCGTTGCTCCTTGTTCTTCCCTAAGGGTGTGGCAGCCGGAAAAGATTTTCGCCGTCACAAAACCACCTTTTCCCGTATACTATTAGGGTAGTGGTGTAAATGGGGTGATTAGACCGGAAGGCTGCCATGCCCAACAAAAAACAGGCCGTTGGCCAATTTAACACGCCACCAGACGTTGCCGATCTTTTACTGGGTTTTTGCCTGCGCCAGCCCACAGATCGCCTACTGGATCCTGGTTATGGCGCTGGTGAACTGTTGATTCGCGCAGCCCAATGGCAAGATTGGTTGGCCACCCATATCCAAGACATCCCCCCAAAAACATTATGGGGGGTCGAGATGGATGGAGAAACGGCCGTGCGGGTTCGCGCTCAGTTACCCCAAGCCACTATTCTTACCCAAAACTTCTTTACTCTTGCTCCCGATTCCCACAACTTGTTTGATGCCATCATTGGCAACCTAACCGATACCCACACCGAACGGCTTACTCGTGCGCTCCTTGGTGCTAACTGGCAAATGGCCTTTTCGTGGGCCAGCTGGCCGCGGAAGGGGTTGCAATTCATGCCCCCTGCTCTCGCTATGCAGCTTGACGAGCGCGCTGGCTTGCATGGCTACTTTTTGTTGCACAGTACGCTTTTTTTGCGCCAGGGAGGACGTTTAGGATTTGTTGTGCCCAACGGCTGGTTAGATGGGGCCTATGGCCAGACATTGAAGCAACACTTGCTCGACCATTTCAAGATTTTGGCTGTGGTGGAGTCTGGTGTTGAACAATGGTTCAATTCGACCAAAGAGAACACCTGTCTGTTGGTGTTAGAAAAGTGCGATGGTCCTAACCGCCGGGCGGCTAACCAGGTGCGGCTGGTGCGCCTGAAACGGCCGTTAACCCATTTTCTGACCCATTCCCCAAACGATTATCGCCGCGTGCAGCAGGCGGAAAGCCTAATTACCCGCTTGCTTGCCAATCGTGATGCTGACACCCCGGACTTTACCATTGGCGTGCAGGCTCAGGACAAACTTTCTGCCCAGGCGCAGTGGGGGGTATTGTTGCGTGCCCCAACCGGGGTGCGCCAACGGCTAGACAGGCGTGATTTGTTGGCCCTGAAGCGTTGGGCCATCATCCAGCGAGGGTACACCACGGGGGCGAATCGGTTCTTTTATCTTACCCCTGCTGACGTGACAAAATGGGGCCTTGAACCAGAATTTTACCAGCCGGTGCTAAAATCCCTTCGCGGATTGGCTAAATTACGCCTGGAACCGGCAGACAGCCGCCATTATTTGCTCGTAGTGCCACCTACCGCATCGCTGGCGGGAACGGCCGTGGCCAACTACATAGCCTGGGGCGAAGCTGAAGGGTATCATCAAAGACAAACCTGCGCGGCACGCCATCCCTGGTACAGTCTGCCTGCCCAATCCCCTGCCCAGTTCGTCTTTCCCAAAGGTATCTGGCAACGGTCCATAACCCCTTTGTTGACAGCACCTATGCCCGTTGACCAACAGCTCTACCAGCTGCGCCTGGTGGTGGGCGTGCCCATACTCGCGGCTGCGGCGTTGCTTAATTCTGCCTGGTTTATGCTGCAATGCGAGTTGCGCGGAAGGATAAACTTTGCCACTGGATTGCTCTGGTTAGCCCGTTATGAGTTGGCTGAAGCGCTTTTACCCGATCCGCGCCTCCTTCCTGCCCGACAGGTGGATTTATTGGCGGGACGATTTCAGGTTTTGGCGGAACGACCGTCATTGCCGCTTGATGAAGAGTTGGCGCAACATGACCGACAGTCATTGGACACGGCCGTTTTTGATCTGCTTGGGCTAGGGGAGCAGGAGCGAACGGCCGTATACGATACCTTGCGCGAGCGCTGCCAAACCCGCCTTCGCTGTGGACAAAACCAACCCTGATAACCCTTGCTCTCTTGTCCCCTACAAAATTTCACGCATAATTCTTGCTCAAATGCTCTGTAATTTGACGGCAGGGCATACAATAGTGTGGCGGATAGACCAAGAAAGACACCACAAGCCCCCGCCTTTGTGTAAAAAAGTATGCCGTGGTAAATGTAAATGCGCGGCCCATAAAAACTGCCCATGAAAGACAAAACAACCAGCCAACAAGCCCGCCTGGCCGCTTTGTATGAGGTCAGCTCCCAACTCGGCACCTCGCTAGACCTATCCGAAGTGCTCAATCAAGTAATGGATGCCATTATCAAATTGACCGGTGCCGAACGCGGTTTTTTGATGCTCTTTGACGACGTAAAGGGTCAGCTCCAAACGATGGCGGCGCGTAATGTGGACCAGGAAACCATAGACGGCCGTTCCATGGAAATCAGCCGCACTGTAGTCGAGCGCGCGGCCGTTTCCGGAGAAGGTATCCTCACCAACAATGCCCAGGAGGACGAACGATTTTCTAACCAAAAAAGCGTCGTTGGCTACCAACTACGGTCCATCATGTGCGCACCCCTGCGCACCCGCGGGCGCACCATTGGCGCTGCCTACGTAGACAACCGTCTCTTCAGCGGTGTATTTCAGCAAGAAGACCTAAACTTGCTCAGTACCTTTGCCAATCAGGCCGCCATTGCCATCGAAAATGCCCGACTTTTCACCCAAACCGACCAGGCCCTAGATCGGCGCGTGCAAGAGTTGTCTCTTTTCCAACGCATAGACCAACAGCTCAACAAATCTTTGAACCTGGACCGGGTTCTCAGCCTGGCACTAGACTGGGCTGTCGCCCACACCAGCGCCAATGGTGGGTCCATCGGCCTGATCGAACGCCCTGAAGATACGGCCGAACCCAATCTACGGTTGTTGGCACACAAAGGGGAACACGAACTGGTTGGGGGCAGTGTTGTTTCCGCCCAGCACCCCATTTTGGCCCAAATCCTGGCTGAAGGAAAATCGGTCTTTACCCAAAACGTAACCCCCATCCAGGCCATTGACGGCACTCCAGCCACCGAACAGCTTGTCGTTCCCATCTTCCGGGAAGCCGCCATCATTGGTCTGATTACCCTGGAAGGAGATCGGCCAAATGCCATCAACGCCGATGACATTGCTTTTGTAGAACGCCTGGCCGATCGTGCTGCGGTAGCTATTGAAAACTCCCGCCTCTACGAGCAAATTCAGACAGCCAATAAAGCCAAAAGCGAATTTATCTCCCTGGTAACCCACGAACTACGGCTGCCACTGACTTCCATCAAGGGCTATACAGATTTGATGTTTAGCGGCATGACCGGAGAGCTAAATGAACAGCAGATGCAGTTTATGGAAGTCATTCGCCGCAATCTGGGCCGCATGAATCGTCTGATTAGTGATTTGTCAGACATCAACCGCATTGAAAGCGGGCGCATGAAGTTTGAGCTCAAAGATTTTTATATACAAGACGTGATAGAAGATGTGACCGAAAGCTTGCGTGAGGCCATTGCCAGCCGGGAACAAATGTTAAAAGTAGACGTGCCCGACAGTTTGCCGCCCGTTCATGCCGATCCGGCGCGCATTAACCAAGTGTTGTCAAATTTACTCAGCAATGCCCACAAGTACACCCAAGATAAGGGTTCCATTCAGGTGAAAGCTCAGCGGACTGGCAAATTCTTACGCGTTGCCATAGCGGATAATGGTGTGGGTATTTCTGAAGAAGATCAGGCTCGGCTGTTCACGCAGTTTTTCCGGGCTGAAACGCGGGAGGTGCGCGCACAGCAGGGATGGGGTTTGGGTTTGTCGATTGTAAAGAAGATGATTGAGGCGCAGGGGGGTGAAATTGGCTTTAAGAGTCAGCTAGGTAAAGGTAGCCAGTTTATCTTTACGGTTCCGTTGGCGGAAAACGGTGTTAGTTCCAAGTAAGATTGTTCGGTTTATGTGTAACCGGCAGTATAATGGGCTTATGGATGAATCACCACAAGGATATAAGTTGTTACTAAGCTATGAACTGTCTCCACAATCCTCGCAGGAGTATTATCAGTTTATTATGGGACAGTATGTACCGGCAATGCAGGCGTTGGGTTTTCAGATGAGTGAAGCATGGCACACAGCATATGGCAATGCTCCTAATCGCTTAGTGGGTTTTGTATGTCGAGATCGCCAGACTATTGATGATTTGATGGAGAATGAGGCCTGGCGTGATTTGAATGAGCAGCTGGAACGGTTTGTCACGGATTTTACTTTTAAGGTAGTTCCTTATCGTGGGGGTTTTCAGATTTAGGCGGTTGTTCTGGGCAACGGCCGTTTCCGTGACCCCCTTCTTCTGCACAAATAACCATGTCCACCTACAAGCTCCTCATCTATCAGCAACTTAGCCTCCGCATGCGTGGTAAGTTATTGTGGACCGGTCTGTTTTTGACGGGTTTAGGGAGCTACGATCTTTTTGTGCAGCCTGTTTGGGGTAATTATTGGTTTGCCGTGTGGGTAGCGGCAGCCAGCGTAGCCCTGCTGTGGGTATATTTTGCCTTTTTTGTGCGCCGTGCTGCTTTGCACGTGCGTCCCGACACGCTGGTGCTGCAAGGGCCATTGCGTCGCGTGAAGATTAGTTACGGCCGTGTTGCTACCGCCACTACGACTAAAATGGTCAAACACTTTCCCCGCGAAACCTTGAAAGGGTCAGAGTGGGCTATGGTAGAACCCTATCATCACCTCACCTGCATTTTTCTAGAGCTAAACAGTTTTCCGCGGGCCTTCAAAGCGCGTCGCTTTTGGTTCCCCCGCATTATGTTCAGCCCCGTGCGCCCTGGCTTGCTGCTGGTGGTGCAAGACTGGATGGCCTTGAGCCGGGCCATTGATGAGGCGCGCAATCAATGGGCTGAGGCCCGGCGTAGCCAACAACAGGGCGATAAACGCTCCCTGGCGGCCCAGATTCTCGATTATTGATCCCTTCCATTTTCTCAATTTGTTTTCTCCGGGAACCTTTACGGCCGTTTCCACGTTATAAACCCAGAACAGCAAAGGAGAGTTTGTAACATGAGAAACAGCATTAGCATAACAATTATTTTTGTGATTTTGTGCGTATTGGCAGCATGCAGCCCCACGGCAAATGAAGGCCCCATGCTAAGTGGTGAACCAACAGCCGATTTGCCGGCAGAAAAACCGCCGGTTGGCGCCGATTTACCAGAAAACGCCCCCAAAGAAACCCCTGTTAGCGGCACAGAAGATCCCCTGCGCCCCGGAAACGAACCAGTAGCCGAAGAGGGATTTGTTATCCAGAAAGCGCCGCTTCTTGACACCCAGATTTTGATTCTGGAATCCTTTCCCGTGCAGGTAAACGTGCGCGTGATGGGTTACCTGCCTGATGGTTGCACCAGCCTTGGCCCCATTGAAATCACCCAGGACGGCAGCACCTTTAACGTCATGGTCTACACCACCCGCCCGGCTGACCGCATGTGTACTGAACAGGTCACCAACTTTGATGAAACCGTCAGCCTGGATGTCCAGGGTCTACCTGCTGGCACCTACACCGTGAACGTCAATGACCTGAGCAACAGCTTCGAGCTGGCGATGGACAACGTGCTGCCCGGCACAGACACAGGTACAGGCGTGGAACTGCCGGAAGCCGACCTGTTCGCTATTCTTGACCAGGGGCTGGTCCATGCCCTCATAGATGAAGCCATTCCCGACTATGCCATGCTGGCCGACCAGGAAGAATTGGTGCTTTCCACAGAGAATCTGCCGGAGGGGTGGACTCCTAATCTGGCTGTGGCTGTGACCCTGATGACGCCAGAGCAGATTCAGAACAAAGCCAATAGGGACGGAGACTTTTTGTACCTACATGTGCAAGAGTTAACAGCCGTTTCCGACACCGAGGCCACTCTTTCCCTCAGCAGCACCTGGGCTATTGGCGAGGACTCTGACATGCTCTACCTCAGCGGCGGTGGGTTCCAGATGCGCTTCATCAAGAGCGGCGAGCAATGGCAGGGCGAAGTTGAAGTAGAATGGATTTCTTGAGTTTTGTAAAAAATTAACATGCGTTGTCGTTGGCCCCAGCCTTGTGCTGGGGCTTTTGTTTTCTGTGCAAACTGGCTACAATGCCAGCATGGACCTCTTTAAGCACGGCCGTTCCGCCCAAATTCAGCAAGAAGCCCCCCTGGCCTTCCGTATGCGGCCCCGCACCCTGGACGAATACGTCGGGCAAGAGCACATCATCGGGCCAGGGCGGCTGCTGCGCCGCGCCATTCAGGCCGACCAGCTTTCGAGCCTCATCTTCTATGGCCCGCCTGGCACCGGCAAGACCACCCTGGCTATGGTCATTGCCAACACCACCCAAAGCCACTTCATCACCATTAATGCCGTGCTGGCAGGGGTGAAGGAGATACGTGAGGCCATTGCCACCGCTCAGGAGCGGCGCGACCTCTACGGGCAACGCACCACCCTCTTTGTGGACGAGGTGCACCGTTGGAACAAAGCGCAGCAAGATGCCTTGCTGCCCCACGTGGAAAATGGCACCATTATTTTGATTGGCGCCACCACGGAAAACCCTTATTTTGAGGTGAACAAGGCGCTGGTTAGCCGCAGCCGCATTTTCCAGCTCAGGCCCCTAACTGAAGAGGATCTGCTGGCCATTGCCCGGCAGGCTTTGGCAGACGAGGAACGGGGGTACGGCCGTCTTCAGGTAAATGTGTACGATGATGCCCTGGCCCACCTGGTGGACGTGGCCAATGGTGACGCCCGCGGCGTACTCAATGCGCTGGAGCTGGCGGTGGAAACCACGCCACCCAATCCCCAGGGGATCATTGTCGTAGACCTGGCCGTGGCCGAAGAGTCCATTCAGCGCCGCGCTGTCTTGTACGACAAAGAAGGGGACGTTCATTACGACACCATCTCGGCCTTCATCAAAAGCTTGCGCGGCTCCGATCCTGACGCCGCGCTGTATTGGATGGCTAAGATGGTGTATGCTGGCGAAGACCCGCGCTTCATTTTTCGGCGCATGGGCATTTTTGCCGGCGAGGACGTGGGCATGGCAGATCCCCAGGCCATGAGCGTGGTGGTTAGCTGCTGGGAAGCCTTCGAGCGTATCGGTATGCCTGAAGGGCGTTTTCACCTGGCCCAGGCGGCCCTCTATTTGTCTACTGCCCCCAAGTCTAACTCCGCCTTTGCCTTTTTTGACGCCCTGGAAACGGTGGGCAAAGAGCAGGAAACGGCCGTGCCCAATCATTTGAAGGATGGCAACCGGGACAAGGAAGGTTTTGGCCATGGGCAAGGGTACCTGTACCCTCACGCCTACCGTGACCATTGGGTGGCGCAGCAATATTTGCCGGACAATTTGCAGGGCAAGCTCTTTTATCAGCCCAGCGATCAAGGGCATGAGCGCACCATCCAAATAGCGGTGGCGCAGCGGCGGGAGGCGCAACTGGCGGCTATGCTCGAAGCTGGAGATTGGGGATTAGAGATGGGGGAGGTTCTGACAACCAGCCCCACGAACAAGGCCAAGGAGGCCTGGCTGCAGCGCACCATCTCCCAGGCGGGCGAAAATTTGGCGCGGCAGCGGGAAAAGCTGTTTGAGCTAGCGGCCATTCAGCGGCATCATCGCGTGCTAGACGTAGCAGCGGGCAGCGGACTGCTAACCTGGGAAGCGGTGCGCCGCGCCGCGGAAGGGGGTGTTTGGGCGCTGACGGCCGATCAGCAGGTGGGGGAGGCGCTGCGGCAAATGGCGGAACGGCTGCCGGAAATGGAACGGCCGTTCATCCTCATCGGTACGCTAGCCGACCTGGAAAAACTGCTAGCCCTGCGCGGGGAAACAGACTTGCGCTTCGATCGCATCCTCGCCCGCAATTTGTTTACCGGGCTGACTAGCGCACCCTCCCAATCTACCATCCAAAAGATAACGAGCTGGCTGACCAAGGACGGCCGTTTCTGCCTTGTACAGACCCTTCCCCGCCACACCCAGCGCCTTTACAGTTTGGTTACCTGGCCGGATGAAGACCTGCGGGCAAGAGTGGCTGCTGCGGAAGAAGCCATTTACTATGACCCGACAGACCCGCTGGTAAATTGGGCTGAAGAAGATGTGGAAAAAGCCGTGAGCAAAGCTGGACTGGAAGCGCGGCTGCTGCTAGAGCGGCAGACGGCGCAGCGGCGAATTACCTCTGATAACCTGACGCGGTGGTTTCCGGAGGCGAAGGATGGAGGCTACCAGGAGAAAGCCAGCTATGCCCAACGCTTACGCGAGGCAGGACTGAGTGACGCCGAATTGCGGAATGTAATTTCCCTGTATCGGCGGCAACTAACTGATCAAACTGTCAACTGGCAAACGGCCGTGCTTTACCTGGTAGCCCGCCTGGGCTAAGCATCCCCCATCATTCCCCCCCATCCCAATAATGTATCCTAAACTGTGACCGGTATATCTATCGGGATATATGGTGATCCCGCGCACCCTTTCCTATACTAAAGGCAGTAACAAGAATGAAATCTGTCTGGTCATTATTTATTCCCAGGCAGAAAAGGAGTAATGATGAATCAAAAAACAATGCAAGAGAGATTGGAAATTCAAAGCAAAGAATGGAAAGCTGAGATTGCGCGGTTGGAAGCGAAGGCAGAGAGCCTGGGCGAGAAGGCGCAAGCCGAGTTCAAAGAATTGATGGGGGAAGCGCAGGCCCGCTGGCACGAAGCCGAGGCCGAATTATTAGAGCTGAAACATGTCTCTAAGGATAAATGGGAAGCCGTTCAGGAACGGGTGAAGCAAGGCTTCATCAATGCTGAAGATGCACTCAAGCGTGCTGCTGCTGCCACCGGTGAATCTTTAGGCTGGGCTACTGGAATGGCCGAGTCTCTTGAAGAAGATTCTGAAGGCTGGGCTGAAGGTTTGGGCGAGCGTGGTCCTGGTTCTAAAGGCTGGGCTGAAGGGCAGGCTAAGGATCTAGCTCACGATTCCGTCGGCTGGGCTGAGGGCCAGGCTGAGAAGAGTCATCGTTAAACCCACCTTTAGTTAGACCCGTTGACCGTCTTCTTATGGCATTTTGGCCCATGGACGGAAGTTGGTGGCTGACGGAATACGGGTTCCTGATACCTGAATGCCAGAGCTAGCCAACGGGTGCTAGCCATTAGCAAACCTGACCTACTGTATGGGTCAGGCTTTTCTTTTTTATGGTGCTAGAATTAGGATAACGAAAGGGACACGGCCGTATCAATCCATCACCATCATACAGAGGTGCCCAACCATAAGGAGGAAAGGATGCAGCAAATAAAAAAACGGGGCAGGCTGGCGGGCTTGACGGCCGTTTTCAGCGCCATACTTTTCTTGAGCAGCCTCTGGAGTGGCCTGGCGTCCGCCAGCCCGGCAGCAAACAACTCGCTGGGTTACGGCTTTAACGTTGCCGCCTGGGAAGTATCCATCATTCAAGACATGGGCTTTAACTGGATGAAAGTATTCAATCCGCCGGGCAGCCGCCTGCCGGTTAATGTCTTGCTGCGCGTGGACGCCCACGCTGCGGACATGAGCAATCTCTCTGGATATGGGGACAATTTGCATACGCTGGCCACCCAGCAGGCCGGCTTTGTAGAAGCCTATGAAATTGGCAACGAGCCAAACCTGGATGCCGCCTATGGCTGGGCTGCGCCTCCCAACGCTGCCGATTACGCCGCCTTACTATGCGTCGCCTACGCCAACATTAAATTAGCTGATCCCCAGGCTAAAGTTATTTCTGCTGGGCTGGCCCCTACAGGGCGGGTGCAGGGAGACTGGAATGGCCACCCTGGCCATAATGGTTTCTACCAGGATGAGCGGGAATTTTTCTTGGAGTTTCTGGCGGCGGGCGGTGGCGACTGCCTGGATGCGGTGGGCTACCATCCTTATGGCTTCAGCGCCGATTTTGACGCCGAACCGGACGTTTCCTCTGCTGATCCCACGCAAAATTGCACCAACGGCTTTTGTTTTCGCGGTGCAGAAATGCTCTATGGGCTGATGGCAACCAACGGGCTGGCGGACAAAAAAATGTGGGCGACGGAGTTTGGCTGGTTGGTGACGCCCCCTGCTGACTGCTTGAACGATAGCTCGTGGGACGGCCGTTTATGGCAACTGGTGACGGAGGAAAAACAGGCCAGCAACCTGGTGGGCGCCTTCCAATATGCAGCCACTAACTGGCCCTGGATGGAAGCCATGTTCATTTTTAACTTGAACTTCAACACCGCCCCTTATTACCCGGAATGTGAGCAAATGCGCTATTACAGTGTGCGCCACCGCCCGGCGGAACAGGCGTTGCGCGACATGCCCAAAACGACGCCCCAGGGAGCACTTTCTGTGCGTCCCACGGCGCTGCCCCTGGCTATTGGCGTGGCAGAGCAACCCTTTGCCGCCACCATTCCGTTGCACCTGCAAAACGCAGGCACAGAGGTGTTGACCTATACGGCCGTGGTTACTGCCTCTCCTCCGCTGGCCCTGGCCCTTGGCAACCCCATGGGGGTGCTGCCACCGGGAGAAATGGCGGAGACCGCTTTGGTGTTGGGGGTCAATGGGCAAGCGCCTGGGGTGTTATCGGGGTCTATAACGGTAACGGCCGTGCCCACCACCACCCTGGGAACCCCCGCCCATGTCCCCATTTCCCTTTACCTGTTTGCGGAGATCCACCGAGTTTACCTGCCCCTGATTTTACAAGCTACGGCGGCCAATCCCTGAGGTAGACAAGGGTGCGTTCAGGTGGTTAGCTGCCCGGCGAGTGAAATTTCATACCCAGGCGCCCCTGCCTCTGTTATAATTTCTCAACCGTAGGCATAATTCCCAATATCGGAGCGGCAAGTATTGATGACACAACCGGATTTCAGAAAAGAGGCAGAAGCGTTGTTTGACGACATGGTGGCCATGCGGCGCGACTTCCACATGCACCCCGAATTGGGCTTTCAAGAGCACCGTACGGCTGGTATTGTGGCCAGCACGCTGGCTGATATGGGCATGGAAGTGCAGCGTGGTGTGGGGCAGACCGGCGTTGTGGGCCTGCTGGAAGGCGCAAAACCTGGCCCCGTAGTGCTTTTACGCTTCGACATGGATGCCTTGCCGATCCAAGAAGAGTCGGACCTACCCTACGCCTCAAAGAATGTGGGGGTAATGCACGCCTGCGGCCATGATGGGCACACAGCTATGGGCCTGGCCCTGGCGCGCATTATGACTCGGTACCGGGAGCAGATTGCCGGGACGTTGAAGTTTGTCTTTCAACCGGCGGAGGAAGGCTTGGGGGGCGCCTTTGCCATGATTGCCGACGGGGTGCTGGAAAACCCGCGCCCGGATGTGGCCTTTGCCATGCACGTCTGGACGGCAACCCCCTATGGCAAAGCCCGCGTGCGCCCCGGCCCGGTCATGGCTTCTTCCAGCGTTTTTTCCCTCACCGTGCAGGGGCATGGTGGGCATGGGGCCGCCCCCCACCAGGCCAAAGATCCCATTTTGGCGGCTGCCCACATTGTCACCGCTTTGCAAAGCATTGTCAGCCGCAACACGGATCCCCAAGACAGTGTAGTAGTTTCCATTGGCCAGTTTTCGGCGGGCACAACCTTCAACGTCATTCCTGACAAGGTGACGTTGAAAGGGACGGTACGCAGCTACAATGAAGAACTGCACCGGCAAACGTATCGGCGTATTTTGGAAATGGCCGTCCACATGGGCCGGGCGTTTAGCTGTGAAGTGCACATGGAGACATTGGCCATTGTCGCGGCGGTGAACAATGCGGAGGAACCGACCACGGCCGTTTACCAGGCCGCGATTGAGGTTTTGGGTGAGGAAAACATTTTGTATGAGCGGACCATGGCCTCTGAAGATATGGGCTATATTTTGGAAGAAATTCCCGGCTGTTACTTTTTCATTGGCGGGCGGAATGAAGAGCTGGGCTTTACCTACCCGCACCACCACCCCAAATTCAATTTTGATGAACGCGCATTGATAGAAGGTGTCGCTGTGATGGCCCATGCGGCGGCCAGGTATGTGATGGATAACCACGCATGAAAGTTGTCTGTTTAGCCGGAGGGGTTGGCGGAGCAAAGCTGGCTGCAGGATTGGCGCAGCTATTGCCGCCAGAGTCGCTGACGATTATTGGCAACACGGGTGATGACTTTGAGCACCTGGGGCTGCCCATTTGCCCAGACCTAGACACGGTGATGTATACCCTGGCCGGTGTGGCCAATGAGGAGACCGGTTGGGGGCGGGCCGGTGAAAGCTGGCGGGTTATGGAGGCTGTGGGGCGGCTTGGCGGGCCGGACTGGTTTCGCCTGGGTGACCTGGATCTGGCGACGCATTTAACCCGGGGGGCTTTGCTGGGCGAAGGGTGGACGCTGACGGCCGTGACCCGCCACCTGTGCCAGCAGTTCAAGGTGCAGCATGCGCTGCTGCCCATGTGTGACCAGCCTGCACCCACCCAAATTGTGGCGGAAGACGGCCGTACACTCCCTTTCCAGACTTGGTTTGTGCAGGAGCGCTGGCAGCCAGCCGTGACGGCCGTAAAGCTACCAGAGGACGTGCGTACCACGCCCCAGGTTATGCACCGCCTGGAAAAAGCGGATCTGGTCATTATTGCGCCCTCTAACCCCTTTGTCAGCGTTGACCCCATATTGAATGTGTACCCCATTCGCGCCATACTGGAGGATATTCCCCGGGCTGTTGTTGCTGTGTCCCCTATTGTGGGGGGACAGGCGGTCAAGGGGCCAGCCGCCAAGATGATGCAAGAAATGGGGCTGGCGGTGACGGCAACGGCCGTGGCCCAGTACTATGGCGATTTGCTAGATGGCTTTGTGTATGACCAGCAGGATGCTGGCGCATTGGCGGATGCTGATGTGCCCAGTTTATGCACAGATACCATGATGAAAACCCCTGCTGATCGGCGGCGGGTGGCTGGCGAGGTGTTGGCTTTTGTCCGGCAAATAGCCGCTGACAACTGAGTGGAGTGTGCCGTTTGGCTATTAAATCAACCCCTGATAGGATGGCTTACAAATCTGCCAAGCAAAACAGGGACGACATATGGGCCGTGATTCCGGTCAAACCGCTGCGCAGCAGCAAAATGCGCCTGGCGCATTTGTTAACCGAAGAACAGCGCATGAACCTGATTGCCGGGTTTTTGACGCGCACGCTACAATTGTTGAAGCCTTTTCCGCCCCTGGCGGGGGTTTGTGTGGTTACCAGCGATGAACAGGTGCAGCTGTTGGCCAGAACCCACGGTGCACAGGTTGTTGCCGAGAGCGCGCCGGAAGGGTTAAACGTAGCGGTTCGCCGCGGCGTGGATTGGGTGGAGAGGGCTGGGGCCGGCGGTGTGTTGGTGTTGCCGGCGGATTTGCCTTTTATTACCCGCGCCGATGTGCAGCAAATGTTGGCGGTATTGCCGGACCAGGAAGAGAGTCCAAATGACTACGGCCGTTGCCTGACAATTATCTGTGCCGATGCTGCTCGGCTAGGCACCAACGCGCTGCTTCTCTTCCCCCCTTCGCCCTTCACCTTTCATTACGGCCCAAACAGCTATCATTACCATCTTCAAGAAGCCCAGCGCCTGAACCGTACCCTCTATACCGTTCAGGCCCCCGGCCTACAATTTGACCTTGATGTTGCCGCAGATTGGTACCGCTATCTGGCAAAAGTAAGTGAAAAGCAGCAGTTAGTTAGCCTGTAGTTTATGAAAAAGGAGAATTCCCATGTCAAAAGACCGCGTAGCCCTCTATTTACAAGATGCCCACTCCTTGCAAGAAGGTATGGAGCTGGTGCAATATGCTGAAGAAAAAGGTTTTGAGGCGGTGTGGCAGGCTGAAAGCCGCCTGGTGCGCGATGCCATTGTGCCCATGGCGGCCTTTGCCGCTGTCACCAAAAAGATTAAAGTGGCTAGTGGTGTTACCAACAACTGGACCCGCAATATTGGTTTACTGGCGGCCACCTTTCTCACTCTGGATGATCTGGCGCAAGACCGCATTATTTGCGGTATTGGCGCCTGGTGGGACCCGTTGGCCAGTAAAGTGGGCATTCAACGTCGCAAGCCGCTCTCGGCAATGCGGGAAACGGTGGAAGTGCTGCGCCGATTATTGAACATGGAAAACGTCACTTTTCACGGCGAGTTTCACCATGTGGATGGCATTCAACTGGATGTGGTACACGGCCGTAAAGAACCGCGCAATGTGCCCATCTACATTGGCGCCACCGGCATGAAGATGATGGAGATGACGGGCGAAATTGCCGATGGCGTCTGCCTCAATTATCTGGTGGCCCCCAAGTACAATTTAGAAGCCATGGATGCCCTGGAACGGGGCGCGAAAAAGGCAGGACGCTCCATTGACGACATTGACCGCCCACAGCTCATGATTTGTTCGGTGGACAAAGACCGTAAGAAAGCGCTGGATGGCGCGCGGAAGATGATTACCCAATATTTGGGGCAGCAACCCCACCTGATGAAGGCCAGCGGCGTCAGCCAGGATTTGCTGGACGAGATTCATCAGGTGTTGACCTGGCCCGCCACCGACGAGCAAATTGAGGCCGCCATGCACATTGTGCCTGATGACGTGGTGCAAATGTGTACCGCCGCGGGTTCTCCGGAGGAGGTGAAGGCAAAGGTGCGGGAATATGTAGACAACGGTTGCACCTGCCCCATTCTCTACCCGCTGGGTGATGCCAAGATGATGATCGATATTTTTAGCGATGGGTACAGTAGCTAATTCTTGTTGCGGATAATCGGCCTTTGGTTTTGGGAGCGATTGCGCTACCATCCCCTGTAAAAAACCGGCTGCCAGTCTCTATTGACTTGGCATAGCGAAGCCAGCGGTCCTAAAAACCGCTGGTTTTTTGTTGGAACCAATTGCTCTATAAAAGCGTATTGTATTTAACATCGTCGGAAACGTAGGGAAAGTATATTGTTTTCATACGCTGGCCGACAAGCCTGGTAAAAATGGGTGGGCGATAATAAGAAAAATCTGATTTGGAGAAAGCAAATGTTAGCACAATACCCCCAAACAACTACAGTTCGAAAATCTCAGGCCAGTGCCGTCTCGTTTGTGCATTGGGCAACGGTTTTTTCTGGTTTGCTGTTGGGCGGTTTACTGACCTGGCTGCTACCCCAGGTTTCTGGTTGGGGGGAGGCTGGCTTGTGGCTGTTGGGTATGGCAATCGCTGCTATCGTAGGGGGGTTGGTATCTGCGCGCCGGGGCACGGCCTTGTGGGGGTTACTGATTCTGGGGCAATTTTGGGGCGTAACGGCCGTTGCCCTTCTTCTCATCGCGGCATAGCATCAAATACCTTTTTAACCCTATAAACGTGCCTCCCGGGTTTGGGCAGGCGCGTTTTCATTTGGAGAACCATTCGTTTTAAGGGCACGGGTCAAACCAAAGTAATATGTCATAGACATTAGAACTTCTTTATAATGAAAACATAATCTATAAGAAGAGGCTATTTTGCACCTCCATAAGCAACCAAACAGCAAGTATTGTTTTATTTGTGGCCGGGAAAACCCTCGTGGCCTCTACATGACCTTCTACGATGATGGGCACGACGAAGTAGTCTCTCAATACAGTGTCCCTGATATCTATCAAAGTTATCCAGGCATTGTTCATGGGGGCATTGTAGCTGCTATGCTCGATGAAGCTGTTGGGCGAGTTGCATTAATCGGCGATCATCATCATTTCATGATGTCTGTCAGACTCCAGGTGAAATACCGCCAACCAGTACCCACTGAAGTACCCCTTGTGATCAAAGGACAAGTTGTCAAGTTAAAAGGCCGCCTGGGTAAAGCGGTTGGCCAAATATGGCTTCCCGACCAAACGGTTGCGGCTGAGGCGGAAATGACTCTGGCAGATGTGCCTGCTGCTCTATTGGCGGAGGCTAATCTTGAATTAGTGGGTTGGTATGTGGATCCCTGAGATTCACTGGCTTTATACGGACACTGGTAAAGTAATCCCTTAAAATGGCTTTTCTATGAAACACGATTATTCTGACGAACTGCGGGGTGATTCCGCAAGCATCATTATCCCCTTTATTTCCCTGCTGGTGATACTTTACGCCCTGATTTCCATGGCGCTAACCACAGCTAGAGAGCTGGCAAATCTATGGTACTTACTTGTGTTATTGATTCTTTCCCCCTTCGTGGCGCAGCGAGCCATGTTGTTCATCAAGAATCAGAAAGCTCAGGTAGGGGCAAAGTTATTTGTCGGGGCCCATTTACTGCTTCTTACATTGCTTCTGTCCCAAGTGGAGGCAGCAGGCACAGCCCAGGTACTCCCTTACTTTTTTGCCATCCTCATTATTGCCGCCAGCATGCTGATTTCGCCCGTGTCTAGCCTGTTTGCCTGGGCTGTTTCGGCCGTCCTCATACTTTTGGGCACGGTTGTAACAAAAGAATTCACCTTCTCCACATTTATCAATTTACTTGTACCCATAAGCTTTAACCTGATTGTAGCGATAGCGCTCTATTTGTCTGCAATGGAATGGCAATTCGCTGTTGAATCTGTTAGCCATTTACATCGCCGTGCCCAAAACCGCCGGGACGAACTTTTTGCAATGAAAGAAGAGGTTACTAAGGCAAATGACCGGCTAGTGTTTTTAAACCGCGAGCTTGACAAATCTCGAAGAGAGGCTTTACATGAGCGGGATATTCGCACCCGGTTTATGAATAATGTAAGCCATGAACTGCGCACTCCTTTAAACGCAATTGTCAATTTTGCGCATATTTTAGAACGAGAAAGTATTGGCCCTGTAAACCAGACTCAGGCGGATTATTTGGCAAGAATTGAGAGGTCGGGTTGGCATCTGTTGAACATCTTAAATGATTTGTTGGACATGGCTCAAATTGAGTCCGGAGAATTCAAACTTTATCTAGAGGCAAGCGATCTGCGGGACGTGTGTGAAGAAGCAGCGATAGCCGTGCAAGGTTTATTGTTGGACAAGGAACATGTAGCGTTCTACACGGAGTATCCGGAGCGCTGGCCTCAATTGCGTATTGATCGCATGAGAATGAAGCAAGGTTTGATTAATCTTCTAGGAAATGCGGCCAAATATACAGAAGAGGGCCACATAACTTTGAGTGTCTCCGCAGATGATGCGTTTGCCTATATTCAAGTTTCCGATACAGGGGTGGGGATTGCGCCAAAATATCATGACTTAATTTTTCAAGAGTTCAAGCAGGTAGACGAAACGGCCGCGCGCAAACGCATTGGCACAGGCTTGGGCTTGCCAATTACGCGGCATCTTGTGGAACGACACGGTGGCTCTATTTCATTGGAGAGTGATTTGGGGCAGGGGGCCACCTTTACCATTAAGCTGCCATTGCATCATCCAGAGGAAGAGGAACTAGAACGCGAACCAGTGGGCAACAAGAACGGCCGTGCCCCAATTCCTGCATAACCTCTCCGCCAACAGCGCATTGTCACTTTGCGGTCAATTTGATAAACTCAACCTCATGAATCCTTCTTTACAAGACGCGCATATCCTGGTTGTTGAAGACGATCCCAATGCCCAACTCATCACCGTAGATTTATTACGGCTGGCTGGCGCCCAAAACTGCTATCCACGCAAATCTGCGGCCTCCGCTTTGGCTTTTGCCGAGAGTATTCCACGCGTAGATCTATTCCTCGTTGACATTAATATGCCAGGTCAAAGCGGTTACGATCTGCTGAAAGCAGTGCGCGCCAGTGAAAAACTGCAGAATGCCAAGGTCGTTGCCGTTACCGCCGGCACACTGGAAGATGATGTTAACAAGGCCCGCGAGTTAGGATTTGATGGATTCATCAGCAAACCACTAAAGATGGCTTTGTTTGCGCGCCAGATTGAGCGTATCCTGGACGACGAAACCGTCTGGGATTGGCGCTAAACGCAAAGTAAACGGGGCACTCCGACGCCCTTTAAGTGACATGAGGTGACGGTGTGATTACGCCGGCCACGTTCCATTTAGAGCAAAGAAAGTTCCTTCAACAAGGTTTGTTACGCATTGCCTTCTTAATGGTGGTGAGCCTTCTGAGCGCCTGTTCCTTAATTAACCGGGGGCAAGAAGCACCTGTACGCCTGGGGCATGACAGACTTTTGCAGGGTCAGGGGCGATTAATATGCAGTAATGCCTGTGCTGAACGGGGGCAATGTGGCACAGTGCAAGAGGGTGGCAGTGTGGTGTTGGGTGGTGGCGCCGAGGCGAAAACAATTGCTCACGACATTTACCTCCCGGCTGATGTCCAGGTGCAAATTGCCGCGGTGCAATCTTACCCAGTTCAACAAATGTCGGGGGGCGATCCCTTTCCCATTAATTTTTACGCCGTTATTGCCCCGGACGGAGGGGCCGGCTGGGTAGCAGGTTGGTGCCTGGCGGAAGCCCAGGAAACCCCTTAATTCTCATGAACCACGATGATGCGCACCGTCTCTTGCAGGCGCTAGTGAACGCCCAGGAGATAGGAAAGTCGGTGGTGTTGGCTACGGTTGTTCGGGCTAATGGCTCAGTGCCGCGCCATGCCGGGGCCAAGATGCTGGTGTATGAAGACGGCCGTTTCCAGGGCACTATTGGCGGCGGCGAAATGGAAGCCCGTGTCCTGCAAGAAGTCCCCGACGTTCTACAATCCCGCAAACCGCGCATTCTCACCTACTCCCTGGTAGACCCCCAACGCGGTGACCCCGGTGTTTGCGGGGGAGAAGTTGAAATTTACCTGGAACCCTATTTACCCCCAGCTACCATTTTCGTTGTAGGCTGTGGTCATGTTGGCCAGGCCGTCGCTGACTTAGCTCACTGGCTGGGATATCGCGTTGTCGTCACCGATGACCGACCAGACTTGGCCACGCCAGAAACCATACCCCACGCTGACGTGTATTTACCTGGGGATTTTGCCCAGGTTTTGACTCAACACCCGCTTACCCCCAACACTTTTGTTGTTTTGGTGACACGCAACGTAGCCCTGGATCGCCAGATTTTGCCTCTCGTTTTGCAAAGCCAGGTGCCCTACATTGGCGTCATGGGCAGCCGCCGGCGCTGGTTAGAAACCCAGCGTTTGTTGCTGGAAGATGGTTTGGCAGCCGAAGATTTATCGCGTGTTTGCTCCCCGGTTGGTTTAGATTTGGGTGCTGAAACCCCTGCAGAAATTGCCCTAAGCATTTTGGCCGAAGTGATTACCTTGCGCCGTGGCGGAACCGCCCGAACGGCCGCGCACTCTCTCCGAAAACCTTGAAACTTAACCAATAATTATTCATACTATCAATTATGAACCACGAAACCCACCCAATTACCCGTTATGAAACGCCAGCTTCTGTAGAAGATGTACTGGTACTATTATCCGAAAACGGCCGTGCCGCCCGCATTGTCGCCGGCGGTACAGACATCATGTTAGAGCTGCAACGCGGCGTGCGTCCTGGTGTGGCCATCCTCATTGATGTAACCCGCATCCCTGGTCTTAACCAGATTACCCAAGACACCTCTGGCACGCTGCACCTCGGTCCCCTGGTCACCCATAACCAAGTCATCGCCTCCCAGCTAGTCGTCCAGCACGCCTTTCCGCTAGCCCAGGCTTGTTGGGAAGTGGCTTCACCGCAAATACGCAACCGCGCCACCGTAGCCGGTAACGTCATCACCGGCAGCCCCGCCAACGACACCATTAGCCCCCTCATGGCCTTGGGCGCCAGCGTCATCCTGGCCTCTGTGCGCGGACGGCGCGTGGTGCCCCTGGCCCAGTTTTACACCGGCGTGCGCCGCACCGTCATGGAGCCTGACGAGATGCTGGTAGACATCAGCATTCCCCCCATGGACGCGACGGCGCGGGGCGTCTTTGTGAAGCTGGGCCTGCGGCGCGCACAGGCCATTTCGGTGGTACATCTTACGGCCGTCCTGTACTTTGATGGCGACATCGTGCAAAAGGCCCATATTGCCCAGGGCAGCGTCGCCCCCACCATCATCAACACTCCAGCCGCCGAAGCGTACCTGTCAGGGAAACGTCTGAATGAGGATGTGATTGCTGAAGCTGCCAGTTTGGCCGCCACCACCCCCACCCCCATAGACGACGTGCGCGGCCCCGCCGCCTACCGCACGGAAATGATTCGCGTGATGGTGCAGCGGGCGTTACGCGCCTTGCGAGATGGGCAAGAACGGGCCATGTGGCCTGCCAAACCGGTGATGCTGTGGGGCGATACCCAGGGCATGTTCCCCACGGGTGCCCAATTCGCCGCCAGCCACGGTCCAGATTCATCCATTACGGCCACGGTAAACGGCCGTACCGTAACGGCCGTGGGTGGCACCCACAAAACCCTCCTCCGCTGGCTGCGCGAAGAAGGTGCCCTACCCCTTACTGGCGCAAAAGAAGGGTGCGCCGAAGGAGAATGTGGCGCATGTACCATCTTCCTTGACGGCATGGCCGTCATGGCCTGTCTCGTCCCCGCCCCTCGCGCCCATAGCGCCAATATCGTCACCATCGAAGGGCTGGCTGAAAGGCAAGCAGCCCAGCCCCAAGAGCGAAACGAGCTACATCCCTTGCAAGAAACCTTCATCGAAACTGGCGCGGTGCAGTGTGGTTACTGCATACCGGGTTTCCTCATGTCTGGGGCCAAGCTGCTGGAAGAAGTAACCCAGCCCGACCAACAGCAAATTGCCCAGGCATTTACCGGTAATCTATGCCGTTGCACAGGCTACTATAAGATCGTGGAAGCCATAGAAAAGGCAGCGGAACGATTTGCCGAAAAAGCCTGAAACTGTAGGAGGATTAAGCAATGCGATTAGATAAAAAACATGATGCAGAGTTGGCTCGCCGTCGGGGCAACGCTGTGCGCACCATAATCCAATTTATATGGTTAGCAATTTCCTTTGTGATCGCCTATTTCTTATGCACACTGGTTATATTCAACCCTGATGGCGGATTACTAACCTACAACGAAGTCTATCGCGCCCTGGCAGTTTCCCGAGCTGACATTCCCCAATGGGTCATATTGGGCGCATTCATGCTCCTCATTGTCATAGCTATGCAATTTTTCTTGTTCATTGGTTTTTTCCTAAGTAGCTATGAAGGTCGCCGCCGCCCTGGAACTCCCTCTCTTTACTCTCGTAATAAAGACCCGTTGGATGATAGGTTTGATTAGTTGGAGGGTTGGGTAGTTGGATGGGTAGTTAATGTATGAACCGCCATGAGCCAACCAACAAACAAACCAATAGACCAACACACCCTTTCCCACACAGGCAAAAATTATGTTAAATACAAACGGAAACCCATCAAAATCAGTCAATCGCGTGGATGCCGCCGGCAAAGTGACCGGCACAACCCTTTATCCAGGAGACCTGACGCCGCAAAATTTACTGCATGGCAAGGTGTTATTTAGCCACCAACCCCACGCGCGCATGGTGTCCATGAACCTGGAAAAGGCGCGCGCTGTGCCGGGCGTGGTAGCCATTTTCACCGCCGCCGATGTGCCGGTAAACGAGTATGGCCTGATTATGCCTGACCAACCAGTGCTTGTTGGCGTGGGCAGCACAGACCACGCGGCTATTAGCCGTTGGGAAGGCGACCATGTGGCGGTAATTGTGGCAGAGACAGAATTAGCCGCCGCTCAGGCCCGCGATCTCATTGAAATTGAGTGGGAGCCATTGCCGGTCATCACTGATATGTTTGAGGCCTTGCAAGATGAAGTCATCATTCATGCTAACCAAGGCACCAATGTGCTGAAGCATTACAAGATTCGCAAGGGGGATATGGACGCGGGTTGGGCCGCTGCTGACGTGGTGCTGGAAGGCGAATACCGCTTGCCGTATCAGGAGCACGCTTATTTGCAGCCAGAAGCGGGCCTAGGCTACGTGGATGCGGAAGGACGTGTCACGGTGGAAATTGCCGGGCAATGGACCCATGAGGACCGGGAGCAGGTCGCCCACGCCCTCGGTTTGCCAGAAGAGCAAGTGCGCATTATTTACCCCGCCATTGGTGGCGCTTTTGGCGGGCGCGAAGATATGTCTTTACAGATTGTGCTGGGGTTGGCAGCCATGCGCCTGCGCGAGAGGGGCATCAACCGCCCGGTGCGCATTATCTGGACGCGCGAGGAGAGTATTATCGGTCACCACAAGCGACACCCGGCGGTGGTGCGCACCAAGTGGGGGATGACAAAGGAGGGGAAAATTACGGCCGTAACCGCCGACGTCTACATGAACAGTGGTGCCTACGCCTACACCAGCACCAAAGTGCTGGGTAACTTCCACCTCATGGTTACCGGTCCCTACGTGGTGCCCAATGCGCGGATAGACAGCTACACCATCACCACCAACAACGTGCCCGGCGGCGCCTTTCGCGGTTTTGGCGGCCCCCAGGGCGCGTTTGCCGCCGAGAACCAGATGAACAAGCTGGCGGAGATGCTGGGCATAGACCCGGTGGAGATTCGCCTGAGGAATGTGCTGCGCGAAGGGGATTTGCTGACGGTGCAAACGCCGATTCCCCCTGGCGTCAGCCTGGCTCAGGTGGTGCAAGAATGCGCTACCGCCGCTGATTGGGGCGCAGAACGGTCCCCGGCCCAACCCTTTACCGCTATTCAATCGCTGCCGCCTAATCCGCAGGCCCTGCGACGGGGGCGGGGCTTTGCCTGTGCCTTCAAGAACGTGGGCTTCTCTTTTGCCGCCCCGGAAAGCTGCGACGCCATCATTGAGCTGCACGGCCGTGCGGAGATTACGCGGGTTGTGCTGCGCCATGCGGCAGCGGAAGTAGGGCAGGGCACCCACACGGCGCTGCGCCAAATGGCGGCGGCGGCTGTGGGGGTGGACCTGGATATGGTGGACCTTGTGGTGTCGGACACGGCCGTTACCGCCAACTCTGGTTCCGTCTCTGCCTCGCGCATGACCTTTATGGCTGGTAATGCCATTCGTGGCGCGGCGACTGAAGCCCTGGAAAAATGGGAAAACGAGGATCGCCCGGCCATTGCCCATTACCGTTACGTGCCCCCGCCTACGGAAATGTACGACCCCGAAACGGGCAAATGTATGCCCAACTTTAGCTATGGTTACGTGGCCGAAGCGGTAGACGTGACGGTGGACACGGAAACAGGCCACATTTACCTGGACCGCGTGGTGTGCGCCGATGACGTGGGCAAGGCCATTAACCCGCGCCTGGTGGAAGGGCAAATTGAGGGCGCCGTGGTACAGGCCTTTGGCTATGCCGTTATGGAAGATTTGCAGGTGCAGGACGGCCGTATCAAAAATCCCTACTTCAGCCAATATCTCATCCCCGGCATTAAAGATGTGCCGGCCCGGGTTGATTCCATCATCATCGAAACGGCCGATCCTGAAGGCCCCTGGGGGGCGCGGGGCATGGCCGAAATGCCCTACCTGCCTCTGGCTCCGGCCATCGTTGCCGCCATCCACGACGCCACCGGCGTCTGGTTCGATGAAATTCCGCTGCTGCCCTTCCGCGTGGTGGAAAAGCTGCGTAGGCTGTGAGCCGTAATCCGTATTCCGTATTCCGTAAGCCGTAAACCGTATTCCGTGAACCGTGAACCGTGACGGATTACGGACAACGGGCAACGGACAACGGACAAACCCATCTTATGCTATTTTCTCACCACCTCGTCCTCATTCGCGGCGGTGGCGACCTGGCAACCGGCGTCGCCTACCGCCTGCACAAGGCGGGGTTCCCGTTAATTGTGCTGGAGCTGGCACAACCATCGGTCATTCGGCGGCGGGTGGCTTTGGCGACGGCCGTTTACGAAGGGCGCGTACAAATCGAAGACCTCCCTGGCCAACTCGCCCACTCCCTGGATGAAGCCCTGGCCCTTAGCCAGACCAACACCATTCCCGTCCTCGTCGCCCCGCAGCTACAGAGTTCACAATTCACAATTCACAATTCACAATTAATTATTATCGATGCCCGCATTGCCAAGCGTAACATAGACACCCACATCCACCAGGCCCCCCTGGTCATTGGCATGGGTCCCGGCTTCACCGCCAGGGTAGACTGTCACGCCGTCATCGAGACCATGCGCGGGCATACTCTGGGGCGCGTGCTGTGGCAAGGCAGCGCCCTGCCCAACACCGGCACGCCCGGCATCGTAGCGGGCAAAGGGGCGGAGCGGGTGCTGCGCGCCCCGGCGACCGGAGTCGTTAATTGGCGATTGGAAATTGGCGATGCTGTGAAGCAAGGTGATTTGTTGGGAGATGTGGACGATGTACCAGTGATTGCGCCGTTTGCCGGCGTGGTGCGCGGGCTGATTATGCCGGGATTGAACGTGCAGGCGGGCATGAAAATTGGCGATGTGGATGCGCGGGGCACCCGCGAAAATTGCTTTACCATCTCGGAAAAGGCCCTGGCTATGGGCGGCGCAGCGCTGGAGGCCATTCTTACCTGGTTGAATAGTCCTGGCAAAGACAAGTAGCTGCGGTATCCTTATCTCGCCCATAAAAAATTATTCAAAAAATATGCCGATGAAAAAACCACACAAGTTTTTAGCTAGCACCCTGAGCGTGTTGGCGTTGGTGTTTTTAGGCGCTTACGCCTACGGAAGCTGGTATTTTGCCAATGTGCTGATTGCCCGCCCCGTGCAAACTTTGGCTGAATCGGCGGCGATGAGCGGCCAAACCCCGGCAGATTTGGCGCTGCCTGCGCCCCTGGATGTGACCATTTCCAGCGGTGATGTGACGCTGGCAGGCTGGTATTTTGCCAACGAGCTGGATGGCGCTTGTGGGGTGGTGCTGCTGCATGGCTACACCAGCACGCGCTATGGTGTGCTGAATTACGCGCCGCTCTTTTGGCAGCGGGGGTGTGACTTGCTGCTGTATGATGCGCGAGGGCATGGGGAGAGTAACGGCCGTTACCACACCTACGGCTACTACGAAAAAGAAGACGCCCGCGCCGCCGTCCACTGGCTGGCGGCGCAAACCGGCCTGCCCCTGGCGCAAATTGGCGTCCTGGGCATCTCCTACGGCGCCGCTACCTCTCTGCAAGCCGCCCCCCTGCTACCCGAAATCGCCTTCATCATTGCCGATTCCCCATACCAGGATTTAGAGACCATCATTCGCCACCAGGCCGTGCAGCAGTTTGGCCCCGCCGTGCGCGCCATGATTCCCGGCGCGTGGCTGGTGGCCGAGCTGTGCGCCGATTTTGACGTAGAGGCCGTGTCGGCCATGCAAGGGGCGGCCCAGGCACAAATGCCTGTTTTGCTCATTCACTCTTTGCAAGATACCTACACGCCCCCTGACCATTCCAAAGCCATTTACGCCAGCAGCAACCCCACCCGCACCACCCTGCACCTCACCGATTGGGGCTCCAGTCATGGGCAAGACATTACCAACAACTATGCCGGCTTTGCCCAATTAGTGGATGACTTTTTGCAAACCCATGCGCCAGAGTTTGGTTTAAGAGATTAGAGATTGGCTAATTCGTGGTGTCTGTTAGCCGTTGGCCGAGGTCTTTTAACAGAGGTGGCTTCTCGCGGCTTACGGTTTACGGCTTACGATTGACGGCTTTTCCTCATGTACTCCCTTCCTGATACTTTCAACATTCAAAAGAACGAACTGGTTGCCTTTGTGGGGGGCGGCGGCAAAACCAGCCTGATGTTTGCCCTGGGGCAGGCGCTGGGCGCGGGCATTGTTACCACCACGACCACGCGCATTTTTGCCGTACAAATGAAGCTGGCCCCGGCGGTGTGTTTCCTAACGGTGGCGGATGCCCAAAGGGTCGCACAGGATACCGCCTATTCTGCCTTGGCTGCGGTTGGGAATTTGGCGCAATTGGAATCATTTTTGGCCCAATTTGGTACAGTGCTGGTGGTGGGCCAGGTGGCGGGGGAGAAGGCCTTTGGCGTGCCGCCGGAACTGCCCGGTCAACTGCTGGCCCGCCCTGACGTGCGCCACGTGCTGGTGGAAGCGGACGGATCGCGCATGCGGCCTGTTAAAGCGCCGGCGGCCCACGAACCGGTGATTCCCTCAGAGACGACGCTGGTTATTCCGGTGGTGGGGATGGATGCTCTGGAACGGCCGTTAGCCAACATCGCCCATCGCCCAGAACAAATCGCCCACCTTTTGCAAGAACAGGACGCCATCACCCCAGACGCGACCCTGACCCCGGACATGGTTGCCGCCCTGCTGGCCCATCCCCTGGGCGGGCTAAAGAGCGTGCCCCCGACCGCCCGCGTCATCCCCACCCTCAACAAAGTCGAAACCCCTGCCCGCCTCACTGCCGCCCGCCAGATAGCTCGCACCCTTCTTCGCCCAGCGCACGCCCAAATCTCTCGCGTTGCCCTCACGGCTGTCCAAACTGAGCAGCCAGTGCGCGAGGTGTGGCAGCGGGTAACGGCCGTTGTCCTGGCCGCCGGGCAGTCTACGCGCATGGGGGCCAACAAGCTGCTGTTGCCCTGGGCAGCGGGCACGGTGCTGGGCCAAACCCTACAGCATGTGCGCCAGAGCGCCGTGACAGACATGCTGGTGGTGACGGGGCACGAGGCTGAGAAGGTAACGGCCGTGGCCCAGGTTGCCGGGGCGGCCACGCTGCACAATCCAGCCGTCGCTCAGGGCGGGGAGATGATTACCTCACTGCAGGTGGCGCTGCGCCATTTGCCAGAGGAGGTAACGGCCGTGCTGGTTGTGCTGGGTGACCAACCCCTGGTGCCGCCGGAGACGATAAACGCGCTGCTCTACGCCCATTACCAGGGGGCGGGCGACCTGATTGCGCCTGTTTACCAGGGGCAGCGGGGCAACCCGGTGTTGCTTGGCCGCCGCTACTTTGGCGAACTGCTGGCCCTGCCGCCCACGGCCGCGCCGCGCGACGTGCTGCGCCGTCACGCGGGCGCCTTGCACCTGGTTGAAGTGGGTACCCCCACCATTTTGCAGGATTTGGATAGCCCGGAGGAGTATGAGCGGTGGCAACGGCCGTGAAGGGACACCTCTCACGTTTCACGTTTCACTCCTCACACCGCCTACCTCACACTGCCACGCTAACGGTCATGTCTGCAGCGCGCAGGCGGTTGACGAGCCGCTGCCCCATGGCCCCCGCTGGCGTCAGTATGCCGCCCCGCTGCGGAATTTCCTCATCTTGCAGCAAGCAGATAGCCGATTCCGCCAGCATTTTGGCCGTTTCATTAAAGCCCGGATCGCCTACGCCGCACACCTCAGCCCGTAAGGTAACGGGCTGCCCCTGACGGTCACTGGTTTTGCCCAATAACACAACTTTGAAGTAGCCATTATCGCGTTTTTCCGCTGATGGGCCTTCTCCGGGGGCGGGCAAGATGGTTTTTTCCAACAGGCGGCGCGTAGGCCCCAAAGCAGCCAGGGCGGTGAAGAGCTTGTAACCATGGCTGAAGGCGTGGGTGGAGAGACGGCCGTTGATAAACCCCTTGCCCATGCGCATAGACTCCCCGTAGCGGAACTGCTCGCCGTAGCGGTAGCCCAGCAGGTAGTTGCTGCGGTGTACAATGCGCGTGTTAATGGGGGCCATGATGAAAGGGGCCGTCCAGCTTTGCAGGTCGGCGTCCCAGCGGGCGCCGGTCTGGTCTTCTTGGCGCGGGCCGGGATGGTTGGGCACCAGGGCATACGGGTTGGCCAATATGCGGCGCAGGTCGCGGTCTTTTCTTGCTTCGGCCAGTAGGTTGAGCAGGGTAGCCACCGTGCCGCCCCCAAAACCACCGCTGGAGCCGATGAGGGTGAACTGGATGCTGTGGCAGGAACGGCCGTATCTGGCTAACGCCTCATCCTGCAGCAGAAGTACCCCCAGGTCAGAAGGAATGGAATCAAAGCCGCAGCAGTGCACGATGCGCGCCCCTGTCTCCCGCGCCCGCGCCTGAAAGCTGACGATGTTTTGCCGGATCCAGGGCACCTCGCCGGTAATGTCGCAGTAATCAACGCCGTGCTGCACGCAGGATTCCACCAGGGGCGTGCCGTACAGCGCGTAAGGGCCAACGGCAGAAATGATTAACCGGGTTTGCTGCACCATACCGTCCAACGCCGCGCGATCCTGGCTGTCGGCCACCAGTAAGGGCATATTGGCCAGGTTGGGATGAATGCTGCCCAGATTGCGCCGCACGCCGTCCAGCTTCTGCGCGTTGCGCCCGGCAATGGCCCAGCTCAGTTCTGCGCCGTAGTGGCGGGCCAGGTAGGTGGCCACAATTTGCCCGGTGAATCCCGTCGCGCCCCACAGAATAAGGTCATACTTTTTTGTCATCACATCGTCCTTTGGTCATGAATTGTACACCAATCCTAAAGCGTCGATCGCCGGTCGTCAATGGATTGGCTATACTTGCTCTATGCCCAAAGATGATTGGCCTGTAGAAATTATCCGCAGTGTGCGGCGGCGCAAAACGGTGAGTGCACAACTGCAAAATGGCACCCTGGTTGTGCGCGCTCCCGCCGCCATGAGCGACGCTGAACTGCAACCCATTGTGGCAAAGCTGCGGGCGCGGCTGCAAAAGCGCCATCGCCCTGCTCCGCCCGGCGACGCAGCATTACAAAAGCGGGCCCAAGAACTCAACGAAACTTATTTTGCAGGCAAATTGCGCTGGCAATCTGTCCGGTACGTCACCAACCAAAACAAACGCTTTGGCAGCTGCACGCCGTCCCAGGGCACTATTCGCATCAGCCATCGCGTCGCGGCGCTGCCTGGTTTTGTGCAAGATTATGTGCTGCTGCATGAATTGGCCCATCTGGTGGAGGCCAATCATGGCCCGCGCTTCTGGCGGCTGGTGAACGGCTACCAGCTGGCAGAGCGGGCGCGGGGCTACCTGATGGCCCTCGGGCTGGAAGAGATGGCGGGGGAGGAGGAAACGGCCGTTTAGCGATCAGCCATCAGCGCTGGCAACATGTCGCCAAAACCGGCCACCAGGTCGGGGACTTCTTGCGGGAATTTAACCCAGCGTAAAGCAAATTCAATGGGTTCAGGCTTGCCATCGGAGGGGTCTTGCTCCCAGTGGCGCCAGCCATCAGCGGATATATGGCCGTCGTAAACCAGGTGGTAGAAATGGCGGTGCATGGTCACCGGCTCGCCATTCTTTGCCTGAAGATGGTAGACGCAGGTACCCAGGAAGCGCTTAATGTGCAGCCTTGTGAGGCCGGTCTCCTCGACCGCTTCGCGCAGCATGGCGCTGTCCAAATCTTCGCTTTCTTCCACCGTGCCACAGGGAATTTGCGTGCCGGCCTCTGGGAAGGCGGGTTCGGTGAACACCAGCAGCCAATTACCGGCGGTGATGTAGGCGGCGACTTTGTGGATTATTTGGGCCATAGATTGTTTAACGGCCGTGAATCAAACGGCCGATTAGGACGGGCGGAATCTGCCAGAGACTTGGCCAGCTTAACGGCCGTTGCGGATCGGCATCCTCGGGCGCAAAGGCTGGCTCTTCCAGGGCATCTAGCACCAACCCGGCGGCAAAGGCTTCGCCCAAAAGCTGGTGCAGAGGGCGATGATAGTAGTTGTGGGGCGTTGGTTCACCAACGGCCCCGACTGCTTTAGCCGGGGGAATGGAGAGGTAGGCGCTGATTTTTACGGCGGTTGTTGTCACCAATTGGCCGCTATAGTCAGCCCGTTCGGCGACGAAGACGGGATTACTGGAGTTGAAAGCGGGATGGGCGGTGGCGAAGACGAAACGGCCGTTTTCAGCCAGCAAGCGACGGGCAGCACGATAGAGGGGGGTGATGACAGGCATATCCATCAAGGCCATGGTGCAGACCACGGCGTCGAACTGCCCCTCGCCCAATGCCGCCAGCGCTTCCTCATCAGTAGCGTCCACCATGCCGTATTGGATCGGCTTGCCGGTGGGCTGGCCCCGCTGCTGCGCTTTGGCGATGAGGGCGGGACTGAAGTCAACGGCCGTGACCCGTCCGCCCAGCGCCGCCAGCCGCCGAGCCATGACCCCATTGCCGCAGGCCACATCCAGCACCTGCTCGCCCGGCTGCAAAGCCAGCAAACGCTCCACGGTGGGGGTGATCAACTGCCGATGGAAGACGTTACCAGCCTCGCCGTGCAGCGCGTCCCAGAAGGCGGCTTTCTGGTCCCACAGTTCGCGCCCTTCTTCGTTCAAAGCCTCGGTTTCAATCGCGGTCACAGACGATTCTCCTTTTTTGTTAACCGGTCAAGATTTGTCGGCCACGATAGCCAGACGTTTGACATAAATCCATTCCGGGTCGCCCGGATCCAGGTTGTAGATGACGCCGGAGCGCTGGTAGCCCAGCTTCTCCAGCACGTGCTGCATATGCCGGTTGGACTCGTTGGTGGAGGTGAAGAAATCGGCCGAGAGGGACTGGGTTTCCATGAAGCGGATGAGCTGGGGTCCCACCCCCTGGCCCCGCCGCTCGGCGGCGATGTAAACCAGCTCCAGGAAGGAACGGCCGAAAAAATCATGCCCAATCACGCTATAACCCCATACCTGCCCGGCCAACGCAATGACCCAGGCGCGCCCCTCTCCCACCGACCGGTCAATAAAGGCGCGGCGCTCAGGTTCGGATTGGGCGACGCGGTCCAGTGTGTGGAGGGCGGGCAGGTCAACGGCCGTGGCCGGGCGAAAGGGCGCTTGATCTGGTGGCGTTTCTTCCTCCAGGTAAACCTTATCATTTACCGAGGGGGCGCGAATCATCAGCGTCTCCACCGGCGGCTGAACGGCGACAATGGCGTGGTACTGCCCGGCCGGGAAGCAGCAAAATTCTCGCGGGCCAATGGGGACACGACGGCCGTCTACGTCCACCACCAGGCTGCCACGTAGTACAATGAAGCATTCATCGCTGTGCAAATGCTTGTGCGGCCGTTCGCCGTTGCCCACCCAACTCTTGTTACTGTTGTTGTACCAGATTTGCAGGTGGGAAGATTGGAACCCGACCTCGTCCGGTGGTATAGGGCCGGAGAGTAAAGTGGAGTAATCGGGTAACTTGCGGTGGTGGAACATGGTTTCCTCCCATGGTGCATCAGGCCATCCCTCGCTGTTCATTGCCAGGCTGGCGACCTGAGGATTATCTGGTATTTGCAGCGGTTAGATTGACTACAAACCTGGCTGCCTGGACCAGAGCCTGGGTGGTTTCGGGTAGGAATGGCACCATTGGGAACACGTGATACAGACCAACCCAGGTTTCCAGGGTGACGCCTACGCCGACTTTCCTGGCTCCTTCGGCCAGCCGGGTGGCGTCATCCAGCAAGATTTCGTCCATACCAGCCTGGATCAACAGGGGCGGCAGCCCGGACAGGTCGGCATACAGGGGGGAAATCAGGGGGGCGGTAAGGGGCGCGTTGCCGGCATAATCCCGCGCATAGCGCGCCAGGCTGGCTGCATCCAGAATTGGGTCAACGGCCGCTTTGCGGCCAATGGAGTCGCCCGTCAGCGCTAAATCTGTCCAGGGTGAGATGCAGATGGCCCCGGCGGGCAACGGCCGTCCGGCATCGCGTAGGGCCACCAGGGTGGCAATGGCCAGCCCGCCACCGGCAGAATCCCCGGCAAAGATAATGCGGGCCGGATCAATACCTTGCTCCAGCAGCCAGCTATAGGCGCTTAGGGCATCCTCCAGGGCGGCGGGAAAGGGGTGTTCCGGCGCCAGGCAATAATCAATTGCCAGGGTTTTGTACTTTGTAGCCGCTACCAAACGGGCAATGAGGTCGCGACTGGCATTGACTGAACCCAGGCAGTAAGCGCCGCCATGTAAGTAGAGCATTACCCCCGCAGTGGCTGATGGCAGGCTGATCCATTCGGCGGGAATGCCATTCACGGTGAGGGGCTGGCACTCTACCTGGGCGGGCAGTCTGGCAAACCTGGTTCTTTTTTCCTGGATTGCCCGCTGCTCGGCAATGGTCCCTTGGGACCAGCCAGAGAAGAAGCGCCGCAGCAGCTTTTTGCTGATTTTTGCCTGGATGCTAGTCATCATGACCCCCAATCTAGCTGGCGGTAATCCCGGTTCCAGTAAATGAGGGGCGCCTCGGCGGGGCGGGGTACGGCGCTGGCCTGCACCTCACCCACGTAAATGGTGTGTGTGCCAGCCGGGTAATGGGCATAAAGGGTGCAGTCTAGCCAGGCCAGGGCATGGGTGAGGATGGGCGCACCGGTGACGGCCGTTGCCCATTCCCCCTCAGCAAAGCGGTCCTCATCCTTCACCCAGGCAAAGCGATTAGACAAATCTGCCTGGTCGCTGGCTAAAATATTCACGGCAAAGGTGGTGTCTGGCTGCTGCAGCAGTTCATGACCATGGGCCTTGTGGTCTATACACACCAAAATCAAGGGCGGCTCTGGGGACACCGAGGCGAAAGCGGACACCGTTAACCCATGGGGCTGGGATTCTCCCGGTGCTTGAATGGTCACAATGGTCACGCCCGCCGGAAAATGGCGCAGCGCATCTCGAAACTCAGCAGACGAAATAGGCATAAAAATCTCCAATAAGCAAAATAATGCTTAACATTAGCTAACCTGGGGGAGAGAAGCAAGAAAATTAAGGCTTTATGGCGGGTAATTTGAGCAGGCTGCGCACCACAGGGGCAATATCGGTGAGGGCGTGAATGCGGGCGGCGTAAACGGCGTGGTTTTGCCCTACAAGAATGGTCGGCACAGGGTTGATGGTGTGCTGGCGATGGTCTTTCTCCTCAATATTGCCGTGATCGCTGGTAATCATTAGTAAGCCGCGCGCATCATCCCAGGCTTCCAGCAGACCACCCAGGGCGGCGTCCAGCAGTTCCAGGTGGGCACGCGCTTCGGCCAGTGAACCCCGATGGCCGCTGCGGTCGCTGGGCCAATGCTCGAAGAAGCTGAAGGCGTAGCCGCGAGCCAGGTGGGCAATGCGCTGCCCGGCTTCGTGGAGGGTGTAGAGGGGAATGTCCTCATAGCCTAGAACGTCGCGCCATGCCTGCCCGGTAAAACCAGGGCTGATGGCCCGGCCCTGGCGCAAATCGTCGGCTGTCAACAGAGGGAAACCGGCGCTGGTGACGGCTAGTGGCACGGCCGAATAGAGCCGTTTACCACTGCGTATGGCGGCAAAATATCGCTCTGGGTAGGGGGTGAGCAGGGCGGCTTGTTTGCCCGCCGCGGCTACTTCGTGAAAGAGGGTGCCTTGGGTGATAACGGCCGTTACCGCCGGATTAGGCTTGGGGCCGTAATGTTCGCCTACCAGGGCGGGCACGTTGCGCCCGGTCAGGATGGCAGCCTGGCCCGTGGCGCTTTGCGGCCTGCCCGGCACGCCCAGGCTGGCGTCAGTAGGCACCAGGCTGGCGCGGGGCGTGGCAATGCGTCCCCGGTCGCGTAAAAACCAGCCTTCGCCCAGCAGCCCCGTAAGGGTGGGCATGTGGGCGGTGACAAACGGGTTGGTTTCAGCATCGGCGTCGCCCAAGCCCACGCCATCCATAAAGAAGATGAGGACGTGGGGAGAAGGCAGGTCTACTTTCATGTGTATTTTATGGAGATAGGGTGTAGAGATAGGGATAGAGCGTTCTCTACACTCTACACTCCATCTCTTGCTCTTGCTCTCGCTTATGGTGTACATTCAGGTCTATGTTGGAAGATAATGTTTTGGTCATTAACGATCAGGTGCAAATACCGCTGGCTGAGCTGGAATTTCGCTTTTCTACCAGCAGCGGGCCTGGCGGGCAGCACGCCAACCGGTCGGCCACGCGGGTGACGCTGAGCTTTGACGTGGCCGGTTCACCCAGCCTGCCGGAGGAAGTGCGGCAGCGGCTGCTGCACAAGCTGGCGGCGCGGCTGACCAAAGAGGGTGTGCTGCACATTGACGTCCAGGATTCTCGCAGTCAGGTGCAAAATCGGGAAACGGCCGTGCTGCGGCTGCAAACCATCCTGGCCAACGCCCTGCAAGTGCCCAAAAAGCGGCGTCGCACCAGGCCCAGCCGCGCCGCCATTGAAAAACGGCTGGCGGCCAAAAAACGGCACAGCCAGAAAAAACAAGATCGCCGCCAGGAGTGGTAAACGCTTACTGCTTACTGCTCACCGCTCACCGCTCACCGGCTACTGATTCCCGTTGGCCAGCAGTTCCGCCTCTTTTTCTTGGGCCACGCGCTTCCCTTCGGCCACATCCACCCGCGTCAACAAATAGCCACCCAAAATAAACAGCAGAACCACGCTGAGAATGCCGGGGCGGCTGCTGTCGAAGATGGCAATGGCGATGATGAAGAAAATGGGGCTGACGAAGCCGGCAAATTTAGACATGATGCTGAACAGCCCAAAGAACTCCCCGCTCATAGAAGGTGGGGAAAGGCTGGCGTACAGGCTGCGGCTGAGGGCCTGGCTGCCACCTTGCACCACAGCCACCATCCAGGCCAGATACCAATATTCAATGACAGAGTTCAGGAAAAAGCCCCAGACCGCAATGAGGCAATAGGTACCAACGGCCAGTAAAATGCTCCGCTTGGTATCCATGCTTTGGGCCAGCCCCGCAAACAGGCGCGGCCCCGCCAGATAAGCAAAGAGGGCGCCTACAGCTTGCAGCCCCAACAACAGGCCCAAAATACCTCCCAGGTTGCTTGTTCGCAGAGGAGCTAGAACCTCTATTTTAGAAATTGACATGACATCGCCGCTGCTTGCCGGGTTTCTGTTACCGGTGTTGACGAGGGTTAGTACGTGTTCGCCTTCGGTTTCAGCCTGGAAGCTGGTCGTGTCGTCGTAGCGATTGGTGGGGTTGTAAGCGTCAATGCGCAGCGGCGTGCCATCGTCGTTGAGCACCGGCTGGCCGTCCATTTCTACAGCCCAAATGCCGTGGTCGGGGCCGGAACTGTAGGTTAGCTCCAGGGATTGGCCGTTAAAGGGCAGGTCCAGACGGTCGCCCGCGTTGCGGGTAATGGCGTAGGGGACGTCAAACTCGGCGGGGTTGCACCAGAAGGCGTACCAGGCGCAGGTTTCGCCGCGAGTTTCCCCGCTGACCACGCCACCTTGCCAACTTCCGGTGAAGTCGTACAGAGGCTCATCTACGTAATGGGCGCCCTGGCCAACGGCCGTTGCCGTAGCCACAAAGTTTGGCGAAGGATTACCCGTCATTGTGCGCGGCAGCAAAAACCTCCCACCAATCCCCACCACCGGCAGCATAATCACGTTAAACACCACAAAGGCCAGAAACATGGGCTGTCGCTTGTCGCCCTGGCTGGGTAAATTACCAAAAATCAGGCTAAAGGGAATGCCCACAAACTGCACCAGCAGCAAGGCCAAAATTAACTCCAGGGTGCCAAAACCCAGTTCCGCCCCATAAATAGCCGCAATGCCAATGATGGTGCCTATACCATCGTTGTAAATCAGATAAGCTACCAGATACTTGAACAATTCTTTGTACTGGCGCACTTCGCCGAGGGTTTTCCGCAAACGGCCGAAACTCACTCCCAGCAAACTTTCTCCTGGTTCTAACGCCTTTGTGGCCGATCTCGGCTCCGGCACAGTGCGGAAGAGGGGAATGGAGAACACCGCCCACCAGATAGCCACGCTGAGAAAAGAAAGGCGCGCGCCCCAGGTGCCATCCATAAACTGAATCATGGCCACGTTAATAGCCAGCAACAGCCCACCTCCCAGGTAACCCAGGGCATACCCTTGGGTAGAAACGCGATCCTGGTCTTCTGCTCTGGCTACGTGGGGCAGCAGCGCATCATAAAACACATTGGCTGCGCCGTTGCCAATGCGCCCCAGCACAAAGAAAATGGAAGCCAGCATCCAGTCACCGGTGTCCACCAGCACCAATAAACCGGTGCCCACCACGCCTAGCAGCACAAATACGGCCAGAAACTTCTTCTTGCCCCGTTTGATGTCGGAAATGGTGCCTAAAATGGGAGAGAGAATGGCAATAATGAAAATGGAGATGCTCAGGCCAATGGTCCAATATTGGGTTGCTTTGGCCTCGCTGGGCAAAGTAGCACCCGCCACGCTGCTGTAGTAAACGGGCAGCACGGCCGCCATGATGGTGGTTGAAAAGGCGGAATTGGCCCAATCATACAGTGTCCAGGCGCGAATGCGCCGCTTATACTCCTGCTCACTCAAATTTTTCAGGGAACCGTTTGCCGTTTGTGCGCTCATGTTTTCCTCCTGGGAATGGGGGCAAATTGCCTGGCGCGAATTATGCCCGCGGCCCACCGATTCGGCAAAAACCCGCCGAGACATCCGATTTTTGCCAGAAATCGGATGCCTCACCTATGGGTTGAAGAAAAGTTGTCCTTCAATGCAGGGGTTATAGTCTGCACCGAGAATGAGGCGGTAGTTGGCGTCCAGGGTTTCTTCGCTGTTAATGAGAATTTCTTCGACGGGGACGTTGAGGACAAAGGCCAGCAGGTCGGAAAAAGCGCCCTTGAGATTGGGGCCATAGTAGGTGACGGTGGTGGCAACGTTTTCGGTGGTTGCGGTTTGCCCTTCACTGATGATGGGTACAAAGCCGTACCAGGCCAGGTTGTCGGCGGCCAACAGGGCCATGTCGGGGTTGCCGGTGGCGTTGACAATTTCTACGGTGATGGGGGGACGGGTGGCACGGTTAAGAGCGGGCGTTTTGTAGAGGCGGCCAAAGGTTTCGGCCATCATATCTGGCCCTTCCCAAATGGGCAGGTGGGCGCTAATGGTGATCACGTTTTCGGCAACTGCGTCATTTTCGGCGGTCTCACCGCCTTCATCACCTTCACCAAGTTCGCCATTTTCGCCAATTTCTTCAGGCGCGTCTGCTGCTGCGTCTGAATTGCTTGGGTTGAGGGTGAGGGTATAGCTCCAGGGCTGGGTTTTGCCCGCCAGGTAGAGATTTTGGATGCCGTTGTTGCGGATGCCGGGGGCGAGCGCGGCGAGTTGGAGGATGCGGCCAATATCCAGATCTGTTTCTACGCTGTTGCGATAGGTGTTCCACAAGGTGGGTACCTGGGAGACGAGGCCATTTTCGATGGCCTGGTTAAACATGGCCCGCAGTACTTGCTGTTGGCGACGGCCGCGATCAAAGTCGCCCAGGGGAGAGAGCTTGCGGGCGCGCACGTACCACAGGGCAGTGGCGCCGTCCATGTGGTAGATGGCGGGTTCCAGGGTGACGACGTGCCAGTTATCGGCGTCTTCGGGGTCCAGGTCGGGGGAGATGATCTGCCAGCCGCGAAATTCGCAGCTTACGGCGACGTCTACACCGTTAACGGCATCGACGACGCTTTCAAACCCGGCGAAATCTACGCGGGCGTAGTAGTGGATGGGAATGCCGAAGTTGTAGAGGATGGTTTGTTTGATGGTGTCGACGCCGTAGTAGGTGGCGGTGTTGATTTTGTCCATGTTGCGGCCGGGAATGTAGACGTAGAGGTCGCGAGGGATGGAGAGCATGGTGGCGCTGGGAATGCGGCGGTTGATGGTGACGATGATGATAGTGTCGGATTTTTCGCCGCTGCCCAGGGGTTCGTCGCTGCCAAGGAGGAGGATGTTGGTGAAGTCGTTGGCGTTTTCGACGGCGAAGGTGGGTACGGGGGTAGGTACGGCCGTTGCCGGGGTGGCTAACCCTTCGCGCAGCACGGGCTCGGTGACGGCGAGGACGGGGTTGAGCTGGGGGGCGCTGGTGGGGGTTTCGCTGGGCAC
>CAZDEO010000034.1:0-51983 GCA_964504445.1 uncultured Anaerolinea sp. | reverse complement strand
TAATAGAAGTTATCCGATGTCTATTTTCTATTCAGGAAAAGTTGTACATTAGGTACTTGTAATAAAAAATCCGCCCTAAGTGGCGGATTTTTTTGATTAGGATATTCGGATGAGTGATTTAGTGATGGTGTCCATCTGGTCCATGAACGTGGCCGTGATCTAATTCTTCGGCTGTGGCCTGGCGAAGGGAGGCAATTTTGACTTCAAAGTGCAATGATTCACCCGCCAGGGGGTGATTTAAATCCAGGAGGACTGTGTCGGAACGCACTTCGGCGACAAAGGCTTGCACAACATGGCCTGAAGCGCTATCGCGCATGTGCAGTTCGAGGCCTGGCGTTAGTTCCAGGTCGTCGGGGAATGCTTCCAGGGGGACAATTTCAAAAGCCTCGTCGTCATATTCGCCATACCCGTCGGCGGGCGCTACGGTGACAGATTTTGCGTCGCCGATTTTCATGCCATAGAGTTCCCGTTCCAGGCCGGGGATGAGTTGGCTACGGCCGTGCAAATATTCTAGAGGTCCGCCCTCTGCAGAAGAGTCGATCACTTCCCCATCATCCAAGCGTAGCGTGTAATCTAGCCCAACGACGAGATCATCAGATACAGTTAAATTTGTCATGTTTATTCGCCTTCTTGAATGCGTTGTACGCTAACGGCCGTTAACCCTTTCTTGCCGGGCACCACCCCAAAACGCACGCGTTCACCATCAGCCAGGGTGCGGAAACCCTGACCGCCAATTTCTGAGTAGTGGACGAAAATATCCGCGTCGCCACCGTCTCGGGTAATGAATCCAAAACCCTTTTTCTCATCGAACCATTTAACGGTTCCCAGTTCTTGTTCATTCATGAAACAATTCTCCTTAATGTAAAACTGTTGAAAGGCGTGCCCAGCCATAAAAAAGCACCGCATAGATTTGCTAAGTCTATGCGGTGCTACCACTCACTTTACAGACCTTACAGCGTCCTCTCAAGACAAGAATATAGCGCAATCACCCCCACAGGGCAACCTAAACTTTAAGATAGAAGAATGATGAAAGCAGTTGTCCGGGTGGGTAAACGGCCGTAAACTTATTTCATTCCAATCAACCCAAACACATTCAAGGAAGGAACCATGAAAACCAGCTCAACACTTTTTATCCCTCTGCTTCTTACCATGCTACTCCTCTTCCCCAAAGTCACTTTCGCAGCTGAATCAGCATCCATCAACCCACCCGGCTGGGTTGGAGCCTTTCTCGCCTTTCTCTCACTGGCCCTGGCCATCGGTGCAGGCATTTGGATTCGCAACAAACAACTATAAATATTTAGCGCGCCGCAGATATTTGACTTCCATAATTCAGCGTGCTACCATTTTTCACAACTGAATAGTGAAAAACTGAGAATCGGAAGAGTAACCAGCAAAGCGGATCAAAGAGAGTTGGTCCAGGGGCTGAAAGACCAATGGCAGCGCAGTTGGTGAATGGACCGAGGAGTTGTACAGGTGAAAAATACCCATAGTAGCCTGTACCGGAATTGCCACCGTTATCAAGGCCCAGAAGTTGATTAGTCAAGTTGTCAGGCAATCAAGGGTTATCGATTCGGAATAAGCCAAATACAGGACAAAAAGGCAACACGACTAACAAACTTCCATGAGTGAAGCTGGCCAAAACAACACGCTATCACGGCGCGTTTCTCATTGCAAACCAGCTTAAGCAGGGTGGCACCGCGGGAGTAGTCTGACGCTCTCGTCCCTAACCAGGACGAGGGCGTTTTTTGTTGCCCTTATCAACCGGTCAACAGATCACGGATTTTCTGATTACCCGGCAACAGCCATCAAAGCAGTAATAGTCCACTCACCCAAAAAGCCGGCACATCAAAGTCATTCAAAGTGGTGTCAAACCCTGAGGATTTAATCATGCTATCAAGGAGTAACAACCATGGAAGCACAAAAAAAGCGCGTTTTTAGCGGCATACAGCCCACCGGCAACATTCATTTAGGCAACTACCTGGGCGCGGTAAAAAATTGGGTGGCGCGGCAAGACGAGAAGATCAACTACTTCTGCATTGTAGACCTACACAGTCTCACTGTACCCCAAAACCCGGCAGACCTGCGCTTTCAGACCCGGTCATTAGCTGCCATGTTGCTGGCCTGCGGCATAGACCCGGCCAAAAGCACCTTGTTCATTCAAAGCCACGTCACCGCCCACGCCGAAGGGTGTTGGCTGCTCAACTGCATCACGCCGCTGGGTTGGCTGCAGCGCATGACGCAGTACAAAGACAAAGCCGCCAAACAAGAAAGCGTCCTCACCGGGCTGCTGGATTATCCGGTGCTGATGGCGGGCGACATTATTTTCTATGATGCTGACGAGGTGCCTGTTGGCGAAGACCAAAAGCAGCACGTTGAGCTGGCGCGGGATATCGCCCAACGCTTTAACAGTCTCTATGAAGAAGAATTTTTTGTCATTCCCGAACCGGTCATCCCAGAAGTTGGGGCACGGGTGATGGGGCTGGACGACCCGATGAACAAAATGTCTAAGAGCCTGGCCCATGTGCGCGGCCATGCCATTCGCCTACTGGATGAGCCAAAGGAAATTGAACGCGCTTTCAAGCGCGCCGTAACTGATTCGGGCAATGAGATCATTTTCTCTGACGATCCGGAGAAGGCGGGGGTTAACAACCTGCTGGGCATTTATAAGGCAGTAACAGGTAAAAGTAAGGTGGAAGTGTTGGCTGACTTTGCCCATGCGCAAGGGTATGGGGACTTAAAGAAGGGGGTGGCAACCGTTACCATTGAGATGCTGCGCCCCATTCAGGAACGGTATCACCAGCTGATGGTTGACCCGGCGGAGCTAGATCGGCTCTTGGCCCTGGGTGCGGAACATGCCCGCTCTGTCTCCCAGCCCAAAGTGGACAAAATGAAGGAAAGGATGGGTCTGGTACCGCCCCGCAAATAAGCATGGGCACCGTGAAGAGCGCCTCAATGGGTATTGGGCGCTCTTTTTTTGTGAATGCTCCCCTAACATTCTTTCCCTTGCCCTCCAAAACAGTTAAAATTGCTCTGGTTGGACCCCCTTCCAGTTTGATAGCACTTTGTAACCTTGAGGAAAAGACCCATGACCACAACCCACGGATTTGAATTGCTGCAAGAAAGAGAGATTGCCGAACTAAACATCAAGGCGGCCCATTACCGTCACGTCAAAACTGGCGCAGAGCTGCTTTCTTTGCAGAATGATGACGAAAACAAAGTCTTTAACATCACCTTCCGCACCCCGCCAGAAGACTCCACTGGCCTACCTCATATCATGGAGCATAGTGTGCTGGGCGGTTCCCGCAAATATCAGGTGAAGGAACCTTTTGTAGAACTGGTCAAAGGCTCGATGAAAACCTTCGTCAACGCTTTTACCGCTGCTGACCGCACCAGCTACCCCGTTGCCAGTACCAATTTGCAAGACTTCTACAATCTGGTGGACGTGTACCTGGACGCCGTGTTCCACCCCCTCATCACTCCCCACCACTTGGCCCAAGAAGGATGGCATTATGAGTTGGAAAACGTGGATGCCCCCCTAACCTACAAAGGCGTGGTTTTTAATGAGATGAAAGGAGCATACTCTTCTCCAGACAACGTCTTGTTCCGCGTGAGCAAAGAGGTGCTGGCGCCAGATACGCCTTACGGGCACGACTCCGGCGGTGACCCAAAAGTGATGCCGAACCTGACTTATGAGCAATTTAAGCGTTTTCACGAAACGTATTACCACCCGGCCAATGCGCGGATTGTCTTTTATGGGGACGATGACCCGCAGCGGCGGCTGGAATTGCTGGATGAATGGCTGCGTGAATTTGACGGCCGTCCCATTGATGCCGACATTCCCCTCCAGCCACCCTTTAGCGCGCCGCGCCGCGTCACTGTGCCCTATAGCGTGGACAAAGAAGAAAACGGCCGTAAACAAGGCTACATTCAAGTCAACTGGCTGCTGCCCGAAATAACCGACTCCACCCTACGCATGGGGCTTGGCATCCTCTCCTACGCCCTGGTCAGCACCCCTGCTTCCCCTCTACGCAAAGCCCTCATTGACTCTGGACTGGGCGAGCAGCTTACAGGCGGTGGTCTCAGCGGCTACCTGCGCCAGCCCACCTTTAGCGTCGGGCTAAAAGGCATTGACGTGGCCCAGGCTGATGAGGTGGAAACCCTCATTTTGCAAACCCTGGGGCAGTTAGCCGCCGACGGCCTGGACTCGGAAATGATTGAAGCGGCGGTAAACACCATTGAATTTAGCCTGCGCGAAAACAATACCGGCTCTTTCCCCAGGGGATTGGCGTTAGCCATGCGCTGCGTAGGGGATTGGGTGTACGGCCGTGACCCCATCACCCCCCTGGCCTTTGAGCAGCCCCTTCACGAAGCGAAAGAAATGCTGGCGGCAAACCCCGCCTGGCCCCAGACCCTTATTCGCCAATACCTGCTGGAAAACAAGCATCGTGCTACCGTCATTTTGCAACCCGACCCCGACCTGGCTGCGCGCACCGAACAGGCGGAAAAAGAAAAATTGGCCGCCATTCGTGCCCAAATGAGCCAGGAAGCATTGGCAACGGCCGTAGCCTACACCCACGAACTTCGCCGCCGCCAGGAAGCCCCCGACGACCCCGCCCAACTGGCCCAAATCCCCCGGCTCACTCTGGAAGACCTGGACAAAGAAAGCAAGACCATTCCCATTGCCACCGCCACCGCCAGCGGCGCAGAACTGCTGCACCACGACCTTTTCACCAACGGCATCGTCTACCTGGACCTGGGCTTCAATTTGCGCGTGCTGCCCCAAGAACTGCTGCCCTACGTCAACCTCTTTGGCCGTGCCCTCACCGAGATGGGCACAGAGCGCGAAGATTTTGTCAAACTCTCTCAGCGCATTGGGCGCAAAACCGGCGGCCTCTACACCACCAGCTTCACCTCCGCCCGGCAGGGCAGCGCCCAGAGCATAGCCTACCTCTTCCTGCGCGGCAAAGCGACCCTGGCCCAAGCCCCCAACCTGCTCGACATTTTGCGCGATATTTTGCTAACGGTGCAGCTCGATAACCCCGAACGGTTCCGCCAGATGGTGCTGCAAGCCAAAGCCAGCAAAGAGTCAGGGCTGGTGCCTGCCGGTCATTCTGTGGCTAACACCCGCCTGCGCAGCCATTTCGACGAAGCAGGCTGGATCAGCGAAGCAATGGGCGGCGTCAGCAATCTCTTTACCCTGCGTCAACTGGCCGAGGAGATTGAGCAGGATTGGCCCAGCGTGCTAGCCAAGCTGGAAACCATCCGCCGCCTGCTGGTTAACCGCCACCTGGCCCTGGCAAATGTCACCGTAGACGGGGAGAGCTGGGCCGCTTTTGCGCCCCAGTTGTGGCAGTTTTTGCACGACTTGCCCGCCACACCACCGCAGTTTGCCCAATGGCAGAAGCCGGAAACGGCCGTTGCCGAAGGCCTCACCCTGCCCGCCCAGGTTAACTACGTGGCAAAAGGGGCCAATTTGTATGATTTGGGCTACAAGCTCGATGGCTCCATCGCCGTCATCACCAACATCATGCGCCTGACTTACTTGTGGGAAAAACTGCGTGTTCAGGGCGGCGCCTACGGGGCCATGACCAGCTTCGACAAACGTTCTGGCGTCTTCTCCTTCCTCTCCTACCGCGACCCCAACCTGCTGGGCACGCTGCAAAATTATGACGGCGCGGCCCAATTCCTGCGCAATCTTGACCTGCCCGACGAGGAGCTGACCAAAGGCATCATTGGCGCCATCAGCAGCTTAGACGCCTACCAGCTCCCCGATGCCAAAGGGTATACCTCTATGCTTTGGCACTTGTTGGGCGAAAGCGACGAAAGCCGCCAACAATACCGCGAGCAGGTACTCAGCACCACCCAAGCCGACTTCAAAGCCTTTGCCGAGGTGCTGGCCCAGGTGAAGGAGCAAGGCCAGGTGGTAGTATTGGGGTCAGCAGAAGCCATAACGGCCGTTAATGACGACAACTGGCTAAAAATTACAAAAGTCATGTAAACTGAGATTAAAGAGTGGAGATTGGTTGCTTGCTAATCTTCAATCTCCACTCTCCAATCTCTTATGAGCGTAACTAACCTTGCCAAACGCCGGGGCAAAATCCTGGACGACATCATGCGTGACCACCGGGAACGGCTGCCCAAAACCATGGCCAACACCCCGCTGGAAGATTTGCGCGCTTTTGCCAGCGTGGCCCCACCGCCAACTAATTTACTGGCAGCCCTACAAGGGCCACGGCTGCACCTCATTGCCGGGTTGCAAAAGGCGTCGCCGGTGCGCGGCTTACTGGCGCGCAAATATGACCCCGTAAGCCAGGCTCAACAGTATGCCAACATGGGAGTCACGGCTGTGGCCATCCACACCGACGCCCGCCATTACCAGGGGCAGCTAGAGGAGCTGCGCGACGTGCGCGAAACCCTGCCCGCCAAAGTGCCCGTCATCCGCCACGATTTCATTTTCGACCCGTACCAGGTGTACGAATCGCGGGTAGCTGGGGCAGATGGAGTAGTGCTGTTAACGGCCGTACTGGGCGAAAACGACCTGCGCACTCTGATCCAGCTCAGCCAAAAGCTGGGCATGACCCCCCTGGTAGATGCACACACCCCCGACGAGGTCGCCCTGGCCCTGGTCGCCCAGGCCCCAGTCATTCTCATCAACCGCCGCCACTGGCAAACCTTCGAGGTGGCCGAAGAAGTGCCCGCCCAACTGCGCCCCATTATTCCCGCCGACCTGCCCGTCATTGTCACTGGCGGCCTCAGCCAGCCCGCAGAGCTGGCCCCTTTGCGCGGCCTGGGCGTGCAAGGGGTACTGGTAGGGGAGGCTTTGGCCCGCAGTAAAGACCCCCTGGCCTTGCTGAAGGCGCTGGGACAGCACGGCCGTTAGGCAAAAAAGGGTCTTGCCGTTCAGACAAGACCCCATCACACTCCATTACGAATTACGGACTACGGATTACGGACTACGAACTACGGCGTAAACGAAATCCCAACTAATTCCCGCCACAGCAGCCGCCCGCCTGGCGTACCATACCCATTGGTTTTACGGTCCACGGCCGTTAGCTCAAAGGAAAAGGCACAGAAGTTAATGCCCGCAGGCAGCCACGCCCCTGCACTCGGTTCCAGCGACACCTCCACATAACCGGTGGGATCCAGCGTCTCGTCTAGCGTGCCGCTGAAGCGGTAAGGGGCCACCGGCTGGTATGCCGCAGCTACCGGATTACCCGTCGCCCCATCCTCCGTAGGCACGTGGGTGTTAGATCCACGATACACGTTCAAGGCATACGACTGCATAAACCCTTCCGGATCCGTCGCCCGGTAGCGCACCGCCAGCGGTGCGCCCGCCGAAGGCAGCTCAAAGAACGCACACTCACCCGGGTCTAGCGCGCCCAGCTTAATAGCGTCAATGTCTCCATCGGTCCAGGTATTGTCAATGTACAGCTTCACGGTGTCTTGCGCCGCTGGAACTGGCTCACCGCTAGCATCATACCCTTCAATGCGGAACTCCACCGCTCCAGCTGCCGGTTGGTACAACGAGGTGGCAATTTGTAGCTTCCGGTCGCGGTTCCAGTTTAGCCAATCCTGGAAGGCAAGCTGGTCTTCAATGTTCAGATAAGCGCCCACCGTCACCTTAGGCTGGGCGGTGCCATCCACGCGCAAGGAAACGGGATGTGGGCCAATTTTTTCATTCTTCCAGGTGCCATCGCTTTGTTTCTGGGGATGGGTATATTCCTGATTGATGAAATTCCATTCTGTTTCCCCAGCCCGGCGGTAGCGCAGCACGTAATGGGTCACGTCTGGCTCTGTGTCCAGGAAGCAGGCGTAGAGATCAACAGTGCCGTACCAGGCGGCATGGTTAACAATGGGGCCGGTGCTCACCGTATTGGACACCGTGCCATCAGCGTGGAGGGTTGTGCCCGTGGCCACAATAGCCAGGTTGCCCAGGGCCTGAATGGCGCGCCCTCCCTGGCAGGAGGTGCGTGGCCCACCTAAATCCGCTTCGGGCAGGCACAGGTTGATGCGCCGCACATTGGGAATATTGTAGTAGGGGGCAGTTTCGTACAGCACGCCATCGGGCAGCGCAGACATGATTTGCACAATCAGGTCAGGGCGGATTTCTTCGGTCAGGTCTTCGCCGGCGGCTATGTCGCTGGTTTCATCTACCAGTTCGCTGATGGTTTGGGAAAAGCGGAAAATGTAGTTGCCAAACTCATCGGTGGCGGTGGTGCCCAAGGTGTGCCGGTGGCCTTCGCCCGTGTAGGGGTTGCCCAGCTTTTCGGCAGCGGTGCGGTCATACTCGATGAAGCGCATGATGGTTTGGGAAACTGGCTCCACCACGCAGGGCTTGATGCGAAAGCGATCGCGCAGGCGGCCCAGCAGCAATAGTTCGTTGTGTGTTAGCAGGGTGTTGTTGAGGGTTGTTTGCGCGGCCAGGGAGAACACGGCCGTTTCCACCCGTTCTTCTGTGGCGGCCTTCTTGCTGCTCTTTGTTGGGGGCGGCGCGGCGACCTGCCCCACGCTGCGCGTCACATTCAGCCCTGCTTCCGCCCGCAGCCCGCTGGGGATCATCAGCGGCATAAAAGGCGCCGGGTCTGGTTCAGGAATGGGCGGTTTACGGTCAAACGCCTTCACCCGTTCTGGGTACAGCTTCTCAATGATGCGGCGCGCATCCGGGTAACGCAGAAGTTCCTGGAGCTGCCAGGGGCGGTCAATGACGTAGTAGGGCAACGGGAAACAGGGGTTGAAGAGGCAAAAACCGCTGTAGGTTTTAGCGTTGCCATAAACCACATACTCGCTATCTGAAAGCGTCATGGCGCAGGTCAAAACAAAATCATTGAAATCCTCGTCGCCGCCACCGGAATCGTCAGATTGAATATCGAAGAGGAATTGACCACCGGAAACGCGGAAATTGGCCAGGCGGTGGCGCGACTGCCGCCAGCTAATGGGGCCTGTGGGGTTGTGTTCGACGGTAATACCCCATTGGCTGCCCGTTACAAATAGTGGGCCACTGGTAGAGCTGTAGGTACCGTCGGCGCCATTGGACGAGCCGGCAATGCGGTAACGCTGGGGCCAGGCGGCGCTTGTGCCGACTACTGAAACTGTCCATGAACCTTGCATACTGATTGTCATATCCAACCTCCATATGCACGCGAAACGACGGCCGTTCGCGTGTGCGTAAAAAATGTAGGAAAGCCCTACGGGATAAGATGGTGGACAACTGTTTTATTGATGGGGGATGGTGTTGGGGGGTGTGGCTTAGCGGTGTTACGTCCTTGTACAAGGTATCACAAAAGAAGCATGATTTGTGTTAAGAAGTTGATATTTCCATCGTCAACAATCCCTCAACGTCAGCCTGTTAGAGCCGTCCAGCATGGAGGGACCATGCCCCAGACAACCTGGTCTGCGCCTAAGAATTGAGCCAGCTCTTGCACGGCCGTTCCTATGCCAGCAACGGCCGTTTCGTTCACGGGGGCATTATCTTCAGCGTAGACGTTGTGCAGGTGCAAGGTGTTGGTTTTGCGGTTCATTTCCGCATCAATGCGCCCAATCAGCCGGTCCTGGTGCAAAATGGGCAGCACGTAATAACCATATTGCCGCTTTTTCTTGGGCACATAAATTTCGATGCGGAAGAAGAAGTCAAAGAGCTGCTCAGTGCGGTGGCGGTCACAAATAAGGTTGTCGAAAGGGGAAAGCAGGGTGGTACGGCCGTGCCATTCTCCCGCCTGAACCTTTTCCAGTAACGCCACGTCTTCATCATGCACATACCAGGGGCCTCTCAATGACTCGCCATTATCGCCCAGCACCACAACCTCGTGTAAGACGCCTTCTTTCACCAGCTTTTTCAGCACGGCGGCCAGCTTGGGGTAGCGATTCCGCGTGTAATGCTGTTTGATTTGCTTGGGCGTGGCCGCCCCCAGCGCGCGCACTGCTTTTTGCACGGCAAAACGCGTCACTTGCTCATCAGACCATACCTCGCGCGGCGTCCAGTCCGGCCAAAAAGAATCTGCCAGCCCCCATAAGCGATGGTTGTTGAAGGGGCGGCCGTGCACGGCCAGCACCCCCCGCGACCACAAATGGTCAATGAGCCGGGCCACGTAGCTACCGCTCCACCAACGGCTGTCAAACCGAGGGTCTTCGGTCAGGCTTAGCTCCCGCGACATCTTTGGGCCTTCCCGAAAAACGGCCGTCATCTCATCCAACAAGGAATCAAACAATTCGCGGTGTTCTTCAAACCATTGTGGGCCAGCCTGCTTTTGCAAATGGCGCATATGCCAGTTGTGGACGGGCCATTCTTCGGTGAGTACCAATGAGGCAGCATGGGCCCAATACTCGAACAGCGCCCGCTCCTCAAAACGCAGCCGCTCTAGCTCGGCCACGTCGAAGAACCCCAGGCGGCTCCACAACACCAGCAAATGAGTGCGCTCCACGTGGCGAATGGGGTCTAGCTGCACGCAGCCCAGGTCGCGGATCACGTCCAGCATAGACGGCCGTACCGCCCCATCCAAATTCTGCCGGGAAATTGCCAGGCGGCGCACATCTTGTCGCGTCAAAGTTTGCATCACACACCTCCGTTTCGTACCTGCCAATTGTAATGCAAACCATCATTTGGAACAATCGTTCTAAAAAGGGGCCGGGGGTAATGGCTGGTCCCCTTCCAGTCGTCGGTCTGCAAGCTTTAATCTCCCCATGTCAACGGCAGCGCCGCCAACCCGCGAAAGAGTACGCCGGAACGCCAGCGCAATTCTTGCGGCAGCACAGCCAACCGTAAATGGGAGAACCGGGTAAAGAGTAGAGGCAAAGCAATGCGCCCCTCCAGGCGTGCCAGGGGCGCGCCCAGGCAGTAATGAATGCCCAGGCCAAAGGCCAGGTGTTTGTTGTCGGTGCGCGTTACGTCCAGGGCATCAGGCTGGGCAAACTGGGCAGGGTCGCGGTTGGCGGAGGTGATGACGGCGCGCACCACGTCGCCACGCCGCAAACGCTGCCCATGCAGCACGATATCTTCGCGCACCCAGCGGGTGGTGGAGGTTTCCACAGGGCCATCGTAGCGCAGCAGTTCTTCAACGGCCGTTGCCCAATCCACCCGCCCCTCGCGCAGCAGCGCCAACTGTGCCGGATGGCGCAGCAAAGCCAGCGCCCCGTTGCCAATAAGATTCACCGTCGTTTCATGCCCCGTCACCAGCAGCAGCGCCACCATGCTAGAAAGCTCCTGCTCGTTGAGCTTCTCGCCCGCCTCTTCCGCCTGCACCAGCGCCGTCACCAGGTCATCTTGGGGATGGGCGGCGCGGTCGGCAAACATCTCTTGCAGGTAAGCGACGAAGGCTTTGACTTTGCGGCGGCGGGCGCTGTAATTTAACCCGCGGCTGCCCGGCGAAATAATCGCCTGCGACCAGTCGCTAACCCTTTCGCGGTCGGTGGGAGGGATGCCCAGCAGTTCGCTGATGATGCGCACGGGCAGGGGCAAGGCATAATCGGCTATCAGCTCGATTTCGCCCTTTGTTTCTGCGGCGTCGAGAATAGTAACGGCCGTTTCCCGAATTACCGGCGCTAATTTCTCCACGCGGCGCGGCGTGAAGGCCTGGTTCACCAACGCCCGCAGCCGGGTGTGGTCGGGCGGGTCGGAAAAGAGCATATTTTCGTTGATGAGGCGGGCTATCAGGGAGCTGCGCGGGGTTTCTTGGGGCCGGGCATGGCGCGGGTCTTTGCAAAAATGCACGTCATCGCGCAGCACGGCCGTTACGTCTTCGTAGCGCGTGATGTACCAGATGGTGCTGCCATCAGGGGCCAGATGCGGGTACACCGGCGCATCGGCTCGCATATGCGCAAAGGTGGGAAAAGGGTCAGCCTTAAAGTGCGGCGTAAATAAATCATAGGGTTCTTTGGTCGGCATAGGCCCTATTGTAAAGCATCCACCGCAAAACCAAGAAAACACCTTTAAATTGAGTTCTTTGAGAATTCACGGAGTTGACAAGCCGTGATGGGTGAAACGCGACCAGAGAGAAATTACGCATCATGCTTTACAAATTTGGTAACAAGTCTACCCAAATGCCGAAGAGACCGATGGCTACAAGCAGCACACCGGAAATGCGGGTCAACAGATCGTACCGCTGGGTCATCCACCGCGTAAACTGCTTTTGCAAAGGCAAGGCAATAAAAGGCAGCAGCACCAGCGGCCAGCCAAAGCCCAGGCCAAAAGCGAAGAAGTAAGCCAGGCTGTCGGCCAGGGCGGCCACGCTGCCCGCCCCCAGCAGAAAAGCGCTGACAACCAGCGGCCCGGCACAGGGTAAGGTCATCGGTCCCAGCAGCAACCCATAGACGTAAGCAGACACGTACGGATTGCGTAAAACGGGCGCCTGGGCAGTAGTCAGGCTGGCAAAAGGATTGCGGCCCAGGAGCATGAGCACGCCCAAGACAATCACCACACCATAAATGATGGGCAGCAGCACCGGCAGTATCGCGCCAAAAGATTGCTGGAACAGGTACAAAAGGCCGCCCACCAGGGTCATTAAGGTCAGGACCCCGGCCAGCACCAGCAGCCCCAGCCACTGGGTGGCGCGCTGCGCCTGTTCATTGCCGGCATTGCCTGCCAGAAAAGCTATGAGCCCCGGATAGAGCGGCAAAATGCACACGTTGGTTAATATGGCGCTATTGCCCAAGATAAAGGCTTCGATTAGTTCGCTCATCAATGCCTCCAGTGTAACTGGAATCAGAAGCCAGAAGCCAGTTATCCGCTGGTCTTTCCCGGAAGCACCCTTTACGGATAACTGGATACTGACAACTGCTTACTGCATGGCCACTGCCAGCAGATCGTTGACCAGGGTGTCGGGGGAATCGATGCCGGTGACCAGGTCGGTGGTGCTGCCGTCGGGGCGCACAATGAAGTGCGGAGTAGACGGGGGGTTCAAAATGGCACGGCCGTATTCATCCGCCAGCTTTTGCAAGAGTTCCGGTGTGGCCACGGCAAAGAGCCAATCAAACCCTTCGTTGTCGGCATAGCGGGCCAGTTCCGCATCGCTAATATTGGTTTCCACACTCAGGGCGACAAAAATCACGTCATCTCCCAATTGGCCTTTTGCCGCGCTTACATTTTGCAGTTGGCGACGGCAGTTGCTGCACCAGGTAGCCATCGTTTCCACAAACACCGTTTTCCCGGAAAAGTCAGCCAGGGTAAAGGTTTCGCCGCTACGGGCGTTGGTCAAGGGCAGGGCCAGCCATTCTGGGCCGCTAGTCATCATGGCCGTGTCGTCAGCCATGCCTGCGTGCATGTCGTCGCTCATGTCATCGTCCATGTCGTCAGCCATGTCTGCATTCATGTCATCGCCCATGTCGTCAACCATTTCACCTTCCATATCTCCTGTCATTTCCCCGTTCATGTCCTCAGGCATGTCTGCGTTCATGCCGTCACCCATATCGTCGGCCATGTCTGCGCGCATATCATCATCCATATTGTCAGCCATGTCTGCGCGCATGTCGTTTTCTGCGGATTGGGTAACGGCCGTTTCCGCCATCATATTCCCCTCTTCCTGCACAGCCACATCACCACCACAAGCTACCAATAACAAAATAATTAAGCTCATTAACACCCATATTGCCCATCTATTTTTCATCATATCCTTCCTTTTTTGCCAGATTCTGCGCCAAAGCGCCCTATACCATGGCCCCAAAATAACAGAAATTGAAGGCCTTTGGGCCAATGCAATCTTTCTGTAACCATTTCTTTAGCCCGCGCTCAAACGGGTTGACAACACCTGATTTAACGCTAAAATTGGTACAAAATATCATTGGTACGATGTATCAGTTAGGAGATACAATGCAAACTAAACATAACAAAGCAATTATTTTGCTCTTGTTGATAATGACGCTGTCTTTGGGGGCGTGCAGCGACGCCAGCGTGCCGGCAGTTAACCAACCAGCCAGCGACAACCACGCCGACGAAGATCCCACGCAGAGTGGCGCCTTGAGGTTGCCCCCGCTAACGGCCGTTACCTTAGATGGCGCTAAGCTGCGCGTGGTCGCCACCACCAGCCTCATCGGCGACGTGGTGACCCAGGTAGGCGGAGAGGCCATTGACTTGATGACCCTGATGGGGCCAGGCCAGGACCCCCACAGTTATGAACCAGGAGCAGCAGAATTAACGGCCGTTGCCCACGCCCACGTCATCTTCGTCAATGGCTGGAACCTGGAAGAGGGGCTAGAAAACGACCTGGAAGCCATCGGCGGAGACATTCCCATCGTACCCGTCTCCGCCAACCTGGAACCCCTGGCCTTTGGCGAAACCGTCCATGCAGAAGATGAACACGAAGAGGAAGAACCCACAGAAGAACACAACCATGCCGGCGCCGACCCCCACGTCTGGTTCTCCATCTACAATGTAGAGCAATGGGTCCACAACATCCGCGACACCCTCAGCACCCTGGACCCCAACAACGCCGCCATCTACAACGCCAACGCTACCGCCTACCTGGGTCAATTAGCCGACCTGCAAACCTACGTCACAGAAAAACTGGCTGCCATCCCCCCAGAGCAGCGCGTTCTCGTCACCAATCACGGCGCCTTCAGCTACTTTGCCCGCGACTACGATTTTGAGGTGTTAGGCACCGTCATTCCTGGCTTCAGCACCCTGGCCGAACCCTCCGCTGCCGACCTGGCTGACCTCATCCGCGCCATGCGCGCCGAAGGCGTCTGCACCCTCTTCACCGAAACCACCGTCAGCGACACCCTGGCCCAAACGGCCGCGGCTGAACTTGACAACTGTGCCACCGTGCGCGTGCTGCCCCTCTACACGGGCGCCTTGGGAACGGCCGGCAGCGGCGCCGATAGCTACATCGGCTTTTTCCGCACCACCGTAGACACCATTGTGCAAGGATTAGTCGAGTAGTTTGATAGTCATAGTATCTGGTAGTCGGACCATTTGCCGACCGGGTAATTTGACTACCCGCCTAAATGGACTAAATTATCAATATGGCAGAACTTGTAAGACACATTACCCACCGCGGCGTCACCCATAACCTGGAAACCCCCACACTAGAACTGCGGGAGGTGTCGGTGGCTTATGCCGCCGGCGCCCAGGGGGTAACCACTAATCGCAGCAGCCAGTATGCTTTGCAAAACGTCACCTTCCAGGTAGAAGGCGGAGAACGCATTGCCGTGGTTGGCCCCAATGGTGCGGGCAAAAGCACCCTGTTCAAGCTGATTGTGGGCACGCTACAGCCCAGCCAGGGGCAGGTCAACATCTTTGGCCAGGGGCCTGGCGGCCATATTTGCATTGCCTACGTGCCCCAACGCAGCCAGATTGACTGGTCTTTTCCGGTGACGGTGGAGGATGTGGTGATGATGGGGCGGGTGGGGCAAATTGGCTTCTTTCACTGGCCCAAGCGGCGTGATTGGGCACTGGTGCGCCAGGCGCTGGCCCGCGTCAATGCCACCCACCTGGCCAAGAAGCAGATTGGCGAGCTTTCTGGGGGGCAGCAGCAGCGGGTGTTTATTGCCCGCGCCCTGGCTCAAGAGGCGGAGTTGCTGTTGCTAGACGAGCCTTTGACGGGGCTAGATGTGCCCAGCCAAGAGGCTATTTTTGAGGTTTTGGATGGTTTGCGCCCCGATGGGGTCACCATTTTAGTGGCCACCCATGACCTGAACATGGCGGCAGAGCGGTTTGACCGGGTGATGCTGCTGAACCGGCAGGTTGTGGGGTATGGTCCGGCAACGGCCGTGCTCACCCCCGATAACCTGCTCAAAGCCTACGGCGGGCACATGCACCGCCTGGACCACGGCGAACTGCTCTTCACCGACACCTGCTGCGACGGCCATGAACCGTTGCCCATAATCCGTAACCCGTAGTCCGTAGTCCGTAAATCGTATGACCTGGTTAACCGACCCCCTCCAATTTGCATTCATTCAGCGGGCGCTGCTGGCAGCAACGGCCGTGGGCATTGTCTGCTCCGTGCTGGGGGCATATGTCGTCTTGCGCGGCATGGCTTTCTTTGGCGACGCCCTGGCCCACACCATCCTTCCCGGCGTCGTCGGCGCATACCTGCTGGGCTGGCCTCTGGCCCTGGGCGCGCTGCTCATGGGCATTCTCACCGCCCTGGGCATCGGCGTCATGACCGAAAAAGGCAGCCTGAAAGAAGACACCGCCATCGGCGTTATCTTCGCCGGCATGTTTGCCCTGGGCGTAGCCATGCTTTCTGCCAGCGGCAGTTACACCATAGATCTGGCTCACTTCCTCTTTGGCAATCTATTGGGCGTGACCGTCAGCGACCTGTGGACCATTGCTATCCTGGGCAGCGTGGTTCTCGTTACCATCTTCTTATTCTACAAAGAATTTTTAGTCATCTCCTTTGACCCTGTTTTAGCCACCACCCTACGCCTGCCCGCCACCTTTTTGCGCTACTTGCTACTCATTCTCATCGCCGTGACCATTGTGGTGGCCTTGCAGGTAGTCGGCATTGCCCTCATGCTGGCAATGTTCGTCACACCGGCGGCAGCCGCCTCGCTGCTCACGCGCCGTTTGCCTACCCTCATGGGCATTGCCGCCGCCATTGGCGCATTCTCTGGCATTGCCGGTCTCTACATCTCCTTTTACCTGAACATCGCTTCTGGCCCTTCTGTGGTGCTGGTCGCCACCCTCATCTTTGTGCTGACCTTCTTGTTTGCGCCAGGACGCGGCTATTTGTGGCAAAAGGTGTAACATGGACACCCTTCACTCCCTGACCCAAACGCTGACAGAAAATGGCTACCGCCTGACCGAAGCCCGCCGGGCTATTTTGCAAACCCTGGTGGCCTGCGGTGGGCACGTCAGCGCCGACGACCTGGCGGCCCAGGTACACGAAACGACGCCCAAAGTGGGCCGTATGACCGTTTACCGCACCCTGGAACTGCTGTGCGAGCTGGGACTGATTCGCCCCATCTACCAGGGCACCGGGGCCGCCCACTACATTTTGATGGACGAAGGCAGCCATCACCACCTGGTTTGTAACCGCTGCGGACTGGTTATTGAGTTTGACAATTGTACAGCCAGCGAAATTGGGCAAGCCCTTAGCACCCGCTTCAACTTTCAGATTCAGAGCCACTTGTTAGAGTTCCACGGCCTTTGCGCAGACTGCCAACAGATTCGTGGATAGCCAAGACTTCTTCCGGTACAATCAAGGCTACGTATTGGTCAAACTTGGTACCCCTGGCAAGGAGGCATTATGGCACTGCACGCATTGGCCGGTAAACCGGCTCCCCCGGAACTGCTGCCCAACATTCCCCGGCTTATTTCTGCTTACTACACCCATAAACCTGACCCTGACAACCCGGTGCAACAGGTCGCTTTTGGTACGTCGGGGCATCGCGGCTCGTCGCTAGATGGCAAATTTAACGAAGACCACATTGCGGCGATTGCCCAGGCCATTGTGGCGTATCGCCAGGCGGAGGGGATTACCGGCCCGCTGTTTGTGGGCATGGATACCCATGCCCTGAGCGAACCGGCGCTGGCCACGGCCGTTTCCGTCTTCGCTGCCAATGGACTCAACGTCGTGATCCAGGCCGGACTGGGCTACACCCCCACCCCCGTCATCAGCCACGCCATCCTCAGCTACAACCGCGGCAAAAGCAGCGGCCTGGCCGATGGTGTGGTCATCACCCCCAGCCACAACCCGCCCGACGACGGTGGGTTTAAGTACAATCCTCCGTCGGGCGGCCCGGCGGACACGGCCGTTACCCAACGCATTCAAGACGGGGCCAACGACCTGCTGCGCCACAAGCTGCACGGCGTCAAAACCATGCCCCTGGCCCAGGCCCTGCAGGCCAGCCACGTGCGCCACTTTGACTACGTGACGCCCTACGTGCGCGACCTGCAAGCGGTGGTTGATCTGGAAGCCATTGCCGCCGCCGGGCTAAAAATTGGCGTAGACCCCATGGGCGGCGCCGGTATTGCTTACTGGGAACCCCTGGCGGAGATGTACGGGTTGAACCTGGAGGTGGTGAATACGGCCGTGGACCCCACTTTCCGCTTCATGACCGTAGACAAAGATGGCAAAATCCGCATGGACTGCTCCTCACCCTACGCCATGGCCTCCCTCATTGGGCTAAAAGACAGCTTCGACATCGCCTTTGGCAACGACCCCGACTACGATCGCCACGGCATCGTCACCCGCAGCGCCGGGCTGCTCAACCCCAATCATTACCTGGCTGTGGCCATCTGGTACCTCTTCCAAAACCGGCCCGGCTGGCGCAAGGATGCGGCCGTCGGCAAAACCCTGGTCTCCAGCTCCATGATTGACCGCGTAGCTGCTCATCTGGGACGCAAACTGGCCGAAGTGCCCGTAGGCTTCAAGTATTTTGTAGATGGGCTGGTAGACGGCAGCTACGGTTTTGGCGGCGAAGAAAGCGCCGGGGCTTCCTTCCTGCGGCGGGATGGTACGGTGTGGACCACAGACAAAGACGGCATCATCATGGACCTGCTGGCGGCGGAAATTACGGCAAAGACGGGGCGCGACCCCGGTGAGCATTACCGCGACCTGGAGGGTCTGTTTGGCAGCCCAGTGTACGAGCGCAGCGACGCCCCAGCCGACCGGCAGCAAAAAGCGATTCTTGCCAACCTCTCCCCGGAGATGGTGGTGGCAACGGAGTTGGCCGGTGAGCCGATTGTGGCCAAGCTGACCCACGCCCCGGCCAATGGCGCGGCGATTGGTGGCCTGAAAGTGGTGACAGAGAACGGTTGGTTTGCCGCACGGCCGTCGGGCACCGAAGAAATCTACAAAATCTACGCCGAAAGCTTCCAAGGTCCCGCCCATTTGCAGCAAATACAGCAAGAGGCCCAAACCATTGTGAAAGCGGCCTTTAGCGCAAGAAGATAGCGTATAGAGATAGAGATAGAGGCAGGCATAGACTACTCCTTTCTATCTCTAAACTCCATCTCTATCTATTGGAAGAGAGTATGTACGGAGAAATCAAGCTATTTGCCGGGTCAGGCTGCCCAGATTTAGCAAAAAGGATAGCCGACTACATTGGCATTCCGCTAAGCCCCTGGGACATTATGCAGTTTCCTAACGACAACATTTTGGTGCGGCTGCAGGGCAGCGTGCGCGGGCAAGACGTATACGTTATTCAGAGCCATACGAAACCGGTGCATCGCAACATCATGGAGATGCTAATTGCCGTAGATTGCCTCAACCGCGACTCAGCGGGGCGAATTACGGTGGTGTGCCCTTACATGGCCTACTCGCAAAGCGACAAAAAAGACCAGCCGCGCATCCCCATTACTGCCCGCCTTTTGGCAGACATGATTGAGGTCGCCGGGGCTGACCGCTGGATGACCATTGACCTCCATTCAGGGCAAATTCAGGGCTTTTACAAAATTCCCGGCGATTCATTGACCGCTTTCCACATTATTGCCGACTACTTCAAAACCAAGCATTTGGATGCCGTGGTGGTGACGCCAGACTTGGGCTACGCCAAGCGCGGGCGCAACTACGCCGCCGAGCTAGATTTGCCCCTGGCTTTTGTGGAAAAACGGCGCATTGGCAATGATTCGCGGCGGGAGGCTTTGTCGCTGATAGGAAACGTGACGGGCAAGGACGTCATTATTGTCGATGATCTGGTGGACACGGGGGGATCCATTCAGGAGGCGGTGAACCTGGTGATGGAACGGGGCGCACGGGACGTGTACGTGGGCTTTACCCACCCCATTTTGTCTGACCCGGCTACCGAGCGTCTGCGTGAACTGCCCATTAAGGAGATTGTAACCACAGATACGCTGCCCATTCCGCCGGAAAAACATTTGCCGAATATGACAATTTTGACGGTTGCCGGGCTGCTGGGTGAGGTGATTATGCGCACTCACGAGGGGCGCAGCGTGGGCGAGTTGTTTAATGAGTGAGATGAGGGAGGAAGATGAACCAGAAAGGGCGCAAAGACCGCGAAGAAATAGAAAACCTGGCGTCCTCTGGGCTTTCTGCGGTTAAATTGCCGCTTTCGCCGGCACTGCTGGCGCGGGATGAAGCATGGTCACAACGGCTGGCTATGTGGGGGCAGGCGGGCTGGCGGCGCTGGCTGGCGTGGCTGCTGGCGCGCACGGGGGACAGCGTGGCCTGGCTGCTGGTGATTGCCGTGACCTGGACGCGCTGGCGGGAGCTGAGTGTGGCTTTGCTGTGGACGGTGGCGCTGACGGCCGTTCTGGTTTACCTCGCCAAATATTACTTCAAGCGGGAACGGCCGTCTGATCCGCACAGGGGCCTGGGCGCAGACAAGTTTTCGTTTCCATCGGGGCACGCGGCGCGGGTAACGGCCGTGGCCATCACTCTTTCCTTCCTTTTTCCCCTGTGGACGGTGGCGTTTTTGCTGTGGGGAACGGCCGTTGCCCTTTCTCGCGTCGCCCTCGCCCGCCACTTCTTTTCTGACATCATCGGCGGTGCGGTGGTGGGGTTGGTCGTCAGCCTGCTGCTACGACCGTTTTTGTAAAATTCTTACGAGGCCAATTTTGTTAATTGTTCATATCATGAGGACACTATGACCAATCATTTCATCGCCATTGAGGGCGTCATTGGCGTGGGGAAGACCACGCTGGCCCGCCTGCTGCAAGGCAAATTTGCCAACGCCAGCCTACTGCTAGAAGTCTTTGAAGAAAATCCGTTCCTCTCCAACTTTTACCAGGACCGCGAGCGGTATGCTTTCCAGACGCAGTTGTTCTTTTTGCTCAGCCGCTACCACCAGCAGAACAAGGCGGCGCCGGAGGCGCTGAAGCGCGGCACGCTGGTGTCGGACTACACCTTTGCCAAAGATGAGCTGTTTGCCTGGCTGAACCTGAAGGATGACGAGCTGGCCATGTACGGCCGTGTTCACGCCGCCCTCAGCGAAAAAATCCCCAAGCCCACCCTCATCCTCTACCTCAAAGCTGAGCACGATGTGGTCATGCGCCGCATCGCCCTGCGCGACCGCCCCTACGAGCGGGACATGGACCCCGACTACATCCGCGAGCTGGCCTCCGCCTACCAGGCGTGGCTCTCCAACCTGCAAGACATCCCCGTGCTGAACATTGACGTCAGCCACCTGGACTTTCTGGCCAACGAGGCCGACCTCGACCACGTGGTAGCCCTGGTGCAGGCCGCCCTAGACCGAAACGCCCCCCAGCCGCCCTCCGAGGTGGAGTCGCAGTCGCGGCTCTTGCAGCAGGGCAAGCTGGCCGCTTACCAGGAATTCCACCACCAGCTTGACAACGACAAGCAGTTCGACCCCGACCTCTTCTTTAATTACATTCTGCTCACGGAGGAAATGGGGGAAATTGCCAGCGAGTTGGTGAAAATTTGGGTGGACGGCAAGCGCTTAGAGGGAGACGGCCGTTCTCCCGCCGAAGCCCACCAGGAAGCCATCAATCGCGGGCGAGCCAGCCTGCGCAGCGAATTGGCCGACCTGCTGGCCTACACCCTCAAGCTGGCCAACTACACCGGCATCGACCTGGAGCAAGCCTACCTGGAAAAAATGCGCAAGAACCTTGGCCGCCAATGGCCGGAGAAAACAAGCAACAATTAACAAAGAACAATGAACAAAAAAGACCTGCGAGATTTTACATTAAGTTCTTGCCGTGTTCCTCTGGCAGAAATCTCGCAGGTCTAAACGGTTTCTTTTTTTTGTTATCAGTTTTCCACGCGTTGCAACTGCGCGCCCAGGGCCTGCAATTTTTCGTCAATGCGTTCGTAGCCCCGATCAATTTGCTGAATGTTATGAATGGTGCTGGTTCCTTTGGCCGCCAACGCCGCCAGCACCAGCGCCATCCCGGCGCGAATGTCCGGGCTGGGCACGCCGTGAGGGCTGGCGTACAGCGGCGACGGCCCCTGCACCATCAGCCGGTGCGGGTCGCACAGCACCGTGCGCGCCCCCATAAAGTTCAAATTGTCCACAAAGAAAAAGCGGCTTTCATACATCCAGTCGTGCAGCAGCACCGAGCCGTGGGCCTGGGTGGCCATCACCACCAAAATGCTCATCAGGTCGGGCGGAAAGCCGGGCCAGGGCATAGGCTTCACCTCCAGCACCCGCCCGCTCAGCGCCGACTGAATCTCCAGCGGCTGGTCGGCGGGCACCACAATGTCTTCGCCATCCACCTCAAAACAGACGCCCAGCTTTTCGTACACCAGGCGAATCATGCCCAGGTAATGGGGGTCGGCCCGCTGAATGCGCACAGACCCGCCGGTGATGGCGGCCGCGCCAATGAAGCTGCCCACCTCCATGAAGTCCGCGCCAATGCGGAATTCCGTGCCGTGCAGCCGCTCCACGCCCTGAATGGTCAGGCGGTTGGAGCCGATGCCGTCGATTTTGGCGCCCATCTGGTTGAGGAAATGGCACAAATCGCGCACGTGGGGTTCGCAGGCGGCATTGTCAATGACGGTTTCGCCTTGGGCCAGTACGGCCGCCATAATGGTGTTCTCGGTGGCGGTAACGCTGGCTTCCGGCTGCAGCAGGTAGCCTGCGCCGCGCAGGGGCCGGGCCACCATGCGGAAGATGCCGCGCTGGGTCATGGAAACGGCCGTCCCCAACGCCTCCAGCCCGCGAATATGGGTGTCTAACGGCCGTCCGCCAATCACGTCGCCGCCGGGCAAGGGCAGCGTCACCTCCCCCAGCCGTGCCAGCATTGGCCCCGAAAAGACAAAAGAGGCGCGAATGCGCGCCGCCAGCTCCGCATCCAGCTCCGTTTTGGTCACATTGTGGGCGTGGATGCGCCAGCTTCCGCCCCCCAGGTCTGTCAGTTCGGCGCCCAGGTCTTGCAAAATCAGGCGCGTATTGCGCACGTCCTGAATATTGGGAATATTGTGCAAGACAATGGGTTCGTCGGTGAGCAAACAGGCGGGAAGCAGCTTCAGCGCCGCGTTTTTGTTGCCACTGGCGGTGATGGTTCCGTTGAGGGGATGGCCCCCTTCGATGATGAATTTGTTCATGGGAAGCTCCTGGGAAAGGATGAAGGGTAAAAGATGAATTTTCGTTTTCACCATTCACCATTCATGGTTCATTGTTAATTGTTTCCCTGCGATTTTAGCAGGGTCAGCATGGCCTGCCACCTATAAAAAACCTACGTTGCATGGCAGAGATCGAGCAGGATTAGATTTGACAAATTCCCAAAATTTGTCAAATCTTGTTAGCGGTTTTGCTGCTGACAGGCCCTCCATATCAGGTTACACTTAACGTCATGCCAACAATAACCGTCAACAACACGCCCATTTATTACACCCAACAAGGCCGCGAAGGCGGCCCGGCGCTCCTCCTCATTCACGGCGCGGGTGGCTCTCACCTGGATTGGCCTGCCGGGCTGCGGCGTTTGGCGGACACGGCCGTTGTCACCCTCGACTTGCCCGGACACGGCCGTTCCCCCGGCCCCGGCCGCGACACCATCAACGCCTACGCCGACGTCGTCGCCAGCTTCATCCGCGCCCTCAAGCTGGAAAATGTCGTGTTGGCCGGGCACTCCATGGGCGGGGCCATCGCCCAAGAGCTGGCCCTGCGCCGCCCACCCTGGCTGGCGGGGCTGGTGCTGCTGGCCACCGGCGCGCGCCTGCCCGTCTCCGCCGCCATTTTGCAGCAGGTTGCCAGCGATTTTGCCGCCGCTACTGCCTTTGTGGCCAAATACGCCTGGGCGCGGCATGTGCCTGACGCCGTGCGCCAGGCGGGACTGGAACGCCTGCGGCAAACGACCCCCGCGGTCCTGCACGGCGATTTTGTGGCCTGCAACGCTTTCGACGCCCGCGAGCGAGTGGCAAAAATAGAAGCGCCCACCCTGGTCATTGGCGCCGCCGAAGACAAAATGGCCCCGCCCAAGTTCAGCGAGTTCCTGGCGGCGCAAATCCCCAACGCACGGCTGCTCATTCTGGAAAATACGGGGCATATGCTGACGTTGGAGAAAGAGGGCGAGGTGGAAACGGCCGTGCAAGCATTCGTGAGAGAGATTGAAGACTGATGACTGATGACTGAAAACTGGAGACTTCCAGTCTCTAGTCTCCAATCTCCAAAAAGGAAGAAGTTATGATTCACAACCGCCCCGCCCAAACCGAAGCCGACTACTGGCGCGTCTACCGCTTTTTAATTGACTGCGTGCCCCTCATCCCCCTGGGCCACCATTGGGACATGCGCCGCTGGGAGGGCCTGCGCTTTTATGATGCGCGTCCCACTGGCAACCCGGATTGGATGCACGGCCGTTACCTTTGGGAAACGGAATCCGGCCAACTGGTAGGCATCGTTCACCGCGACGGCCCCAGCACCGTCTACTTGGAAGTTCACCCCCACTACCGCCACCTGGAGCCAGAAATGGTGGATTGGGCCGAAGCGCACCTGCGCGGCCCCATGAAAGAAGGCGACGGCCAGCAAATTCACTTCTTCGTTTACGACTACGATGCCAGCCGCCAGGAGATGTTAGCCACCCGCGGCTACGAGCAGATGAACTACGGCGGCGTCATTCGCCACCAGCGCTTTGGCGAGCAAGCCTTAGCCAAACCCCAGGTGGCTGCCGGGTACACTCTGCGCACCACCAACCCTGAAGATTTGGCCGACTGCCAAAAAATTGCCGACCTGCTCAATGCCGCTTTTGGACGCACCTTCCATACCGCCGAGGAATACCAATGGTTCACGCGTAACGCGCCCAGCTTCCGCCAATACCTGGATTTGGTGGTTGTGGCCCCAGATGGTACTTTTGCCAGCTACGTGGGCATCCCTTATGATAACGTGAACCGGCGCGGCATCTTCGAGCCGGTATGTACCCACCCCGAACACCGGCAGCGTGGCCTGGGCAAGGCGCTGATGCAGGAAGGGCTGCTGCGCCTGCAAACTATGGGCGCAGTAGACGTTGCAGTAGAAACCGGCGACATGATTCCGGCCAATGCGCTATATGACAGCCTGGGCTTTACGCAGGTGGAAAGGGGGCATTATTGGCGAAAGGTGTTCTAAACTCATGACAAAGCGCAAGCAAACTACAAAAAAAACGGTGCGGGAATATTTTTGGCTATTACTCCTGGCCACATTATTTGTTGGCTCTATTCTCTGGTCCATAGGGGCGGAGACGGTAGCACCGCTGCTGCGCGCAGGGGATACCCGCGGCGTCTGGCTGCACGGGGTGGGCCTACCGCTGATTTTGTTGGGCACGGCCGTTTTCGTCTACGGTGGCTTCGTCTTTGTCCGTGACACCTTCAGCGCCTTCCAGAACGAGACGCTACAAAAAAATCGGCAGGCCCTCCACAACCAGCAGGCGACCTGGGAAATGCGACGAGAAAATGCCAGGATTTTATTCCGGGCCTGGGTGCCTGGGCTGCGCTGGATGGGTTTGGGCGCGCTGGCATTAGCGGCGGGGGGGTTCATCATCGATTTGTAGGAGAAGAATAAAGAGGAGATATGACCCAACTCAATAAATACAGCGCACGTATTACCCAGTCCAAAGCGCAGGGGGCGTCGCAGGCCATGCTGTACGCTACCGGTTTACAGCCTGCCGACATGGATAAAGCCCAGGTGGGCATCGCCTCCGTCTGGTACGAGGGCAACACCTGCAACATGCACCTGCTCGACCTGGCGGCCAAAGTCAAAGAAGGGGTAGAAGCCGCTGACCTGGTGGGGATGCGCTTCAACACTATCGGCGTCAGCGACGGCATCAGCATGGGCACCGACGGCATGAGCTACTCCCTGCAATCCCGCGAAATCATCGCCGATTCCATCGAAACCATGATGGCCGCCCAATGGTACGACGGCCTCATTGCTCTGCCCGGCTGCGACAAGAATATGCCCGGCTGCATCATGGCCATGTCCCGGCTAAATCGCCCGGCCATCATGGTCTATGGCGGCACCATTCGCGCTGGCTGCACCGCCAAGTATGACAAACTGGACATTGTGTCCGCTTTTCAAAGCTACGGCGAGTACATTGCGGGCAAAATCAGCGAGGAAGAGCGCCAAGAAATTGTGCGCCACGCCTGCCCTGGCCCTGGTGCATGCGGGGGCATGTACACGGCCAACACCATGGCCGCAGCCATTGAAGCGCTGGGCATGAGTTTGCCCTACAGCGCCTCCTATCCGGCCGAATCGCCGGAGAAGCTGGATGAATGCGCGCGGGCGGGAGAGGCCATGCGCTTGCTACTTGAGCGGGACATCAAACCGAGCAATATTATGACGCGGGAAGCCTTTGAGAATGCCATCACGGTGGTGATGGCCCTGGGCGGCTCTACCAATGCCGTGTTGCACCTGATTGCCATGGCGAAAACGGCCAGCGTGGCGCTGACCATTGACGATTTCCAGACCATTAGCGACCGTGTGCCCTTTTTGGCCGACTTGAAGCCGAGCGGCCGTTTCGTGATGGAAGATTTGCACAACGTGGGCGGTACACCGGCCGTCATGAAATATTTGCTGGACAATGGCTACCTGCACGGCGGCTGCCTGACGGTGACGGGCAAGACGGTGGCCGAAAATTTGGCCGACGGGCCGAATTTGGCCGCCGGGCAGGAGATTATTCAGCCATTGGACAGCCCCATCAAGCAGAGTGGACACATTCAGATTTTGCGCGGCAATCTGGCTCCAGAAGGAGCGGTCGCCAAAATTACGGGCAAGGAGGGAGAACGCTTCTCCGGTCCGGCGCGGGTGTATGACTCGGAGGAGGCGATGCTGGCCGGGTTGGAGGCGGGCGAAATCCAAAAGGGGGACGTGATTGTGATTCGCTACGAGGGGCCGAAGGGTGGCCCCGGCATGCCGGAGATGTTGACGCCAACATCCGCCATTGTGGGGGCTGGTTTAGGAAAAGAAGTCGCGCTGCTGACGGACGGCCGTTTCTCCGGTGGCAGTCACGGCTTCATCGTCGGCCACATTTGCCCGGAAGCGCAGGAAGGGGGGCCGCTGGCCCTGGTGCAAAATGGCGACACCATCACCATTGATGCACAGCTGCGCACCCTGGGCGTGGCTTTGAGCGACACAGAACTGGCGCAGCGCCGCGCGGCGTGGGAGATGCCGCCTTACAAAGCGACGCGGGGTACGCTGTACAAATACATCAAAAATGTGCAGTCAGCATCAGAAGGGTGCGTAACAGACGGATAAGGAACAAAATAAACGGGCATCCAAATCCCTGTCTCCTAATTCCCGGTCTCTATCTCCTGCAAAATCATCTGCAAATCTTCGGCGTCGAAATGGTATTCGGTGTGGCAAAAATGGCACTCTACTTCAGCGCGGCCTTCATGTTCCAGCATCTCGCGCACTTCGTCGGCGCCCAGGGTAATCAAAGCCTTCCAGGTGCGGTCCCAACTACAATTGCATTGGAAGGATAACGGCCGTTCTTCTAGCACCTCGTACGCAATTCCCGCCAACACCATAGCCATTAGTTCCTCAGCCGTGTGGTCGTTGGCCAACAATTCCGCCACCGGTGGCATTTCCGCCACCCGCTCTGCTAACTGCTGCAACACGATCGTGTCGTAAGGGGGTAAAGCTTGCACCAGCAGCCCCCCGGCGTAGGCTACTTTGCCTGCCTCATCCAGACGCACGCCTAGCTGCGCCACCGAAGGCACCTGCTCAGACTGATTCAGGTAACGGGTTAGCTCGTCGGCAATGATACCCGTAGAAAGAGGGGTGATGCTTTCGGCCAGCTCTTTCAGGCGCAGGTTGCGTACCACCACCAGCTGCCCCTGGCTGCCCAAAGCAGCGGCCGTATCTTGCTCGCCCAACCGCAAGGGCAGGTTTAGATCTGGGTTAGCCACGTAGCCGCGAATACGGCCGTAGCTATCCCCTTCCACAATCACCTTCTGCACCGGGCCATCCCCTTCCAGCTTTAGCGCTACCCGCTGTTGTACCTTCAGCATGGCTCCCAGCAGCGTGCCCGCCGTCAGGGCTTCCGCCAGTACGGCCGTAGACGTGGGCAGCGTCTCATGCTTCTCCGCCGCCTCATTCGCCAGTTGAGTTGTTATCACCACAAAAGCGCGCACGCCAGCTTCCTTAGCGATTACACGCAACAAATGATCCTTCACAGTCACCTCCAAATAAAGAGTACAAATTACAAATTACCACCATTGCACCCTGTGCCAACCACCAATTATCCCCACATCCCATGCCCAATTGCACCCTTCTAACCCAATTCTGACAAACTTCAAGTGCAAAGTTAACATTACACCCTACAATATCTTTGGGCCATTGCATCATTGCTTCACTCCTGGCATACTCAACCAAAGCCGTTACGGCCAAAAGAGGTTATTGATGAGTCAAACACACACTCCTAAAATTCCCGTCATTCCTCTGCGCGGTGGAGCCGTGTTTCCCGGCATTACCACCACCATTTCTATTGGACGGCGGCGCTCGCTGGCAGCGGCTCAGGCTGCTTTAGAGCAAGGGGGCGACCTGCTTATCCTGGTGCAGTACAACGCGGAATTGGAGGAACCGGGCACCGATGACCTGGCGCCCGTGGGCATTCTGGCGACAGTGCGTGATGTGCTGCGCACCCCTCACGCAGGGGTACAGATGCTGGTAGAACTACACCGGCGGGTCCAGTTTCTGGTTATTGAGGAAACGGATCCCTTCTTAACGGGGCTGTACGCAGAGTTAGACGGCCGTACCGACAGCCAACCCGCCGACATCATGGCCGAAACCATCGCCTACCTGGAACAATACGCCGACACCCTGGGCGAGGCCAACCAGCAAATCATGGCCCACACCCGCAGCAAAGAAACCGCCGGCGACCTGGCCGATTACATCGCCGGGCTGCTTAACCTGCCTTTTGACTTTGAACTAGAACTCTTTACCAACCTGGACGGCGCATCTCGCCTAGAAAAAGTGCTGGACTATCTGAAACGAGAAACCAAAGTGGCCGAAATTCGGGCCAAGATTCAGGATGATGCCCGCGCCGGCGCTGACAAAGCCCAACGAGACTTTATGCTGCGCGAGCAAATGCGCGCCATTCGCAAAGAACTGGGGGAAGAGGGCGACGACATTATTGAGCAACTGCGCAAGCAAATTTTGGAGGCTGAGATGCCCCCCGATGTGCAGGAACGGGCTTGCAGCGAGCTTTCGCGGTTAGAATACCAGGGGCCACAGTCCGCCGAAGCCAGCGTTATTCGCACTTACCTGGAATGGCTCACCGAACTGCCGTGGAATGTTATGTCGGAAGATAACCTGGAAATTGACCACGTGCGCCAGATTTTGGATGAAGACCATTACGGGCTGGAAGATGTGAAAGAGCGCATGGTGGAGTATGTGGCGGTGCGCAAGCTAGCGGGCAACAAAATGAAAGGCGCCATCATCAACCTGAATGGCCCGCCCGGCGTGGGCAAAACCTCTATCGCCACGTCGGTGGCGCGGGCTATTGGACGGGAGATGGTGCGCATTAGCCTGGGCGGGGTGCGGGATGAGGCCGAAATTCGCGGCCATCGCCGCACCTACATTGGCGCCATTCCGGGGCGCATTATTCGCGCCCTGCGCGACGCCAAGACGCGCAACCCGGTGATTGTGCTGGACGAGATTGACAAGGTGGGCGCAGACTGGCGGGGCGACCCATCGGCGGCGCTGTTGGAGGTGCTAGACCCGGAGCAAAATCACAGCTTTACGGACCATTATCTGGAGGTGCCTTTTGACCTGAGCCAGGTCATCTTTATTACAACCTCTAATCAGTTGAGCACTATTCCCCCAGCGCTGCTGGACCGCATGGAGAGCATTACGATGCCGGGCTACATTGAGGATGACAAGTTGGCCATTGCCCAAGGTTACCTGCTGAGGAAGCAGTTGGAGGGACACGGCATCAGCGATCTGCCGGTGTCCATTGAAGAAGATGCACTGCGCAAGATGATTCGCCATTACACGCGGGAGGCAGGGGTACGCCAGCTAGAGCGGAGCATTGGTTCGGTGGTGCGCAAGCTGGCGGTGAAGGTTGCCAGCGGCGAAGAGGGGCCATTTACGGTTACGGCCGATTCTGTGGAAGAATTGCTGGGGCCGGAAAAGTTTACCTATGGCGTGGCGGAAGAGCAGGACGAGGTGGGCCTGGTAACGGGGCTGGCGGTGAACCAGTTTGGCGGCAATGTTTTGCCCATTGAAGTAAGTTTGAGCGAGGGCAACGGCCGTATCACCCTCACCGGTTCCTTAGGCGACGTGATGCAAGAATCAGCTCAGGCCGCCCTGACCTATGCCCGCGCCAACGCCCGCAAACTGGGTCTGGATACCAAAATCTTTGACAAAGTGAATATTCACATTCACGTGCCTGATGGCGCGACGCCTAAAGATGGCCCCAGCGCCGGGATCAGTATGGCCACGGCCGTGATCAGTGCCTTTACCCGCCGCAGCGTGCGCAAAGATGTGGCAATGACCGGTGAAGTCACCTTGCGCGGCAAAGTGTTAGCCATTGGTGGGCTGAAGGAAAAGACCATTGCCGCCCACCAGGCTGGCATCAAAACGGTGGTTATGCCGAAGGATAACGCCAAAGATATTCCGGAACTGCCGGAACGCATCCGCGAAGATTTGACGCTGATTCCGGTGCAACATTTGGATGAGGTATTGCAGGTGGCGCTGCTGCCGGGGAATGAGCCGCCATTTCAGGTGGAAGGTGACGGGGATGGTGAAAAGGGGTTAACGGTGCCGCCGGTCAGCAAAGGCGGGGGGGAACGGCCGTTGCAGGCTAGAAACTCGTAAATCCAAACGAAAAAGGGCAGGTTTTAAACCTACCCTTTTCTCTAACAATCTGTTGAATTTAAACTAGGGCAACAGCACTGCGTTAATGACATGGATCACACCATTGTCAGCAAATACGTCTGTAACAATCACTTGAGAGTCGTTGACGAAAACACCATCGTCATTGACAGTTACATCGACAATGCCGCCGTTGCTCATGCGAATGGTATCCATCATTACCACGTCAGCAGCTGCCAAAGTACCCCAGGCAATGTGATAGCGCAGAATGTTGGACAAATCCTTGCGGGGGAGAGCATCACAAATATTGGTTTCGTTTAGACCAAGCTGAGCAAAAGCGTCATCAGTCGGCGCGAATACGGTAACTCCAGGTTTGCGATCCAGGGGTTTAACCAGGTTAGTACAAGAGGCTGCCGCAATCAGGGTGTCGAAGCTGCCAGCAAAGGGGCCATCTGAATTAACAGCAATGGCAACATCCACAACAGAGTTTTCAAAAGGAGCCGGTTTTTCCTTGGCAGATGCCGGAGCGGCAATAGCCATAACCAAAGCTGCTACTAAGACAAACAGAACCATCAGTTTACGCGAAAGTTTCATCGTTTTCCTCCGAAATTAAGATATTTGGGTAAATTTTTTCACTTCGACACTGTCCCGGGAAATAGTGCCTTGGTAAAGTTGGCGCAATGCGATAACGATTGGCAGTGTACGGCTTGTGTCCATGTTTTGTCAATTCCATCAAAATTCTTGTTAAGTTTTATTTATGGATGCCCAAAGCAAGTTTTAGAAACAGACACATTTTTCGAACTGCATAGATACAAAATGCCTCTTTTACCGTATGGAATTGACACAAAAGCTATTTCTTTCTGGTGCGGGTATGTTGAGAAAGCGTGTGGAGATGGCGAAGAGGCAAACGGTTATCGGCGCACGGCAATCCGTTCACAAGCGCCACGCCTGGCGCAAGGTGGCGAGCATTTGCACGGCGCTGGTGATGAGGGCCTTGTTGGCTGGCTTGTTGGGCCACAGACTGGCCCCGGAAGGATGGGGCAAGGGCACGACAAAACGGCCGTTTTCCCCCTGCGTTATTTTGGCTTTTAGCTGCTCTTGGTCAGTGATGAGTTGGCCATCAGAATAGTTAAAGTTAACAGGATGGGTCAATGCGGAGGGCGCGAAATAAACGGCCGTGCCAATCACCTCATGTAATTTGGCACGGTTAGGATACAACAGCTTGATAGCCAATCCTCCCACCAACATCATCAGGCGGGGATTAACCAGGGCAATTTCTTGGTCTAAAAAAGGGCGGCAGAGAAACTGTTCGGCCTTGCTGGGCACGCGATCCCCCTTGCCGTTGGCCGCTTTGCCAGGGTAACACTTGGTCACGGCTGTCATGTAGTGTCGCGCTCGAAATTCATCCTCTCGCCAGCCCGCCTCCCCCAGCCATTGAAACAACCGCCGCCCGCTGCCGGCGTTAAACGGCCGCTGCGCCTCCATCTCCGTCACCCCTGGGGCCTGCCCTATGAGCATGGCCTGGGCCACGGCCGTGCCCCGAAAAATAGCCCCTGGCGTAATAGCGTGCCCCGCCTCCAGGCAGCGGCGGCATGCCCGCATCTCGGCTTGCAGGCTGGCTAAATCGGCTTCAGAATTCAAAGCGGTCACCCAGCCGTCAGCACCGTGCTGCTCTCCACCACCGTTTCCGGGTGCAGGCTGGCTACCCAGTCAGCCAGGGCGGCTACGGCATGATGAATGCCAGGAGTAGGCCGGGGAAAGCCTATTTCGTGCAGCCCAATGACGAGACGGCCGTTCTGCCGCACGCGAATGGTCAAACCGACCCGCTGGCTCATGGGGGACTCGTTGACGTACACGTCTACCAGCAAGCTACGGCCGTCGGGGTCTTGATACATAGCAATTAACTTAATCTCCGCCGCGTCCGTTGGCACATAGCGCGTCGCAAACTGCGCTGCGATCTCGTCCAGCATCAGCGGGGAATACATGACAACGTGGGGCATTTCTAACTCCTGGGGAATAGAGAACACATTGGGAGCCGCCACTTCATTGCGCCGCCACTTGAAATAGCGGCAGGTGCGCCCTTCTGCCAATGCTTTTAGCTCATACTTGGTGCGCACGCGCTCGTCATCAGTGGTCGCAAAGGGCATGGGTAGGCGGCTGGTAAAGTAGGGTGTTTGGGCCAACACCTCGGCAATGACAGGCGCGTAGTTGTCGTGGTCGGTGGCAATGTCCAAAATAGCCCCCGGCTGCATGCGCGTGGCGAGCAGATGTAGGAAACGGCCGTTGACTAGCCGCCTGTGGTGATGGGCCGCCTTAGGCCAGGGGTCAGGGAAGTTCACATAGGCGCCGCTTACGCTTTGCGGCAGGCACAGCGCCCACAAAAAAGTCTCCGCCCCGCCCTGGAAGATACGCACATGGGATAGCCTCGCGCGCTCCAGTTTGTCAGCCACTTTGCGCAGCGACGGCAGGGAAATTTCCAGACCCACCAGGTTGAGAGACGGCCGTTTGCGGGCTAAATCGAGCAAAAACTGCCCCCCGCCAAAGCCAATTTCCAGGTGCAGGGGCGCTTCCCGGCCAAATAAGGCCGGCCAATCAACGGGCCAGGGCATACGACCACAATGTAATATTTCGACGGGCATAGGCAGGAATTATACACCAGTTGCCAGGCAGGGCGGCAAGGGGGCAGCGGTGCAAGGGAAATGAGCAACGGCCGTGTCCTTTTGCCTTCTGGGGCAGAATCAGCCACAATAACCCACTAATCAACCATCAAGGAGCAACCACGCTTTGAAACGAACTGTGCGCATCATTGGCGTGCCTATGGATTTGGGCCAAAACCGGCGCGGCGTAGACATGGGGCCTAGCGCCGCTCGCTACGCCGGGCTGCAAGGACGCCTGGAACGCCTGGGTCACCAGGTTTTTGATGAAGGCAACGTCTCCGTGCCCAACCCGGAAGAAGAGGTAGTGGAGGGCAAAGGGCGGCGCTTGAAGGCAGTCACGGCCGTGTGCGAAAATGTGTACCAATTCGGCCGTACATGCGTCCAAAAAGGGGACTTTGCCCTCTTTTTGGGTGGCGACCACAGCATCAGCATGGGGTCTGTGGCCGCTGCCGCCCAGGATGAGCCACTGGGCCTCATTTGGATTGACGCCCACGGCGACTTTAACACCCCAGAGACCTCCCCCAGCGGCAACATTCACGGCATGCCCGTGGCCGCGCTGGTGGGGGATGGCGCCGAGAAGCTGGTTAACATTGGCTACCCCGGCCCCAAACTGCAACCCACCAACGTCGTGCAAATCGGCATCCGTGACCTGGATGATCAGGAGCGGGAGCGGCTAACCCACAGTGGCGTCAGTGTGTTTACCATGCGCCACGTAGACGAGCTGGGAATTGCTGCCGTGGCCCGCCAGGCGCTAGACCGGCTGCGCCATCTGCCCCGCCTGCACGTGAGCCTGGACATGGACAGCCTGGACCCCGATGAAGCGCCGGGAGTGGGAACGGCCGTGCCCGGCGGCCTCACCTACCGCGAAGCGCACCTCCTCATGGAAATCTTCGGCGACAGCGGGCGCGTCCACTCGCTGGACATTGTCGAAATCAACCCCATCCTCGACGACCGTAACAAAACCGCTGAATTAGCCGTCGAGTTGGCGGCCTCTTTACTAGGACAACGCATTCTTTAATGCGGAATTTGGAATACTGAATGATGAATTAGTTGCTTTCCATTCATCATTCAATATTCATCATTTATTCTTTCATTATGGCAGCCGTAATGCGCGGCCTCGATGCCGAGGCTTATGACCGAAAATACAACGACAAAGAATTAGTGCGCCGCATCCTGCACTATTTCCGGCCCCATCGCCGCAAAATTTTGGTGGTGACGGCGGCTATCTTTCTGCTGGCGCTGGCCAGCGCCGCTCTCCCCCTCATCATCACCAACGGCATTGACCTGATTGCCACCCAGGGAGATGACCGGCTGATGCCATTCCTCATTGGCATTACCTTTGTGGTGGGCGTGGGCGTGTGGGCCTTGAACTGGGTGCGCCGCCAGCTTACGGCTGAAATCATTGCCGACACGGTGCTAGCAATGCGCAAAGATGCTTTTGCCGCCGCCGCGCGCCAGGACCTCTCCTTCTACGATGAGTTTAGCTCCGGGCGGATTGTCAGCCGTATTACCAGCGACACCCAGGAGTTTGGCGAGGTTCTCATCATTGCCACTGACGTCATCAATCAACTTTCCGTCGCCATCATTCTCATTGGCGTGCTGTTCAGCATTGAATGGCAGCTAACGCTGCTGGTGTTGGTGATGACGCCGCTGGTGGTGGCGGCGGCGCTGGGCTTTCGGCGGCTGGCTCGCCGGGTGACGCGCCAAAGCTCGCGGGCTGTGGGGGAGGTGAACAAGGCAATTCAGGAAGCGGTGACGGGCATTCGCGTGGCCAAGAATTTCCGCCAGGAGCAGGCGATTTACAATGAGTTTATGGATGTTAACCGCCAATCTTATGCCATTAACGTGCGCCGCGCCTTTGTGCTGGCGAATATTTTTCCCACGTTGAATATTTTGGCGGGAATTGCTACGGCCGTGCTGGTCTATTTTGGGGGGCGCAGCGCCGTGGCTGGTCTCATCAGCGTGGCCGCCTGGTACCTCTTTGTCACCACCGTAGACCGCTTCTGGTTCCCCGTGACTAACCTTTCCGCCTTTTGGAGCCAATTCCAGGCAGGGTTGTCTGCCATTGAGCGGGTTTTTGCCCTGATGGACGTAGAATCGGCCGTAACGCAAACCGCCCGCGAACCGGTTGAACACCTGCGCGGCGAAATTGCTTTTGAACGGGTGTATTTTCAGTATTCGCAGCAGGAGCAGGTGCTGCAAGATTTCTCGCTAACCATTGCGCCAGGAGAAAGCGTGGCATTGGTGGGGCACACCGGCGCGGGCAAGTCGAGCATTATCAAGCTGGTGGCCCGGTTTTATGAGTTTCAGAAAGGGGAAATTCGCGTGGATGGGCGGGACATTCGTCGCTTTGACCTGGTGACGTATCGCCAACAATTGGGCATTGTATCCCAGGTTCCCTTTTTGTTTGCGGGCACGGTGGCGGACAATATTCGCTACGGCCGTCCCGCGGCCACCGATGCCGAAATTGAGGCGATGGCCCGGCGCATTGGCGATGGCGAATGGCTGGAAACCCTGCCCGACGGCCTGCACAGCGCCGTGGGCGAGCGTGGCAGCCGGTTGTCCATGGGGCAGCGGCAGCTCGTCGCCCTCACCCGCGTGCTGGTGCAATCCCCGCGCATCTTCATCCTAGATGAAGCCACCGCCAGCGTAGATCCCTTCACCGAAAGCCAGATTCAGCAGGCGCTCAACCTGATTATGGCCAACAGCACCGCTATCATCATTGCCCACCGCCTCTCCACGGTACGCGCCGCTGACCGCATTATTGTGCTGCAAAAAGGGCGCATCATTGAAGAAGGCAGCCACACTTCGCTGATGGCCGAAAGCGGCCACTACGCCGAGCTGTACAACACCTACTTTCGCCATCAATCATTGGCCTACATCAATGAAATGGGAGCGAAAACGGGGAAGAACGTGTAACCGCAACAACCCTGTCGCGGGCATACCAGCGCGTTAAGCATACCGCGGCGACGTCAAGGAGAAGGTTGGGGCTGGGCCAGAGCGTGCGCTAACACCTCGCTCATGCGCTCTACCAGCACAAACTCCAGGTCGCGGCGCAGCTCTTTGGGGATAGTCTCCAGGTCGTTTTCATTCCGCTTGGGCAAGATGAAGGTTTTGATGCCGGCGCGCCGGGCGGCTAACGCCTTTTCGCGCACACCCCCCACGGGCAGCACCCGCCCGCGCAGGGTAATCTCCCCCGTCATGCTCACGTCGCGGCGAATGGGGCGGTTGGTAAAAGCGGAGATGAGAGCTACTGCCAGCCCCACCCCCGCGGAGGGGCCATCTTTGGGCACAGCCCCTTCGGGCAGGTGAATATGAATGTCTTTTTCTTCAAACCACTTCTCGTCAATGCCCAGGGCTGCACTTTGGCTGCGGGTGTAAGTAAGGGCCGCCTGGGCGCTTTCCTGCATCACTTCCCCTAGCTGCCCCGTGAGGGTAAGATGGCCTTTGCCCGGCATGAGGTTGACTTCGATGAACATGATTTCGCCACCGGACATGGTCCAGGCTGCACCGGTAGCCACGCCGATTTCGTCCCGCTCTTGCAGCATTTCCTGGCTGAAGCGAGCAGGGCCAAGCAGTTCAGCAACTTTTTTGGCCGTAATGCGCTTAGGGGGGGGGGTATCTTCGGCAACAATGCGGGCGATTTTGCGGCAAATGTTGGCAATTTCCCGTTCCAGGTTGCGCACGCCGGCTTCGCGGGTGTAGTTGCGGAGTACGGCCGTTAACGCCTCATCTTCAAACTTAATCCCCAATTCTACCAACCCATGCTGCTCCATCTGCCGCGGCACCAAAAAGCGGCGGCAAATTTCCAGCTTCTCCTCCTCCAAATAACCGGAGAACTCAATCACCTCCATGCGGTCTTGCAGCGCCGGGGGAATGGGGTCTAAATAATTGGCCGTAGTAATAAACATCACTTTTGACAGGTCAAAGTCTAAATCCAGATAATGGTCAGCAAAGGTATTGTTTTGCTCCGGATCTAGCACCTCTAACAAAGCGGCTGCCGGGTCGCCGTGAAAGTCAAAGGTCAGCTTGTCCACCTCGTCCAGCATGAAAAGGGGATTGCGAGTACCGGCACGGCGCATCGCCTGAATAATGCGTCCGGGCAGCGCGCCAATGTAGGTACGACGGTGTCCGCGAATTTCAGCCTCATCACGCACCCCACCCAGGCTAATACGAATAAACTCTCGACCCAAAGCGCGGGCAATGGAACGGCCGATGGATGTTTTGCCGGTTCCGGGTGGCCCCACAAAGCACAAAATGGGGCTGCGCATGGTCTGGGCCGCAATTTTCTTCACGGCTATGTACTCCAGAATGCGGTCTTTCGCCTTGTCCAGGCCAAAATGGTCATCCTCCAGCACCTTTTCCGCGTGGGTGACATCCAGATTGTCATCGGTTTCTTCTAGCCAGGGCAAGCTCAGAATCCAATCAATGTAGGTGCGGATGATGCCCACCTCTGGCGACATGGGCGGCATGGCTTTCAGCCGGGCGATTTCTTTATCTACTTTGGCCCGCACTTCATCGGGCAGCGCTTTTTTCTCGATGGCGCTTTCAATTTCCTGCAAATCTTGGGCGAAAACATCTAATTCCCCCAATTCACCCTGGATAACGCGCATTTGTTCGCGCAGAAAATGCTCGCGGTGGGTTTTTTCCACCTCTTGCTGCACCTGGTGCTGAATTTGGTCCTCCAACTCCAGCACTTCTAGCTCTTTGGCCAGGGCAATGCTCACTTTTTGCAGCCGCCGGGTTGGTTCAAAAATGCTGAGGATTTCCTGCCGGGCATCCAGGGGCATAGAAATGGTCGAAGCGACAAAGTCGGCCAGCCAGCCCGGCTCGTCGATGTTGAGGGCAAAGGTATAGGCATCTTCGGGCAAGGCCCGGTTCAGCGTCACTACTCGCTCAAATAGGGTCATCACGGCACGCATGAGGGCTTCCGTTTTATCATGCCAGTCGTCGGGTTCGTAGATGGGGCGCGCGCGCACGCGAATATAGGGGTCCCATTGCGTGAAAGCGACGATTTCTACCCGCCGCCGGCCCTGGGCCAGAACACTGGTGCTGGTATCGGGCATGCGCAGCACGCGCCCAATGGTGACCTGGGTGCCGATGGGAAAGATGTCGTCGGCGCGGGGATCCAAGATTTCGCTGTCGATTTGCGAAGCAACAATGAGCGTTTCGTCGTTGTTAACGGCCGCTTGAATGGCAGCCAGAGAGCGTTCCCGGCCAATAAAGAGGGGCATGACCATTTGTGGGAAAAGGACCACATCGCGCAAGGGCAGGAAGGGACAGGTAATAAAGCCGTCCGCGTCCTCTATTTCTTTGAGGTCAAGGATGTCTTCCTCAAAAACGGACATCAGGTCTGGGTATTGACTAAGTTCGTAGTCGTCTGAGTGCATGGCGTCTCGCTGTTTTAGGTATGAAGTGTCGGATACGGGGTGTCAGGCGCGTTGTTGGCAGATATCTACGGTTATGATGGCGTATGATCGGTTTGTAATAGTCGAGATTTTAGACTTTCCCATTGATTTAGCAAATCTCCTACGATGAAAATAGATCCGGTGACGCAAATGAGGTCATCAGGAACAGCAAGTTGCCAAGCGCGGGTCACGGCCGTTTGCACATCACTTGCTTCTTGCACCACAAAGCCCGATTTTGCTGCCTGGGCAGCCAGCTCAGCCACCGGCAAGGCACGCAGGTGGGTAGAAGCAGTGGCAACGACCTGATGCGCCAGAGGAAACAGATGGGTCATCATGCCATATGCATCTTTATCGGCGCTGATGCCAAAAATCAGGAAAAGCCGCCGGTATTGATATTCGTGGGTGAGGGCCTGGGCCAGGCGGATGGCGGAGTCTACGTTGTGGGCCACATCTACCAGTAGAGTGGGCGTTTGGGGCGCGTGGTGCAAAATTTGCAAACGGCCGTGCCATTCAGCCTGGGCCATCCCCTGGGCAATAACGGCGTCAGTGAGGGTAGGGAAATGGGGCTGCACCACGTGCAGGGCTGCCAGGGCTACCGCCGCATTCAGCTGCTGGTGCTCTCCCGCCAGGGGGATGTGCAACTCATGCTGCCGCCCACCGGTAGGCAAGTGGCGCTGCACCTGCACATCTTGCCCCCACGGGCCGTGTTCCAGGCTGCGGAAGGTGTAGTCCCGGCCAATCTCAATCATGGGAGCCTGACGTTCGGCGGCAATTTCGCGCAAGCGCTGCAGCGCTTCGGGGGGCTGCACGGCCGTTACCACGGGAACCCCCGGCTTAATAATGCCCCCTTTCTCATAAGCGATTTCTGCCAGCGTATCGCCCAGAAAGTAAGTATGGTCCAGGCTGAGGCTGGTAATTACCGAAACCAAGGGCGTGACTACGTTGGTAGCGTCTAATCGCCCGCCCAGTCCCACCTCCACCACGGCCACGTCCACCCCTTCCTGGGCAAAATGACAAAACCCTATGGCGGTGAGAAGTTCAAACCAGGTCACGTCGGGTATTTGGTCAATGGCGGGGCGCAGCACGTCGTTGAGCAGGTGGACAAAAGTGCCTTCAGAGATACGGCCGTCGTCATCCTCCGGCGTCAAAATCCGCACCCGCTCCCGAAAATCTTGCATATGGGGCGAGGTATACAACCCGACCCGCAGCCCAGCCGCCCGCAATGCAGCCGCACACAGTGCGGCTACGGACCCTTTACCTTTGGTACCCGCAATGTGAATGGATGGGAAATATTGTTGCGGGGTGCCCAACAACGCTAAAAAGCGCCCTATTCGCGTAGGGTCAAGTTTGCTAGCCTGGTAGCGGTCCAGCCGTTTCTGTTCCAGGTTGATGAAGCTGTAAAGATATTCAATGGCCTGGCCAAATTCGTCACGTTCGGTTTCTTCTTGCACAGTATTGCTAAATCGCCTTTCTCATAAAATGTGAAGGGCGATTGTAGCCGAATAAGCGCAAAAGAAAAACGCTGCAAATTGACAAGCCTATGGGCAGTAGCTACACTCCCGTGGGAATGATGAAAAATAGAAGGTGAAGGATGAATGCATTACAGGGCATACATGGCCAATTGGCAAATACGGTCTGGCTTTTTTTTCTGATTATTGGCATTTGGGGAATTTACCGGGGTATTCGCGGCTACGGCGTTGATGGCAATTATCTGGGCGCTGTGGCTATTGGACAGATTTTGTTTGTCGTGCAAATTGTCCTGGGAATCATCGTCTTTCTGGGCGGCAGCCGCCCTGTAGATGGCTTTATGCACTGGCTGTATGGGGCGTTTTCGCTGGTTTTTTTGCCCTTTGTGTACCTGGTGTGGATGCGTGGAGATGACACCAACCAAGCGCAGTGGGTGTTAGGGTTTGCCACGCTGTTTATGTTTGGCATTGCCCTGCGTTCAATTACGACGGGCGCTGGGTAAGCGGCTGGCATTAAGCATAACCGGTGGTTGAGTAACCCGACTCAGGCATTCATCTCTGGTTCTAACGTACTCGTGGGGAGGGTTACGGCCGTTGCCAGGGCCGACTCCTCCGCCAGCTCCAACTGGTCATGATCCGGCAAAATTAGCTCAGCGTGGCGAATGGCCGGAAACAGATAGCCGCTTAACCCCACCAGGGCGGCCATAAAACCCGTGGCAATAAACAGCAAAGCAATGCCTGCTCCCGGCCCGCTGCCCACCAGCCAGGAAAAGGGTTCCACCAAACTACCTCCAGCGCGCATCGCCGGTTCCAGCCAGCCATCAGTCAGGGGAATCACCAGAAGATTGGCCAGGGGCACCACCGCCCAGGCAATTAGCCGCCGTACAGAAAAGACGCGCCCTTGCACATCGGGAGCCACTTTGGCCTGCCAGATGGCCTGATTCGACCCATTAATGATCGGCGAGATGAGGTTGCCCAAAAAGGCCGCCGCCGCCCACACCAACCAGACGCGTCCCAGACCCAGGAGCACCAGGCCCAATAACCCGCTGAAAAACCACCCGACCAACACGCCATGCACCCGTTTCTTTGGGCCGCCCCAGGCGCTCATGGCCAGCCCGCCCAACAAGCCGCCTATGGCCCCGGCAGACGCCACCCAGGCATAAATTTGCGCGTTTTGGTTGGTGCGGTACAGTACGTAGGCCGCCACGGCCGTAAACGAAAGAGTCATGAAAAAGTTACCCACCAAAAAAACCAGTTGCAGCCCCAACAATGACGGCCGTTCCCAAATGTAGCGAAACCCGTAAACCGACTCTTGCCAAAAGCTGCCCTGTCCCTTTTGTCCTTCCTTGGTGCGTTTAGGATCAGGAATGTGCACAAACAACAATACCCCAATGGCAAACACAAAGGTAACCATGTCGATAAGCAAAATGCCCTGTAAACCCACAATGCCTAACAACGCCCCCGCCAAAATTGGGGCAAAGATGTTTGATCCCGACTCAGCCAGGGAGGTCAGGCCATGGGCACGGCCGTACTGCTCTTTGGGAATCATCACGCTAATGGCTGCCGAGTAAGCCGGCCATTGCAACGTCTGAAAAGCGCCATTGATGGCGTTGGTAATGTACAAATGCCAGATTTCCAGGGCATCCAGGCGCACCAGCACAAACACCGCTACCGTCGTCAGTCCTGCCGCCAGGTCACTGAGAATCATCATCCGCTTGCGGCTATTGCGGTCCACAATGGTGCCCGCAAAGGGGCTAAAGAGAATGAGGGGCAGCATAAAAGCCAGGCCCAACAAAGCCAACTCGCGCACGCGCTCTGTCTGGCCAAAAATGTAAATGGGGATAGCAAAGCCGGTCATGGCGCTGCCCAAAATGGAAACGAGTTGGCCAGACCAGACAAACATGAAAGCTTTCATACCGGTAGGCCGGTTGCCGCCAGCGTTCATAAAATCTTCCTTCACGCCAGACCTACGAGGTATTAGGTTACCTCGCAGGTCTTCTCTGGAAAGACAAAAACACCCGTATCCAGATGATTATACCGGCTCGGACACGGCCGTATCCAACTCCGGCAACTCCCTTTTCATCTCTCCCGCAGGCCCATCTTCCATCTGCCGCACAGGGGTGATGAAGAACCCGGCCGCGCCCACCGCAAAGGTGACCACGCCACCCACAGCATACCAAACCCGCACACCCAGGGCATCCGCCACCGGGCCGGCAATCACCAACCCCAAAGGCGCCATGCCTCCGGCCAGACTGCCAATAAGCGTAAACATTCGCCCCTGCATGGCCGGGTCAATGGTCGCCTGAAACACTGCCTGCAGGGGGCCATTGACCAAGGACTGCATCATGCCCACCAAAAAGGCAGCGGCGCCCAAGGCCACAAACAGGCCCGTGGGCACCATGCCCATCAAAAACACCGCCAGTCCCATAAACATCAACGCCGCCAAAGAGGTATCAATGCGCCGCTTGAAGCCCCCCCAAACGCCCAACACCACGCCGCCCAACACCACGCCCACGCCCAAGGCTGCCTGAACGCCACCCAGCTGTATGGCCCCACCCTGCATCTCTTGGGCCACCAGCAAGGGCAGCAAAGAAAAGGCCGGGGACAGTACAAAATTGATGAGCATGGCCAATCCCATCAGCAGCAGCAAGCCAGGCCAGGACCAGGCATACCGTAAGCCAGCGCCCATTTCACCCCAAAAAGAGGGCCGGGCAACGGCCGTTGCCCGCTGCGGCTGCGGCACAAACACAAACACCAGGGGCACAATGGCAAACAAAGCCGTTACCACATCAATGGCCAGAATGCCCTGGATAGGCAGCAGTTCCAGCAAAATAGCCCCCAGGGGCGCGGCGATGATATTCAAGCCCCCGCCCACCATCTGATTCAACCCCTGGATGCGCGTGAGATGCTCTTCTGGCACCATGAGGGCCGTGGAAGATTGCATGGCTGGCCAATGGAAGCCCCCTGCCAGGGAGCGCACAAACAAAATCACAAACACGTGCCAAATTTGCACGACATCCGCCCAAAAAAGCGTGGCCAAAACCAGCGTGGCCAAAGCCACCACGCCATCTGCAGCCAGCATGGCCACTTTCCGGTTCCAGCGGTCCACCAGCACCCCCACAAAAGGCCCCAGCAGCACTTGGGGCAGCATACCCACCAGCGAAGCGGTAGCCAGCACGGTCGCCGAGCCAGTGGTTTGCGTCAGCCACCAAATGAGGGCAAACTGCACCAACTGGCTGCCAAGCAGCGATATGGCCTGCCCGCCCCAAATGAGGAGAAAAGGTTTGACAGATTTTTGATAGGGCTTGTGATGAGCACTCATGGAAACCTCTACAGAAATGTGGTAAGCGTTCAGTCCCTTTGGAGACTTTTGAAGTTTTGTTCGTCAAATGATGCGATTGTCAGGGGAATAAACCTCAAAAGTCTAAACGGTTACGAAATGTGTACCAAAAACTTTTAAGAAATGGTAAATTAATTTTCAAGATATGTCAATATTTTTGCTTATATTATTTTCTAGTAAATTATATTGATATTTTTGTTAATTTTCTTGGATTGTGGATTTGAAGCATATAACCATTGCGAGGATATCCTTCCTGTGTAAAAATACATCTCCATGTTTACCCCATTACGAAGGAAAGAGAAATGCTAAAAAAATTGATGCTCCCGCTTCTGTTCCTGGTCATCCTTACGGCCGTTATCAGTGCGCCCCAAGCCACGGCCGTTACCCCCCCTGAGCCTGAACCCAACAATCCTTTCACCCTCTATGACGTCATCGTCGTGCGCGCCTATTACGACGACCGCGCCATGCTAGACTACCTGGCTGGTTTTACCGAACCGTGGGAAGTGAACCAGAAAGAAGGGTATGCGGTGATTGAAGTGACGGCCGTACAGTACCAAACCCTGCTCGCCGAAGGCTACCGCCTGGAGCTAGAACCCCAACTTACCGCCGACCTGCACCGCCCCAACGTCTACTTGCCGGGGCAGATCACAGGCATTCCCGGCTACCCCTGTTACCGCACGGTAGAGGAGACCTTTGCCAGCGCCGCAGATTTGGTCGCCAATTACCCCAACCTGGCCACCTGGGAAGACGCGGGTGATTCCTGGGAAAAACTGACCCCCGGCGGCAGCCCTGGCTACGACATGATGGTGCTGCGCATCACCAACAGCGCCATTCCAGGCCCCAAACCGGGCATCTTCATCATGTCCGCCGTCCACGCCCGGGAATACACCACCGCCGAGCTAAATACCCGCTTCGCCGAATACCTGATCACCAACTACGGGATCGACCCCGACGTGACCTGGATGGTGGATTACCACGAATTTCACCTGATGCTGCAGGCCAATCCCGACGGCCGTAAACAAGCCGAAACCGGCCTCTCCTGGCGCAAAAACACCAATGAAAACTACTGCAGCCCCACCTCCACCTCCCGGGGCGCCGATCTCAACCGCAATTTCGAATTCCAATGGGGCTGCTGCGGCGGATCCAGCGGGTCGCAATGTTCGGAGACGTATCGCGGCCCGTCGCCCGCCTCGGAACCAGAAGTGCAGGCTATCCAGAATTACGTGCGCGCCAATTTCCCCGACCAGCGCGAAGATCCCCTCACCTCTCCCGCGCCCGCTGACGCCAAGGGCATTTTCCTGGATATCCACAGCTACAGCGAATTGGTGCTCTGGCCCTGGGGCTTCACCAGCACCGTGGCGCCCAATGGCACGGCCCTGCAAACCCTGGGGCGTAAATTTGCCTACTTTAACGGCTATGAACCAGACCAGGCTATTGGGCTGTATCCCACCGACGGCACCACGGACGATTTTGCCTACGGCGAATTGGGGCTGGCGGCTTACACCTTTGAGCTAGGCACCACGTTTTTCCAGAGCTGCAGCGCCTTTGAAAGCACCATTTTTCCGGAAAACATGCCGGCGCTGTTGTATGCCGGCAAAGTAGCCCGCACTCCCTACCTGACCCCTGCGGGACCCGACGCGCTGGCCGTGACGGTATCTGACAGCCCGGTAGTGTCAGGCACGGCCGTTACCCTCAATGCCACCCTCAATGACACCCGCTTCAACAACCAGAACGGCCTAGAGCCAACCCAGGCCATTGCCGCCGCGGAATATTATATTGATACACCGCCCTGGATCACCGACACCACGCCTATCCCTTACCCCATGACGGCCGTAGACGGCAGCTTCAACAACCCCATTGAAGCCGCCACTGCCAGCATAGATACCACTGGTCTGGGGCAAGGACGCCACATGGTCTATGTGCGCGGGCAGGACGCCGCCGGCAACTGGGGGCCGGTGAGTGCCGCTTTCCTGTACATTATCGACCCGGCCGTTGCCCCCACGATTAATGGGCGCGTGCGCGCCGCCGACACGGGCCAGCCTTTAGCCGCTACCGTCTCTGCTGGCCCGGTTGCCAGTACACCCACGGATCCCATAACCGGCCTGTATAGTATGCAGGTTATCAGCGGCACCTATGACCTCACGGCGACGCCCGACTCCCCTCTTTACGCCGCCGCCACGGCTGCCGGCATTTTTGCCCCCGACTACCAGACCATTACCCAAGATTTTTACTTATACCCTTACTGCACCGTCTTCGAGGACGACGTAGAATCGGGCAATGCGGGCTGGACGGTCCAGGCGCCCTGGGCCATCACCCCCGAAGCGTCCTATAGCCCCACCCATTCCTGGACCGACAGCCCCGGCGGGGATTATAGCAACGGCCGCAACGTTTCCATCACCTCCCCGCTCTTTGACTTCACCGGCTACAGCGGCGTGCAGCTAAACTACTGGCAAATTTGTGATACGGAAGCAGGCTGGGATTACTGCTACGTAGAAGTCTCCACCAATGGCGGCTCGACCTGGGATACCGTCACCCGCTTCGATGGCCCCCACACTCTGTGGGAAGAAATCACCCTGCCGCTGCCGCAGTTGGATGATGTGGCTAACGGCCGTATTCGCTTCCGTTTTTACTCTGACAGCAGTATCGTGCGCGATGGCTGGCACATAGACGACATTCGCATCTCTGCTGCCGGGCCAGCCTGCGTCACCACCGTATTTCCCGCCGCCAACTTTAGCAGCAGTAGCCCTGACGCTTTGGGGGATGAAACCCAATTCACCAACACCTCCATTGGCACGGATAACAGCTATCTGTGGGACTTTGGCGACGGCAGCCCCATGAGCGCCACGGAAAACCCCACCCACACCTACGCCATGCCGGGCAGCTACACGGTCATGCTCACCGCCACCAACGTGCTGGGAACTGACGTAGTGACGGGCACGGTGAGCATTTTGCAGCCCCCCCAGGCCAGCTTTACGGCCACACAGCAGATTATGTTGGGGGAAACGGCCGTGTTCACCAACACCTCCAGCGGTGACGAGCTGACTTATCAGTGGGACTTTGGCGATGGCAGCCCCATAAGCGCCACGGAAAACCCCACCCACACCTACCAGACGGCCGGCACCTTCACCGTCACCCTCACCGTTACCAGCCCCGTAGGCACCAGCGAAGCCGCAGCCCAGGTGGTCGTCATCGAAGAAATTCTTTACTATCGATTCTTGCCCATGCTCATCCGAGAAGAGTAACCATCAAAAAGCGTGAAGGGTGAGCGGTGAAGGTAAAAGCGCTTTTTTCACGGTTCACCCTTCACGTTTAGGAGGAAAACCCCAATGTCTGACCTGCAAGCCCAATTTGAAGCCGCCGCCCAAGAGGCCCAAAAACTGGCCAAACGCCCCGACAATGACACCCTGCTGCAGCTTTATGCCCTGTACAAGCAGGGCACAAAAGGCAACGCCAGCGGCAAGCGCCCCGGCATGTTCGACATGGTAGGGCGGGCCAAGTATGACGCCTGGGCCAAGCTACGCGGCATGAGCCAGACCGAGGCACAGCAAAAGTATATTGACCTGGTAGCGCTGCTGAAGCAATAATAAGCGGCTAGCGACTAGCGTTTAGCCAATGCCTGGCAACCGGCTATGATCAATACCTACCGCGAGTCGTCACTGCATGGGGCGTTGAAGGCGTGGTACGGCCGTTCCGGAGACAGTTTCGAGCAGCCGGTGGACGGGTACATCATTGACCTGGTGCGCGGCAGCCAGCTCATCGAAATCCAAACGGGCAACTTCTCCGCCCTCAAGGCTAAGTTGGCAGCCCTGCTTCCCCAGCACCCCGTGCGGTTGGTTTACCCGGTGGCTGGGCAAAAGTGGATTGTGCGCGAAACGGCCGTGGGCCACCCTCTCCGCCGCCGCAAATCCCCCCGGCGCGGGCAATACCTGGACGTATTTGCGGAACTGGTGCGCATTCCCCACTTGCTTGCAGAGCCAAATTTGACGCTGGAACTGCTGCTCACCTACCAGGAAGAGGTGTGGCGGGATGACGGGCAGGGCAGTTGGCGGCGCAAAGGGTGGAGCCTGCACGACCGGCGGCTGCTGGAAGTAGTGGACAGGGTTGTATTCACCACCGCAGAGGAGCTATTAACCCTGCTTCCGGCCAACCTGCCCCAACCCTTCACCAACCGCGAATTGGCGGAAGCCATCTACGGTCGGGTGCGCCTGGCCCAGCAAATTACCTACACCTTACGCCATCTACACCTGCTAACCCTCACCGGCAAACGGGGCAACGCCCACTGCTTCATTGTCACCGCCCAGGCATAATTTCTCGCAAAGTAACCGTTCAGAGGGACTGAACGCTTACCGAGCAAAAGCACCTTCCATGTCTAAATCAGTCCAGCCACACATTTTGCTGATTGTCGGAATTTTTTGGCTTATGGGCTGCACAGCCAGCGCCGTGGAACCTATCCCACTCCCCCAGCCATCGTTAACGCCCCCCGCAACTTTAACACCAACCCTGCTTCCGGAACCCGTGGAGATGCCCGTTACGGCCGTTCCCCTGGATGGTCCGGTCAACAACCGCAACAGCGAGATATCCGGGCTGGCCTGGTATGGCGAGACCCTGATAATGCTGCCCCAATACCCTTCTCGCGTGGGCAACAGCCTCTATGCCCTGCCCAAAGCGGCTATTCTGGCTTATTTAGATAGCGAGAGTACGGCCGTACTCGTCCCCCAGCCCATTCCCTTGTTAGATGAAGGGATACCAGACATTGTTGGCTTTGAAGGGTATGAGGCCCTCGCCTTCTCTGGGAATACGGTTTACGTCACCATAGAAAGCAGCCCGCGCGGCAGCATGATGGGCTATCTGGTGGAAGGCACTATGGCGCCGGATCTGCGCCAGATTGCCCTCAAGGTGGAAAGCAGGGTAGAACTCCCTCCCCAGTCTGGCCTGGAAAACTACAGTGACGAATCGGTACTCATTACTTCAGAGGGCATCCTGACTTTCTATGAAGCCAATGGCGTGCAGGTAAACAGTGCGCCTGTGGCGCGCCTGTTTGCGACCAATCTGCGGCCTCTCTCCCCCATTCCCTTTCCCCACATGGAATACCGCATTACAGATGTAACGGCGCTGGATGGTAACGGCCGTTTCTGGGCCATTAATTACCTCTTTCCGGGAGACCGCGCCAAGCTGCAGCCGGTAGCGGATCCCCTGGTGACACAATTTGGTGCGGGCAGAACCCATGCCAACACCACGGCCGTTGAGCGGCTGGTAGAATTCCAGTACAGACCGGAAGGCATCACCTTGAGCGGCGCGCCCCCCCTGCAACTGGCGCTGCTGGCTAATGGCGAAGCGCGCAATTGGGAGGGTATTGTGCGGCTAGATGACCGCGGTTTTTTGCTAATGACGGATAGATTTCCAGAGACAATTCTGGCTTTTGTGCCCTGGCCCTAATTTCAGGGAACTGCCAATAGTGAAGAAAGGTGCAGGGTTGGCGCTTCGATGATGACGGCCGTAAGCCCCCCCACTGTGCGCGTTTCATGCCACTCCCCATCTCGCCAAAAAACAGCCTGCCCACTGATGATTGAAACCGCGTCCCCATCCTCTCCACACACTTCCCCGCTGCCCCACACCACCAACAACAGTTGGTCTCCCTTGGTCTCGTGGCCGCCAATCACGCCATTGGGCAGCAAATGCGCCACAGACACCACTCCTGCAGATGACCATTGGGCCAGCCGGGAAAGCACAAACCCCTGGCTGCCAAAGAGGCCGACTTCTGCCCCCACTGCTTTCTCAAAACTGAAAAACTGCATACTTCCACCTTGCTGACGTCATCGTTAAAGCGGCTACGCCTCTTCTGGCATTTCTCCCGCCAGATACTCTGTCAACATGTGCGCCATCTGGTTGACTGCTTCGCGGCGCGCGGCATAACGGCGGCCTTCAGGGCCAAGGCGTAGCTGCACCAGGCGCGCCAGGCGCAGCGCATCCAGGTGATGGATGACGGTGGGCGGGCGCAGGCGCAGGCGCCGCGCCAGTTCGGCCGGGGTCAACGGTTCAGCAGACAGGTAGCGCAAAATACGCAAACGAGTAGGATCTGCCAGCGCTTTGAGGGTATTGTGCAGCAAATCGGGCACCACTTCGCCAGGCACCAGGGAAACGCTAGCCGGGCGCCCACCAAAAAGAAAAATCCACTCCCCTTCGGCCTGATGGCGCAAAGGCATGAACAAAGAGAGTGGGGTTGTCCAGAAAGAGGGAATCAGACGCAGGCGCTTCACTTTATCCAAATTGGCGTCGTCAAAGGCCAACCCCTGGGAGAGTTCTTCAAGGAGTTCGGGCAAGGGTAAACGGGCAGCAAGAGCCTGGGCAGTGACGGCCGTTTCCGCCAGGGCCGGCTGAATTCGCGCCTCATCTTCGTGGAAGAACACCTCATAATAGGTGTACAAAGCATCCAGGTAACGTTCGCCAAACTCCAGGGGGTTGGCCCACACCTCTAGCTGCGCGGTCAGGTCTTCATCTGTGATCTTGCGCTTGTTTCCCTCCCGCTGCTGCACCAGACGGTGGGCCTCTCGCAAAGCTTCCTGGTCGGCGTTGCGCCAGCTACCCCGCGCCAAGACAGATTCCAGCACTTCGCCCAGTTCATCGGCCATGTAGCACCGCGTCAGGCTTTGCAAGCGCTGCGCTGGTGGAATCTCAGCCAAGAGTTTCAGTACCGTCATGGCATCCTTCTGCGGCACGTTCTGGCTTGCCAGCCAGGGTACAGACCACACCCGGGCCTGCTTGTTAAGCATAGCCAGGTATTCCCGCTTGCGGGTAGGCATGCGCGAACGGACTCCTGCAGCCCAGTTACCGCGCAACCCGTAGCGATCCGGGTGGTGCAAGACGACCAGACTGGTAAACAAATCGTATGCTGTGCCAATATCCCAAATGTATTCGGGGGTCTCTTCCATCTTCTACTCTTTTGGTGTGGGCAAAAAGTTTGTTTGGGCGCCCTGTGGCCTGGGACAGGCTAAACGGCCGTCACCCCACGGTGCAGCTTGGCCTGGCGCATAATCTCAGATATTTGTGCAAGATGACTGTCGTCATGGCGAAGGCCCAAGACGAAGTATGTGATGGCGTTGATTTTGGGGGATTCAGGCGTGCGCTGGTAAACAGTATCTAAGGAGGGCACATCAGGCCACATCTCCAGGCTGGCCAGGCGCATACGGCGGCTTTCGGCCAGGCGGGCGCGGCATTGGGCAATGGTGGTGACCCTCTCCCAGGGTACTTCGCTACGGGAACGGCCGTGAAAAGGCACCCCCCGCGCCAGCTCTGCAGCAATGAAAGCCGTTTCCTCCGCCGAAGCAGTAGTATGGACAATCACATGGCTCAGTGTCCAGGGCAAATTTACCTCGCTGGCGCTGTCTGTGTAGGGATCGTCAGCCTGGGGATCTTCTGGCACAAACAAAACATCTGCGTCATTTGCATCCGCAATCAGCGCGAGCATAGTATCCACCATTTCGTTGGTCAACAGCCGCAGGTCATCAATTGTTAAGCCGGCCGTAAATTCGTCAATACGCACCTCACGGTTGCGTAAGGGTGTAAAATCAAGCATTCTTTGTTCTTTCTCCCGTAGTATAGTGTTGTTACAGTACCCATTTATCGGAATGAATAGGTGGAAAGGCAACGCGTTTTCATCAGTTCTTCAGGCTTCAGGCTCCAAATTCTCTGGCGCTAAACCGAGCTACTCTTTGTCACATCTCCCAAGTGGCATCGCCAAAAAAATCGCCATGATCTTTAGCCAAAAAAGCCTCAATAGCTTCCCGTTTATCACCTAACCGGAAAGCTGGTCCGTGACCAGGATAGCAAACGGTTTCATCAGACCAGGGCAAAACCACACGCTGCAGCGTTTCCAGCGTAGTTTGAAAACCTGCCTCAGACCACGTTTTCCCTGGGCCACCAGCAAAAATAGTATCTCCCACAATGATGCGATGATCATCAACAAGCTGGAAGCATATCTGATCATCAATATGACCAGGCGCATAAAGCACGCGCAGCATACATGCGCCAACACTTATTGTATCGCCATCTTGCAGCCAACGGTTGGCGTTGATTTCTATGCCACCGGCATGTGGCCCTGGGTGCGCCATCAGTGGAACTTGCAAACGTTTGCGCATCTCCTGCAAAGCGCCAATGTGGTCGCCATGAGAATGGGTTAGTAGTATTGCCACGGGTTTGCTGTCTGCCAGCAGGGCCATGAGAGTTTCTGGTTCAGCGCCGGGGTCAATGAGAACACTTTCCTGTGTCGTTGGGCAAACTAAAGCGTAGGTATTCATGCCCCATGGGCCTATTTGCCGGGTTCGCAATGTTAACTGAAACCTATCTTTTTCTACCATAGCGAATCACCTTTTCCGTGCATCTTCATTTCCCATTTTCCCGGAAGCTGAGAAAGCGTCTTTGCCAAAGCACTTGGTTTGCAGCTTCCGGGAAAATGATGAATAAAACTTTCGTTACAGTGTATTGAATACACTGTAACTGAAATAAGTTAAACATTCTTGAATTTAGAATTCGCCTCATT
>CAZDEO010000033.1:0-54028 GCA_964504445.1 uncultured Anaerolinea sp. | reverse complement strand
ACCGTGATTATTGGACATGGATGAAATGTAATCTAGCCGGTCGGTGTAAGGGATATTTTGAATAAAGGTGTTCCGTTCGCCAATTTTTTCGTGGTTGCGGTGAAGGTAACCCATCACCGGTTTTAGGCCGACAATCGTTTCCCCGTCTAACGTAATGGCCATGCGGAACACACCGTGGGTAGACGGATGCTGCGGCCCCATATTGATGGTAACCTTCTCGGTTTTAATATCAGGGGATTGTTCACGGGTATACGTAATGCCCGCGTAAGAATCGGTTTCCGCTTCGTACTCGCTTCCCGTGGGAGTCCATCCAGGCGGATATTGCACATTTTTCCCATAGGGGTTGCGCTCTTCCGCACGGAAAACCTCGCCACCTGGCCACCGACTGCCAAAAGGTTTGGTTTCCTCCTCATAGAAAGGCTCACGCCAATCTTTACGCAGCGGAAAGCCATGAAATCCGTCCCAGGTTAAAATGCGGCGCATATCGGGGTGGCCTTCAAACTGAAAACCATACATATCATAAGCTTCCCGTTCCTGAAAATCAGCGCCCGGCCATACAGGGACTACGGAGGGTAAAACGGGGTTGTCGCGGTCTACCTGTACTTTGACGACAAAGGGGTCGCCACCGCGTTCAATGCTGGCAGTGTGGTAGACAACTTCTAGCTTGTTTTCTTCAATGAGGTCTACGCCGGTCAGGCTAGCCAGGTAGTTGTAACCCAACTCGCCTTGTAGGTCACGAGAGACCTCCAGAATTTTGTCGGGATGGACAACGATACCCTCATAGCCGTCTCTGGGGTCTTCCGTGACGTGTTCGGGGTAACGTTCTTTAAGTAAGGCAACAATCGCTTCCGGCGTTATTTCTTGGATACCAGAACCGGGGGCTTCAAGGGTCATTTCGCTCATTTATTTACCTCGGAGAGTTACGCTGCCGCTGCGGCTTCAGGTTCTGCCTGGCTTGCTTTGGCGGCTTCGCTTTTAATCAAGTCGATTTGGCGGACGTCATAGAGGTCTGGCCCTAGGAGAGGAATAGGAATCATCTCGGCCGTCGGGTCGTTTTTGCGGTACCAGGGCGCTGTGGCAATAGATTGCTGGTCAATTTTTTCTTGCATGGCAATGAGGCCGTTGATGAGCGCCTGAGGGGTGGGGGGGCAGCCAGGCACGTATACGTCTACGGGGATGAATTTGTCGATACCGTCAACAACGTTGTACCCTTCTTTGAATGGGCCGCCGCCCGAGGCACAGGCGCCCATGCTTAATACGTAACGCGGTTCGGCAATTTGGTTGTAGAGGCGGACGATGATGGGTACCATCTTTTTGGTGACAGTCCCAGAAACAATCATCAGGTCGGCCTGCCGGGGTGAGGCGCGAAAGACTTCCATGCCGAAGCGAGCCAGGTCGAAGCGGCTGGAAGCGGTGCAGATCATTTCAATGGCGCAGCAGGCCAGGCCAAACCCCAAGGGCCACATAGAGTTGCGGCGTGACCAGTTGTAAATGGGGTCGAGTAACTTGGCGATGTTGGTGATGAAGACGTTGTTTTGTACTTCATCGGGAATTGTGATGTCAGGTGAAGCCGCACCCGTATTTGTAGTCGTCATAGGCTTGTCATCTCCTCATACCAAACATTTTGTATGTCGAGCAAGGTTTGTTCTGTGACAATGGTGGGGTCGTCCTGAAAGCCAGGGAGTTGCAGCACCAAATTGACGAGTTCATGAAGGCCTACCGTTTCAGGATGGCGGTCTGCGTGTGTTTCCATGAGGGCCATGGCGATGGCGTAGGTTGATTCCCAATACAGTGCTGGGTGTTTGCCCGTCAACTTCGTCACTCCCACCATTTTGTAAGCGTGTGCGCGCTGTGGGGCACATTGCTCTCAAGTATATTACATTGTGAAAGTTAGGACGAGTTATTAATGATTTCTTCCGGCAGTTAGTGTATCTTTGGGCAGTGCTTATGTCAAAAATTAGTGTTTTGCTCATTTCTCCTTATGATGGTGGGAGTCACGGGGCGTGGTTGGACGGTTTGCAGCGGTTTAGCCAGCATGAAACGGCCGTCTTACGGCTTCCTGCTCGCTTTTGGAAATGGCGCATGCATGGTGGCGCGGTGACGCTGGCGCGTCGCTATTTGCAGCAGGGGTTGCAGCCGGACGTGATGTTGGTTACCGATATGCTGGACGTGACCACTTTTTTGGCGTTAACACGGCCGTTTACCGCCCACACCCCTTTGGTCCTGTACATGCACGAAAATCAGTTGACCTACCCGCTGCCTGCTAACGGCCGTCAGGGGCCTATGCGCCGCCAAAAAGGAGAGCGTGACCTGCATTACGCCTTCATCAATTATGCTTCTATGCTGGCTGCCGATGCCGTGTGGTTCAATTCGCGTCACCATTTGGACAGCTTTTTTGCCGCACTGCCCCGCTTTTTGCGTCATTACCCGGAGTACAACGAACTGAATTCTGTGACCAAACTGCGCGATAAGAGCCGCGTGCTGCCGGTTGGCGTGGACTTTCAGCGGCTTGAGGGTGGATACACAGCCGGAGAGGATGGGCCTCCTCTTGTGGTGTGGAATCAGCGCTGGGAGTATGATAAGAATCCGCGAGACTTTTTCCGGGCGTTGTACAGGTTGGCGGAGGAAGGTGTCCCTTTTCGGCTGGCATTGTGCGGGGAGCAGTTTGGCCAACGGCCGTCCACCTTTGACGAGGCCTTGCAGCGCTTGGGCGACCGGGTGGTGCACGTGGGCTACGCGGAACCAGACCATTACCGCCACCTTTTGTGGGCGGCCACAGCGACCGTTTCCACCGCCCATCACGAATTTTTTGGTATCAGCATATTAGAAGCCATTTACTGCCACACCTTCCCCGTGTTGCCCTACCGCCTTAGCTACCCGGAGCTAATTCCAGAGCCGTACCATTTGCGCTGCCTTTACCGCAATGCCGGTGGGTTGATGGAGCGGCTGCGTTGGGCTTTGCAGCAGCCGGAAGAGGCTCGGCGTGGGGCGGTCGAGCTGGCGACGGCCGTTTCGCGCTACAATTGGCCCCAAATCATACCTCAATACGATACGCTGCTAGCTGAACTGGCCCACAAAATAAAACGCCCGCCGGGTTAGGGCAGGCGTGTATCACTGGGTTGGCAACGGCCGTTTACCAGTTTCCGCCGACTTTACTGGCGGTAAAGAGTTCGGCAGGCAGGTTACGGATTGCCCCAAAAGCGTGCTGGCCTGTTGGCTGGTTTGTCAGGGGATGGCCAACCAGCTACTTGCTCCAGCACTTATGCCTCTGTGCGGCCCCCTTTCAAATCCTCCTGCAACGCTTCCAGTTCTTCCCATTTGCCAGCAGCAGCCAGGCCAGCCTGCTGGGGCCAGGTTTCCGGGTCTGCCAGGCGGTAACGAGATCCCGCTTCTTCCAAAATTTGCTGCAATTGACTACTTTCTGTTTGTGCCAGCCGGGCAAAGGTGGCAATGCCCGCTGCTTGCAGCAGTTCAGAAATCTTGGGGCCAATGCCTTCAATTTTGGTTAAATCATCAGGTATTCCTGATTCTGGTTCTGGCTGGGCGGCGGCTTCTGTTGCGGCAGCCACGGCCGTATCTGCGGCCAGGTCAACCGTTACGGTTCGCGTATGGTCATCATCGTGGGGGTGGTCCTCTTCATGATCAGGGTGGGCGTGGTCAGCAGCGATTCTTGCCTGTGTCAGCGCCTGCGCCGGGTGGGCGTTGGTCAGCCGCAAGTCTAAGGCCGCATCCTCAGCCTCCACCGTTTTCCACCACTGCCAGAAAACCACAAATAGCGCAATGCCTAAGAGAAGAATGATGAGACCCAGCAGCCAGTTGTTGTCGTCTTCCTGCCCGCGGGGAGCCAGCAGCGTGTTTAGCCAAACAATCACGAACGTTGATTTCGATATAAGGGACATTGCTCGCCCAACCTCCTGTAAGTGTATGCTGGTAAATTAAATGATTTCTTGTAGTTTAACGTGCCTTCGGGTAACAGCCAAGCGTACGCTCCCCTTTTCTTTTGGTATAATCGCGCCATGATGACCTATGCTGAACAAATAGCCCCTGCCATGCAAATACGGCCGTCCCAGGTAACGGCCGTTATTCAACTCCTCGATAGCGGTAACACCATCCCCTTCATTGCCCGCTACCGCAAAGAAGCCACCGGCAGCCTGGACGAAGAGCAGTTGCGCCACATCAACGACCAGGTGCACAAGCTGCGTAGCTTGGACGAGCGGCGGCAAACCATTCTCAACGCCATCCACGAACAAGGGAAGCTAACCCCGGAACTGCGCCAGCAGCTTATGGCCGCCCAAAGCCAGACCGAACTAGAAGATTTGTACCAGCCCTACAAGCAAAAACGGCGCACCCGCGCCACCATGGCCCGCGAAAAAGGGCTGGAACCCCTGGCCCAACTCATCATCACGCAGCTACGCACCGGCCAAACTGCAGAAGAAATAGCCGCGCCTTTCCTAACTGAGGAGGTGCCCACGGTTGAAGAGGCCCTGGCTGGCGCACGGGACATCGTGGCCGAAGCCCTCAGCGACCATGCCACCATTCGCCAACGCGTGCGCGAAAAAGCCCTGCAATGGGGTGAACTGCGAGCCGCCAAACTTGCTGATGCAGAAGACCCGCGTCAGGTTTATACCCTGTACTATGATTTCACCCTACGCGTAAACCGTGTGCGCCCTCACCAAACCCTGGCCATTAACCGTGGTGAAGCCGAGAAAGTGCTGCGTGTTTCAGTGGACGTGGCTGAGAAAGATTGGCTACTGGCCATGCGCAGCGTAATGCGCCCCGACCCGCGCAGCCCATTGGCCGGGCAACTGCAGGATGCCCTGTATGATTCTGCCCAACGTTTGTTGCTGCCTGCCATTGAGCGGGACGTGCGCCGCGCCCTGACCGAACAGGCTGAAGAACACGCCATTGCCGTCTTTGCAGAAAATTTGCGTAATTTGCTCAATCAGCCCCCTTTGGTGGGGTACACGGTGTTGGGCATTGACCCCGGATACCGCACGGGCTGTAAAGTTGCCATTGTAGACCCCACCGGCAAGGTGTTAGAGACGGGCACAATTTTCCCGCACCCTCCGCAAAATCGCCGCGAAGAGACGCTGAAGATGCTGGCGTTGTGGGTTCGCCGGCACGGCGTCAACCTCATTGCCATTGGCAATGGCACGGCTTCCCGCGAAACGGAGCTGTTGGTGGCGGAGCTGACCCGCCCTTTAGAAGCGGTGCATTACCTGATGGTGAATGAGGCCGGCGCCAGCGTGTACAGCGCCAGCAAGCTGGCGAAAGACGAGCTGCCTGAGCTGGATGTGACCCTGCGTGGGGCGGTGTCTATTGCGCGCCGCGCCCAAGACCCGCTGGCGGAACTGGTGAAAATTGACCCCAAATCCATTGGCGTGGGGCTTTACCAGCATGACGTGAATCAGAAGCAGCTTTCGGAGGCGCTGACGGCCGTCGTTGAGACCGTGGTGAACCGCGTGGGGGTGGACGTGAACACGGCTTCTCCGGCGCTGCTGACTTACGTGGCGGGCATTGGCCCCAAGCTGGCGGAGAAGATTGTGACCCATCGGGACAAACACGGCCGTTTCCCCGATCGCCCATCTTTGCTGAAAGTCAATGGCCTGGGCAGCAAAGCCTTTGAGCAGGCTGCCGGCTTTCTGCGCATTCGGGACGGCGAAAACCCGCTGGACGCCAGCGCCATTCATCCGGAGAGTTACGCCGTGGCCACGGCCGTTTTGCAGCGCGCTGGTCTTCCGCTTGACAGTACCCCGGCGGAGCGGGAACCGGCGCTTGCCAGGCTGCGCCAAAGCGTACTCGATGAGCAGCTTGCCGCCGAGCTGGGCGCCGGCGTGCCTACCCTTGTTGATATTTTTGAGCAGTTAGTTCGCCCTGGGCGTGACCCCCGGGCAGACCTGCCCTTGCCCATTTTGCGTAACGATGTCCTTTCCATGGACGATTTGCGTGAAGGTATGATATTGCAAGGTACGGTGCGCAACGTGGTGGATTTTGGCGCCTTCATCGACATCGGCGTGAAGCAAGACGGTCTGCTGCATCGCAGCAAAATGCCTCGCGGCGCCCGGTTAGGCGTGGGGGACGTGGTAGAAGTATCCGTCCTCAGCGTGGATAAGGAGCGCCGCCGCATTGGCCTGGGCTGGTCATCAGGCTAATGGGGGAGCCGGGGCAGGGGAGATAGATGGTTCAGGCAATCTTCCGTTTCTATGCTGACCTGAATGATTTTTTGCCCCCGGAAAAGCGGCAGGAATCCTTTGCTTATGCCTTCAAACCGCCCCAATCTATAAAGCATTTAATTGAAGCCCTGGGTGTGCCTCATCCGGAAGTGGAGGCGATTTGGGTTAACGGCCGTTCCGTTGATTTTGGCTATCTGGTGCAGAATGGGGATCGGGTGGCGGTGTATCCGCCGTTTACCACGCTGAGGGGGCCAGGGGTGCCGTTACGGCCGTTGCCCCCACGCCCTGCCCGCTTCATCCTGGACATTCACCTGGGCCAACTGGCCCGCTACCTGCGCTTGCTGGGCTTTGACACCCTCTACCCGGACCATCACCATGATGACGCCGACCTGGCCCAACTGGCCTGGGCTGAAGCGCGCATATTATTGACCCGTGACCGCGGTTTGCTTAAGCGCAGTAAAGTTGTGCATGGGTATTGCTTACGCACGCGCCTTCCCCGCGACCAGGTAACGGCCGTGCTGCGGCGTTACAACCTCTTCAACGAAATACGTGACCTGCCCCGTTGCCTGCGCTGCAACGGGCTGCTGCGTCCCGTCCCCAAGGCAGAAATCCTGCACCGTCTGGAACCCAAAACCCAAAAGTATTACGATACCTTTCAAATTTGTACTGCCTGCCAGCAAGTTTATTGGCCAGGCTCCCACTATGCCCGAATGCTCCAATTTGTGGCTGAAATCAGACGCATCGGAGAGAGCCAACCCTAGCGCCTGGCAGAAAAAGACCTGTTTTCCCAACCCCCTGATTGCTCATTTCCTGGGCGGCCAGGATGCTTCTACTGCCTAAGCTGTTTCCCGGCAAATCCCTGGCAAATCGACATCTAGAATGGTTGACGCGGCTGGCAAAATCATGCTATGCTTTGCTTGCTACGAAGATTAGATATTATATCTAATCTCAAACCTTTCTTTGAGAGACAATGTATACCAAAAAGGGACCAACAACCCCGCGCCAGCTTCATGCCTGGGTTTCTGAACAAATTCGCTCCGCAATCTTGCAGGGTGAGTACAAACCAGGTGAATGGCTGCGCCAGCAGCGCATTGCTGAAGATTTAGGGGTGAGCCAGATGCCCGTGCGCGAAGCGCTCAAACAATTGGTAGCTGATGGCCTGGTGGAGCATGAGCCTTACCGGGGTGTGCGTGTCGTGCAAATAGACGCCCAAGACGTAGCAGACCTTTACGCGCACCGTAGCTTTTTGGAGAGCTGGGCAGTCGGTCAGGCTGCCATTCACATTACGCCAGATGAGTTAGCGGCATTATGGCAAATTCATGCTCAAATTGGTGCCTGTCAGCTGCCGGAGCAAATTTCTGAATACCGCCGCCTGAATCGCCAGTTTCACGAATTAATTTTCCGGGCCAGCCACCGCCGTTATCTGGTCCGTGCACTTAACCAGATGTGGTCAGCCTTCCCGACCATGCTGTGGGGAAATTTTGCGCAAACGGCCGTTTCCACTCTGCCCACCCGCGACGCTACCGATCAACAAGAACACGCAGCTATTCTTGCTGCCCTGGAAGCAGGAGATAGCATCCAGGCTGCCATCGCCATGCGTCAGCACATCGAAACCGTTGCCAGCGAGCTGCTGGCGATGCTCGACGCTAAAAGTATGCCAAATAAATGAGGGGGGTGATGCTGACAACCTGATGATCCGCAGCAATAGTGTATTGACGAGCTAACTCAAACATTTAATCCCTTACAGGACAAATTCTCTTTCGGAGGAGAAAAATGTTTTCAAAAAGAAAAACCTTAGCCCACGCGATGATGCTTTTACTTTTATTGCTCGCTTTGGCAGCCTGCGGAGGCAACAATGCTGCCGAGCCAGCTAACACGGGTGATGTTGGGAACACCGGCAATACCGGATCAACGGATACGGAAACCGTTACCGAACTAACTTCGCCCGCGGAACGCAAGGTTGTCACCTTTATTTGGACGCAGGAGTTTGACAGCCTGAACCCGATTTACACCGGCATGTGGTTTTCTTCGATTACGCAGCAAATCTGGAACGCTTCGGCCTGGAACTTTGACGTAGACAACAATGCCAACCCGGTTTTGGTCACCGAAATTCCCAGCCCAGAAAATGGTGGCATCTCAGAAGACGGCCGTACCATCACCCTCACCCTGCGCGACGACATTAACTGGTCAGACGGTACCCCCATCACCTCCGCCGACTTCATTTTCACCTATGACATGACCATGAATCCGGCCAACACCGTCAACACCACCTATCCCTACAATTTGATTACCGAAATCAGCGCGCCCGATGAACGCACCGTCGTGACCGTCTTTGAAGAGCCATTTGTGCCCTGGTTGGCCAGCTTGTGGACCTACGTGCTGCCTAAACATGTCCTCGAACCCGTCTTTGAGGCAGATGGCAGCCTGGATACGGCGGAATGGAACCTCGCCCCCACCGTAGGCGCCGGCCCCTTCGTCTTTGCCGAATGGGAATCGGGCAGCTATGCCCGCTTCATGCGCAACGATAACTACTACAACACGCCAGCCAAAATTGACGAGATCTTCTTCCGCTTCGTGCCTGATGATGCCTCCCAAGTAGCCGCCTTGCGCACGGGCGATGGTGACCTGGGCACCTTTATTTCCCAGGCAGACATTCCCACTCTGGAGGAAGCTGGCGTGGAAGTGTTTGCCGTAGTCTCCGGCTATGATGAAGGTTGGTACATCTACTTCGGCGAAGAAGCCCATCCCGCCCTGGCCGACAAAGGCGTGCGCCAGGCTATTGCCCAATGCTTCGACCGCTTTGCCATCAACCGCGACCTGCTGCTAGGCCTCACAGACCCGGCGGTGACCTTTTGGGACAACACACCCTATGCCAACCCGAATCTGGAACCCTGGCCCTACGATCCCGGTGCGGCCAATGCACTATTAGATGAAGCTGGTTGGGTAGACAGCAATGGTGATGGCGTCCGTGACAAAGATGGCGTAGAGCTTATCCTGCGTCACGGTACCACCACACGGGCCATTCGCCAGGATACCCAGGCCGTAGCTCAACAGAACCTGGCCGAATGCGGCATTCGCCTGGAACCCATTGGCTACTCCTCAGACATTTTCTTCCAGAGCTATGGCGGTGGTGGTCCCTTACCCAATGGCGAGCTAGACATTGCCCAATGGTCGGCTTCCGAAGCCTTCCCAGACCCAGACTCTAGCCGCTGGCTTTGTGCCGAAATTCCTACAGATGAATATCCTGATGGAAACAACGACCAAAGAATCTGTGATGAAGAATTAGACGAATTATTCCGCCTGCAAGCCACGCAAATAGACTTTGAAGAACGGCAGCAGACATTTTGGCGCATCGGCGAAATCATGTACGACAACGTTTACTGGTTAGGCGTGTGGCAAGACTTAGACACCTGGGCGGTAAGCGGGCGTATGCAAAACGTGCAAATTTCCGGCGCTTCGCCCTTCTTCAGCATTGCTGATTGGGATATTGAGCCTTAGGCTGTAAACAATGTTAGGTGAAACGTGAAACGTGATGCTTGCAAAATGCCCACGTTTCACGTTTCATTCCTACACCTCACGCCCCAGGAGGTAACCTATGACTCGTTACGTCATTCGGCGGCTTTTACAATCTATTCCCCTTTTGCTTATAGTCAGCCTCATTTTATTTGTGCTGCTGTACAACATTGGCGATCCCCTGACCATGATGGGGGGACGTAACCCCACACGCCCCGAAGACCGGCAGCGTTTGGCGCGCCAGTTGGGCCTTGATCAACCAATTTTGATGCAATACCTTTACTGGCTGGTTGGTAACGACTGGACGATGATCGACGTGGACGGTGATGGCGAGCCGGAAGCGCCTGGGCAGCGTAAAGGCGTTTTGCGGGGTGACTTTGGCACATCCATTGTTACGCGGGGGAAACCAGCCTTGGATATTATTTGGGAACGCATACCGAACACGTTGCTTTTAATGATCCCGGCCCAAATTGTTATCCTGGTTTTTGGCCTGGCGGTGGGTATTTATTCGGCGCTGCGCCAATATTCTTGGGTAGATAATGCGGTGACGACGTTTTCTTTTGTGGGTTTTTCGATGCCCATTTTTCTCATTGCCTTATTGAGTATTTACCTGTTTTCTGTCCTCTTTAAGCGTTGGGGGTTACCAAGCTTACCGCCTAACGGTATGTTTGATCCGCAGGTGGGTAAGACCGCGGCCCAAGTTGCCAAGCATATGATTTTGCCTATTTTTGCCATCGCTTTTATTGATGTGGCGCGCTACAGCCGTTACGTGCGCAGCGCCATGTTGGAGGTGATGAGCCAGGATTACATCCGCACAGCCAAAGCAAAAGGCTTGCGGCGTGTAACGGTGATTACCGTCCATGCGTTGCGCAACGCATCGTTGCCCATTGTTACCCTGGTGGGGTTAGATTTGCCCTTTTTGTTGGCAGGGGCGGTGGTCACGGAGCGAATTTTTGCCTGGCCGGGAATGGGGCGCCTGTTTTTGGACCATTTGCAGCGCGCAGATGGCGCGGTGGTGATGGGGATTGTCATTATCCTGGCGGCGGCGGTGATATTGTCACAAATTTTGACGGACATTACCTATGCCTTGTTTGATCCGCGGATTCGGTATGATTAGGGTGGGTTAGTTGGTTGGGTTGGCTAGTAGATTGGCTAACCAACCAACCTCTTCCAGGAGGCCCAATGGCAACAGTAGAATCTCCGGTAACAATTGGTCTGGCAGGTGGGGATGTGGAAGCGCCGCCGTTATCGCCGGGACAAATGGCCTGGCGTCGCTTTCGGCGGCACAAGCTAGCAATGGCGAATACGGTGTTGCTAATTTTGCTTTTTGTTTATGCTTTTGGGGGTGCTTTTGTATATTCTGAGGCGTATGCAAACTTTAATGATACAACCAAGCGTTTGCAGGGGCCTTCTTGGGAGCACCCTTTTGGCACGGATACCATTGGCCGGGATATTTTGGCGCGGACGATTTATGGGGGACAAATTTCGCTGCTGATTGGGGTAACGGCCGTTCTCGTCCAACTTTTGGTGGGTATCCTTATTGGCGCTTTGGCTGGCTACTACGGCAAACTGTTAGACAGCCTGCTCATGCGCTTTACCGAAGCGGTGCTCACGATTCCTAGCCTATTTTTGCTGCTGATCATGGCTAAGTTTTTCACCGGAAAAGTGCCCGACATGACCCTTTTAGGCCGCACCTACAGCGGCAGCGTCGTCGTCATCGTGCTGATTATCGGGTTGACAAGCTGGCCCCGCCTGGCGCGCATTGTCCGTGCTGAGTTTTTGGCTTTGAAAGAAAATGATTTTGTAACGGCCGCACGCGCTACCGGCACATCCAATACCCAGATTATATTCCGCCATATCTTGCCCAACACCATCGCCCCCATCGTTGTCACCGCCACACTTTCCGTCGCCGGGGCCATCATTTCCGAGGCCTACATTAGCTTTCTTGGCTTGGGCGTGCAGCCGCCCACGGCAACCTGGGGCAACATGATTACCGGGGCTACCAATTATATTGAAGGCGCGCCCTGGCTTTGGTTTTTCCCAGGGTTGCTGATTTTATTGACGGTGCTTAGCATTAACTTCGTGGGGGATGGCCTGCGTGATGCCCTGGATCCACGCAGCCGGCCCGAATAGGTGCGCTATGACTGATGAAGTCCCCCTCCTCAATGTGCAAGATTTGCGGGTGCGTTTCCATACGCCAGAAGGCACCATCTACGCGGTCAATGGCGTCTCTTTCCACATCCAAGAAGGAGAGGCAGTAGCTGTAGTGGGCGAAAGTGGCAGCGGCAAGTCGGTGTGCATGATGTCTATCTTGGGCCTCATTCCCATTCCGCCAGGAGAGATTGCCAGCGGCACGGCCGTTTTCCTGGAACATGACCTGCTGCAACTCCCCGAAAGGGACTTGGAGCAAGTGCGAGGCCGTGACATCGGCATGATCTTCCAAGACCCCATGACCTCCCTCAACCCCGTACTCACCCTGGGGCGGCAATTGACTGAAGCTGTTGTGCGCCATTTTGAGTTACCCACTGAGGAAGCCCACAAACGCGCTGTCGAACTCCTTGAATTGGTGGGCATTCCGGATGCCGCCAACCGGTTGGGTGCATACCCGCACCAGTTTTCTGGCGGCATGCGCCAACGCGTCATGATCGCCATGATGTTAGCCTGTAACCCCAAACTGTTAATTGCTGATGAGCCGACCACAGCCCTGGACGTAACAATTCAGGCCCAAATTGTGGATTTGATGCAAGAGATACGGGCCAAAATTGGTATGTCGTTAATCTGGATCACCCATGATTTAGGGGTTGTGGCCGGGTTAGCGGAGCGCGTGCTGGTCATGTATGGTGGAACTATCGTCGAAGAGGCTGACGTGGATAGCCTGTACGCGCAGCCCCAACATCCGTACACGCTGGCCTTGCTAGAAGCATTACCCCGCGTACACCAGCGGCGGCAAAGTCGCCTTAAGGCCATCCCTGGCGCGCCCCCACACCTCATTACCGAGTTGCAGGGCTGCCCCTTTGCCCCCCGCTGCGAATTTGTGCATGAGCGTTGTTGGCAGGAACGGCCGTTGCTCCAGCCCATCACCCCCACCCAAAAAGCCGCCTGCTTCATCAACCCCCATACCAGAGAAATGCGATGAACGCCACAAACACCCCCTCCCAAGAAATTTTGGTGCGCGTTACCAACCTCAAAAAACATTTCCCCATCAAACGTGGCATCATCATCGAGCGTACCGTGGGCGCCGTACAGGCTGTAGATGGCGTTAGCTACCACATTTACCAGGGCGAAACCCTGGGGCTGGTTGGCGAAAGTGGCTGCGGCAAAAGCACCATTGGGCGCACCATGCTAGGCTTATACCCACCCACCTCTGGTTCAGTAAACATTGCCGGTATCGAGGTCTCCGCTGCCCGGGGCGCCCAACTGCGCCTGCTGCGCCGTAAAGCGCAAATGATCTTCCAAGATCCCTTCGCCTCCCTCAACCCCCGCTGGACCGTCTCCGCCATTGTTGGCGAACCCCTGCGCGTCCACCGCTTGGAAGCAGACAAAAAACGCCGGTCAGAGCGGGTAAAGGAATTGCTTGAGCTAGTCGGGTTGAGCGGGCGGCACGTCAACCGTTTCCCCCATGAATTTTCTGGCGGCCAGCGGCAGCGCATCGGCATTGCCCGCGCCCTGGCCTCCAACCCTGACTTTATCGTGTGCGACGAACCCATTGCCGCGCTAGACGTTTCGATTCAAGCCCAGGTGGTTAATTTGCTTGAGGATTTGCAAACCCAGCTTGGTCTGACATATCTGTTCATTGCCCATGATTTGAGCATGGTGCGCCATATTTGCGATCGTGTCGCGGTGATGTATTTGGGTGGTCTGGTGGAATTAGCAGCCAGTGATGTGTTGTATGAGCAGCCGCAACATCCGTACACCCAGGCGCTGCTTTCGGCAGTGCCCGTGCCTGACCCCAAACTGGCCCGCCAGCGGCAGCGCATTGTGCTGCAAGGTGACGTGCCCAGCCCCATCAACCCACCATCGGGCTGCCGGTTTCACACGCGCTGCCCCATTGCCCAACCCCATTGCGCCCAGGTTGTGCCGGAATGGCGCGAAGTGCGCCTGCAGCATTGGGTGGCTTGCCACGAGGTGCAGCCAAAGTAGCGTATGGAGATAAAGTTTTGAAGGAGACTTCACCGGTTTCGCCCACTACCATGAATAAAAACGTAACGCAGGTTACCTAACCTGCATATCTTCCAGGTTTGGCAACCTGGGCTACATTTACTCAGGAGGAGAAGAACGATGTTAAAGGAGATTAAGCTGGGCACGGCCGTTTCCCAACCCGGTACACTGCAATACGGCCAATGGAGCGCCCTGACACACCCCACAGGCCACGATGAATTCTTGCCCGTCATGATCGCCCAAGGGCGCGAAGACGGCCCCTGCATTTGGCTGACCTCTGGCATCCATGGCACTGAACACGCCGGCCCCTGGGTATTGTATGCGCTGTTAACCCAAGAATTGGTAGACACCTTGCGCGGCACTATTGTCGCCATTCCCTCGTTGTGCCCGGTGGGGGCGCGGGTACACAAGTACACACCCTACATTGTCGAGAAGAACCCCAACCGCCTCTGGCCCGACGGCAAGCCCCAGCCTAAAGAGGCAGACCCAGAAAAGCGCCCGCCTACCTCTTTGGAGCAAGCATATGCTCGCCTGTTCACCCACATTCAAGAAACGGCCGATTACCTCATTGATTACCACAACGCCATGACCGGTTCTATCTCCTTTGCCTTTCGTGACCGCGTGCTGTATCGTGCCGATGAAAACGCAGCGCAAAACAAGGCAGAGGCACAGGCACTTTCGGCGCGCATGGATGAAATGTTGCATGCCTACGGGCACACCCTCATCAATGAATTTCCGGTGGAGAAGTATATTGAGAATGATTTGCACCGTTCTACCTCTGGTGCGGCGCTGCTGACCGGACGCATTCCGGCCTTTACGGCGGAACTGGGCACAGGGCACATGCCGGACCGGGCTATGATACGGGCCTCGGTCATGGGCACGCGCAATGTGCTGCGCTGGGCAGGAATGCTAGATGGGGAAATGGAGCCGATTACCGGCATTCAAGTGGTGAATCCGGGTTTTGCTGCGCGGCGCACCATGTCCCTGCGCGCCCCGGTGGCCTGCATTGCCCTGCACCTGAAGGAAGCGGGTGACCTGGTACAAGCCGGGGAACCGGTGGTGGAACTGCGCGACGTGTGGGGACGGCCGTTGCCCGAAAGCCCCCTCTGCGCCGAGTACGACGGCTTTGTGTGGGGACGCGGCTTTGGCATTTACTATTACCCAGGCGATACGGTGCTGCACCTGGCTATTCGCGACGAATACCCCCTTGTTGGCCCGTATCCAGAGGATTACTTCAAGCCAAAGTAGCCGTAACCTCCTTAAGGTGACCGCTCAGACCCGCTGGAAAGGTTTGATGGTGGGTTTCCAGCCAACAGGCCAACCAGCGAGCCAACTAACGGTTTGGATTATGAGAAAAAGCTGCCGCCAGTCACCTGGGCGGGCAGCATGCATCTAAACTACCGAAACCCATTGACGACAAATACTTGGAGGTATTGATGACAAACTTAGGGATGCGTGTGTACCTGGAGACAGATTTTGCAACGGCCGTGGACGCCGTCACCGCCGAACTGAAAAAAGAAGGCTTTGGCGTCCTCACCGAAATTGACGTAAAGGCAACGCTGAAGCAAAAAATTGACGTAGATTTTCGCCCCTACAAAATATTGGGTGCCTGCAATCCACCCCTGGCCCACAAGGCCCTGTCTGCTGCACCAGAGGTAGGCATGTTGCTGCCCTGCAACGTGACGGTGGCGCAAGAAGAGGACGGCTGTATCCTCATCAGCTTCCTCGACCCCGAGATCATGCTTAGCCTCATGAACGACAACCCCGCCATCGCCGAAGTCACTCAAGACGCCAAAGCCCGTCTGGCCCGCGTCGCCACCGCTCTGTCCGCATAACCCGGTAGGGGCATGGCGTTGCTATGTCCCTACTTGCGTACCACCGTGCGCTTCTTCTTCGGCAGTTCCATGGGCAGCTTGTGGCGGCGCACGCCATCAAACTGGTAGAGGGCGTTAGCCACCGCCCCGGCCGTAGGTACCAGCCCGATTTCCCCCACACCTTTTGCTCCATATGGCCCGTAGGGGTCCGGTACTTCCACGCCAATAATTTCAAACACTGGTGTCTCTTTAGCGCGCAGGATGCCCATATTGCGCAGGCGGGTACTCTTTGGGTAGCCATCTTCCATGGTCATTTCTTCGCTAATGGCGTAACCCAGCCCCATGTGCAGCGACCCTTCCAACTGCCCTTCAAACAGGGTGGGGTTAAAGATTTTGCCGGCATCGTGAGCGGCAATAATTTTTTCTACCTGCCCGTCATCGTCCAAAATAACTAATTGGGTGGCGTAGCTGTAGGAGTAATGGGTGTACACCTTCTCTACCATAGCCCCTGGTTTTGTTGTCCAATCCACAATCCACGCGCCGCGATAACTTTGGCCTACCAGCTCGGCCAATGAGTGGGTTTCCAGGTCTTTCTTCAGCCCTTTGCAGGCGTCAATGAGGGCGTTGCCCACCAGGGAGGTGGCTCGGCTGGCAGTGGTCATGCCCGCTTCTTGTTCGGCGGCGGTGTCAATGCGGACCTCAATGAGGCGAGGATCTATGCCCGTTTCTTGGCATACCACCTGCTGGGCGATGGTGTTCACACCCTGGCCCATTTCCGTCCAGCCGTGGTCGACGATGACTTTGTCGGGGGCGACAATGGTAATTTGCGCTGAGGCGGCGTCAGGCATACCGTTGCCAATGCCGGTGTTCTTGAGGCCACAGGCCAGCCCAGCATATTTGGCGTTGTAAAAGGCGTCTTTGACGGCTAGCAGGGTGGCCTGCGCCCCCGCGCCCCCTTCGATGATCTGCCCGGTGGCAGTCATGTCGCCGTCTTGCAGGGCGTTGTCGTAGCGGAACTGCCAGCGGTCAAAGCCGCCCTGCTCACACAGGTCGTCAATGAGGCTTTCCAGCCCAAAAATGGCCTGGTTGACGCCGAAGCCGCGCATGGCGCCGCAGGGGATGTTGTTGGTGTACACGGCCGTTGCTACCACATCGGTCACCGGCACACTGTAAGCGCCGGTAGCGTGTCCGGCAGACCGCTCCAGCACCTTGGCTCCCACGGAAGCATAGGCGCCGGTGTCCCCAATGAATTTTACTTTCACAAAGGTCAGCTTACCTTCAGCGTTGCAGCCAATGCGGTAATCCATCCAGATGGGGTGGCGTTTGGGATGCATGAGAATTGATTCATCGCGGGTAAGGCGCACTTTGACGGGTACGTCTAGGTGATAGGCCAGCAGTGCGGCGTGGCCTTGCACCGTCAGGTCTTCTTTGCCGCCGAAGCCACCACCGTTGGGCACAAGAATGACGCGCACCTCTTCTTCGCGTAACCCTAGCAGTTTGGCAATTTGCGTGCGGTCTTCGTAGATGCCTTGCCCTTGGGACAACACTTCGATTTTTTCGGTGGCGTGGTTGGTGATGGGTTGGGCCACGGCCGTTTCTGGCTCCATAAACCCATGCTCAATCCATTGCGTCTCGAACACCCCCTGGGCCACATAAGCCGACTGCGCTTCCGCCTGCGCCATACTACCCCGGCTCGTTTTTGACACACTCAGCACGTTTCCGGGGGCAAAGTCATGAATTTGCGGCGCGTCTGGCTCCAGGGCGCGGTGCATGTCCGTTAACGGTTCCAGCACCTCATACTCCACCGCAATGAGTTCCACCGCCTGCCGGGCTATTTCTTCAGATTCCGCGGCGACTTCCGCCAGCACATCCCCCACATAGCGGGTCGTTTCGCCCTCGGCCACCATTAGCGGCCAATCTTGCTTGATCAGGCCAATGAAACGGTCACCCGGCACATCTTTGGCCGTAAAAACGCGCAGCACGCCTTCCAATGCCTCGGCCTTACTGGTGTCAATTTTCTTGACGATGGCGCGGGGGTAGGCGCTAAATTTGAGCGCACCGTGGACCATGCCGGGCAAGCGCAAGTCATCGGTGTAATGATGCTGCCCCAATACCAGCGCCTGGGCTTTATACTTGGGCAAGCGGGTGCCTATGGCGCCGTTACCGTTGGGCGCGGGAATTTCTTCTTCTTTGCGAATAGCTTCAGCAGCATATTGAATCGATTCAACAATTTTTTTGTAGCCGGTGCAGCGGCACAAATTGGGGGTGAGCGCCTTTTCAATCTCCGCCGTGCTGGGGTCAGCATTTTTGTTGATGAGGGCGTTGGCTTGCATGACGATGCCGGGGATGCAAAAGCCGCACTGCACGCCCCCTTTGGCCACAAAGGCGTTGGCGTAAACGTCCTGCCGGTATTGGCCCAACCCTTCAATGGTCAGCACTTCCCCGCCATCTACCTTTTTCATGGGGGTGACGCAGGAGAGGACGGCTTTGCCGTTGAGGTCTACGGTACACGCGCCACAGGCGGCCTGGGGAGCGCAGCCATTTTTGGGGGAGAGGATGCTTTCTTGCTCCCGCAGGTAGGTGAGGAGAGGAAGTTCGGGATCGCCGTCGTAGGTGATAACACGGCCGTTTAGTTTAAATTGCATGATAGTCCTCCAAATGGTTTCGTTCCCCATCTGGGTGACTGGCAGGCAGGAAGTCGGGGGAGAGTTCAGTATGCAGTGGCCAGTATGCCCTAGTCAGTAGATGTGTTTACTGATGGCTGCATACTGTTTGCTGATAACTGTAAACGTGCTTCATGCCTCGCCGCGGACGCCAGCCACGGAAAGTCCACAATTTCCGGCGTGACTATCACTTTCGTAACGATGCTCATACTATATGAAAATGAGGCAAGTTGGGCAACAAATTACTAAAACGACGCGCATTTTGTTTACAAGAGGTTAACAGAAAAGGTATTGCTTTGCCCTCATAAACAGCTAAGATAGAGGGTATGTGTACTTTGGGTTTTCTGGCTTTTGGCGGGGGTGTTGGAAACGGCCGTTTCCCTATTTACTCGCCATTGTTGACTAGAGCAACTTTTTTACTTACCTACACGCCAGACGGCAACCTGTTGCCATCTGGCGTGTCCCGTTTATGGAGGAAATTATGAATTCTTTGCGTTCCCACTCGATGTGGCGAGTCATACCCGCTTTTGGGTTGGCTCTTTTGTTGTTGTTGGCGTTGTTTGCCACGCTAACCTTCAATGCTGCCGCCGCGCCAGAAGATGCAACTGATTTATTCTTTTCGGAATACGTCGAAGGCTCTTCCAATAATAAAGCCATTGAAGTTTACAATGGCACTGGTGCAGATGCCGATCTTTCAGAATATACCGTTGAGTTATATTCTAACGGTTCCTCTACACCGGGGAATACCTTATCCTTATCTGATGCGATGGCTACGTTAGCCGATGGCGATGTGTTGGTAATTGCCAACGCCAGCGCTGTACAAGCCATCCTTGATGTGGCGGATATTACAAGCAGCGTAACTTTCTTTAATGGCGATGACGCCCTCGCCCTTAAACGGAATGGCACCATCATTGATGTCATCGGCATTATTGGTAACGACCCCGGCAGCGAATGGGGCAGCGGGCTTGCTTCCACTGCTGACAACACCATTCGCCGCTTGGATACCATTTGCGAGGGCGACGCCGATGGGTTTGATAATGGCAGCGACATTACAGACCAATGGGCAGGATATACGATTGATACCTTCGATGGATTGGGCGCTCATACAGCTAATTGTGTGGCTACGGCCCCCGCAGTGGTAGAAACAGATCCGGCAGATGGGGCAACGGCCGTTGCCATCAACGCCACCATCGCCATCACCTTCAGCGAACCCGTCACCGTCACCGCCAACTGGTTTACCCTGGCTTGCGCCACCAGCGGCGCCCTCAGTGGCACCACCGCCCCCGCCAGCCCTGCCACTGCTTACACCATCACCCCCGACATCCCCTTCGCCTACGACGAAGCGTGTACCGTCACCGTCCTCGCCCCCGAAGTGATGAACGGCAGCGGCCTGACCATGACCGCCAACTACCCCTTCACCTTCACTACCCAGGCTTCCATCGGCGACATCACCTTCGTCTACCACGACCTGGAAGACGTAGCCCAGGTAGGCGAAGACCTGCTCATCGGCGGTACCTTTAATGCTTGGGATCCCACTGGCTATACCCTTACCCCTGATGCCGCCTATGAAGTCTTCACCATCACCGTGCCCAACCTCTCTGGCAACATCGAATACAAATACATCGTCAATACCAGCAGCAGCGGGCAGCAGTGGGATTGGCTCAACACCAGCAACCGCGCCCACACCGTCGTCGGCGACGCCACCCTACACGACTACCGCAACATCAGCCCTGGTTACATGATCCTCAACAGCCCCACCAGCGTGACCACTGACTTGGGCGTGCCCACTGCAGATTTGAATGGCGAATTGTACATTCAAAGCGTTACCAACCCCGCTGGCCCCGGCATTGCTGTGTTGGCCGAGGTTGGGTATGGTGATGACACCGATTTGGACAACTGGACCTGGTTCCCCGTTAGCCAGGTAGGGCAAAACGGCAACAACGACCTGTACCAGGGCGTCATTACCCCCACTAGCCCCGGTGTTTATTCCTACACCTTCCGCTTTAACGGCAACAGCGACCCGGCCAACCCCAATTACGGCTGGCATTACGCTGATTCCACCGGTGTTGGCCCCTACCCTGGCGGCGAATTCAGCTTTGCCGACCTGGGCGTAATGACGGTGGAGTTTGACCCGCCCTTTATCCTGATTAACGAGCTGGACTCAGACACGCCGGGCACAGACGTGGCGGAATTTATTGAACTGTATGATGGCGGTGTGGGCAACACCGCCCTGGATGCTCTGGTTGTCGTGCTTTACAACGGCAATGGCGATACTTCTTATGCAGCCTTTGACCTGGACGGGTACAGCACCAACGCGGAAGGCTACTTTGTGCTAGGCAATGCGGCTATTAGCCAGGCTGAGATTATTTTCCCCAGCAACACTCTGCAAAATGGGGCGGATGCGGTAGCCCTGTACGTGGGTAATGCGGCGGACTTTCCCAACGCGACCCCCGTCGTATTAGATAATTTGTTAGATGCGGCGGTGTATGACACCAATGACGCGGACGATGCTGGTCTACTCGTGCTGCTCAATCCCGGCCAACCCCAGGTAAACGAAGGGGAAAATAATTCTGCCATTGACTCCATCCAACGCTGCCCCAACGGTTCTGGCGGGCAGCGCAACACCGACACCTACCTTGTCAACCTGCCCAGCCCTGGGGCGCGCAACCACTGCCCTGGCCTGCAAATTACCAAAAACGGCCCGGAGTTTGCCACTGCAGGCACTACCATCGTTTACGATCTCATCATTGAGAACACCGCCGACTTTGACGCGGTGAATGTGGTGCTGACCGACACGCTGCCCCTGAGTACGACTCTGGTAGCCGACAACATTGGCGGCGGTGCTATGGCGGCTTCCGGCGTGTACACCTGGACGCTGGGCACGGTTTTCAGCCAGACGGTACAGACGTATCAGCTTACCGTGACCATTGGCGCCGACGTGAGCGAAGGGACGGTTCTGACCAACCTGGCGGAGTTGGCGACGGATACGGCCGAGGACGACCCCAGTGACAACAGCGACACGGCCGTTACCACCATCCTGCCCCCCTTTGAAATCACCGATGAATTTACCGTTGAGCGATTAGGCAGCTATACCGGCAGCGGCGCCGAAATCGCCGCCCATGATCCCGTTAGCCAAACCCTTTACGTCGTTACTGGCGGCGAATTCATGGAGATTTTGGACATCCAGGATCCCTTCAACCCCGTTTTACTAGACACCATCGCCATTTCGCCCACCTACGGCTCTGGCGCCAACAGCGTGGATGTGTATGATGGCCTGGTAGCCGTAGCGGTGGAGAACTTTGACAAAACCCAGCCCGGCCTGGTGGTTTTCTTTGACCGTGCCGGTAACTACCTGAATGATGTGACGGCCGGCGCCCTGCCCGACATGCTCACTTTTAGCCATGACGGCAGCATGGTGCTGGTAGCCAACGAGGGCGAACCCAACGACGATTACACGGTGGATCCTGAAGGCTCTATTACCATCGTTGACCTGAGCGGTGGCGTGCTGAGCGCCAGCGCCGTGGAGATTGGCTTTACTCACTTCACCACCGCCACCCTGGATCCGGCCGTGCGCATCTTTGGCCCTGGGGCAACGGTGGCTCAAGACCTGGAGCCGGAATACATTACCCTGTCGGCTGATGACAGCACGGCCTGGGTGACGCTGCAAGAAAACAACGCCGTGGCCATTGTGGATACGCAGGCCATGACGGTAACGGCCGTTGTCCCCCTCGGCTTCAAAGACCACAGCCTGCCCGGCAACGAGCTAGACCCCAGCAACCAGGATGGCGGCATCCACCTTGCCAACTGGCCGGTGTTGGGCATGTACCAGCCCGACGCCATTACCAGCTTCGAGTTGGGTGGCACAACCTATCTGGTGACGGCCAACGAAGGCGACGCCCGCGACTATACTGGCTTTAGCGAAGAAGCGCGCATTGCCACACTCACCCTAGACCCCATCGCCTTCCCCGATGCCGCCACCTTGCAGTTAAATGAGAACCTGGGCCGCCTGAACAGCACCCTGGCTAATGGCGACACCGACGGCGACAATGATTTTGACGAACTGTACGCTTACGGCGCACGCTCCTTCTCCATTTGGAATGGCGGCACGGGCGAATTGGTGTATGACAGCGGCAATGACCTGGAAGAGCTGACGGCCCTCTTTGTGCCCGATTTCTTCAATGCTAACAGCGGCGATGCGGCTGAATTCGACAACCGCAGTGACGACAAAGGACCGGAACCAGAAGGGGCGACCTTGGGGGTGATCAACGGCCGTACCTACGCCTTCATTGGCCTGGAACGCACGGGCGGCATCGTCATCTACGACGTCACCGACCCGCTAGCGCCCTTCTTTGCCTACTACATCGAGCCTGCGGACGCCGATGCCAACAACATTTACGACGACATCAGCCCCGAAGGCGTACTCTTCATTGATGCTGCCGACAGCCCCACGGGCTATCCCCTGCTGGTTGTCACCCATGAACTCAGTGGTAGCACCGTCGTTTACCAGCTCTCCTTTGATGCTGACGTGAGCGTAGCCAAGAGCGGTCCCGCCACCGGCATTATTGGTGAAGAAGTTGTTTACGCCATCGAGTTAAACAACAACACCTCTGCTGTTGCCGCTGACTTCATCTTTACCGATACCCTCTCCGCCGGACTCACCTACGTCAGTGATGACAGCGGTGTGACCCCCACCAATCCCGCCCCCGGCGTGTACGTCTGGAATCTGGGCGATGTGCCCCCCTTCTTCTCCTTCACCGTACATCTGACGGCAACTGTTGATGGTGACGTGACCTCCGGTTCTAGCGTTAATAACACTGCCACCATTAGCACCAGCAGTCTGGGTGATGACCCCGGTGATAATGAGGACAGTGTGGCTACCACCGTTTATGCCCTTACTCCCATCCACGACATTCAGGGCAGCGACGACACCGTTGTGCCTGGAACCTTCACCGTTGAGGCGGTGGTGGTAGGAGATTACCAGGGTGTGGTGGGTGTCAATGACTTTAAGCTGGATGGCTTCTTCATTCAGGAAGAGGACGCCGATGTGGATGGCGACCCGCAAACCTCTGAAGGCATCTTTGTCTTCTGCCTGACTTGTGCGGTGGATGTGCAGGTGGGCGATTTGGTGCGTGTAACTGGTGCTTCCAGTGATTACTTTGGCATGAGCCAGCTTAGCGCCACCAGCGCGGATGCGGTGACGGTGTTGAGCAGCAGCAACTTGCTGCCTACGCCAGCGGTGGTGACGTTGCCTGTGCCAGGAGTAACGGCCACGGATTTACCCGGCGCCCAGGCGCAAATCAACGCCTACTTTGAACCCTTTGAGGGGATGTTGGTGACGGTGGAAGAGGAATTGACGGTGGCCGAGTACTTCCAGCTTTCCCGCTTTGGACAGGTGGTGCTGACACAAGACGGCCGTTTCCGCCAATTCACCGACGCCAACACCCCGGATGTGGATGGGTACACCGCCCACCTCATCGAACGGGCGCGGCGCACCATCATCCTCGATGATGACAGCAACCAGCAAAACCACGCCCTGCTAGAAAATGTGCCCGTCTTCCACCCCGTGCCCGGCTTTAGTATCACCAACTACTTCCGCGGTGGTGACACCATTGCCAACCTGACAGGCGTACTGCACTGGTCCTTTGCCGGACTCAGCGGCACCGATGCGTGGCGCATTCGCCCGGTTACCGAAAACTATGCCTATGAGTTTACGGCCGTAAACACCCGCCCCGAAACCCCCGCCGAAGTTAGCGGAACCTTGCGCGTTGCCAGCTTCAACGTCCTCAACTACTTCACCACCCTGGGCGAGCGCGGCGCCAACTCCACTGCCGAGCTAGACCGCCAGGCGGAGAAAATTGTGGCCGCCTTTGCCGGGCTAAACGCCGACATCATTGGCGTGATGGAGATTGAGAACAACAACGACGTGGCAATTGCCGACTTGGTAGACCGCCTCAACGCGGACGCGGGCGCCGGAACCTACGACTACATTGCCACCGGCACAGTGGGCGACGACCAGATTACGGTCGGCATCATCTACAAACCAGCCAGCGTTACGCCCATGGGCGCGGCGCACATCCTTACCGACACCGCCTTTACCGACCCCAACAACACCGGCGGGCAGCTAAGCCGCCCGGCCGTTGCCCAAACCTTTGCCGATGGCAACGGGGAGCAGGTAACGGTTGTGGTCAATCACCTAAAGTCGAAGAATTGCGGCAGCGCCACTGGCCTGGACGCCGACCAGGGTGACGGGCAAGGCTGCTGGAACGACACGCGCCAGAAAGCGACCGACTACATGGTAAATACCTGGATACCGGCGCTGGCCGCCGAAATCGGTGACCCCGACTTCCTCGTCCTCGGCGACCTGAACGCTTACCGCCTGGAAGACCCCATTACCAACATTGTTAACGCGGGCTACACCGACTTGCTGGATGCGCTGCTAGGCGCTGACGCCTATGGCTACGTTTTTGATGGCTACCTGGGCTACCTGGACCACGCCTTAGCCAGCCCCACGCTGATGGCGCAGGTGACGGGCGTATCGGAGTGGCACATCAATGCCGACGAGGTGAACTTGCTGGACTACAACGACACCATCCTCGACCCCGGCGAGCAGCCATTCGACCCGAAACCGGGGGCGCTGCCGCTGTACGAACCCAACGCTTACCGCTCTTCTGACCATGACCCGGTGTTGGTGGGCTTGCAGTTGTTTACCCCCGCGCCGCCGGTAACGCCTACGGTGACTATTCTGAACCCGATGGATGGGGATGTGTTTACTAGCACCAACGGCACGGCCGTTTCCATCCCCGTCGTCATTACCACCACCGACTTCATTATTCCCGATGATGGGCATTGGCACCTGTGGGTAGATGGGGAGATGGTTGGCCCGGTGTTGGGTTACACCACCACTGTACACCTGCTGCCCGGCGTGCATACCATCAGTGCGGAACTGCGCACGCCGGAACACGTCTCCCTGGGCATTATTGACACGGTGACGGTGACGGTGCAGGCGGAGTATATGCTTTACTTGCCGGTGATTATGAATGAGGTGGAGGCAACGGCTGTGTCCGACACACCTCCCGTGGCCAGCACCAACCATGGCTGGCTGGCAACTTTGTTCACCCTGCCCATGCTGCTGGTGGGGCTGCCTTTGCGCCACCGGCTGTAATCTGCAACGGTTAATCACGAGGCCCTGAGGGTTCACAAGACCCTCAGGGCCTTTTTTATTGGCGCAACTCGCGGATATTTTCGCGCATGATGTAGCTGCCAGCTACCAGCACCAGGATCACCACCACCTGCCAGAAGAACTGGAAAAGCAGCACCAGCCCAGCGACCACAGCCAGGGCGTTGGTAATGCTGGCCACTAGGCGGGTCAGGCTGCGGCGGGCGCTGGCTTCTACAAACAGCACCACGGCAATGAGGGAAATGAGGCCCAGAAAGAGGAATTCGCGGGCAAAGAGGGCCAGCAGTACAAAGCCAATCATCAGCAAGCCAATGCTGAGAGCGGCCCACGCCTCGGCGAAGCGGCTGAGGCGCATGCCGGCGGCGGAGGTGGCGTGGTGGGCGCGGTGGATGTGGCCCCGTATCGGGCCACGCTCTCCGTCACGAATTTGCGCCGCGTACTGTTGCAAAGATTCAGCCAGAGCCGTGTTGGCGGCCAGGTCGGCGCGTAAATTGGTTAGCTCGGCAGACACGGCCGTTTCCGCCTTCACCCGTTCTTGCAGCAGAAGGCGTAAATGGGGTTTGTTTTGCATGGCGCGAATCTCCACGCCCAACCCGGTTAGTTGGGCTGCTTTGGCCGCAATGAGCACGGCCGTTTCCTCCTGCTGCGTTTCAATTTCCGCCAGCCGCGCCTGGACCAGGGCCAGGCGTTGGGGGGGCGGCGGCACCTTGTCCAACCCGGCCCAGGCCAGGGGCGCATACCAGGCCCGGCGCATGGCTCCACCGCGCCCGTACATAGGGCCTGCCGGGGCATCTTCGCCGGAAAAAGGATCATTGGCGTACAGTCCCCATAAACCGCGGTATTGGCTAACCCAAGAGGGCGGTGGTTCAATAATTACCGGCGGTAACCATGTTTGGGCTTGGCCAAAACCGATGGCTGTGCCGTCTCCCCGGGCATAATCCACAAAGGGGACGCGAAACAGGCTTTGCCGGGACCAGCGAATAGGGGTGGGGCGGCCCCATAGGCTGCGCTCCCAGGCGCGCTGCAGGCGATCCACAAACTGTACCACTGGGGTGAGGAAGGGCAGTTCCAGCTCTGTTAAATATTCGCCCGGCTGGAAATAGTTGGCGTGAGAACCGGCCCCGGCGTAAATGACGGGGTGTTCGCCCACCTTTTCCAGCTCCGGGTCGTCCCAGCGACGGCGCAGGTCGTCACCAGAGACGTCGTGCATGGCGTAGGCGACCCACTCTGGGTAAAGCTCGCCTTGCTCATCTTCGTACAGGTAGATGGCGGCTGTTTCCCAGTCTGCCTCGTGGTCGTTGGCCCCATAAAAACCGGAGCGCCAATCATTGAAGGGATAGAAAAACCAGTATTGCAGGATAGTCCACCCTTGCTGCTGGATGACACGGCCGTAATACTGAAACCTCGTGGCCTCTTCCTGTATCCGCTGGTAGGTAAGGGATGCTGCGGCGGCCGTGTCGCCGGGGACGCGCCCCCGCGCTAGCAGGCTGAGGGAAAAAAGGGCATCTACAAAGCGCGACGTGTAGCCCACCCGTGCCAGCCGGCCCGGCCCGGCGTGAAACCGCACGGTTTTTTGCCGGGGGTGCCATCCCTCTCTGACGCGCTGCGCAGCCAACTCCATCAATTCAGGGGGTTCCACCAGTTTCAGGAAATAGATGGCGCGCGGGCCGTGGGCGCGCGGTTCGGCCAGCCTGTCCAGCGTCAGTTCGCCGGTAGGGACTAGCAGTTCAGGCAGGTGCCCGGGCTGCTGCACCCAGAGGCTGCAGGCGTTTACATAACGGGCAGCGTCCATGGGGAAGAATTGCTCCCCTTGCGTGTAGCGAATAACAGGCTCAAAACGACACAGCAGTTCTTGGGCTTGTCGCTCATTCATCGGCGCTGCCCTCATAAGCAAGATCTCCTTCCTCCGGAGGCGCAACGCGGACCTGGAAGGTGAGCTGGAGGTCGGGATGATGTAGGTAGATGACCATGAAGATGCTGAAGAGCATCAGGGGATAGGTGTAAAGTTCGGGGCGGCGAAAGTGCTGCACCAGCGTGAAGGCCAGAATAAGTCCTTGCACCAACATGGCGTAACCCCAACCTTGCTGCCAAAGCCGGGTAAAAGCAAGCATGGTAAAAAGGAGCAAGAGGGTAACGGCCGTCAGCGCGGCGGCGTCGGCAAAAAGGCTGCTAATAGAACCGAACACGGCCGTTTCCGGCAGCAGCGACAGGTCAGCATAGGCGGTGATGCTTTGCCAGATGGCCAGGCTGAGGAGGACGGCCGTTTGGGCCAGCAGCAGCCAGTTCACGGCGCGCACCGACCAGGGGCGGCGAGTTTTCTCGGGGAGGGGCGGTTGATTGTCCATGGCTTGTTTGCTCCCATGATAGCTTTACCCAAGTTTAGCGCAAAATATCTTGTTGATTTAAACGGGATTCTAACCGCTCCATACAAAAAGTTGTCTAAAATATGTGTGTCAGGCAAGTGCAAGTTTTGGAAAGATACTGGAGGTTTAAAGATGAAGGCAAAAGGAAAGCAAGTACAAGTGGGATTTATGCTGGCTGTGCTGGCATTTTTTGGTTTGCTGTGGAGTGGGGAAACGGCCGTGGCCCAAGCAACTATCCCCTACGCCAACAACCTACGCATTAGCCAGGTATATGGTGGAGGTGGTAACTCCGGCGCCACTTATACCCATGACTTTATTGAAATATTTAACAGTGGCGGCACGGCAATTTCATTAGATGGGCTTTCTTTGCAATATGCTAGTGCAACTGGTACTGGCAATTTTGGCGCTAACGCTACTTCCCTAACAGCGTTGCCCGATGTCCTATTGCAACCTGGGCAATATTTCTTGGTTCAACAAGCGGGAGGGGCTACCGGCGACCCTTTGCCGACGCCTGACCTTGTTGCGTCTTCCCCCATTGCGATGGGCGGTACTGCTGGTAAGGTGGCACTGGTAACCGGCACAACTGGACTGGGTTGTAATGGCGGTTCAACACTTTGCACTGCGGCGCAGTTGGCGCGAATTGTGGATTTGGTTGGCTACGGCAACGCAAACTTCTTTGAAGGCGCTGGCGCTGTGCCAAGTTTGAGCAATAGCACCGCGGGGTTGCGCGATGCGGGTGGTTGTCGTGACACAAACAACAATAACCTGGATTTCATCGTTGCTACACCTACGCCGCGCAATACCTCCTCGCCAACCAATAGCTGCGATACCTACACAACCATTACCCTGAATGGCACTATCACAAACGAGGAATGGGGCAGAGGATTATTAGGTGCAGTGAATAACGTCACATTTGGCGTTACCTGGGACGACGACTTTTGGTACTTTGGCATTCGTGGGGTTTTTAGTAACACTGATTATTTCATGATCGGGATTGATATGGACCCCAATAATGAAACTAGTGCCAATACGGGCGGTACGGCCGAAAGATGCGGCGCCACTTTCCCCACGGAAAACAAACCTGATTACATTCTTGTAAATCGGCAAAATAGCTACACTCGCGAAAGCTGGGGCTGGAATGGCAGTACATGGGACCAAAGCGCATTTAACCCATCAGAAACAGGCGATTACGATTTCTCCGGCGGCGGCGGCGATTATGAGGTGAAACTGCGTAAATCTACCGTCTTCGGCAGCAATGAGGATACTAGCCCGGTTGGGTTTTATCTCTGGCTGTCCAATGATTCTTGTGAGTTCTTTAACGCCTGGCCACCAGAGAACCCCAATGATTATGTTGCCGGTAGTCGTTTTCTCTATGCCCACACCCGTTTTGCCACCACCGACGCTGACCGCACCCCCGACACTTACGGACCCCGCGTCGCCTGGGCTGCCAACACCTTATCCGCGAACAGCACCGCCTATAATTTCTTTGGCGAAGATGACGCCAGCGGGAACCCTTGGCTGCGTATGACAACTACTGCTACCGGCGCGGGCGGCGCAAGCTGTACGGTGCGGGCTAAAATGGTGGGCAACAACGCTTTTAGTAATGCGTCCTTTTTGGGCATTAACCGCTACGTTGACTTTACCTTAACCGAATGCACAAATTTAGAGGTTGACGTGCAGATGCGCTATGAAACTGGTGAATTGAACGGTGTGGATGAAGCCAATACAGCTTTCTATCGCTGCGCTGTGCTGGAAGCTGGACGGCCGTTTCTGCCGGAACCCATACTCCTGACGTGACCAACAACAACCTGTTGTTGACGGCCGTACCCCAAACCCAATTTTCATACTGGACGATTAGTGACAGTAGTAATACCCCCACGGCCGTTTCCCTCCAATCCTTCTCGGCCCAAACTAGTACAGCCTGGCTGCCTATTTTCGCCGCGGTCACGCTACTGCTGGGCCTGGTTGGCGTGGCGAAACGGCCGCGCCGCACAAATCAGGACAGGTAAGGTTCGCACAGCAGCAAAGCCAGCGCCGAAGGGCCGTCACTGATCTCGCCGGCGTGGGCCATGCGCAGTACTTCCGCGGCAGGCAAGGGGTGAATGGTCATTACCTCGGTGCTTTCATATTGCGGTGAATGATCTAGCTTGACGCCTGTGGCCAGAATAACGTGGCCCACCTCGTCGCAGAAGCCGTTGGAAAGGTAAAACTGAGTGATGGGGCGCAGTTCGGCGGCTGTGCCCCCAATTTCTTCCCGTAGTTCTGCGACGGCCGTTTCCAGCACCGAACGGCCGTGGCTCATGCCTCCCGCCGGCACCTCCCAACACCAATCATCCACCGTGTAACGATAATTGTAGATCAGCACAATCTCCCCCGCCACCGTAACGGGCACAATCCACACTGCATTTTCTTTGGTTACGGTGTTATACACACCGGACTTGCCATCCGGGGTAATGATCTCATCCTGGCGCACGCTGTACCAGGGGCAAGACCAGGCAATGCGGCTGTTAATTGTTTTGTAAGGGGAGTGATTTTGGGTTGTCATAGTTTGTGGGGCGCAGTTACAGCGCTTGCAGCAGTTGGCTGGCCTGCTCTACGGTGATGATGCCCTTTTCCAGCATGTCCAAAATGCGCAGTTGGGCCGGGGATTGGGATGGTGTAGGCAATGTTGGCGTAGGCACCACGGCCGTTTCCCCCTCTTTTTCCGCCACTGTACCCGCCTTACTCAGCCGGCCTCGCGTCACTTCCATGCTGGCCTCAGCCTGACCAAGAGATTTTTGCACCTGCTGTTCTGCTCTGGCGAAAGCGGCCATGCCCGGCGTCACGGCCGTTGCGGCATCAGGGGCAGCTTCTTCGGGGGTTTTGGGACGCAGTAGCTCGGAGGCAATGGCTGCTTCCAGCCGTTTGTCCAGTTCCAGGGCGGTAAAACGATGTTTCCACTCCGGCCCCAGCTCCAGCTCAATGCTGGTCAGCACTTCGGCCACGGCGCGGGCCACGGCCGTGCTGACATTTGCGCCGGCAGTCTGCATGGGCGCTGGCTCGCTGACCGGTTCCGCCACTGGCTCAGGCGGTGGCGCAAAGAGGCTGTCGTTGGCGTAAGCGGGTTCACCGCTGCCGTCCCAGGGCAGTAGGCCAATGCGCGCCGCGGTTTGCAGCCGCAAGCGGGTTTTTTGGTGTTCGATGTAGCCGGAGAGAGAGGTAAGGGTGTCGGACACGGCCGTTTCCGTCAGGCGGCGCAGTTTTAGCTCGTTATAAATGCGGCTCCCTTCTGCTAGCAAACTCAGGGGGGCGGCGCTGGGCCAGTACAGAAACAGGTCGCTTTGCCCCGCCACCTGATGCTCCCCCTCCACCATTCCGCCGACCAGGTGTACCACGCCCTGCACGTCGGGCAGGTTCAGCGTGCCGCCCAAGTTACTCAATTTAGCGGCGCCCTGCACCTGGGCCACATGGAGCTTGCCACTGATGGTGTGCGCGTCCAGGTCGCCCTTCACCGCGCCCAGTTCTACATCCCCATTGGCATAGCGAATGGAAACGCCGCCGGCTATTTGCTGAATGGCGATGCTGGCGGTATTGCGTAGGGTGGTGTTGGTGGCTACGGCCGTTATCGTCAATGGCCCATCAACGCCTTCGCCGTGCAGGCTGCCGCCTATGCTTTCTACCTGTACGTTGCCCACGGTGCTTAAAGTGACGTTGCCCTGCACCGCGCCTACCTTTATCAGCCCGGCCACGTGCTTGATGGTTATGCTGCCGGGCACGTCGGCAATGGTCAGGCGGCTGTGGCGGGGGATGCGCAGGGAAACGGCCGTTTCCGCCTGCACCTGCACCCCATCCACTTCTGGCATTTCCGCCGCGAAAACCTCGCCATTAATTTCGACTGCCTGCCTCTGCCAACTGCCAATCTGCACGTCGCCGCCACACAACACCAACACCACATGGGGCGTATCCCCTGTATCAAATCGCTGTTCATTCATAAAATTACACCTCCAACTTCAACGCTAACGCCATTTTGCCCATATTAAACCGGAATGCCCCTAAAAGCGAATAGCGCATCCAGACCATTTTCAATGGATGGCGTTGATGACCTATGCGCCAAATTAAGAATTACGGCCGTACATTAATGGTTGTTGACGGTTTACCCTGCCTGGCATACAATTCCCACCGCTTAATAACCTGCGCCCGGTCAATCCGACCGGGTATTTTTATGCCCAATTTCCAAACTCGTCACCCAAATTTAACAAATACCTATAACCTGGGACACAGTTTGGGCCAGGGCGCAAGAGTGACTTTTTATGAAACAACCTATCAACAATATTCGCAACATCGCCATCATCGCCCACGTAGACCACGGCAAAACCACCCTGGTAGATGGCATGTTGCGCCAGACCAACGTCTTTCGCAGCAACCAGCAGGTCACGGAGCGTGTCCTCGACTCCAATGACCTGGAGCGGGAGCGGGGCATTACCATTCTCGCCAAAAACACCAGCATTCAGTATAACGGCGTCACCATCAACATTGTAGACACCCCCGGTCATGCCGACTTTGGCGGCGAGGTGGAGCGGGTGATGAATATGGTGGATGGCGTGCTGCTGCTGGTGGATGCCGTAGAAGGCCCCATGCCCCAGACGCGCTTTGTGCTGCGTCAGGCGTTGCAGCGTGGCCACAAGGTCATTTTGGTGGTCAACAAGATTGATCGCCCGGCTTCGCGCCCGGAATATGCCGTGAATGCCACCTTTGACCTGTTTATTGACCTGGAGGCTAGCGAAGAACAGGCCGATTTCCCGGTGATTTATGCGCGGGCGCTGGAAGGGCGGGCCGGGTATGAGGCAGATAAGCTAGAAGAGGATTTACGGCCGTTGTTTGACACCATTCTCGGCACCATTCCTGCCCCCATTGTGGACCCCGACGGCCCCACGCAAATGCTGGTCACCAATCTGGAATACAGCAGCTACGTGGGCAAAATTGCTGTGGGCCGTCTCAGCAGCGGCACCCTGCGCGCCGGGCAGTCTATTGCCCACATCACTGCCGAGGGCGAGCTGCGCGAAAGCAAGGTGACCCAGGTCTTTACTTTCCGCGACCTGAAGCGCGTGGCGGAAACGGAAGTCCACGCGGGCAACATTGTAGCTGTAGCCGGTATTCTCGACGTGGGCATTGGCGACACCCTGGCCGACCCCGACCACCCGCACCAGCTTCCGCCCATTACCGTGGAAGAACCAACGGTGCGTATGACCTTTAGCGTCAACGACAGCCCTTTTGCTGGCCGCGAAGGCAAATACCTGACCAGCCGCCACCTGCGTGAGCGCCTGCAGCGTGAGCTGGAAAGCAATGTGGCTTTGCGCGTGGAGGAGACGGACAAGGCGAGTGAGTTTATTGTTTCCGGGCGCGGCGAGCTGCATTTGGCGATTCTCATCGAGACCATGCGCCGCGAGGGGTACGAGTTTTCTATTAGTCGCCCGGAGGTGATTTTTAGGGAAAAGAGTAATGGGGAGATACTAGAGCCGGTGGAGCATCTCTTTTTGGAGGTGCATAATGATTACCTGGGGGCGGTGAGTGAGATGTTGGGGCGGCGCCGCGGGCAGGCAACGGCCGTGCGCTATGGCGAAGATGGCACCGTTTATGCTGAATACCTGGTCCCCACGCGGGGCATGTTGGGCATGCGCCAGCCTTTTCTGACGGCAACGCGGGGCACAGGCATCTTTCACACGCTCTTTCACGGCTATGAAGGCTACATGGGAGACATCAACACCCAGGATTTTGGCTCCATGGTGTCGCTGGAAACAGGGCCGGTGAGCGCTTATGCCCTGGTCAATTTACAACAACGCGGCGCCTTTTTCGTCCAGGTGGGTGAGGAGGTGTACGCCGGGCAGGTAGTAGGCCAGCACATTCGTGAAGACGAGCTGGTGGTGAATGTGTGCCGCACCAAGCACCTGACCAATCACCGGGCAACGCCCACGGGCATTACGGATTCGCTAACGCCCCCGCGGATTTTGTCGCTGGATGAGGCCATTGAGTACCTGGGGCCGGATGAGCTGCTAGAGGTGACGCCGGATTCGCTGCGGGTACGCAAGAAGGAGCTGAAGCACGACGTACGTCAGAAGGTGGCGAAGAAGGCAAAGTTTGGGAGTCGTTGAGTAATAGCAAAAGCCCCGGCATGGTGACCGGGGCTTTTTTGTGGGTTAGCGGGAGCGGTCGTTTTGCCTACCGCCCATTATTTTTACCTTGCGGGTAAAATGGCTCGTTGGCACAGGGCTGCCATAATTTGCTCCACAATTTCATCCACGCTTTGGATGTCTGTTTCTACGACCAATTCTGCATTTTCCGGCTCTTCATAAGGAGAGGAGACGCCGGTGAAGTCCATGATCTCGCCAGCCAGCGCCTTGGCATAGAGTCCTTTGGTATCGCGGCGCTTCACCACGTCCAGATCGCATTTAACGTAGATTTCCAGGAAACGGCCGTCTGGTACTAAAGCGCGGGCGAAACGACGATCGGCCGTAAAAGGTGAGATGAAACACGCCAGCGTCACGTTGCCGTGGGCAAAAGAGAGCTTGGCTAATTCACCAGCCCGGCGAATATTTTCCTGCCTGTCAGCACTGCTAAAGCCCAGGTCGCCATTCAATCCATGCCGCAAATTGTCGCCGTCCAGGTACATGGTGTGCACACCCTCGGCAAACAGGCGCTGCTCCAGCTTTTTGGCAATGGTAGATTTACCCGAACCAGACAGCCCCGTGAACCACAAAACGGCCGCTTTGTGCCCATTCCGTTCTTCCCGCTGTGCCAGGCTAATGCCTTGCTGTTCCCACACCACGTTGCTCGACTTCGGCCGGCCAGGCGACGTATCAACTTCCCCCTCACGCAACTGGGCCACATTACGCGCCTGGCCACGAATCATGCCGGCGGCAACGGTGTTGTTCGTCGCCGGATCAATGAGGATGAAGTTACCCGTAGCCCGGTTAATCTGGTAGCGATCGTAATAGAGAGGCTGCGTGGTTGTAAGCTGAATGCGCCCAATCTCATTCAATTGCAGCGTATCGGTGGTTTCGCGGTGCATGGTGTCTACGTCAATTTTGTAATTTAGCTCTGAAATAAAGCCGCTGACCAGACGTGTGGTGTGTTGTACCCAATATTGCCCGCGGGGTTTCATGGGTTCCTCACTCATCCAGCAAATCGTAGCATCCAGGCGGTTGCTTTTTTGGGGCAAATTATTCGTGCGTACCAGCATATCTCCCCGGCTGATGTCAATTTCATCTTCCAAAGTAAGGACAACAGAATCGCCCACATTAGCCCATTCCCGCTCATGATCAGCGGTGACAATGGATTGCACCTTGCTAGACAAGCCGGAAGGCAGCACCACCACCTCTTCTCCTTTGGCAATGCGCCCGGAGGCAATTTGCCCGGCATAGCCCCGAAAGTTTTGGTTAGGGCGCAGCACGTACTGCACCGGAAAGCGAAAGTCTACATTATTCAGGCTGGCCCCTACGTTGACATTTTCCAGATGATGCAGCAGCGTAGGGCCATCATACCAGGGCATGTTGGCGCTTTTGTCCACCACATTGTCTCCGCGCAAAGCGGAAACGGGGATATAGGTCACGTCTTGCACGTTAAGCTTCTGCGAAAATTCGGTGTAGTCGCGCACAATTTGCTCGTAGATGGGTTGCGAATAATCCACCAGATCCATTTTGTTGATGGCCACCACCAGATGGGGAATGCGCAACAGCGTGGCCAGGAAGCCATGCCGTTTGGATTGGGTGAGAACCCCTTTGCGGGCGTCTATGAGAATGATGGCGAGTTCGGCGGTGGAGGCGCCGGTGACCATATTGCGGGTGTATTGGATGTGGCCGGGGGTGTCGGCGATGATGAATTTGCGCTTGGGGGTGGCAAAGTAGCGGTAGGCGACGTCTATGGTGATTTTTTGCTCGCGTTCGGCGCGCAAACCATCAGTGAGCAGGGCTAAATCCACTTCTTCGTCGCCGCGACTTTCGCTGGCCCGTTCCACGGCTTCCAGCTGGTCTTCAAAAATGGATTTGGAGTCGTACAGCAAACGGCCGATGAGCGTGCTTTTACCATCATCCACGCTGCCCGCCGTGGTGAAGCGTAGTAGTTCGATTGTTTGTGGGGCTTGTGTTGTCATATGTTCCCTTTTTGGTGGTTAGGCATGGGGGATTGGTGGTTAGGCATGGGGGATTGTGGGCTGAGCTTTTCTGTCTCTAATTCCCCTGTGCCCTGATCCCAATCAGAAGTAGCCGGCCTTTTTGCGGTCTTCCATGGCTGCTTCGGAGCGTTTGTCGTCGGCGCGGGCGCCCCGTTCGGTAACGCGCGCGCTGGCAACCTCGTTAACGATGTCGTCAATGGTGCGGGCGGTGGACTCTACTGCGCCGGTGCAGGTCATGTCGCCGATGGTGCGAAAGCGCACCAGCCGGCGCTCGACGATTTCCCCTGAGACGGGGTAGACGATTGTGGAAGCTGCCAGCAACATGCCGTCGCGGTTGATGATGTCGCGCTCGTGGGTGAAATAAAGTGAAGGAAGCTCAATGCGTTCTTGCTGAATGTAGTGCCACACGTCTAGCTCGGTCCAGTTGCTGATGGGGAAGACGCGGAAGTGTTCGTTGGGTTTTTTACGGCCGTTGTATAAGTTCCACAGTTCGGGACGCTGGTTTTTGGGGTCCCATTGGCCAAATTCGTCGCGGTGAGAGAAGAAGCGTTCTTTGGCGCGGGCTTTTTCCTCGTCGCGGCGTGCCCCGCCAATGGCGGCGTCAACCTTAAACTCGGCCAGGGCATCCAGCAGGGTGACGGTTTGTAGGCCATTGCGGCTGGCATATGGGCCGGTTTCCTCCACCACGCGCCCCTGATCAATGCTGTCTTGCACGTAGCGTACTACCAGCCGCGCTCCCAGTTCTTCCATGAGGGCGTCGCGGAAGGTCAAGGTTTCGGGGAAGTTATGCCCGGTATCTATGTGCAAAAAGGTGAAGGGGATGGGCGCGGGGTAAAAGGCTTTGCGGGCCAGATGGGCCAGAATGATGGAGTCTTTGCCGCCGGAGAAGAGGAGAAATGGCCGTTCAAATTGGGCGGCCACCTCACGCATGACGTAGATTGCTTCTGATTCTAGAATCTTCAAATGGTGGTACAGCATAATTTTGTCCTTCCAAAATGGTTGGCGCCTTTTGGCATGTTTGGTAGCCGCCAGCCCTTGAGTAAAGCGTGATTTTCTTACAATGTCAATTAACGGGAAACGGTTCGTCTACCCAGATGCTCAGCGGATCAGATGGTCAGGCTGAAGTGTTGACAAGCTACAAATTGGCCACGGCCGTTCTAATTCTATCCAGCGCCTCAGCCAAAATGGAGCGCGGGCAGGCAATATTAAAGCGCTCGAACCCTTCACCTTCCGGGCCAAACATTTCCCCTTCGTCCAGGAAGACTTTGGCCTCACCCATCATTAACGCTTTGCGCGCTTGAGGGTCCAGGCCCAGGGCGCGGCAGTCTACCCACACCAAATAAGTTCCTTCTGGCGGCACCACTTTAAGCTGCGGCAGATGCTCCGCCAGATAATCTACCATGAAGCGGTAATTATCCTGCACGTAGGCCATGACCGCAGCCAGCCACTCCGCGCCGTACCTGTAGGCAGCCTCGGTGGCCACCAGGCCAAAAACGTTGCTGCCCATCAGCCCGTGGCGCATTAACGTTAGCCCCAGCTTTTCGCGCCATTCCTTTTTGGGGATGATGATGTTGGAGGTTTTTAGCCCGGCAATGTTGAATGTTTTGCTGGGTGCGGTGCAGACAATGCTGTTTCCCTCAAATTCCGGGCCAAGGGTGGCAAAGGAGGTGAAGGTTTGGTCCTGGTAAATCAGGTCGCAGTGAATTTCATCGGAGATGACCATGACGTTGTTTTCCAGGCAAATTTGACCGAAACGCGCCAGCTCTTCCGCCGTCCACACCCGGCCCACCGGGTTGTGAGGATGGCACAAGATGGCGATGGTCACTTCCGGATCGGCGGCTTTTTCTGCCAGGTCAGCAAAGTCCATGTGGTAACGGCCGTTTTCATACACCAGGGAGTTGGACACAATCACCCCGCCATTGTTTTCGATGGCGGTAAAGAAAGGGTAGTAAACCGGGCGCTGCACCAACACCTTCTCCCCCGGCTGTAAAAAGGTTTCAAGCATCATGTTGATGGCGGGCACCACCCCCGGCGTGATGACAAACCATTCTTTGTTCAGGGACCGGCCGTACCGTTGTTCCATCCAGCCCATCACCGCTTCATAATACCCATCGGTCGCCAGGGAGTAGCCAAAAATGCCGTGCTGCGCCCGCGCCACCAACGCCTCAATCATGGCCGGCGGCCCCCGGAAATCCATGTCGGCCACCCACATGGGCAAAATGCGATCATGGCCGTATTTGGGGTCGGCGTGGTCTCCATACACCGGCTGGAAATTCTCAAACAAAAATTCCCACTTAATGCTAGAAGTCCCTTTCCGGCTGATTTCTTCGTCAAAGTTGTAACTCATCGGCTGCTCCTTAATCTTGAATGGTTTCTCCATGAGAAGTTTTAACGCAAAGACGCCAAGAAGCAAAGGCATAAAACGGGAATCTCTTTAGTCTTTTCCATAGAGCTGTTGTTATTGTTGGATAGGTCCCGGCGGGGTGGGGAGCGGGGTGGTGGGTGACGGCCGTTCCAGCGTTTCCGGTACAAAACGATAAAACAACACCGCCGCCAGCAGCCCAATACTCCCCGCCGCCATGCTCGCCAGGGGCAGCGTCAGCAGCGCCGCCACCGTGCCCACAATGTTAGGTCCCAGAGCAAAACCCAGCGAATTAGAGATGCGCCACAGCCCCAAAAAAGGCGCTCGTCGCTCTGGCGGAGCCAGGTCAGCCCCCAGGGTCAGCATGGTGCCAGAGCTAAGGCCATTGCCCATGCCAATGAGGCTGACAATCCCCACCAATCCGGCAAAACTGGTGGCTAGGGGCATCATCAAAAGCCCAACCCCTTGCAGCACCAGGCTGGGAATGATAGCCATTTTGCGGCCAAAGCGGTCTATGAGCCAGCCCGCTACCGGGAAGAGCAGGGTGTCTAACGCCGCCCCAATGCTGATAACCATGCCCACAGTGGCTACGTCTAATCCAATAATGTTTGCTGCATACAACGGAACAATGACGCTGCGGGTGCGGCGCACAAGCTGCATCATCAACTGCCCGCTGCCCGCCACCAGCAGCACCTGCCGGTATTGGCGGAAGGTCTCGGCTAATTCGTGCCCGTAAGCCCGCAGGGAGAAGCTCTGTGTGGGGCGTAGCTGAGGGGGCATGTACCGCAGCACGATGACGGCCGTAACCACCGCAAACCCGGCCATTACCCAAAATGGTGCGCGAAATCCGGCTACCTGGGCTACCCAGCCCCCCAAAATTGGCCCCAAGACACTGGCCAACCGATATACCCCGCCAATGATGGCTACCGCCCGCCCGCGCGTGTGATTGGCGATGTGCGCGGCAATAAACTGATGCCGGGCCAGTTCATACAGAGTAAGACCAATGCCTGCCAACAGCCAGGCGGCAAAAATAACCGGCAAAGGGCGCACCAGGGCCAGGGCTGCCAGGGCTACGGTGAGAATGCCCAGCCCAACCAGCATGGTGCGGCGCATGGTGAAGCGGGTGAGCACGCCACTGCTGGGCAGAGAGGCCAGCAAGCGGCCAATCTCTAGCGCGGAAATGACGATGCCAATGACGGCATAAGAGGCGCCGGTGTCTTGCAGGTAAAGGGGTAGTACGGGGTCGGCAATGCCTAACATCATGGCCGTGAGGAAGGTGGGCACAAAAAGCGGGCCAATGAGGGAGCGATAGAGTTGTTTGTTTGACAGAGCCATAGGGGAGGATGGTAACACAAAATTGGCGCGATTGGTTCAATACCGGCCCCATAACTTCTAGTGTACTGGTTACAGCCGGGGAATTAAGAGAGGCGTTGTTTTTTTGTATGCTTCGTAATCTGGTTGGCCACCCCATTTTTCATCGGCGCGTTTTTCTAAAATGGGTATCCCGCTAACGCGGGTTAGGAGCAGGATAACAAAGAGCGGCGAAAGGAGAGCTATCCACTGCCAGCCACGTAGCACGGGCAGGGCAATGAAGACTACGCCAATCCAAAGCACGATCTCGCCAAAGTAATTGGGATGGCGCGATCGTGCCCAGAGTCCGCTCTGAATAAATTTATCCTGATTGTGGGGATTTTCGCGGAAGCGTTTTTTCTGGGTATCGGCCGTTACTTCAATGGCAAACCCGATGGCCCAAAGGAGAAAACCCACCAGGGCGAACAGGCCCAATTCTTGGCGAAGCGTGGTTGTCATGGCCACCAGCGCGGCTGCCTGGGTCAAAGATACCCATAACCCCTGGATGGTCCAGACGCTGAGAAAGCGGACCCAGGAAGGTTTGATGTCTGCGAAACGGCCGTCTCCCCCGGCCTTGTGTATGCGCTGCTGCAAAAACGCCCCCAGGCGGGCCGCCCAAATGACTACCAGTGCCAGGAGCAGGTAAGAACGGCCGTCTGCCGCGGGACTAAGCCCCACAGCAAACAGGCTGATAAAGATGTGGGTAAGACTTCCCGTCACATCGAAAAACCTTTCCGTTTGCCGGATGTAAGCGGGGACGAAGGCCAGCCATTGTATGAGAAAAGCCAGGCCCACAATAAGGCCGAACAAGGGCAGCCCCGCAATCATGGCGCTGCCCTGGCTGCCTGCCCAGGCAAGCCCCATCCCGGCGAGGATGATCAGGGGCAGGCTAATGGCTGCATGGCGGTCTGCTTTCTTCATAAGCGTGTTGATAATGGAATAGGGTTCTAGCGCCGCCTGACATTCATTGCCTACAACCTATTCTTCGGCGGGGTTGTCTCCTGGTTGGCAGGTTCCGTGAAAGAAATCCCAACCTTTGCAGGCTGATCCGTCTGGAAAGACGCATGATCCACATTCTGTACCGTCCGCCAGAGTGCGAATTTCATAATTGTATCCTTGTTGGGCGCAATAGATGGCGGCGGGATTCCCTACCGGGTCTATTTGGGCGGCGTTACCGGTTTTCACCACATGGCCTGCGCTGTCTACCACGGCTTGCCAGCAAAAGCCAGTGACGGCGTGGCTCAGGGCAATGTTGTACAGGGGTTCAGCTTCGTTAAGGGCGTACGACACTGTAATGGTGCATTCTTCGGCGTAGAAGCGGTAAATGCCAAAACCGGCGGGTGTTTTCTCTGGGGCTGTGCTGGTCTGCCAATGGACTCCTTCCGGCGGGACGCAGATGTTGGCGCTGGTGCGCAAAAAGTCGAGGACGGCATTGCGCGCGCGAATGACAGCCGCAGGTGCTGGTTCATCTGGTGTAGCGGTGGGGGCAACGGCCGTCGCGCTGGATGCATCCGTGCAGGCGGGTAGGGCAAACAATACCATTAACAGCGGTACACAAAACAGGCTATAAAAGATGGTGTTAATTTTCATGATTACCTCTTTCCGGCTATTTCCTTTCCATTGTAATACTATGCGGTACGTTTGTATAGAATACTGCAACCAGGTGAAAATTTTGCCCGCCTCCGTTGTTTGGCAGAGTGGAAACATGCCTTTATTGAGAAGGGTGACAATCCCGGCAACTGTTCGTACAATGGTATGTGGTAATTGATTGCTTTTAGCTGTCCTGCATTGCGGCCCCATTCCATTTGAGACGACCCATTTTCCTGGCGAGGAACTGATGAAAAAGAAGCTACGCGGCGTTAAACGGCGTGACATTCTGTTTGATTATGATCTTTACCGGCGCAACGTGCCTATCCCTGGCGTGGCGGGGACAAATTTGAGCTTGCTCGATCTTTGGCCGGAAGGCGCCGAGCGGACCATCTTCTTCCTACACGGCTACGCGGGTGTATTGGAATCGTGGGAATTCCAGATTAACTATTTTGCCAGCAATAACTACCGCGTGATTGCTCCTGATTTGCGCGGGCATGGACAAAGTGATGCCCCTTACACGCGGTACACCATGGACGAACTGGTGGCGGACTTGTATGCCATTACGCAAACTCTGGAACTGTCAGAGAAGTTTGTCCTGGTCGCGCACTCTTTTGGGGGGTCTATTGCCGTGGAGTATGCCAATGCCCATCCAGAGCAGTTAGATAAGCTGGTATTGATTGCTACCGCTGGTGAGTACCCACTGCCCCGCTTTGCCAACTGGCTGTTAAAGCTGCCGCTGACCTGGCTACGGCCGTTTTGGAAGTACCGCACGCGTTGGGATGCGGAACTGCACGTCATCAAGCGCATGATGACCAACAATATGCGTCACTGGCAGGGCTGGTCCCTCATGCGCAATATCACCACGCCAACCCTCATCATCACCGGTGAGCGGGACACCTATTTTCCGCGCCGCGTCTTTGAAGACGTGGGCAAAATGATTCCCAATGCGGAAGTGGTAGACGTGGGGTCGGCCAAGCACAAAGTGCAGCTAGAGCGACACCAGGCCGTGACCCGTGCCATTGAGCGTTTTGTAGAAGGCCGGCAGCGCTCCTGGCGTGATGCCATCAGCCAGAACAACCCGCTGCAAAACCGGGTTTGGCTGAAGAGCTATAGCCCCGGTACGCCCATCTCGATTCCTATTCCGCGACGGCCGTTGCCCGATTTTTTGCAAAGCGCCGCTGACTGGCTACCCCGGCGCAAAGCCATCCACTTTTATGGTACAGATATCAATTACAAAGATTTGAATGAACGCGTGAATCAGATGAGCCACGTGTTGCATGGACTGGGCGTGCGCCCCGGCGACCGGGTGATGATCATTTTGCCCAACATGCCCCAAATGGTTATTGCGTTTTATGGCGTACTGCGGGCTGGTGGTATTGCCGTGCTGCCCAATGCCGAAGCCGACGCCTTGACGATCATTAAGCAGGTGCGCGAGTGCCAGCCCAAGGTGTTGGTGACGGTGCGCAGTTTTAGCCAATTAGCCCGCGCCATCAAGAAACATAGCGATCTGGAGGAATTCATTTTTGCCGATTTGCGCACGGCCGTTTCCCAGCCCGTCTACGAAAAACTCATTGAACGCTTTGGCATTGCCGACAGCGAAGATCAGCACAAAGCCACCGCCCGCGAGCTGGGCCAACGCATGTTTACCGTCTTGCAAGATGCCCCCACGACGCCCCTGGACATTGCCGTGCAACCTGAAGATTTGGCCGCCATCATCTACACCAGCGGCACCACCGGGGATCCCCTAGGAGTGACGCTTTCCCACCACAACCTGGTGGCCAACACCCTGCAAACCCGCCACTGGATCCCCGACCTGAAATACGGCGAAGAGGTGTTTCTCTCGGTGGTGCCACTGCTGCACAGCTATGGCTTGCTGACAGCCATGAGCGTGCCCATCGCCCTGGCTGCCACCCTGGTGATGCTGCCCGTTTTTGAAACCGAACAGGTGTTGAGCCATATTCGCGACCACAACGTAACCATGTTTCCCGGCGTACCGTCCATGTACATGGCCATTAACCAGGCTCCCAACGTGCGTGAATACAAGCTTTCCACTGTGAAAGCGTGCATCAGCGGGGCGGCCCCGCTGCCGGTGGAGGTGCAGGAGGCGTTCGAGAAGCTGAGCCACGGCCGTCTCGTGGAAGGGTATGGCCTTACGGAAGCCTCCCCCGTCACCCACGCCAATCCCCTGTACGGCATTCGCAAGCCCGGCTCCATTGGTGTCCCCTTGCCCAACACCGACGCCAAAATCATTGACCTCATCACCGCTGAAGATTTGCCCGTGGGCCAGATTGGGGAACTAGTCGTGCGTGGCCCCCAGGTAATGCAGGGGTATTGGCAGCCAGATGGTAGCCTGGACAACAACATCGTCCTTGATGATGGTTGGTTAGATACGGGCGATGTCGCTGTGCAAGATAGCGACGGCTATTTTCGCATCATCAGCCGCAAAAAAGACACCATAGTTTTTGGCGAATACACCGTCTTCCCCCGGGACGTGGAAGAAGTGCTTTATGAAAACCCGCGTGTGTTAGAAGTCGCCGTTGTGGGCGTTGGACAGGCGGTAGAAGGCCAGAAAGTAAAAGCCTTTGTTGTGCCGCGACCAGGCGCCAATTTAACCAAAGAGGAGTTGTTAGACCTGTGCCGCCGCCGATTAGAGCCTTATGCCGTGCCCTGGGACATTGAGTTTCGCAAGGAGCTGCCCAAATCTTTTGTGGGCAAGGTGTTGCGCCGGCTGTTGGTGGTGGGAGAACAAGGGAACGTGGGGGCAGAGGGGCAGAGTCACGAAGGAGCGGAGGCGCAATGACCCATGCTGCCTGACGTATGAAAGGTTCCTTTTTCTGTGGGGCGCAGCATGGTTTGATAATCAACCAAATGCAAAAATTAACGAAACGTTTTCTTTTACTCTCGGCTGTTAGCGGGGTGGCGGTTGTTACCTTTTTCTTTAAGGCACGGATTTTTTCGCGGCTGTTGGAGCATAGCACCCCTGATGAGGTGCTATTCCATGTGGAGACGACAGAAAAAGTAGTGGCACTGACCATTGACGATGGCCCGCATGCGCGACTGACGCCAGAAATTTTGGATGCGCTGGCTGTTTATGGTGTGCCAGCTACGTTTTTCATTATTGGCAGCCGTGTGCCGGGAAATGAAGCGCTCTTAGGGCGTATTGTGCAGGAAGGGCATGAGTTAGGGAATCATCTCATGAGTGACGAACGAAGTATTTCTCTGAATGCGGCGGAGTTTGAGCAGCAGCTTGCCGAAACTCATGCCCTGATTTCTGCTTATGGTCCGGTGCGCTGGTTCCGTCCCGGTTCGGGTTTTTACAATGAGCGCATGTTGGCCCAGGTACGGCCGTTTCAATACCGCACCGTCGTCGGCTCTATTTACCCTTATGATGCCCATGTCCACTCGGTAGAATTTGCCAGCAGCTACATTTTGGGTAATGTGCAGCCCGGTTCCATCATCATTCTTCACGACGGGGACATGGAGCGCGAAGCTACCCCAGATATTCTACAGCGCATTATTCCTGCTTTACAAAAGCGCGGTTACCGCTTTGCCACCCTGTCTGAGCTAACAGGAGTAATCAGTAAGCAGTAGGTGCACTAAAATTTGGCGGGGCAAAACGCAAACCGGAGTACCGCTGCCCAATAACACAACAGGGAAAGAGAGGTTATGAAAAAACAGCATACCCCCCCCTTTTTCGTGATTTCCGGCGGAGTGGGGGCCAGCGGGGAGCAGCTGGTAAACACCGTATTGGCTCAATTTCCTGACCAGCACGTGCCGGTGGTTACCATTAATCACGTGCGGAATGCTCAACAGATAACGGCGGCGATTGCCCAGGTCCACCAGCAACACGGCGCCATTGCCCATACCCTGGTAGATGGCTCACTACGGCAGCAGCTTATTGCCGAAGCCCAACACAAGGGCGTACCTGCATTTGATCTCATGGGGCCACTGCTAACCTATCTGGCAAACCAACTAGGCGAGGAACCAGCCGGGCAGCCTGGCCTGTACCGGCAGCTTCACCGCTCTTACTTTGAGCGGATCACGGCCATAGAGTTCACCATGAACCATGATGATGGTCAACGCCGCGAGGATTGGTCCCAGGCCGACATGGTGCTGATTGGGGTCTCGCGGACAGGGAAAACGCCCCTGAGTATTTACTTGTCGGTGTTGGGGTTTAAAGTGGCGAATGTGCCGCTGGTGCCGGAAACGGCCGTAGACCCTCAATTGTTCCAACTAGACCGCAGCCGCGTCGTGGGCCTGACCATTGAACTAGACCGGCTTCTCACCTTTCGCCGCCAGCGCAGCAGCCAGATGGGTATTTCCCGCACATTGCCTTATGCCGACCCGGCGCGCATTGCCGCAGAACTGGATTATGCCCGGCGCGTTTACCGGCAAGGCCGCTTTGTGGTGGTAGACGTTACAGACAAAACTGTGGAAGCCAGCGCCAACGAGATCATCCACCGCGTAGAGCAGGCGCGCGGCAGGGCATAATTCCGTCACAGCGGATACCAGGACGCTGGTGCCCGTAATCCGTAATCCGTAATCCGTAATCCGTTTGCGGCCTACGGTTCACGGTTTACGGCTCATTAGGTGTCAAACTTCAGGTCGGGCTTAGTGGCGCTCACGCTTTCCCACCAGGCGCGGATACGGCCGCCCACGGGCCTGTTTACCCACCTTTCCAGCTTATGCACAAGGTCCCATAGCCGCTCAAAATCAATGCCTGTGCCAATGCCCATTTTGGCGCATAAGTGCACCAAGTCTTCCGTCGCCAGGTTGCCTGCGGCACCCGGCGCAAAGGGACAGCCCCCCAGCCCCCCAATGCTGCTGTCGAAAATGCGCACCCCTGCTTGCAGGGCGGCTACCGCGTTGGCCAGCCCAATGGCCTGGGTGTCGTGTAGATGCACAGCCAGGCGGTTCATGTCTAACCGTTTGCCCAACTCTTCCATTAGGCTGCCCACCTCTAGCGGGTGGGCGTGGCCGATGGTGTCAGCAATGGCCAGCTCATCAATGCCCAATTCCCAGATGCGTTCGGCCATGCTGATGCTGCGCCACGGGCTGATGGGGCCTTCAAAGGGGCAAACCCACGCCGTCATCAGGTAAACGCGCGTCCAGATGCCGTCGCGGCGCGCTTGGGCTACCAGGTCCCGGGTAATCTCCAGGGCGCGGGTGGGCGACATGCGCGTATTTTCCTGGCTGAAGGTTTCGCTGACGGCTACGCCAAAGGCCATGGCGTTGCAGCCGGAAGCGATGGCCCGGTCGTAGCCGCGCTGGTTGAAGACCAGGCCGATGAATTGTGCGTCGTGGGGGTATGTTTGGGTGGCGTGGGCCATCATCACGTCGGCGTCGGCCATTTGGGGCACGTATTTGGGGTGAACGTAGCTGGTTAGCTCGATGTGTTGCAGACCGGCTTGTACCAGGCCAGCCACCAATTGCTGCTTTTTGGCGGTGTCAATGGGGGTGTGCTCATTTTGCAGCCCGTCGCGGGGGCCAACTTCGTAGATTTTAATGTAATCAGGCATACATAGGTTCGTGGTAATGGGTAGCAGGTTTCAGGTTAATAATGACCGATGGTAGGATCAACGGCCGTTGCATAGGCCTCAATTCCACCTGCCATATTATACACCCGTGTCCAGCCCTGCTGGCGCAGCCACGCCGTAACCTGGGCGCTGCGAATGCCATGATGACACATCACTACAATTTCCGCGTCTTTTGCAGCCAACACCGTTTCCGGCAGCGCTTCAAGGCCAAATTCTGCCAGAGCGCTCAGAGGAACATGGGTTACCCAGTCACCCAGGTTGGCCATGGGCAATTCCGGCTCCTCGCGCACGTCCAGCAAAATAAAGGGAGCATTCTGCGCCAGCTTGTGGGCCACGTCACGGACGGTTACGCTGGGTAAGCCGATGTCGTGATACATGCTTAGGAACTACGCCAGGCAGTGAGCATAATTAGCGCCCAGCCGACCAGAAAAGCTACGCCGCCCAGTGGGGTAATGGCGCCTAGCCAACGCATGCGCGTAGCCACCAGCAGATAAAGACTGCCGGAGAAGAGAAAGATGCCGGCTAGGAAGAAATACCCTGCCCAGGTCGGCAGCGCGCCGCCCCATTTATCCACGGCCCAGGCAGCCACGAAGAGGGCCAGGGCGTGGTAGAGGTGGTAGCGCACGGCCGTGTCAAAAGTTCCCGCCAGGTCATACCGGGCTAGGTAGCTGCTTAACCCATGGGCGCCAAAGGCGCCCGCGCCTACACCCAGAAACATCATTGCCGAACCAAGTATTGTAAATAGTTTATCCATGTTATGGATTATAACCCGTGCTGGAGGGAGGCAAAATTGGTAAAGGCTCCAGAGAAAAACCTGACGGGTCGGCCAAGACCTGTCAGGTTTTCTGGGATTATTTGCGGACCATGGGAAGATAAGCCTGATAGTTCGATATGTATAGCACAGAAAGACCGGTGGTGGTACCCAGGCTCATGCCGGGGATGATGTTATGTTGCGTGGTGGTGCTGGTGGTGCGTATGCCCTGATGGGCGGCCAACTCTGTGGGGATAACGGCCGTCCAATTCCCGCTGGCGTTGGCCGTCACCACCGCTAGCGATTGCAACGCTTCGGTGATGGTGTCGGTATCGTCCAGGAAAAGCTCAACGATACAGTTGGGGCAGGGGCTGCCTACGCCACTGGTGCCACTAACGGCCGTGCCGTCAATTTCTGTCACCTGGCCCGGTTCAAAATTGCGGAAAGCATCGGGCAGACTTTTGGTCATCTGGATGGCATCTTCCGGGCTGTTGTTCCCTTCAATTTCTCCCCACGGTGTCAGCTTTTCGATGATATTGCCACGCAGCGTGTTCGCGTCAGAAGTGGAAACCACCGGCGTGTCGTTGAGAGAAATTGCAGAAAGCCCCGGCCTAATGATTTGATTGGTGATAATCTGGTTGAATTCTGTGCCGCCTAAAAGATAGATGCCCCTGCCACAGACGCCAATTTCCGCATTGGCCGCGTCCAGGCCAATTTTATTATTTTGCACAACGTGGTTATCGCCGCCCAAGCGGATGGTGTCAGCCTGAATGGTCGGTGGTTCCACGGCAATACGTAGCCCGGCAAAAATATTCTCCGCAATGAGGTTGCCATCACCACTGACGCTGATGCCGCTGCCGCCGAGCCAGTCCCACTGGGTACAAATCAGGTTGGGGTCAGTTAATTTACCAGGAACCGTGCCATTGGCGATGGTGCCGATGTAGTTTTGAGCAAAGGTGGTGTTATTGCCATTGATTGCGGCGGCAACCCCGGCAATTCCTGAAAATACGTTGCGTTGAATAACGTTATTGGCAATATTTGCCCCCACTGAGACGCCCGTATTGCCGCTGCCATCATCTGCACCTCCCCCGCGCAGCACAATGTCCGTGCCATCAGCACTCAGGCCAAACCAGTTGTCCTCGATGGCATTGCTGCTGGAATTGACGTAAATGTGGGTTTTGAACATCTGGAAAGCAAGCCCACGGATTACATTGGCGTTTTGGGTACCGGTTTCACCCAATTTTAGGCCATCCCACTGGCCGGTTCCGGGGCCAACGAGAATAATTTTAGGGCCATCGGCGCGCCCCCCGGGCTGGGTGCTGCCGTCAATGGTGATGTCGCCGTTAAGGTAGCGCAAGGTGGCATTGGCGTTGCTGGAAATGCCAATGAACTGGATTTTCCAGATTTGCAAGTCAGCATCATACCCTTCGGCCGCGGTAGCTGGTATGTCGAAGGTGATGAGCACGGGCTTGGGGCTGTTGCGGGCCTGGATAACGGCGCGGCGCAGGGTGCAGGGTTGGGTGGCGCAGGTCGTCCCGTCACTGGTGTCCAGATCGAGACCGCTGTTGACGACAATGGTGGTGGCTGGGGTGGTAACGGCCGTTGCCGGCTCTAATTCTTGGGCCAACAAACCGGGTAAACAGAGCGAGCACAACAGCAGCGTGCCCAAAAATACAACATAGAGGATGCGAGCGGTTTTCATGAAGGTCTCCTTTTTGCATGATGCTGGGCAACCCAGGACAGGGAACACGGGTATGCATCAGGAGAAGTGAGCGAGAGATGGCTGATGGCGAATCTCAAGCAACCCCGCTTCTGCTGGCTCCCAGCGGCTTACAATTACCTGGGTGAACGCTCACCCTATAAGGTTCACCAGTAATGTAAGTTCATGGCGTCAAAGAAACGTCAAAAAAAACCTTAGTGCCCCCACAAACCACGTAATTTTCCCCACCAGGTTTCCTCTTTTAGGGCGGCAGCTTCCCTGGTAGGAACCGTATTTGCGTGTAATTCTGCATCTAGCCACGCCCCAAAGGCATCGCTAAAGGGCCTGTAGGCCCCCGCTTCTTCTCGCAGCACTCCCCACTGTGCCAGTTGGCGATACTGCCGCTTAATCACCAAAGGTGGGTCCGGCTGCATCACTTCCGCCAATAACTTTTGCTGCAAGGGGACCAGTTCTGCCCACAACTGTTGCCAGTACGGTTGCGCCTCGTGCAAAAAATCCTGCTTGAGTTTTGCAGGGTGGTAGCCGCCTAATTGCAACAGATCTACCAGGTGATGGGCAGCCATTTGCAGGTAAAAGGGATGCGCGCCCCCCAAAAGTAGCAGTTCATCCACGGCACTGGCGGGCAGGTTGATGCCCTGGCGTTGGGCTGGCTCGCGTACCAGGGCCAGGGCGCTGGTTTCGTCTAGTAGCCCCAGTTCCAGTTGCGCAAAAATGCTGTCGAAGTTAGAGGTCAGCCCGCTTTGCTTGCACAGGTGGGCCAGAGGGTGACGCGAGGTCGTGACAAAGGTGAGATGGCCGTTGCTGCCCAGAGTGTGCCAGCTTTCGAGAAGAGAGTCGCCAAACTGCTCCGGGCGTTTGGTAAGCTGCTCAAATCCATCCAGGCAAAGGATTAGGGGATGTTCGTGTTCAACCAGGCGTTGCACGGCCGTGCTAAAAGCAGCCAGTTCCGTTACCTGGGGGATGTTTTCTTGGCCCAGGGCTGCTGCCCATTGGCTCAGCGCCCCGTTGAGCAGCCCTGGCAGGGTTTGGTAGCGGGCATCTTGCAAGTCCAGGTAGGCAAAGAGGGGCGGCCTATTCCCGCCAAAGAACTCATGGTGACACAGGTAATACAACAACGACGATTTACCGCTGCGCCGCATGCCCACAATGGCGCTGCTGCCTAAATTTTGCAGCCGGGTGCGCAACCACTGCCGCTCCTCCTCTCGCCCAAAAAACATGGCCTTGTCCGTTACCAAACGCCCGGCGTAATAAGGATTGGGGTTTGGGGAAAGGTGGGCTGCCTCCTGGGAAATACCTGCCGTGTTCCAGCTTGTGGTGGGCATTTCTGGGGCGGGGTCGCGGCGCAAAGCTGGCGCATTTGTCACCGGCCCGGGTTTGTCTGGTTCATGAATGTCTTTCAGCTTTGCGATTTGTGAGGTGGTTTGTGGCGGGTTAGCCTTTCCCAGTCCGGTGGCTATCTCGTCAATCCAGCGCAAGCGGTCGGTTTCGTCGCCACCTGTGGCTAACCGGGGGCGCATCTGGCTCATTTGTGTTGCTAGCTCCGGCAGCCTCCCCTGTTTTTGCATATGCTCAAACAGTGCCAACGCTTTTTCATGGCGATCAGAGTTGGGCAGTTCGTCATATGTCACCGCCAGTTGACGGCATAGCTCTTTAAGGGCGGCCTCGTCGAAAGTGGTGAGCAAAAAATTGAGTAATTGCGTTGGGTTCATCATAAGTGCCTTGTCTCAACTTGTTATTTAGGGTTACGGCCGTGTCTGCTGGGCCAAATCGGCGGCATAAAGGGCAACGGCCGTGTGGTGGGCCAGGGTCATGGGCACCCGATTATACAGGTAATAGCGGCCTAAATCCTCCGGCAGCACGACGTGCAGCACCCCCATGACGCGCCTGGCTGCAACCAGCGGGCACACCATGCTGATGCCGTTGACGGCTACACAGGGTTCGGTTAACGGTTCTAGGTCCACTTCGGCCACGTTGTTTTGGGCCAGTAAGCCCGCAACCACCTGCCCGGCAAACCCTTCGCCAATGGGCGTGCGCTCTTGCGGGCCTACATCGGTAAGCCCCATTTGCGCAATTTGCGTGAGGTAGGTTTGAGGGCCGTTCAAAATATGCACCGACGCCTGCACGCACTCAAAATCCCGCATCATAGTCTCGCACAACACCTGGGCAATCCCGACGCGGGTGCGCTTGTTAGACAACTTCTGGCTGGCTGTTTCCAGGGCAATAAGTCCCTCATTGGTTTCACTGGAGAGCAGGTCTAGCTTCTGATTGATGATGCCCAGCCGCGCTTCCAGCGCAATTTGGCTTTGCTCAATGCGGCTGGATTCATCCTCTACCAGCACAGAGGTGAGCGAGGCAGTAAAAATACCGGTGACCGTGAGACCGAGCAGGACTAACCCCACGGTAATGAGCCGGCCGCCTACGGTAGTTGGATCATAAATGTCGGGAAAGCCACCGGTTACGACGGTGACAAAGCTCCACCAAACCCCCTGGGCCAGGTCGTGGGGGGCAGTCTGCTGGGCAGACTCCAGGGCCACAATGCTGAGAGCGCCAAAGAAAAGCAGCACCAGGGCAATAATGACCGAACGCTTGAGCAGGTTGACCTGGAAAGTGCGCGAGAGCTTATGCAGGCCCCGAAAGGTAAAGAGAACCACGCGAGCGGCACGCCCCAAGCGTAGCAGACGGAAAAGACGGGCAAAACGGGTAAGGCGCACCAGCCGCCCAAAGCGCAGAAACTCATAAAAAGGAATAGAGGCCACCAGGTCTATCCAATATCTGCGGAAGTACCAGCGGCGGTCCTCCGCCAGCCAGAAGCGCAGAAAAAAGTCGCCAATGAGGAAGAAGCAAATAATCGTGTCGATGGTGATGATGGTGGAAATGGTGGCGGGCGACAAGGGAAATATAATTTCGATGATTGTGAGGGAGACTACGAAAATGATGACCGCAAGAATGAAACCGTCTAACAGATTGAGGCGTCGCTCGTTGCCCAAGAGGTGGCTAAGGCGACCTCGCAGGTGTCGTTCCAAGATCGCTTCGTCAATTTCTTGTAAGTGGTGATTGAGACTTTCCCATTCTACGGTCAGACGGTCAATAGCGCGCAGAGAGTGGTCAGCTTGCAGGGGACGGCCGTTTTCCAGGTACAAACCGAACCGCTTATCCGCTTCCTGGAGCCTTTCCTGTAGCCCTTCCATTTCTTCAATGAGGGCGTGGCGCATTTGCTCCAGCGTTTCTGCCGTGCAATCCGTTAGCCGCCACTGTTGGGCGCGCCGCTTGATTTCAGCCACCTCTACCCGCTGCTGGTCAATTTCCCGCGCTTTCAGATGGTCTTGCATATTATTGATCATGGGCAACTCCTGTGTGTGCCCATAACTATACTTGCGAGTGGGACAGGTTACAAAGTTACAGGTTACAAGTTACAGGTTACAAGTTACCCAATCTATGCAACCAGTACCCTGCAACCCGCAAAATCCATGTGCAATGGATGCCGATTGTGATAAGGTAGATGGTTGTTGCACAATAAAAATAGGCAAGTTGGGAAAGTTTATCGAGGAACGTGGATGCAAGAAATTGTTGCTGCGGATTTGGAAGGGACCCTGACGGCCGGACAGACTTGGCGCGGTATGCGTAGTTACCTGGAGGCCAACGGACAGGCGCAGGCGTTCCGGCAGTTTTACCGCCAAAATTTACCCCGGCTAGCCCTGTACCGGCTGAAGCTGGTCAATGGGCGGGCCTTCAAGGAACGGTGGATTTTGGGCTTGCTGCAGCTTTTTGCCGGGATTGAGGAAGCTGCTTTTGCCGCCATGGCGGAATGGGTGGTAGAGAAGGAGTTGTGGCCCCACCGCCGCCAGCGGGTTTTGGCGGAGCTTGCCACCCACGGCGAGGCGGGGCGGCAAGTGCTGGTGGTGTCGGGGCTGTTCCAACCGATTTTGGAGGCGTTTACGGGGCGAATTGGCTGTGAAGGGCTGGGCACGGCCGTTGCCTTTGACAAACACGGCCGCTTCACCGGTCACCCAGCCGAGCCGTTGAACGTGGGAGATAGAAAGGTGGCGCGGTTACGGTCGTTGCTGCAAAATGGCCCCCTCTATGCCGCCTATGGCGACACTACCAGCGACATTCCCATGTTGGCAAACAGCCGCGACGCCGTGGCCGTCTGCCCAGACAAGCGTTTACACCGCGTAGCCATTGCCCGAAACTGGAGAATTTTAGTATAGCCATGGGCGATTGGCCCCGGTGCCAAATTGCCTACAACCCTGGAAAATGATGATTTTAGAAGCCTGGTTAGTCCTCTTAATCTTAATCGTAGCTGTTGTTTTATTCGTTACCGAGTGGCTGCGCGTGGACGTCGTTGCCCTAGGCGTCGTGGTTGCCCTCATGCTCACCGGCTCCCTCAGCACGGCAGAAGCCCTGGCGGGGTTCTCTAACTCCGCTGTGCTGACCATTGCCGCTTTGTTCATTGTGGGTGGGGCGGTGATGCAGACAGGTTTGGCAGGCATGATTGGGCGGCGCGTGCTGCAAGTGGCCGGCACCGGACAAATGCGCCTGACGATAATCCTGATGATTGCCGTCGCCCTCATGTCTAGCTTCATGAGCGATACGGGTACGGTGGCGGTACTGCTGCCGGCCGTGGTCATCCTGGCCCGCAGCGCCAAAATTCCGCCCTCCAAACTACTGATCCCCCTGGCTTATGGGTCGCTGCTCGGTGGGGCCAGCACGC
>CAZDEO010000032.1:0-55177 GCA_964504445.1 uncultured Anaerolinea sp. | reverse complement strand
ACAACGACTATTTGCTGAAAGTGCTCTTTGGTTAAACAGAATGCAATTGCCCTGGAATGGGCGTTGATTTTTATGTTGGGATGTCTTATGCTTTGCCCTGTATGGGGAACGGCCGTTTCCCACCATTTGTAGAAAAATCAGAAATCTTATGGATAGTAAACTAACTCATGTTTATGTGGAGGTGAATGAAACCACCTTACACGTGGTGCAGGCTGGTCCTGTAGATGGCCCGCTGTTGATTTTGCTGCATGGATTTCCAGAGTTTTGGTATGGTTGGCGAGCTCAGATACCTTATTTTGCAGCAGCCGGTTACCGGGTTTGGGCGCCTGATCAGCGGGGATACAACCTGAGTGCTAAACCCCGTGGGTTGGATGCATACCGTATTGATTTGCTAGCGTCTGATGTGGTTGGGTTGGTTGCTGCGGCGGGACGAGAGCGGGCTTACCTGGTGGGGCATGATTGGGGGGCGGCGGTAGCCTGGTGGACGGCCGTTCTCTACCCAGAAAGACTTTACAAATTAGGCATTCTTAACGTGCCCCACCCCCTGGTAATGGCTCGCCATTTGCGGCAGAGCGCGGCGCAACTACGCAAAAGCTGGTATATGTTTTTCTTTCAGCTACCCTGGGTACCAGAAGCGGCAACGCGGGTGGCTAACTGGCGGGCTGGGGTTAAGGCTTTGCAAGGCAGCAGCCGCCCGGGAACCTTTACCGCAGAGGACCTGGCGCGATACCGTCTGGCTTGGGGACGCCCTGGGGCGTTCACCGGTATGCTTAACTGGTATCGGGCCATGTTGCAGCGTCCGCCCAAGAGGGTAAACGATGTGCGCGTGCAGGTGCCAACTTTCATCATTTGGGGTATGCAAGATATGTTTTTAGACTATGAAATGGTGGAGCCGAGTATCAGTTTGTGTGCGGACGGCCGTTATAGGCTTATCCCGGAAGCGACCCATTGGGTGCAGCATGAAGAGCCTGAGCAGGTCAATCAACAATTGACCCAATTTTTTGCTGAGTAAGCATGACCAAGCATTCTTTGGAACACCACAATGAGGTACTTGCGGCTATTGTGAATATTAGCCAGCAACTATTTGTGGCCGGAGATTTTGAGGAAAAGCTGGCCTACAGCTTGGCCCAGCTTACCGAAGCGTTGAATATCACCCACGCTTATATTTTTCAAAATGATGAGACGCAAAACGGCCGTACGCTCAGCCATCGCTATGAATGGTCTCACCAGCGAAAAGAGATTCTCATTGCGGCTCCTGACCTGCAGCACGTTTCTTATGCCAATATGGGCTTTTCCCGGTGGGAAAAACTGCTGACGAAGGGCGAAGTTGTGTACGGCCGTTTACCCGACTTCCCTCCCAGCGAACAAGAAATTTTCCAAAAAAGAGGAATCCTCTCCATTCTGGCGGCACCCATTCAGCAAGGCCACCATTGGTGGGGCGTAATTGTACTCGATGACCATCAGACACCACGCCATTGGATAAAAACAGAAGTAGAAGCCATTCGCAGCTTAGGCAATATATTAGGGGCTGCTTTTGCCACCCAGCGCCTCTATGATTCCGAGAAAAAAGCCAGAGAAAAAGCAGAAGTTTTGCGAGAATTTGCGCGTATTGTTAACACCAGTCTGGTTCTTGAAGACGTGCTGCGCCAAAGCATGGAGCAATTACGCCGTGTCATGATCTTCGACACAGCATCTATTTACTTGTTCCCCCGCAAAAGTAATTTAGGCTATTTTACCGGCGTTGGTTTTAATAATGTAGACGAGACAGCCGCCAGAGCCGTCCAGTATCTTAAAGATAGCCCAATTCTACAAAGAATGGCGCAAAATTTGCAGCCCCTGCTGGCTGCCGACGTGCGCCAGCTTGCTGACTGGATTTGGGTTCCTGGTACTGAGCATATTCGTTCCTTCCTCTTAGCGCCGCTAACTATTCAAGAAAAAATGATTGGCGCCTTGATGTTAGACAGTTGGCAAATCGACTTTTTTACGGAGGAAGATTTGCTTATGGCCCAAGCCCTGGCCCAGCACATCGCTACAGCAATAGAGAATGCCTGGTTATATGAAGAAAGAGAACAACAACTACACCTGGCTACCGTGTTACAACAGGTCGGCGTGCTGCTAACGACAGACGCAAAGCCAGAAGTGCTTTATGAACAACTGTTTGATCTATTGGCTGAGGTTGTTACATACGATAGTGTCACGTTGCAGTTGCTAACACCAGATAAAAAATACCTGGTGCTGGCTGCCGAACGCGGATTTGCCGACATAGCCCGCATCCGCGAAATTGTGAGAAGTTTATCAGTTAACACACTCTCAAAATTACCGTCCCCGCCATATTGGGATGTTATTCCGGATACTTACCAAGATGATCGCTGGCAAGTATTGCCAGGGTCTGAACAGATTCGTTCCTGGATCGGTGCCGCGCTATTGGTAAAAGGAAGGCTAATTGGCATTTTGAATGTGGATAGTCACACCGTCAATGCTTATGACGAGCGTATGGCTGCTACTGTGGCTGTCTTTGCCAACCAGGCTGCCGTAGCCATAGAGCGCGCACAGCTATATGAGCAGTTACAGGCGCAAACGACACGCCTGGCCCAAGAGGTGCAGGTGCGTACGGCCGAATTGCAAATGGAACGGGATCGTACACTCTCTATTTTAGAAAGCGTTGGCGAGAGTATTATTGTCACCGATCTGAACGCAACGATTTTGTACGTGAACCCAGCCATGGAGAAACAAAGTGGGTACAAACGAGAGGAAGTCTTGGGGCAAAACCCACGGATTTTACGCAGCCCGTTTACTCCTGTGGCCGCCTATGAAAAAATGTGGACGACTATTTTGAGTGGCGATATCTGGTCAGGCGAAATTGTGAACCAGCGGAAAGATGGCACTTATTACGATCTTGCCGTTACAATTGCCCCGATTAAGGCGCCGGGGGGGGAAATTACCAGTTTTGTCAGTGTGCAATCGGATATTAGCCGCTTTAAGGAGTTGGATCGGTTAAAGTCGAAGTTTGTTTCTAATGTGTCGCACGAGTTGCGGACGCCACTGACGAATATTAAGCTGTACTTAACCTTGTTGGCGCGAGGAAAACCTGAACGGCAAGAGCAATATTTGGAAGTGCTGCATCATGAGGTTGAGCGGCTGACGACGTTGATTCAAGATCTGTTGGATTTGTCGCGCCTGGAGTCTGAGCTTTTGCCTAACAATCGTGCGCAGGTTGATCCGCGGAAGGTGCTGCTTGAATTGCTGGAATCTTTCCAGTTGAAGGCGGAGTTAAAGGGGATTGCCTTGAAAACGGCCGTGTCCGAGTCTTTGCCAGAGGTGCAAGTTGCGGGAAATCACCTGGGCCAGTTACTCACCAACTTGATTGAAAATGCCCTGGCCTATACGCCCAATGGGGGCGAAGTGCGGGTCCAAATGGAAACGGCCGTTTCCCACAATCGGACTGTGGTCAAATGCATCATTGCCGACAATGGGCCTGGCATATCTGCAGAAGATTTGCCTTACCTGTTTCACCGGTTTTACCGTGGGGAGATGGCTAAAGAGGGTAGCGTGCCCGGCACGGGGCTGGGGCTGGCCATTTGTAAAGAAGTTATTGACCGCTATAACGGCCAAATCAGGGTCGAAAGCGCGCCTGGACAAGGAGCTACCTTTACCATTGAGCTACCGCTGGCGGATGGATGAGCATGCGTGGACGCCTGGACAATGATTTTTACGGCCGTAGCGCACGGATAGTCGCCCAAGATTTGTTAGGTCGGCGGCTGGTGCGGCTGCACGACGGCCGTCGTCTCAGCGGCATCATCGTCGAGACCGAAGCGTATTGTGACGCCGAGGAGCGCGACCTGGCCTGCCACGGCGACCGGGCCAACGACGGCCGTCCCACGCCGCGCACCCAGATCATGTTTGGTCCCGCCGGGCACGCCTACGTCTACTTTACCTATGGCATGCACTGGATGTTCAACGTGGTGACCGGCCAGCCAGGGCAGGCCAACGCGGTGCTGGTGCGCGCCCTGGAACCCGTCGAAGGAGTTGCTGAAATGATGGCAAATCGCCACGGCCGTTCCTTACGCCAACTCACCAACGGCCCGGCTAAGCTTGCTCAGGCCCTCGCCATCGACCAATCCTTAAACGGGGCAAACCTTTGTGCGCCCCATGGGGTTATATGGCTAGAAGACGGGCCGGGTGTTCCAGATGCCCAGATAGCCACCGGGCCGCGCATTGGGCTAGGCAAAACGCCCGAACCCTGGCTGTCCATCCCCTGGCGCTATTGGATTCGCGGGAATCCATATGTATCCCGCTAGCAAGCGTGAGGACGAAGGCAGAAAAACCAGTAATTTGACCAGAGAGATCAAAGGAGACTTCCTCATGAACCTATTGCAAGGCAAGAAAGCCCTCATTTTTGGCCTGGCAAATCAACGCTCCATTGCCTGGGGCATTGCCCAAACTTTTCACGAACACGGCGCAGAGCTAGGTTTTAGCTATGCCGTGCCCCAACTGGAGCGCCGGGTAAAGCCCCTGGCAGAGCAGCTGGGCGTGGAGTTCGTGGAGATGTGTGATGTGACCCGTGATGAGGATATTACGGCCGTTTTCCACAAAGCCGCCGACCATTTTGGGCACATTGACATTCTCATCCACGCCATTGCCTTTGCCGAACGCCAAGACCTGGAAGGGCGCTTCTATAACACCAGCCGCGCCGGGTTTGCCACCGCCCTGGACATTAGCGCTTACAGTCTGGTGGCCCTTACGCGCGCCGCTTTGCCTTTGATGCCGGCAGGAAGCAGCATCCTCAGTCTCACCTACTATGGCGCCGAAAAAGTGGTCCCCCACTACAACGTCATGGGTGTGGCCAAAGCCGCCCTGGAAGCCAGCACCCGCTACCTGGCTGCCGATTTAGGCCCAGAAGGGATACGCGTCAACGCCATCTCTGCCGGGCCAATCAAAACCCTTTCGGCCGCCGGAATTGCCGGTTTTCGCAAAATGCTGGGCTACGTAGAAGAGCGCGCCCCCCTCCGCCGCAATATTGACCAGGAAGAAGTAGGCAAAACTGCCCTCTGGTTATGCAGCGACCTGGCCAGTGGTGTCACCGGGGAAATTGTGTATGTGGATGCCGGGTATCACATTTTGGGTATGCCCGAACCCCCGGAAACATGGGAGTGACGGCCGTTGCCGTTGACCCAGACATAGGACATTTGTAATTTTTGCCTGAGTTCATTTGACAACTATAAGCGATTCGTTATACTCCTGCGTTACGTTTGAAAATTGATAATTTAAGCCCTTATCAGGAGCAGTGGAGGGACCGGCCCGACGAAACTGCAGCAACCCCCCCTTTGAGGGAAGGTGCTAACTCCGGCAGCGCAAGCTGGAAGATAAGAGGGAAGCAGCGAAATTTGCTAGCCTCTTGATGTCCAGTCAAGAGGCTTTTTTTATGACAAATCAAAGGATGGGGCTAAGAAGGCAACCCACCCGCTAAATTTTGGAGGTATTCCCATGACAACAACCTTTATGACTGCGCCGAGCCTGCTTTTTACGTCAGAATCGGTGACCGAAGGCCACCCGGACAAAATGTGTGACCAGATTAGTGACGCCATTTTAGATGCTGCCCTGGCCCAAGACCCCTATGCGCGGGTGGCGTGTGAAACGGCCGTCAAAACCGGCTACGTGAACCTGCTGGGTGAAATTACCACCAGCGCCAACATCAACTACGATGAAATCGTGCGCCAGGTCGTTACCGACATTGGCTTCGACAGCAGCGAGAAAGGGTTCGACGGCCGTTCCTGCGGCGTCCTCGTTGCCATTGCCCGCCAAAGCCCCGACATTGCCCAGGGCGTCAACCGCGCTCTGGAATACCGTGACAACGGCAGCGAAGAAGCTGAACTGGAAGCTACCGGCGCCGGCGACCAGGGCATGATGTTCGGCTTTGCCTGCAACGAAACTGACGTTCTCATGCCCTTGCCCATATACCTCGCTCATGGGCTCACCCAGCGCCTTTCCCAGGTGCGCCGCGATAGTACGTTGCCCTGGGTGCGCCCTGATGGCAAAGCCCAGGTAACGGTGGAGTACAGCTACGGCAAGCCCAAGCGCGTCCACACAGTCTTGGTCAGCACCCAGCACGCCGCCGACGTTGATCACGCCACCATCAAGGCGGGTGTAGTGGAACACGTCATCAAGCCCGTGCTGGGCGATTTGTGGGATGACAGCATTCGCGTTTATGTCAACCCCACCGGCCGCTTTGTCGTAGGTGGCCCCATGGGCGATGCCGGTCTCACCGGGCGCAAAATTATCGTCGATACCTACGGCGGCATGGGGCGGCACGGTGGTGGCGCTTTTAGCGGCAAAGATTGTACCAAGGTAGACCGCAGCGCCGCCTATGCGGCCCGCTGGGTAGCCAAAAACATTGTAGCCGCCGGGCTGGCAGAACGCTGCGAGGTGCAGGTGGCCTACGCCATTGGCGTGGCGCGCCCCCTCAGCATCAACGTGGAAACCTTTGGCACCAGCGATTACACCTCAGACCAGTTAGTACAACTCATTGAGGATCATTTCGACCTGCGGCCGGGGGCTATTATTCGCGACCTGAATTTGCGCCGTCCCATTTACCGGCCAACGGCCGCCTACGGGCATTTTGGCCGCACGGACATCGACGCGCCTTGGGAGCGTACCGACCGCGCCGCAGCGCTACGCCAGGCGGCTGAAGCCTTCGCGCCAGTCGCAGCCTGATTTGCACGCTTGCTCCGGCTGAGATAGAATTCTCTGCCTTGTAAGTTTATTTTTGCACGAATAAAAGACAGGGTTTACACGATTAACAGTCAATGGATCTGTTGGTCTGTAAATCCTGTCTATTGTTGTGCATCAGGTGAATGTAAGCAGTGTTTGAATCTTTAGGAAATCGCCTGCAATCTGTGTTTGATGGTTTGCAGCGTCGCGGCAAATTGACGGAAGCGGACGTAGACAAAGCGATGCGCGAGGTGCGCCTGGCTTTGCTGGAAGCGGACGTTAATTTTAAGGTGGTGAAGCATTTTGTGGAACGGGTGCGGGAACGCGCCGTGGGCCAGGAAGTGATGCGCAGCCTGACGCCGGGACAGCAGGTCGTCAAAATTGTGCACGATGAGCTAATTGCTACCCTGGGCGAGCCAGGCCGTTTACAATTGGGCTTACAGTCACCGGCGGTGATTATGCTGGTGGGCTTGCAAGGTGCGGGCAAGACGACCATGGCTGGGAAGCTGGCCCTCCATTTGCGTAAAGAGGGGCGACGGCCGTTACTGGTAGCGGCGGACGTATATCGCCCGGCAGCCATTGACCAACTGCAGACCCTGGGCAAACAGCTAGACATTCCCGTTTACGACGAGGGACCTCAGGCCAACCCGGTGCAGGTGTGCGCCAACGGCGTCAAAGAAGCTGTGCGCACCGGCGCTACCACCGTTATCTTAGATACTGCAGGTCGATTGAACATTGACGAAATGATGATGGACGAGATCAAGGCTATTAAAGCCTGGGTCAACCCCATCGAAACGCTGCTGGTGGCCGATGCCATGACCGGTCAGGAAGCGGTGCGCGTTGCCACTGACTTTAACAATGCCGTCAACATTACTGGCCTGATAATGACCAAGGTGGACGGTGATGCCCGCGGGGGCGCGTCCATCTCCATGCGAGAGGTCACCGGCGTACCCATCAAGTTCCTGGGTACTGGGGAAAAACTAAGCGCCATCGAGGTCTTTCACCCGGACCGGTTGGCCAACCGCATTTTGGGTATGGGTGACGTGTTGACGCTCATTGAGCGTGCCCAGGAAGAAATGGACCAGGCTGAAGCCATGCGCGCCAGCGAAAAGCTGGTAAAAGGTGACTTTGACCTGGATGATTTTCTGAAGCAGATGCAGCAAGTGAAGCGCATGGGGCCAATCGGTCAGCTTTTGGAAATGATCCCGGGCATGGGTAAAATGGCTCGGGATGTGGATTTGTCTAGTGCGGAAAAGGATTTGAAGCGCATCGAGGCGATTATCCAATCCATGACGCCGGAAGAACGCCAAAGGCCCAAAATATTGAAGGCCAGCCGGAAGCGGCGTATTGCCGCTGGCTCTGGCACCTCTGTCCAGGAAGTTAATGCACTCCTGAAGCAGTTTCAGGAGATGCAAAAGATGATGAAGCAACTGCGCCGCGGCAAAGGACTGGGGGGACTCAGTGGTTTGTTGGGCGGGCGCATGTAATTGCCAAGTTCTAAAGCCAATGATGGCTAACCAATCAGAGATTGGGGATTAGAGACTAGAGATTGAGGTTGTTCGTCCTCAACCTTTTGCTCTCCATCTTCTAAGTCTAATCTCTCATCTCAGAGATAAAACAAAAGATATTAAATTTGGAGATAGTGAGATAGATTATGTTGCGAATTCGTTTGAGCCGCATGGGAAAGAAACGGCAGCCGAGTTATCGTGTGGTGGTTGCCGACGTAGAAGCGAAGCGGGACGGCCGTATTGTGGAACGTATTGGTCATTATAACCCGTTGGTAGACCCGATTGAATATAACATCAAGGAAGAACGGGCATTGTACTGGCTGAGTGTGGGCGCCCAGCCTTCTGATGCCGTGCGCCGTTTGCTGGAAAAGCAGGGCACCTATGATCGCCTGAAGCGATTGCATGGTGGCGAAACGTTGGAAGCGTTGGTGGCCGAGTACCAGGGCAAGCCCCTTCCTGCCGCAGAACCTGTATTGGCTGCTGCAGCGGTCGTAACGGCCGTTGACGAAGAAGAATAGCCCCCACGTACAGAAATCTGTAATGGGTAGACTGTGAAGAAACGGGATCCGGCCTTCCCATTACAACTAGTAGTCCCGGGATTGGGTGATGAAAGAACTGGTTGAACATATTGTAAAATCCCTGGTAGACCATCCAGATCAGGTTCAGGTTACAGAAACTCAAAATCGTGATACGACGGTGGTAGAACTGCGTGTAGCCAGTGAAGATATGGGGCGCGTTATTGGCAAAGGCGGCCGGGTCATTAACTCCATTCGCGCCCTGGCGCAGGTGCGGGCCGAAATACTGGGTCAGCAGGTTACTGTGGAAGTTTTGGAAGATTAGCATCCGTAATCTGAAGTCCGTATCCCGGTATCCACTAACTTTTTCATGGGCGTTTGGATCCCGGAATACGGATTACTGAATACGGGTGTTAAATTTGACGGAAATTGATGTCTCTTGAGTAAAGATTTTAATTCTTCAGGTCATGCAGAGGATAAGACTCGGCGAGGCTCGGTGGAACCTTCTACTGAGCCTCGTTTTTTAGTCATTGGCCAGGTGCTCAAACCCCATGGGGTGCGGGGCGAAGTGCGGGTGAACCCGTTGACGGAGCTGCCTGAGCGCTTTGATTGGCTGGACGTGGTCTACCTAGGAGAAAGGAATCCGCAGCCCGTGGTTGTAGAGGCTGTGCGGTTTCACAAGAATCTGATTTTGCTGAAACTGGCCGGTTATGATACTCGTGAAGCCACCGAGACCTTACGGGGTGTTTGGCTGCAAGTGCCAGAAGATGAGGCGATTCCCCTGGAAGAAGGGGAGTATTATCTCTACCAATTGCTTGACCTGGCGGTCTTTACCGACGAGGGGCAGCATTTGGGCGTGCTGGTAGATGTCATTGAGACGGGCGCCAACAATGTGTTTGTGGTGCAAGGGGAGCAGGGCGAGCAGTTGCTGCCCGATATTGCTGAGGTGGTGCAGGAAATTGATTTTGCCCACGGCCGTATGACCGTGCGCCTGCTGCCAGGCCTGTAACCCACCGTTAAAAATCTAATTTGTCATTCTCCTTGCGCGTGGTATGTTAGTTACCTATGACATCCGAGCTAAAATACTGGTTGGGGTTTAATCTCGTCAAGGGTGTCGGCCCGGCAAAACTGCAAGCCCTCCGCGATTATTATGGCTCCCTGGAGGTGGCCTGGCAGGCCAATCGGGCCCAACTGGAAAAAATTGGGTTTGACCAGCGGGCCATCAAAAGCTTCTTTGCTGCACGGGCCGAGTTGAACCTGGATGCCGAACTAGAAAAAGTGCGGCAGCGCAAGGTAAGCCTGTTTACTTGGGATTCGCCAGAGTACCCAGCTTATTTGCGCGAGGTGCCCAATGCTCCCCCGCTGCTTTATTTGTGGGGCAATTTGGAAGAAGGTGACCGGCTGGCGGTGGCGGTGGTAGGTACGCGGCGATTAACGCGCTACGGCCGTCAGGTGACGCAAGACCTGGTAACGGGCCTGGTGCTGAATGGGGTGACCATTGTCAGCGGGCTGGCCCGCGGCATAGACGCCGTCGCCCACAAAACAGCGCTGGAATTGAACGGCCGTACCATTGCCGTCTTGGGTTCCGGGTTGGACAGCATCTACCCGGCAGAACACCGCCAGCTAGCTCAGGAAATTGCCCAAGGCCACGGCGCAATCATTTCCGAGTACGGATTGGGCGTACAGCCAGAAGCCAAGAACTTTCCGCCACGCAATCGCGTCATCAGCGGCCTTTCCCTGGGCGTCATTGTGGTGGAGGCTGGCGAAAGGTCGGGGGCGCTCATCACGTCCAACTTTGCCTTGGAGCAGGGTCGCGAAGTATTTGCCGTGCCTGGCAACATTAACAGCCCGGCAAGCGCCGGGACAAACCGGCTCATTCAACAGGGCGCAAAGCTGGTTACCAGCGTAGACGACGTGTTAGACGAGTTGAATTTGAAGCTGGTGGTTGAGCAAACGGCCGTGCAGCTTGCCCTGCCCGAAACCGCCGAAGAAGCCGCCCTCATGGCCCACCTGTCCGGACAACCCGTTCACGTCGATGACCTTTGCCAACATACAGGCCTGCCCACCAGCCTGGTGACTAGTACCCTCACCATGATGGAACTCAAGGGTATGATCAGGCAGGTTGGGGGCATGAACTACGTCATACGTGAATCCGATCCTACCTACACAGTGAACGACAACACCCAACATAGCGCAGAAATTAACTAGCGGGTTGGTTTTACCCCAACCAACCAACTAACCAACTTCTCTGGGAGAAAACCATGAAAATCGTCATTTTTGCTGGTGGCTCAGGCCGCCGTTTGTGGCCCATCAGCCGCCAAAAATCCCCTAAACAATTTGAACCCATCATGGGTGCAAAATCCACCTTGCAGTTAGCCGTAGACCGCGTAGCCGGCACTTACGGCTTAGAAAATATTTTTATTTCCACCAACGAACGGTATGTAGCCATCATTCGCCGCCAATTGCCCCATATACCCGCGGCCAACGTCATTGGCGAACCGGCGCGCCGCGATTTAGCGCCTGCCGTCGGCCTAGCCATGATGCATCTTTCCCACGCCACAGAGAAAAACCTGGATGAAGAGCCGGTGGCAATATTGTGGGGTGACAATTACATGGACAACATCCCCAATTTTCTCAGTGTGATGACTGCGGCCGAAGCCTTGCTGGCGGAAAAGAAAGCGAACATCATGTTCATTGGCGAGACGCCGCGCTTTGCCAACGATAATCTGGGCTGGATTGGCCTGGGTGAAAAGCTAGGCGTGGTAGATGGCCAGCCTTACTTTCGCTTCAAGTCTCTGACCTACCGCCCGCCTATGGAGCAGTGCAAGAAGATGTTTGCGGAAAAGACCCATGTGTGGAATACTGGCTACTTTGTAACCACCCTGGGTTACGTGCGCCGTCTTTACCAGGAATACCAGCCAGCCATGTGGCAGCAGTTGACCCAAATTGAAGCCGCCATTGCTCAGCCAGATTATGCTGAAAAGCTGCACGCCATTTATCCGCAAATGGCGGTCATTAGCTTTGACGACGCCATTTTGCACCACGTGCCGGGGAAAGACGCCCTGGTGCTGCATAGCGAGATGGGTTGGAGTGATCCTGGCACACTCTATGCGCTGAAGGAGGCCATTAACCCTGACCCGGAAGCTGACGTGACCGAAGGGCTGGTGGTGACCGATGAGACGAAGGATTGCCTGATTTACAATTACGAACCGGATAAGCTGGTGGCTGTGGTTGGGGTCGAAGGTATGATTGTGGTGAATACAGAAGACGCGATTTTAGTCGTGCACAAGGACCAAATTCCGTTAGTCAAAAAGCTGGTGAACGGCTTTGAAGGCACGGAGTTGGAGCCTTATAGTTGATTGCTTATGAGTGACGAAACATTGATTGGTTATTGCCTGAAGTGCAGAGAAAAACGAGAAATAAAAGATGCCCGGCCAGAATGGGCCAGTAATGGCACGCCAGCGACTAGAGGTGTGTGTGCGGTTTGTGGCACGAATGTTTACCTGCGGGGCCATACGCCCGCCCATGACAATTTGCCCAAACCGGAAGCTACAGCGCGCCCCAAAAAGTCTAAAGGCGGGAAAGCAGGCAAGCGCACGGGTGGCAAAAAAGGCAAAAAGCCTTCAGCCCGGCAAAGCAAAGCCGCTGACAATGGGGCGCGCCTGGCGGGTAGGCTGGTAGTGGTGGAGTCTCCGGCCAAGGCCAAAACTATCGGCCGTTACCTGGGGCGTGGCTACGTCGTTAAGTCTAGCGTTGGCCATGTGCGTGACCTGCTGAAGTCGCGGCTAAGCGTGGATGTGGAGAACGACTTTGAGCCAGAGTACCGCGTGCCCAATGATAAACGGCAGGTGGTAAAGGATTTGAAGGAAGCGGCGGCCAAAGCCAAAGAGATTTACCTGGCAACAGACCCGGATCGGGAAGGGGAAGCGATTGCCTGGCACGTGCTGGAATCCGCGGAGATGGACCCGGCGCGCACGAAGCGGGTGGTCTTCCACGAGATTACGAAACCGGCCATTGAAGCGGCCTTTACGCATCCCCGCGACATTGACATGGACCGGGTGGATGCGCAGCAGGCGCGGCGCATTTTGGACCGTCTGGTGGGCTACAAGCTTAGCCCGCTGCTATGGCGCAAGGTGCGGGGCCGCTTGTCGGCGGGCCGGGTGCAGTCGGTGGCGGTGCGCCAGGTGGTGGAGCGCGAACGAGAAATTGAAGCTTTTGTCTCGGAGGAGTATTGGACGCTGGCGGCGGAGTTGAGCCAGCGGGCGGAAAAGGGTGTGGAACGGCCGTCTTTCACCGCCAAATTCCACAAATTCCAAGGCGAAGACCCGGTGCTGCGCAGTGAAGCTGACGTGCAGCCTCACCTGGATGCCCTGGAAAAGGCCACCTGGACCGTGGGCGAAGTGCGGCTGAGCAAGCGTACCCGCAAACCGGCGGCGCCTTTTACCACCAGCACCATGCAGCAAGAAGCCTCGCGGCGCATCAACTTTGGCGCCAGCAAGACCATGCGCGTGGCCCAAAGCCTGTACGAAGGGGTGGACATCGGAGAAGAGGGTTCCACCGGTCTCATTACCTATATGCGTACCGACAGCCTGACCGTTTCTAAAGAGGCTCAAGAGGAAGCGCGGGCTTTTATCATTGAAGAATGGGGCGCAGAAAGCGTGCCCGACACGCCGCCCAGCTACAAAACGCGCTCTAAAGCGGCCCAGGAAGCCCATGAAGCTATTCGCCCTACTTCGGTGCGCCGCACCCCCAAAAAGATGAAGCAGTATCTGAAGCGGGATGAGTACCGCCTGTACCGGCTGATTTGGGAGCGCTTTGTAGCCAGCCAGATGGCGTCGGCCATTTATGACACGGTGTCGGCAGACATTTGGGCGGGGGATGGCAGCGTGGTGGTGGAGCAACGGCCGTACCTCTTCCGCGCCACCGGTTCAACCTTGCAATTTGCCGGGTTCCTGGCCTTGTATGAGGAAACCAAGTCCGAAGATGAAACGGACGAAAATGGGGACAGCCTGGTTCCGTCTGACTTAACCAGTGGCGAACCGCTTGACCTGCGCCAGCTTTTGCCGCAGCAGCACTTTACCCAACCGCCGCCGCGCTACACTGAAGCAACCTTGGTGAAGGCGCTGGAGGAGCATGGCATTGGTCGCCCCAGCACCTATGCCGCCATTCTCTCCACCATTGAGCAGCGCGGTTACGTGGAACGGCAGGATAAACGGTTGGTGCCAACGGAGACGGGCTTGGTGGTCAATGATATCTTGGTGGAGCATTTCCCGGAAATTCTTTCGGTGAATTTTACGGCGCGGCTGGAAGATGAACTGGATGAAATTGCCGAAGGCAAGCCATGGGTGCCAGTGTTGGCGGCATTTTATGAAGGGTTTTCTGAGAATCTGGCGAAAGCGGATAAGGCTATTCCCAAGATTGACTTGCGCGAAGAACCGGAAGAAGTGGGGCGTGATTGTCCGTTGTGCGGCAATCCATTGGTATATCGGCAAGGGCGGTACGGCCGTTTCATTGGCTGTAGCAACTTCCCCACCTGCCGCCACACCGAGCAGATTGTGGAGAAAGTGGGCGTGGCTTGTCCCAACGACGGCGGCGACTTGGTGGTGAAACGGACGCGGCGCGGGCGCGTTTTCTACGGCTGCGCCAATTACCCGGATTGCGAGTGGACAAGCTGGAAAAAGCCCATTCCCCAAACGTGCCGCGTATGCGGTGGCCTGCTGGTCGAGGTCAACAAAAACACAGCGGAATGTACGCAATGCGGCGAGCGCCAGCCCGTGGCGCAGGTGAGCGTTCCCAATTAGCAAGAAAGAGGCGTGACAGATGATGTAACGCCTGTCACGCCTCTCTTTGATCAGTCAAAGGCGCCATCTCCAAAGGCATCCGCTAAAATGTCCACCATCTCATCCAACTGCGGTTGCGTCACAATAAGAGGCGGTCCCAAAATAACCAGGTCGCCATTGGTGCCATCGGCGCAGCCTTGCGAATAGTATACAATTAACCCTAGATCAAACGCCCTTTGCCAAATCTTCCAGGCCATCGAAGGCTTGTCGGCAAAAGGTTCCTTCGTCGCGCGGTCGCGCACAATTTCTAACCCCCATACCAGCCCTCGCCCGCGTATGTCTCCCACAAAGGGGTGGTCTCCCAGGGTTTCTTGCAGCTTTTGCCCCAGGTAGCGGCCCACCGTGGCGGCATTTTCGATCAGGCGCTCTTCTTGCAGAATGCGTATCGTCTCTAAGGCCGCGGCAGCACCCACAGCGTGATGGCTAAAGGTGCCGCCATGGTTAAAATCCCCCAGCTCTTGCCGGATTTGCTCTACATCGTCCCCTTTGGCAGCAATGCAGCCCAGGGGAAAGTAACCCCCGGCTAATCCCTTGGCGGTTACTAAAATGTCTGGCTCTACAGGCCAATGTTGCAAGCCCCACCATTTGCCGGTACGCCCCATGCCCACCAGCACCTCATCGGCAATAAGTAGTACGCCATATTGGTCACAAATTTCACGGATGCGCGGCCAATAATCATCTGTGGGAGCCATGGCGCCCAGGCTAGCTCCGCTGATAGGTTCGGCAATGAAGGCGGCTACGTTTTCTGGCCCGGCTTCCAGGATGGCTTCTTCGAGCAGGTTGGCCACCTCAATGCCGCTGCGGGGATCGCGGTACGGGTAGGGGGGGTCAATGTGGGGCATGGGGTGCATCATGGCCAGAAAGGGGTGGCGCATGGAGAGTTTGCCGCTGATGCTGAGCGCACCCAGGGAGAGGCCATGGTAGCTGCGCCACCGGCTGATGATGAGGTGCCGGTTCGCTTCTCCCCGGGCCATTTGAATTTGGCGAGCCAGTTTGATGGCCCCTTCAACTACCTCGGACCCGCTGCTGAGGTAGTAAAAACGAGCGGCAGGAAGGGGGACAATTTTGGCAAGCTCGTCAGAGAGGCGCTCTACGGGTTCACTGGTGAACATGATGGCGTGGGTGTAAGCGGCAGCCTGGGCTTGTTGCGCCATAGCTTGCACAATTTCGGTACGGCCGTGTCCCACATTTACGACTAACGGCCCCCCGGAGCCATCCATGTACCGTTTACCCGTCTCATCCCACAGGTAAATGCCCTTCCCGTGCGCGATTTTTGGGCGCGGGTGATCCATCTTCCGATAAAACACATGGCCATGCGGATGTTTGTAGACACTCATGGGCACTCCTATTTAGCTGTAAAGGCAGAGAATGAGGACCAGTCGTGCAACATGAGCTGGTCAGAGTTCCTATTCCTCTCCTTTCTCTTCCTCTTCCAGTGGTTCTTTTGGTGCATTTAGAACGTGGACGTCTTGTTTTTGCTCAATGGCGCCGACGCCTAAAGGCTGCCATTTTTGCGCAATTTCGCCGCTGCGCAGGCGATGTTCCAACCCGCCGCGAGCACGAGTTTCCTCAAATCCGGCTGGTTCAATAAACATTTGCCCGCCTTCCAACAGCTTGGTGATCCCTTCTTGTCCTTGCTCGGGGCGGCGGTCTATGAGCGCTTCCTGGGCCAGGATTTCTGTGGGGTCATAATCTATTGGCTCGGCGTAGGTGGTGATGAAGCCTTCGAAGTTGCGCAGCACGACTTTGCCGGGAGCCTGGGCCAGCACGTAGTTGGGCATCACGGGAATTTTACCGCCGCCGCCGGGAGCATCGACCACGTAGGTGGGAATGGCGTAACCGGAGGTGTGGCCCCGCAGTCCTTCCATAATTTCGATGCCCTTGCTGACGGTGGTGCGCAGATGGCCGGAGCCTTCAACGAGATCGCACTGGTACAGGTAGTACGGCCGTACGCGAATTTTCACCAAATCATGCACCAGCTTGCGCTGGATATGCACCGAGTCATTCACGCCAGCCAGCAGCACGGACTGATTGCCCACCGGAACGCCCGCTCGCGTTAGCCGGTCCATGGCCGCACCCAGCTCTGGCGTAATCTCCTTGGGGTGGTTGACGTGAATGTTTAGCCAGAAAGGATGATACTTCTCCACCATGTCACAGAACTCTTGGTTCACGCGCATGGGCAAGAAAACGGGCACGCGAGAGCCAATGCGGATAATTTCCACGTGGGGAATGGCACGCAGACGGGACAGAATCATGTCCAGGAGCTTGGGCGCCAGCACCATGGGGTCGCCGCCGGAAAGCAGCACGTCACGGATTTGCGGCGTATTCTCAATGTACTCAATTTGTGCGTCAAATTCCTTGCGGCTGAAGGTTTGGGTGGGGTCGCCCACAATGCGGCTGCGGGTGCAGTAGCGGCAATAGCTGGCGCATTGGGTGGTTACCAGCATCAAAACCCGGTCTGGATAGCGGTGTACCAGGCCCGGCACCGGCGAATGCTTATCTTCGGCCAGGGAATCTTCCATCATGGATTGGAAAGGCACCATTTCCCGATCGGTGGGGATGACCTGCTTGCGCACCGGGCAGTGGGGGTCGTCAGGGTCAATCAGGCTGGCGAAATAGGGGGTGATGTCTACGCGGAAAAGACCTTTGGTACTCAGGGCTTTCCGTTCTGAATCGGTGAGGTTAATTACCTGTTCCAGTTCTTGGAGGGTATTGAGGCGGTGGCTCATTTGCCAGCGCCAATCCATCCATTTTTCGTCAGGCACATCTTGCCAGTATGGGGCGCGGGTGTAAACGGTTTCGGTGATGGGGCTTGCCGTATTTCCATTTTCCATTGGTATCACACTCCTATTTGTGGGAATTTTCTATCGTTAACAGCAAGTTTAGCGTGTTTTCTAAAATTTGCTGCTGCTGTTCATCGCGGCTTATGCTGGCGGGGTTATCGCCTGCTTGCACACCCGTGCCATAGTAGCCAAACTGGGTGTGGTTGCCACCCTCAATGGGGGCGTAAATGGTTTGGCTGGGCAGCAGCGGGCGGGCGTTGCCAATGTCGGTTAGCTGGGTCAACCCATCGGCGGTGCCGTAGATGATGGTGACGGCGCCCTGGTAGGTGCTTAAATCGTCACCAGCGGCGGGATAGGCGGCCCACAGCAGCAGCCCGGCGATGGCAGTGGGGTTGGCAGCGGTGAAGTTGGCCGCCATGGCGCCCCCCAGGGAGTGCCCGCCGATGGCCCACTGCTGGATGTCGGGGAAGGCGGCGATGATGTCGGTGGCTTCGCTGGCGTCTAGCACGGCGAGGTTGAGGGGCATGGGGGGAATGACGACTAGGTAGCCGGCGGCGGCGATGTTTTGGGCCAGGGGGGCGTAGGCGGCGGGGGGCACAAAGCCGCCGGGGTAGATGATGAGGCCGGTGGTGGGTTTAACGGCCGTTGGCTTGAAAATGAGCCACCCCTGATCTTCAAACTGCACCTCGGCGCTGCTTTGTAGGGCGGCTTGGGCTGTGGGCATGAGGGGGTTGCGGGCGTTGCCCACCATGACGAAGCCGCCAACAGCGAAGATAAGGATGATGGGGAGCAGCAGCAGAAGCCAGAGCCACGGCCGTTTACGGGTTTGTGCAGGGGAGGAGGCCATTGCGTTAGCGGTAGCGCCCGCCGGGGTCTAGCTGTTGGCGGATGATGGCCAGCTCTTCAGGGGTGGGCGGGGTCATTTCGCGCAGGTCGGGGGAGATGCGTAGGGGCCAACCGACGAGTGCTTGGATGGAAACGGCCGTTTCCCCCGGCGCAATCTCCGTCAGCATCATTTCCCGCTCCTCATTGTCGAAGCTGAACAGCGCCTTGTCCGTGATCACCACCTGTGGGCCATTCCCGGGCAAGCCTAGCTTTTGCCGTGCATGGCCGCCATCCAGGTGCCCGGGACTGGTCAGAAAGTCCAGTTTTTCCACAAAGGCACGCTTGTTCAGGCGCATAATCATAAAGATGTTTTTGGCGTTAATGGCAATTTCGCAGGCGCCACCAGAGCCGGGCAGGCGCACCTTTGGCTGCGCGTAGTCACCAACAACGGTGGTGTTCAGGTTGCCAAAACGGTCAATTTGTGCGCCACCCAGCAGGGCCACATCCACCAAGCCCCCTTGCAAATAGAGCATGAAGAGGTCAGCGACGCCGGTGACAGAGGTGGCGTCGCTAACTAGGGTGGGGTCGCCAATGGAGAGGGGCAGGCGGGCGGGGTGGGCGCCAAAGACGCCGCTTTCGTAGACGAGTTCCATGTGGGGGGAGTGGCTGCGCCGGGCCAGGTTGCAGGCGATGTTGGGCAGTCCTACGCCAACAAAGACGACACGGCTACCTTGTAGGGCGCGGGAGGCGCTGACGATCATGAGTTCGTTGGGGGTGTAAGGGGTGTTATCCATGGGATTTCCTCAGGCGTAACGGCCGTAGTTCACTGCCTCTGCCAACATTTCACCGGGAGCCAAACTTGCCAGCCGTTCTTGCCCCAGCTTCTGCAAATAGGCGGCGCGGTCAGGCACACCATACACCCACTCATTGAGCCACGCCTCGGTATCTTCCACCGTTTTCGAGCGTTCGCCCCAGTCCAGGTAGAAGGCGTTGTCGCGGTCGTAGTAGCCTTGCACGTAGCTGGGGTGGGCGCCAAAAGGTTCGTGGACGACGGCATCAACCACCAGCCCCGGAATCAGGGTGCGGTTGGGGTCGCGGCGAATGAGTTCTTCACCCACTACCTCTTCAACAATGACCACAACTTTTTCGGCGGCGAAGGCAATTTCCTTTTGCATGCCTAGCAGCCCCCATAGCTGGGTGTTGCCCTGGGTGTCGGCGCGCTGCGCGTGTAAAAAGGCGACGTCGGGCTTTAAGGGGGGCACAACGGCAATCTCGCCATCCCCGTAGGGGCTTTGCACAAATTTGATGTGGGGATTAACGGCCGTCATGTCGCTGCCTGTGTAGCTGCGCAGGGGGAAAAAGGGCAAATTGCTGGCCCCCGCCAGGTACCGCGCCACCATGCCAAAATGGGAATACTCCTCAATTTCTAGGGGGCGGGGAATGCCCTTCTCCACGGCACGGCGAATGGCGTAGAGGCTGCCCACGCCGGGATTTCCCAGATAGCTAAAGATGAGTTTTTTGGCTACGCCAGCGGCAATCATCTGGTCATACACCAGGTCGGGGGTCATGCGAATCAGCGTCAGATTTTGCTTGCGCTGGCGAATGATTTCATGCCCAGCGGCAAAACTGATAAAGGCGGTAAACCCTTCAATGGCGACAGCTGCGCCATCGTTCACAAATTGGCTTACTGCCTCTGACATACTTAAAAGTTTATTTGGATTGTTCATAGGTCGCTGTTAGCTATTAGCTTTTATAGCCTTTAGCTTTGTAATGAAAGTGCGTAACATGCGCTGGATTTCGTCAATGGTTGTGGATAGGTGATTATAAATCGGGGTTTGAAAGCAGTTTAAGTCATGAGCCAGCAGAAGGGAACCAGAAACCTCATTAACTGTTTGTCATTCCTCATGACGGGCTTTTTGAGGAGAGCGATTAGCTGTTAGCAAAAGCAGAGCTAACAGCTAATCGCTAAAAGCTAATTGCTACTCTACAACTGTTTGGCTTTGTTCGTGCATGTATTGTTGCACATAGTAGAAGCTGCCGGCTGCTTTACCGGTGGAGCCGCTACCCTTCCAGCCACCGAAGGATTGGTAGCCCGGCCAGGCGCCGGTGGTGGCGCCGCTGGCGCGGTTCACATAGAGAACGCCTGCTTCAATATTGTCTAGCCACCATTGAATTTCCTCTTCATCTTCGCTGAAGAAGCCGGCCGTGAGGCCATATTCCACGTCGTTGGCGCGGGCCATGGCGTCATCCAGGTCGGTGAAGGGGGCAACGGTGACAATGGGCAGGAACATCTCGTGCTTCCATAAGTAATGGTCTTCGGGTAGCTCGTCTACAATGGTTGGCGCAGCATAGTACCCTTTGTACCCTGCAACCTCCAGCGTCTTGCCGCCGAAAACGACGTTGCCATGTTCGCGCAGGTCGGCCACGAATTTTTGGTAATCTTCATAAGCGCCCTGGTTGGCTACAGGTCCCATCCAGTTTTCTTTAATGGTGGGGTCGCCCACGTTAATTTGCTTGGTGAGTTCCAGAAGTTTGCTCATGAATTCGTCTTTGACATCGGCGTGGACGTAGACGCGGGAGCAGGCGGAGCATTTTTGCCCTTGCAGGCCAAAGGCGGAGCGCATGACACCCATGGCCGCTTTGTCCAGGTCGGCCTTTTTGCTGACGATGGTGGGATTTTTGCCGCCCATTTCAGCAATGACGGGGCGGGGGTATTTGGCGGTGGCAAAAGTGCGCAGGATGTGCATGCCCACGTCGTAGCTGCCGGTGAAGGTGACGCCAGCCACGTCGGGGTGATCCAGTAAGGCTTGCCCTACCACACGGCCGCTGCCGGTGATGAAGTTGAAAACACCCGCAGGCACGCCAGCATCCCGGAAGCATTCGGTGAGGAACCAGGCGGTGAGGGGGGTGTCGGTGGCGGGTTTGAGGACGACGGTGTTACCGGCAACCAGGGCAGCGCCGGCAGGGCCGCCAGCCAGGGCACCAGGGAAGTTAAAGGGGGAGATGACAACCCAGACGCCGTAGGGTTTGAGGACGCTGCGGTTGTGGTGTTTTTCGCTTTCGGAGAGGAGGGGGAAGTTGAAGTTGTTGTTTTTCTCGATGGCATCGCAGTTATAGCGCAAAAGGTCGGCGGTTTCTTCGACGTCGCCCAGGGCTTCTAGGCGGTTTTTGCCGATTTCGAGGCTCATGTTGGCGCCCATGTCGAAGAGGCGGTCGCTGATGAGGTCGGCGGCTTTGCGAATGATGGCGACGCGCTCTTGCCACGGCCGTTTGCTCCAGGCGGGGAATGCGGCTTTGGCGGCGGCGATGGCGTCATTGGCGTCTTGTTCTGTGCCGTATTGGAAGGTGCCCATCATCCAATCCAGGTTGATGGGGCTGCGCTTTTCGAAGGTTTTTGCGGCAAAGCGTTCTTCGCCATTGATGAATAGGGGATAGTTTTTGCCAAAGTTGGCTTTGGCGCGTGCGACGGCTTCGTCGTACAGTTGGTGCAGCCGGGGATCGGGGCTGGCGAGGGTTGAATAGGTTACTTTGATTCGTTCAGTCATGTTTGCCTCCAACAGGAAATATGTGGGATTGGCCGCCAGGGGCCAACCAATAAACGGGATAAGTTTGCAGGCCTCAGCATGCGCTGCGATGAAGTTTGCCAGGGATACAGAGTATTGAGTTGCGAAGGAGCAGCTTGTTGAGAGCCTAACAGTGCTATTATACCCATCTTTGATGTTGTAGCATTACGCGCTTTGTCATGTGTTTGGGGTGACAAAGGGTAGAGATAGAAGGGGATGATGGGGGATTACGGGAGGGTGCGCAGGATGCGTCCAGCGATGCCAGGTCCTTCGTAAATGAGGCCGGTGTAGAGTTGGACAAGGGTGGCGCCGGCGTCGAGCTTGGCTTGTACGTCGCTGGCGGTGCGCACGCCGCCTACGCCAATGATGGGCAAACGGCCGTGCGTCTGTTGGGCGATGTAGCGGATGATGCCGTTGCTGAGATCGCGGAGCGGTCGTCCGCTCAGCCCACCAGTTTCTTGGGCCAGGGGGCTGGTAAGGCCGGTGCGACTGAGGGTGGTGTTGGTGGCGATGATGCCGTCCATTTGTTGGGTGAGGGCGGTGTCGAGAATGGCATCCAGGTCGGCCCAGGAAAGGTCGGGGGCAATTTTGATGAGCAACGGCCGTTTCCGGACGCCAAACCGCCCAGCCAGCACCTCGTTTTCTACCCGCAGCGTGCGCAGCAAGTGGGAAAGGTACGCTCCGCCTTGCAGTTCGCGCAGGCCCGGTGTGTTGGGGGAGCTAATGTTGACGACCAGGTAGTCGGCGTATTTGTACACGGCGCGCATCACCTGCATGTAATCCAGGGCGGCGTCGGCCAGGGGGGTGGTTTTTTGCTTGCCCAGGCTGACGCCGATGAGGCAGTCCCCTTTTTGTTGGGCGAGAATGTGCAGGCGGGAAACGGCCGTGATCACCCCACTGTTCGGGAAACCCATGCGGTTTATCAGCGCCCCATCTTCTGGCAGGCGGAAAATGCGCGGGCGGGCGTTTCCCTCCTGCGGCTTAGGGGTTAGCGTGCCTACCTCCACGTGCCCAAAGCCCAATAGGCCCAAACCCCGCGCCACCATCACATCCTTGTCAAAGCCAGCGGCAATGCCCAACACATTGGGAAAAGTCAGCCCCATGGTTTGCACAGGCTGTGGCGGAATTTCCCCCGCCATCTGTTGCAACAACCGCCGTCCGGGCTGCCAGCGCTGTGCGAGACGCAGCATCCACACCGTGCGGTCATGGACCATTTCCGGATCGAATCGCTTAAGCAGGGGGAAAACGAGGCGTTGATAAATCGTCATACCGCTAATTTTAATAAAAGCTTTCGGTTAAGGCGAAGGCGATTCAGGAGTTGTAATGATGTAACCTTTAGGCGCTTCCTGGGCATAGGGCGTTACGGGTGGAAATTCGTCTTCATAAAAAACTACCTCGCTGAAGCCGATGCTTTTGATGAGTTTGGCTAGCTCTTCTTGGGCATTGGTATTGGCCCGCGCCAACAGCGCAGTGTCTTCTTGGGCCACTAACAGAATTTCTAATTCAGCTTGTTGCCGTACTTGAGTTTCCAGGTCTGGGTTGGCTCGCGCTAAAAAACCGGTATCGCGATCTAATATTCTTGACTTTTGCGTATCTAAAATGGGTAAATCATCAAAAATAGCGGCCTTTGGCAACCTGACCCAGACTGTATCGGGATCAACCACGATAATGTCGTTCTCAGTTAACTGGGCCAGGTCGATGCCAGCCGCTACCGTGCCGTGCGCTTCAAAGATAAGCTGTTCGCCTAGCAAGCCCCAAAAGATATCGCTGCGCTCTTCAGCAATCAGGTTTTTTTGGTAATCGGCCGTGACGGTGAGCAGCCGGGCTTCATCTTGTACATTTTGCAAGACGGTGGCGGGGCTGGCGATAATCACAGGGGTTACGGGGACTAGCAGATCGCTGACGAATTCGCCAATGGGGTTTGAGGTTTGGCTCAGGCGCTGCATGCCCTGGTTGACGCGAAATAGGCCCACGATGAAAATGCCCAGGGTAATGGTGGCGGCAATGGCCAAAAGGCTGAGAAAGACGTAAAGTGCGCGTTTTAGGCAGGAATCACCTGGCTGCCTGGGTTGGTCGGGTTGGATTTCGGATTTTTGACTCATCTATAGTCTATCTCCTACCGGTTCATCATCATCCGGCTGTTGAAGGGCTTTACTTTATCGGAGACATGCGATTTTTTCGAGTAATCGGATGTCTTTGCACGGTTTTTTCACCAATGACCTATACGTACACCAGTTAGAAACCTCTCAGATAGATGGGGTTACGGCCGTTGCTGTCGTATTAACGTCGTTCTTACGGTGGCTGGCATAGTTGCGCATGCGGCGGGTTTGGAGAAAATTAGTTTATGATAGTGGCCACCTGTGTTGTGGAATTGAGCTTAAACGGTGTTTATTCATTGAAGGACAAGCGCAGCATTGTCAAATCCATCTTGACGCGCTTGCCAAAACAGTTTAACGTGGCTACGGCGGAGATTGCCCACCATGATGTCTGGCAAACGGCCGTCATCGGGTTGGTTACAGTGGGCAATGACGCGGGCTATCTCCATGGTTTACTCGAAAAAGCCGTCGCCTGGATCGCGCAAACGCGCCCTGACGCCCCCATTGCCGCGTACGCCATTGAGTTCCGTTGATCAGGAACTTTTTAGGCGGCGACAACGTAGAACGATTATGACCCATCTAAAGCATTTTTGGCCAATTATCACCTTATTCTTTTTTAGCTGGTTGCTGCCTGTTCAGCCTGTGGCGGCCCAAAACGAGACTGTCCCAGAGCTTACCATTAGCGCCCGCGCCGGGTTTGATGGCTATTATCGCCAGCAAAATTGGGTGCCCGTGCAGGTAACGGTGGCGAATACAGGGCCAGCCATTGAGGGTGAGCTACGCACCACTATAGGATCTTTTAATGCTGGCGACCAGGTTGTTTACACGGTGCCCATCAGTTTGCCTACCCAATCCAATAAACGGGTAATCCTATACGTGGACCTTCAAGTTTTTTTGCGGGATCTTGTGATTGAATTACGTGATGAAGAAGGTCGGGTGGTTGCCGAGGTTCAGGCAAATTCCCTGAAGCAGGTGGCCGAAGATACAGTTTTGTATGGCATTGTCAGCTCTGAAGCGAGTGAGCTGGAATTTTTAGAGAAGGTTACCGGTTCCCGGCGGATGGCTGCGGCGGCTTTTCTGGCAATTCATGAACTACCAGAGGCGCCAGCGGCCTGGAATTCCCTGGATGTGCTGGTATTTAATGACGTGGATACCGGCGCGTTGACGGCGCGGCAGCAGGAGGCGCTGCGCCAGTGGGTGGCTACCGGTGGGCAACTGGTGGTTACGGGGGGCGCTGGCTGGCAAAAGAGTACGGCCGTTTTCACGGACATGCTGCCGGTTACTCTGAATGGCAGCGAAACCGTGGCAGACTTGCCCGATTTGGCGGACGCCGTTGGCGAACCCTTCCGTGACCCTGGCCCCTACGTGGTGACAACCAGCAGCCTGCGTAGCGGCGATTTGCTTTATCACGAAGCAGGGCTGCCTCTGCTGGCGCGGCAAGATTGGGGAAGGGGTCAGGTATATTTTTTGGCTTTGGATCCCCAGTTGGCGCCATTGGCAGACTGGGACGGTAGCGAAAAGCTGTGGGCCACCATTGCCCATGACCTGCCGGTAAACCCCTACTGGTGGCGTGGGGTGCAAAACGTCTATGCGGCGGCAACGGCCGTTACCAGCCTACCCTCAATAACCTTACCCTCTGTGCTGGGCCTGGTAGGCTTTTTGTTCCTTTATATTGCGGCTATAGGTCCGGCGAATTATGCATTCCTCAAGCGCAAGGGACGCCGCGAACTGGCCTGGGCCACCATTCCCATACTTGTGCTGCTTTTCAGCGCCATCGCCTACTTTACCGGCTTTCAGCTCAAGGGTAACGAGGTCATTTTGAACCAGATGGCGGTGGTGTACGGCCGTGCTGGCGGAGAACCCGCCCGCGTGCAAAGTTTGTTAGGCCTCTACTCCCCAGGGCGCAGCACCTACGACCTGGTGTTGCCCGCAGACGTGATGGCGCGGCCCTTTGAACGCTCTTTCACCAATTTGGGTGGCAGCGGCAACATCGCCACCATCGCTCGCGGCACCGATCTGGTCATCGAAAATATCCGCGTTGACGTTAGCGGCGTGGAAAGCTTCATTGTAGATAGTTACCAGGAGGGCATTCCCATATCTGCCCAGGCCACCCTTAACCAACAGGGAAATGACATTGTTTTATTTGCGCGTGTTCAAAACAACAGTGATATGTTGCTGCAAAACGCTGTGATTTTGTTGGGTTCCCAGGGTTTTTCATTGGGCAGTGTGGAACCTGGCGCCGAGGTTACGCTGGAGCAAAGAATGGGTCAGGCGCAAAGTGGTTCGGTAACCTCTGCTCCTTTTGCCAGCATTACGCCCTACTCTGGAAGCGGCGCAATACTGGCAAGTAACGCGGCAACCATTCTGGGCACCACCAACTATTACGATGACCGCGACGTTTATCCTCGCTGGCAGCTTTTGGAGGCGCTAGATAGCACTAGCAATGGCTACTGGTCGCCAACAATGCCCGCTAATGCGGTCACGCTAGTTGCCTGGACAGATCGGCCACAAATTTCTGCCTACCTGGAAGATGTAAGTTTTCAGGAAATGGCCACCACGCTCTACCTGCTAGAGATTCCTTTGCAGCAAACTTTGATTAGTGGGGAAAATGTTTCCCTGCCTCTGCCTTTGCTGCAATGGTCAGTTTTGGACCAGATTAACCTTTATAATGTGAACGTGCAGAATCTTTATATGAACAATGGCTCCAGAGTGGATTTTGCTTATGTGCCCTGGCAAGAGATGCAGGAAATGCAGGTGTCCCGTCTGGATATTGTGTTAGAGCCGCAACAAAGTACGCCTTCTACGCTGCCTCCTGAGTTGTTTTTATGGGATTGGGAGCAGGAACAGTGGGCATTACAAGATGTTTCTTGGGGCACAACGGCGGTGGCGGATTACGGCCGTTTTCTAAGCACAAACAACGAAGTGCGCCTCCGCCTGCGCGCCAACGAGTTTGGTATTGAAATTCGGCAGGTCTACCCCCGCCTCACCGGCTCCCTCAGATAGAGATAATGCATGCCGTGCTCTGGTTCTACCCGTCAGCTTCGGAGAAACTTATGGCAACCATAATCGAAACCCAAGGCCTCACTAAAAAATATGGCAGTCTCATTGCCCTCAATGAACTGAACCTGCGAATTGAAGAGGGAGCTGTCTTTGGCTTCATTGGGCCAAATGGCGCGGGCAAAACCACCACCATGCGCATTCTCACCACCTTGCTGCGCCCCACCAGCGGCAAAGCGTGGATTGCCGGTCACTCCGTTACCGACGACCCGCGCAGCGTGCGCCGCGCCATAGGCTACATGCCCGACTTTTTTGGCGTGTACGAGGACATGAAGGTGTGGGAATATCTGGACTTTTTTGCCGCCTGCTACGAAGTGCCCGCCACCACCCGTCGCGGCATGGTCGATGATTTGTTAGCCCTGGTAGATTTGCAGCACAAAAAAGAAGAATACGTGGAAAGCCTCAGCCGGGGCATGAAACAACGTCTCTGCCTGGCCCGCACCCTCACCCACGACCCCCAAATCCTCATTCTCGACGAACCGGCTAGCGGCCTGGATCCTCGCGCCCGGATTGAAATCCGCGAACTGCTGCGCGAGTTGAAAAATATGGGCAAGACCATCTTCTTTTCCTCGCATATCCTCTCCGAAGTGGCCGATGTGTGTACAACCATAGGCATCATTGAAGCTGGACAGCTTGTGGCTTACGGCGACATGCAGGAGATGAAGCGGCAGTTGCGCGCCCATCGCCTGATTCAAATACGTACGTTGGGAGATGTGCTGCCTTTACAAGAGTTTTTGTTGACCCAACCTGACGTGCATAGCATCAATGGCGGCGTGGAGGCCCAACTGCCACCCGGCACGGTACGCATTGATTTTGGCGGCGATGATGCGGCCTTGAGTGCGTTATTGGCCCGCATAGTAGCTCAGGGATTGCCCATCCTCTCTTTTAGCGAGGAGACGGGTGATTTGGAAGATGTATTTTTGCAAGTGACCAAAGGCATTGTGAATTGAACCCCTTTTCCTGGTGGCGCACGCTGCGCCAGCATCCAGTTTATTTGCGGGAGAAAGGTCAGTGGGGTAAGCCTAACCCGTATTACGAAACGCTCCAGCGTTATTCACCACTGGTCATTATAGCGGTGGCGTTCTTGGGTGTGTGCGGGGCATCAGGTAATCCGGCATTACTAGCTGGCGAGCAGGATATGTTTGCTGTGTGGTGCCTGATGTGTTTGCCTGGTATTGCGCTTTCAGCCATGGTGCTCTTTGGCTCTCTCATGGTTCCGGCTCTAACTGCCCCGTCTATTAGCCAGGAGGTGGCTACGGGTACCTGGGAGATTTTGCAGGTGACGCCGGTGTCTGGTCGCCAAATCGTGCTGGCTAAGCTGTTTGGCGCCCTGGCCCGCCTACGTTTTTTTTGGCTTGTTTTGTTTGCTCTAAGTATGTTTCAAGGGCTGTTGATGGTGTGTTCTGTTTCTCTGACGGTGCCGGCATATGCGGTGTGGAGCTGGTTGTTGGGCGTGAGTATTATGCTACGGCCGTGGCTGGAGGTGTTGTTTGCGGGCATGGTGGGAATGCTCAGTTCGTTAGTAGTGCGGTCAGCGGCTATGGCGCTCGTCATCAGTTATACGGCCGTGCTGCTTTTCAAACTCCTCAACAACCCCATTTTGTGGCTGTTGATCGCCGGGTGGTTGGGCCGAGACCGCCAGATAGCGCTGGCGAGCACCATTTTGCCGACTTTTTTGTATGGATTGGCCGTTTTGGCCAGCAGCATTCTTTTGCTCGCGCGGGCCGATCGTTTGGAATATGCTCTTTGAGACCCTGGCGGAAAAATAATAGAGAGGATAGTTCATGAGTACCGAATCTTCGCCAATGCCCAAATACACCACCCAGCATATGCTGCGCGACAATCCCGTGACGGTGAAAGAATTGCGCAGCCGCATGCGGGGGCGACGCGCCTTTGTCGTATTGACCATCTATCTCAGCATCATGAGCCTCATCATTACCCTCATTTACCTGGCCTATGCCTCTGCAGCCAACCAGCCCTTTGGCCCCGATCCGCGCCAAGCCGGGAAAGCAGTCTTTGGGGCGGTGGTGGGCGTGGAAGTGCTACTGGCAATATTCATTGCCCCAGCCTTTACCGCCGGCGCCATCACCGGTGAACGGGAACGGCAAACCTATGACCTACTGCGAACAACCCTTCTGCCTGCTAACTGGTTTGTGATGGGTAAATTGCAGTCGGCCCTGGCTTATGTGCTGCTGCTGGTGGTGGCTTCCATTCCGCTGCAAAGCATTGCTTTTCTGCTGGGCGGGCTGTCCATTGAAGAATTGATTGTGTCCCAAATTATTATTGTGGTGGGAGCTGTCACCTTTGCTGTGTATGGGCTTTTCTGCTCGTCTAGTTTACGCAGCACGCTGGCGGCTAGTGTGGCAACCTTTGGCGGCGCAATCTTTTTTACCCTGGGTCTGCCAATTATTTTTTTGATGGCAACAGGTTTTTTAGGCTCTTTTTGGTTTATGCCGGGTAGCCGGAGTTGGATCTGGGAGGTTTTGTTGTATTATGCCGGCCTGACGCTGGCCTCGCTTAATATGCCAGCCACGTTGATTTGGAGTGAGGTTATTTTGCTGCAAGAAAACACCCTGTTTTTCTTCCAGCAAAGTTTTGGTGGGCGGCAGTTTTGGCTGTTTTCGCCCTGGCTGTTGTTTGTGGTTTTCTATTTGCTGCTGGCGCGGCTTTTGTACTGGCTGACTGTGCGCCGGGTGCGCCGCATAGCGCAGCAGTAAATGCGCGGCGTAATGGGTGACGGACGTTGCGGGTCTCCGTTTTGCCTATTATCTGGTACGCTTAGAGCTTGATGAACGACGAACTTGCCCAGTTAAATTCTTTATTGCGCCAATGGCACGGCCGTAAATGGCTCCGGGATGCGCTGTTGTGGCTGCCGCGGGGGATGCTGACTGGGTTGCTAGTTGCGGTGGTGCTGGCGACGGTGGCAAGATTACGGCCGTTTCTCGACAACAATCAGGTGGGGTATGCCACCCTCATTTTGGGCGCGGCAGGTTTGCTGGGCGCCCTGGTGGTTTTGCTGGCGCAGCGCCCCAGCCTGCTGCAGCAGGCCCGCTTTGCTGACCGGCAGTTTGGCTTGCGCGAGCGGTTGAGTACGGCCGTAGAAATTTCCCAGGGCAGCCTCTCCGCGCCGCCAGCCATCGCCCAATTGCAGCTAACCGACGCGGTACACTCCGCAAACCGCGTGGATGCCAAAGCAGGGCTGCCCCTGCTCATTGTGCGCCGAGATTGGCTGCTGCTGTTGCTGGCAGTGGTGTTGCTGGCAACGGCCGTACTCCTGCCCAACCCCCAAGAAAACGCCCTCAAACAAAGCCGCGCCGTGCGCCAGAGCATTACCGAACAGGCGCAAGCTCTGGAAGCGCTGGAACAAGAAATTCTCGAAAATCCCGATCTGACTGAGGAGCAGCGCGCAGAACTATTGGAACCGGTACAAAACGCCCTGGAAGCATTAGACACCGCCGGTACCCAGGAACAAGCCATTGCCACCCTTTCTGAAGCCGAAGCTGAGCTTCGCGCTCTGGGAGAACAGTTTGACACCACCAGCTTGCAGCAGCGGTTACAAGAGGCCGGCCAGCCCTTAGCCGACAACCAAAACACCCAATCATTGGGCCAGGCATTGCAAAACGGGCAGCTTGCCCAGGCGTCATCTGCTCTGGCCCAATTAGCTGACAACCTGCCCCAACTCACTGCGGAGGAACAGGCCGAACTGGCCCAAGATTTGGCCGAAGCCGCCCAGGCCTTACAAGACGTAGACAGTGAATTGGCCCAGCAGCTAACCGAGGCAGCCCAGGCGTTGCAAAATGGCGACGCCCCCGCTGCCCAGCAGGCCCTCCAGCAAGCCGCCGGAACGATGCAGCAGCGTGCCCAGGAAAGCGTCGCCGCCCAGCAGGCCCAGGCTGCTGCTGGGCAGTTGCAGCAAGGTCGCCAGGCTGTGGCCCAGGCCGGGCAACAAGGGCAAAGTGGGCAATCAGGCCAGCAGGGACAACAAGGCCAGTCAGGTCAGCAAGGCCAGTCAGGTCAGCAAGGCCAGTCAGGTCAGTCAGGTCAAGGGCAAAGCCAGTCTGGCCAGGGACAAGGCAATAGCAGTGGGCAGGGGCAGTCTGGCGGGCAGGGCAGCGGTAGTGAACAAGGAACGGGCACCGGTGGGCCTGGCCCCGGTGGTGGGCATGCGGAAAATGTCTTTGTGCCCAACCTGGTTGACCTCAGTGGCGAGGCGGGTGTGGATGTGGAATTGCCTGCCGAGTGCATTGCCAACCCCGCCCAATGCGGCGGCCTGCTCAGCGAAACGCCCACTGAATTCACCGACGAAGGCAGCACCGTGCCCTACAACCAGGTTTTCGGCGACTATCGTGATGCCGCCTATGAAGCTCTTTCTGACGACTACATTCCTCTGGGCTTGAAGGGGTACATTCGAGATTATTTTTCTTCTCTGGAACCGTAATATGAATAACGACGAATTGACAGTAGCAGAATTTCGCGAAACGGCCGTTGCCATCGAATCTCAAATTGGCAAAGTCATCGTCGGGCAGCGCGACGTGGTGCGCACGGTGCTGGTGGGCGTGCTGTCTGGCGGCCACGTGCTGCTGGAAGGCGTGCCGGGGCTGGGCAAAACCATGCTCATCCGCACCCTGGCCCAGGCCCTCAGCCTGGAATTCAGCCGCATCCAGTTCACGCCCGACCTGATGCCCGCCGACATCACCGGCACCGACATCATGGACGAGGATGAAAGTGGCCGCCGCAGCTTTCGCTTCCAGGCTGGCCCGGTCTTTGCCAACCTGATTTTGGCCGATGAGATCAACCGCGCCACGCCCAAAACCCAGTCCGCACTGCTGGAGGCGATGCAGGAGCATACCGTCACCGTGGCTAACGAGACCTACCGCCTACCGGAGCCTTTTTTTGTGCTGGCGACGCAAAATCCCATTGAGCAGGAAGGCACCTACCCGCTGCCGGAGGCGCAGTTGGACCGCTTTTTGTTCAAGGTGAATGTGGGTTTCCCCACCGAGGCGGAGTTGACGGAAATTGTGCTGCGTACCACCGGCAAGGTGTCGCCCCAGGCGGAAACGGCCGCTTCTGGCGTAACTATTCTGGCCATGCAGCAGTTGGCGCGGCAAATTCCCATCCCCAGCCACGTCACTGACTATGTCAGCCGCCTGATTGTGGCTACCCACCCCGGCAGCAGCCCATCTGGCATGGTGAATGAGTTTGTGCGTTATGGCTCCAGCCCGCGTGGCGCCCAGGCGCTGGTGTTGGGGGCAAAGATTACGGCGCTGCTGGACGGCCGTCTGAACGTGAGCTTTGATGACGTAACGGCCGTGGCCCCGGCCGCCTTGCGCCACCGCCTGCTGCTCAACTTTGAAGGCCAGGCCCAGGGTATCAAGACGGATGATGTGGTTACCGATTTGCTGGCGCAGGTGAAAAGAGAGTGAGCCGTATGCAGCGATCAGTCATTCACTGACATCTGAGCACTCAAATGGAACTAGATATGAACGAGACGATAACGGCCGTATTCACCCAACCCTCTTGTGAAACCCTTTGCGCGCTGCAGGCCGACCTGCTGCAAGCCGGGTATCAACCCGACACGCCGCTGCTAAGCCTCCTCGACCAGTTTTTCGCCTTCCTCAACGAACTTAGCGCCAGCATGAGCGCCCGTGAGTTTAGCCACCTGGCAACCCTGCTAGACATTGGCGCCGTGGGTGGCGTGGCGGTGCAAAACCTGTTGGAAACCGACGATCCGGCCAATATTTGGAAGCGGTTGCTGGCAGGTGGGTTGAGCGAAGGGTTGATGGTGCTAGCCTCCCGGCAGTACGTCAAATCGGCCGAGGCGGGCCTTGTTTCCGTCTACCGTCAGGCCGGTTGGACCATCTATCGGGAGCTGTGGCAGCTTTCTAGCCAGCTTCAACCCGACCAGGACCCGGCCCAGCGCCGCCAAACTCTGGACCAACTGCTGGCCCCCATCCACGATGATGCCATGCCCGGCCCGGTGAAGGCGGCCTTGCTGGGGCGGATGTTCCAACTGCTGCTGTTGACCCACCTGGCGGTGAATGGCAAACCGTAAACCGTAAACCGTGAACCGTAGACCGTAAATCGTAGACCGTAAACCGTAAACCGATTACCAAGCACGGAATACGGAATACGGAATACGGAACACGGACTAAAGAATGCACTTATTTGACGAATCTACCCTGCGCAAGCTGGAACAACTGACCCTCGTAGCTGAACGGGTACGCGTAGGTGTGATGAAGGGCGACCGGCGCAGCAGCAAGCGCGGCACCTCCATTGAATTTGCCGATTACCGCAATTATGTGCAGGGGGATGACCTGCGGCGGTTGGATTGGAATGTGTATGCGCGGTTGGAACGGCCGTTCATCAAGCTCCTCGAAGAAGAAGAAGACCTGGCCGTGCACCTGCTGGTAGACGCCAGCGCCAGCATGAACTGGCCAGGTGAAGACAGTGGTCAGTTTTCAGGAAGCAGTAACCAGTCTCCAATCTCCAATCTCCAATCTCAAAATAAAATGGCCTATGCCTTAAGATTGGCGGGTGCCCTCGGCCACATTGCCCTCACCGCCGGAGACTTACTAACGGTGACCCTGTTGCACAGCGGCGCCGACCGAAGCTGGGGGCCTTTTCGCGGGCCCCAAAACAGCCTACCCTTGCTGCGTTTTCTGGAAAACAGTCCGGCAGGGGGCATGACCGACCTCAATTTGTCCTTGCGCAACTATGCCTTGCGCGGGCGGCGGCCTGGTCTGCTCTTTGTGCTGTCGGATTTGCTGTCGCCCAGCGGCTATCAGGAAGGATTGAACGCCTTACAGGCCCGAGGGTACGAAGTCGGCCTCATTCATCTGCTCAGCCCCGACGAGATGGAACCGCCACTGGGTGGCGACCTGAAGCTGGTGGATGTGGAGACCGGCGCCGACGCCGAAATCACCCTGGATCCGACGACCCTGGCCCTATATCGCGAACGGCTGGGCGGCTGGCTGGCGGAGATTGGCAGCACCTGTGCCGGGTGGCACGTGCATTACATCCCGGTGACGACAGACCTGCCCTGGGAGAAGCTGGTAATGCAGACGCTGCGGGTGAAGGGTGTGCTCAAATAATGTCCTTCCTCACGCCTCTCTTTCTGCTTCTCGGTTTGTTGGCAGTACCCATCATTGTTATGTACATGCTACGGCTGCGGCGGCGCGAGGTGTTGGTGAGCAGCACCCTGCTGTGGCAAAAGCTGCTGCGCGACCGCGAAGCCAACGCTCCCTGGCAAAAGCTGCGCCGCAATTTGCTACTTTTGCTGCAATTGCTCATTCTGGCGGCGCTAGTGCTGGCATTGGCCCGGCCCTTCCTGCCCGTCCCCTCCGTTGTTAGCGGCAGCGTGGTGGTCTTGCTCGACGGCTCCGCTTCTATGCTGGCCACTGATGTAGAACCCACCCGCTTCGCCGCTGCCCAGGCTGAGGTAGCGCGCCTCATTGGTGACCTGGGCGGTAGCAGCCAGATGACCATCATCCAGGTGGGGCAAACGCCGCAGGTGCTAACAGCGGCTACTGGGGACAAAACTTTGCTGCGCGACGCATTAGCCGCAGCCACGTCTGACCCCGCCGCCGCAGATTGGGCGGCGGCCTTTGCCCTGGCCTCCGGGGCAGCACAAGGTTTTCGCGACGCGCAAATTGTGGTGGTTTCTGATGGCGGTTTGCCGGCTGACTTGCCCCCGCTGCCGGTAGAACCCGTATACTTACCCATTGGCCAAAGCGGTGAAAATTTAGCTATTTCGGCCCTGGCTACGCGGAACACGGAAACGGCCGTGCAGCTCTTTGCCAGTGTCACCAACCACGGCGTCATCGACCGCCAGGCGCTGCTTAGCCTTACGGTGGATGGGACTTTGTTCGACGCCCGGCGCATCAGCGTGCCTGCGGCAAGCAACGCCAGCGTTACCTGGGAACTACCCCAAGGTGCGGCTACCATCGAAGCGCACCTGAGCGAACACGAAGGGGACAACCTGCCCCTGGACGACCGCGCCTGGGCCGTCCACGAAGGGGGTATTAGCAACCGCGCTTTGCTCGTTACCGAGGGCAATCTCTTTTTGGAGCAGATTTACAGTGTGCTACCCGGTATTGAGGCTTTCAAGACCACGCCCGGCAGCGACATCATCACCGGCGAAAGTTTTGACCTTTACGTGTTTGATGGCACAGCCTTGCCGGACCCCATTCCGGCCGCCGACTTGCTGATCATTAACCCGCCTTTTGGAGACGAAGCCGCCAATGACCTGTTTAGTGTGACGGGCGTTTTTTCTGACACGGTGGCGGTGCGGCTGGCGGACACGCCGCTGCTGGAGTACGTAGATTGGCGCAATGTCCACATTCGCCAGGCCAAGCAGGTGAATGCCGCTTGGGCGCAGCCGCTGGTGCAGGCGGAGGGCGGCCCACTCATCTTTGCCGGGGAGCGTGATGGTTACCGCATTGCTCTCTTTACTTTTGACTTGCGGGACTCTGACCTGCCGCTGCAAATTGCATTTCCCATTTTAATGGCTAATATTACGGGCTGGCTCAGCCCTGGTCGTGCTTTCGACGTGCCTACCGGTTTGCAGCCGGGTGATCCTGTCAGTTTGACGGCCGGAGCCAGCACTACGGCCGTTGCCGTGCAAAAACCCAACGGTGAAACTTGGCGGGCTGTGGTAGGTGAGGATGAACTCATTTTCAGCGAAACTGACCTGCCGGGGCTGTACAATGTGGTGCTACGGGACAATGCCGGAGACCGTTCCGCAGGCTCTTTTGCCGTAAACCTGTTCAGCAGGGCGGAATCGGCCATCGCCCCGCAATCTTCAATTCGCGTGGGGCAGGTGGAAGTGGAAACGGCCGTGGCTGGCAACGTGGGCCAGCGTGAACTGTGGCCCTGGCTTGTGGCTGTAGCCATCATTATTTTAGGGGCCGAGTGGTGGGTACACCATCGCGGCTTACGGTTTAAGAGAAATTGGCGGTTGGAGAGGAGGTAGTCTTCACCCTTTACCCTTCACCCGCCAACCTTTTTGATTATTGGCAATGAGCGAAACCATCAACAACAACCGCCGCGTGCTGCCCCCCCAACTTGTGGGGATAGGTGTGGCGTTGATCTTGCTGTTGGTGGTATTGTTGGTCATTTTTTCCAGCCAGGGAAACGGCCGTTCCATGAAGCCTCTGCGCCCCACGCCCGCAGCCGGTGAACTCATTGTTGATACTCAGCCCTTGTTGGTCACCTTCGACCAACTCAATAGCGACCCCAACAGCTTGCTGAATCAGCGTATTCAGGTGACCGGTGATTTTTTGCGCTTGCGGCCCCAGAATTGTTTACTGATCAACGGGCCAACTTTCCGGTGGGCGCTGGTTTCAGATACCTTGCAGCTAGATGCCAGGGGATATGAAGCCATTGTGCACCTCATTCCCGACGGCACTTCGGTGACTGTGGAAGGGTTTTGGCGCAGCTATACCGGGCCTTTGGGTTGTGGCAAGAAACCGGCGGCAGGCACGGTGTGGTACCTGGACGTCACGCAGATTGTTCAGCCTAATCCACTACCCAATTTTGGGGGTGTTCCCGTAGACGTCATTCCCCCTGCGGGTGATGGGGGAACCATGTCTCCGGAGCTGACGCCGGAAACACCAACCCCGGCCGGTACCGAAACCCCTACACCGACGCCTACGACGACGGGGACGCCCTCGGCGACGCCCACGGCTACACCGTCGCCGGATGGTTTGGGCGGAAGCGAGACGCCTACCGCGACCCCGACAGGCACGCTGTCGCCGACAGTGACTGGTACGCCGCCGACTGCCACACCTTCAGCAACACCTACGGCTACTTTAGCTCCTGGCATTACGCCGACGCTCATGCCACCGACGCCAATACCGCCGACGCCTACCCAAACCTCCGGTGGTTATCCTGCCCCAGACCCATATCCTTAGGAAGGTGCTGATGAATAGAGACTTTATTGCGCGTGTAAAACCTTCGGAGGAGCTTACAGAGCCTGCATATTGGTTTATCTTTCACGGTTTTCGCGTGCTGGTGGTGCAGGAGCAGGGAGCAGCGTGTGTGCCTCGGGCCTTGTCTCCAGATTTATTTGGGATTACCCTGGAGCGGCAGCAATATTTGGGCTATTGTGCAAGCCCGGAAAATGGGTTTCATGCTTTTTGTGGCGAAGTGGCGGGGGAAACGGCCGTTCCCGCCAATGCCTCTTTCTACGGCCTGCGCAGCTTATTTGGTCTGCTGGATGAGCGTTTGGTGTGGTTGGCGGGGCGGGCAGCGCAAATTGTGGATTGGGACCGGCGTTCCCAGTTTTGTGGGCAATGTGGCACGCCCACCGTCAAGCTCAGCCACGAGCGAGCCAAGAAATGCCCCCAATGCGGCCGGACTATTTACCCCCGCATTTCTCCGGCGGTGATTATGGCTGTGGAGAAAGAGGAGCCGAACGGCAATAAGCTGCTGCTGGCCCGCGCCCATCGCCACCCGCCAGGGATGTACAGCGTGTTGGCGGGTTTTGTAGAGCCAGGGGAGACGTTGGAAACGGCCGTAGCCCGCGAAGTCAAAGAGGAAACTAGCATTGACATTAAAAATATTCGCTATTTTGGCAGCCAGCCCTGGCCTTTTCCCGACTCTTTGATGATTGCCTTTACTGCCGAGTACGCGGGGGGCGAGATTGTCCTGGAAGAAGCAGAAATGGAAGATGCTGGCTGGTTTGCGCCCGATAATTTGCCGCAAACTCCGCCTGCCATGAGCATCGCCAGCAAGCTCATTGACTGGTTTGTGCAGAAAAACAATAACGCGATTGGCGATTAGGGATGGGTGATTGACTAAAGCGAATCTTTCATTTGCAGTCTCTAATCTAATCATTTAAGCGAGGATAACCCATGAAAAATCTTTTAGTTACTGGTGGCGCAGGCTTCATCGGCTCTAATTTTGTCATTTACATGCTCAACAAATACCCGGATTACAGCATTATTGTGTACGATAAGCTGACCTATGCCGGGAATTTGGATAATTTGCTAGAGGTTTCTGATGAACCCCGCTACCATTTTGTGCAGGGGGACATTTGTGACGCCACGGCCGTTGCGCAGGCCATCACGCAATACGATATTGACACCATTGTCAATTTTGCCGCCGAAACCCACGTGGACCGCTCGATCATGGACCCCGACGCCTTTATTCAGACCAGCGTTTATGGCACCTACGTGCTGCTAGAGGCCAGTAAGCAGTTTAGCCTGGAGCGCTTTCACCAGATTTCGACGGATGAGGTGTACGGGCACATCCCCCATGGGCAGTCTAGCAAGGAGACAGACAAGCTGGACCCGCGCAGCCCTTACGCTGCCAGCAAGGCCAGTGCTGACCTGATGGTCAACGCCTATTTTGTGACCTATGGCTTGCCGGTGACCATTACGCGAGGGTCTAACAACATTGGCCCGTACCAATACCCGGAGAAGGTGGTGCCCCTGTTTGCCACCAATGCCATAGATGGGGAGCCGCTGCCGGTGTATGGCGACGGCCGTCAGATGCGCGAGTACCAGTATGTGCTGGACCACTGCGAAGCCATTGACCTGGTGCTGCACACAGGCATACTGGGCGAGGCATATAACATTGGCACCGGCGTGGAAATGGAAAATATGCGCATGGTGGAGATTTTGCTGGACGAACTGGATGCGCCGCGCAGCCTGATTCGTCACGTGGAAGACAGGCCGGGACACGACCGTCGCTACAGCCTGGACATTAGCAAAATTCGAGCACTGGGCTGGGAGCCGCGCCACACAGCCGAGGAAGCCATTCGCCAGACGGCGCAATGGTACAAGGCCAATGAGTGGTGGTGGCGCAAAATTAAGAGCGGTGAGTTTAAGGCGTATTACCAGGCGCAGTATGGTAAGCGGCTGGCGGTGAAAGGTTAGAAATTGGGGCTTGGAGACTATCGTTTGGGGCCTCTAGCTCTGAAGAGGAAAGTTATGAACCGATTCGTTTTGCTTTTGCTTGGGGTGCTGCTGCTGGTAGGCTGTAGCGGCAATGATGGCGTGACGGAAACGCCACCGGTGGCGGAAGTTGGGGCCACAGAAACGGCTATGCCTACCGCGCCGGTGGCTATGGTGGCGTCGGCAACGGCCGTTGCCACCCTCGAACCAACCCTTACAGAGACGCCGGCCCCCACCGACGCGCCGCCCACCTTTACGCCCACCCCCACCATCACCCCCACGCCTACGGCAACGCCCATTCCGGCGGCGCCTGTGACTGCCATAACTTTGCAGCGCGTTACCGACTATACCTTTCTAAAGCCTACCTACCTGACCCACGCCGGAGATGACCGCCTGTTTGTTACCGAGCAGCAAGGCGTCATTCGTATCATTCAAGGTGGGCAAGTGTTGCCCGAACCCTTTTTGTACATTGTGGAGGCAGTTGGCTCTACCCAGTATGAGCAGGGCTTGCTCAGCGTGGCCTTTCATCCCAACTATAGGGGCAACGGCCGTTTCTTCGTCAACTACACTAATCGCAATGGCGACACCGTCATTAGCGCCTGGCGCGTGAATGCTGAAAACCCCAACGTGGCCGACTATGGCAGTGAGCAAATCCTGCTCACCATTCGCCAACCCTACGCCAACCACAACGGTGGGCAAATCAAATTTGGGCCAGATGGCTACCTCTACGTGGGCATGGGCGACGGTGGCTCCGCCAACGACCCCCTGGGGGCTGGGCAAGATTTAGACACGCTGCTGGGCAAAATGCTGCGCCTGGACGTGGATTTTAACCCCGACGGTTATGCAATTCCGGCGAGAAACCCCTTTGTCAACAATGACGCCGCCCGCAACGAAATATGGGCGTACGGCGTGCGCAACCCGTGGCGCTTTAGCTTCGACCGCCTGACGGGGGATATGTTTATGGCTGATGTGGGTCAAAATCAGTGGGAAGAGATCAACTGGCAGCCAGCCGACAGCGCCGGCGGCGAAAATTATGGCTGGAACATTATGGAAGCCAGCCATTGTTTTACCAACAGCAACTGCGATGAGACGGGCCTGGTGCTGCCCATTTTTGAGTATGGGCACGAGTTGGGTTGTTCCGTAACGGGGGGGTATATGTCCCGCGGAATGGCAGACCTGGCGCTTTACGGTAACTACTTTTTGGCTGACTTTTGCCAGGGTACTATCTGGAGCCTATTCCCCGATGAGGGCGGTTCCTGGCAGGCTAACGTCGTTTACCAGGGGGCGGGTAACGTCTCCAGCTTTGGCGAGGACGTGCATGGCGGGCTGTACGTGGTGGATCAGTTGGGCGGGGTGTACCGCATACGGCCGTAACCCTTACACCTGGACCCTCACCTGCCCCTCTGCTTCCTTCACTGCATACCGCTTCAGGCGGTAATTCTCGTCCGGCGGGTAAAGTATACGGCCGTTTCCCACGTCAAATTTGTATCCATGGTCCGGGCAGGTGATGCGCCCCCGGTGCAGTTCTCCGCCAGACAGGTCGGCGGCGGCGTGGGGGCACAGAGCACTGAAAGCCACCACCTTGCCCCCTTGCCGGGTTAAAATCACCTTCTGCCCGGCTATTTTGACGGCCGTCATTTCATTTTCGCGCACCTCAGTGGCGGGAACGGCCGTGTAAAACCCCTCAGGATCCGGCTTTGCTTTTTTGAATAAGGGCATATTGAGCTGCCTTGCGGTATGAGACTTGCGAGAGGTTCAACCTCTCGCAAGTCTGTGGTTATGGTGTGGGTTCTGCGGTTTCTGGGGTTTCTTCCGCAGCGGGAGGCGTCAAAAAGTCGTCCCGACCAAAGTTTATCATATCCTCCACCATAAAGGAGGTGATGGTGACGTAGTAATCCGAGCCAGACCATTTGATGACCGGGTTGCCATCTTCCAGCGCCGCACCCACTTCCAGGGTGTAGGTGCTGGCGCGGTCATCATCCTCTACAGTGAGGGTGAGCACAGCCCGGGGGTTGTCCAGGCCGTATTCCGGCAAAAGTTCCGTACCCAGGGGGCGAGTCAGGCGCATGTTGACGCCACGGTTGAGGATGAGATTGAAGTTGCCCTGGTTGAAGCTTTCGCCTTCGGCCAGGTCGTTCAGAGTCCATGCTTCGTCGCTGATTTTGTTGAAGGAGAAAGTGCCGTTGGCATTTTGCAGGGTAACGGCCGTCACCCCGTTCCGATCCAGCGCCACATACTCTGCGTCAATCCAGTTGCTGGCTGTGGGTGTCAGCTCCCATACCGACAGGTCATTGACCAGGTAGGTAGGGTCATCCCCGGCGCGGCGGACGTGGGTGGCGTTGGCTGAGGCTGTAGAACCGAGATAGAAGGTGTAGGCTGCACCGCTGCCGGTTTCCAGCTTTATGCGGCGCACAAAATTATCTTCGGCTACCTGCAGTTGCCTGTGGCTGGCGGCAGTGGTGGTTACCTGGCGGTTGGTTTGCGCCGCGGCAATGCGTTCCAGAATTGGCTCGATTTTGGCCGCGTCAGCAGGATAGCCGCCACCGCTAGCCAACACCCAATCGTCTCCTTGCCGCTGTAAGTCCGCCACGTTGCCTTCATTATCGGTAATGGTCAGGCGCACAATTTCCGTGTCGGCTAGTTCGGCAAAGAGTGGGCCGCTTTCCACGGCCGTTACCTCTCGCGGCCAAAAGGCAACGGCCGCCAGAATAATTTGCAAAATCAGTAAACCACTCAGGATTTGTTGTGTACGTGTCATTGTCGTCTACTCCGTGCCAACATTGACCAATATTGAAAATTTATCAACTCGCTTGCTCAGTTAACAGGGGCATGGGCTGCTCGCTGCGGCGGCGGGTGCGCCAGGCCGCGTACACGCCAATCAGGGCCAGCAAGGCCACGACATAGTTGGCAATTTCCCAAAAAGATTGTTCTTGGGTTTCCAGGGGTTGCAGCACCCGCGAGGCGCTGCCCCGAGAACGGATGGCCAACAAGTCCAGGTCTTCCACGGCCCAATCCACGCTGTTTTGCAAGAATTGCAGGTTGTTCAGGTACAAATCGCCAGAAATGCGCGCCGAGAGGTTGAGGGAAAAGTCGTCGGCAAAAGCGGAGCTGCCGATGACGATGAGGCGCGCAGAGGCGGGGGAGCGTTCGATGGTGGTAAGCAGAGCGCTGTCGGGCTGTGCCGTGCTGCCTTCGGCTACGGCCGTTTCTGCGGCAGCCAGGAAGGGATTGGTTTTGTCGGCAAAATAACTGTCAAAGGCGCCCTGGATGGAGACTGCCAGCGGGTAGGATTGCCGTTCTGGGGCTACTGGGAAGCCTAACCCGGGATAAAGGTCGAAGTTGGGCTGGATGGTGGCGTCGGTGCGGGTCCAGGATTGGGGGCTGGATTGGAGCAGCACGGCCGTTTCCCGCTCTGCATTTTTCGCCTCATCCAGCAGCACCGGCGAAGCATAGCTCATAATTACTACCGGCAGATTGCTGACAATGGGGCTATCCCCACTCATCCCATCAGAGCGCACGTCAATAAACAGCGGATAATCAATGGCCTGGATTTCTTGCACCTGCAGCCCGCCCACATTGCGCGTGGTAAAGACCGGGTACAGCGAATTTTGTTCATCCAGCACCAACTCCTGGGGTACTTCCACCCCATAATGGGCCAACAAATCCGCCACGCCACCCACAATGGGGTTTAAGGCCAGCGTTCCCTGGAAGGCATCGTACACCAGTTGGTAATTACTGGCAGCCAAAATAACCGATCCGCCGCGCATCAGGTACTGGTCAAGGGTAAAAAGCTCCTGGTCAGTCAGGTTTTGCGGTTCCATTACCACCAGCACGTCAATGTCTGCAGCAACTCGCCCGGAAGAAAGATTGACCTGGCGCACGGTATACTCTTGCCCCAATTGTTCTTGCACCAGGGAATAAGAGGCCAATGGCTGCAATTGGCTCGCCGTGGGGTCGTTGGGGTTGGGCGCCGGTGGTGACCAGACCCCAGCCACTTTCAAAAAGCCGCTGCCCGTGCGCTTGAGAGCAGATTCAATCATGGTGCGCACTTCCGCGTCGGTTTGCACGGCCGTAGGGTACATAATTTGCCCCTGGTCGCCGTTACGCAGCAGCATGTGGGCGTAGTAGGTTTGCGTGCCAAAGAGGTCTACTGGGAAGGGCTGCAAGCCATACTGTGCCTGTATATCCTGGCGGGTGACGCCACTGGCGGCATCATCCAGATTGATCACGGTGAAGTCGAGCTTGCCGTTGGCGCCGGCGGCAATTTCGTTGGCAATGGTTTGCGCCGCGGCGGCGCGGTCTGCCAGCTCTTGGGGGAGGGTGTTGGGGGTGATGAAGAAGGTAAGCTGTACCGGTTCTTGCAGGGCAGCCAGCACGGCGTCAATGCTTTGAAAGCCGTAGACAACGCGCTTAATGCCCCGTGTCAGGTCATATTCCAGATTCTTCAGGCGGACTTCGGTGGTGCCGTCGGGCGCCAGCTCAAACTGGGCTAAATCCTGAAAGTTGAGGATCACCGTTTGGTCGCCGTAGCGCACCAGAATGCTGAAGTAGGCGTTGATGACGGAGGCTTCGTAGCGCCCGGCGGTTTGCAGCGCCAGGGGCTGGATGCCGTAGGTCTGATTGGCTTCGGTCTCAATTTCGGGGTTGGTAATGGGGTCAACGACTTCGGTGGTGATACGGCCGTTGCCATTAATCTCATACTCCCGCAGCATATCCCGCACCTGGGGTAGCAGGGGGGCCAGCAGCGGGTGGGTGTTTTCGCTGAGGTAAGCGCGAATCAGCAGCGGCTCTTGCAGGGTGGCAAACAACTCTTTGGTGGTGGTCGAGAGGCTGTATTCCTTTTGCGCCGTCAGGTCCAGGCGCAGGCTGCGCAGGGGGTAAAGCCACACGTTCAAAATCACCAGGTTGACGACAATGAGGGCCGTCGTCAGCCGCACCCGTTGGCGGTAGGCAGCCTGTTGGCTGCTCCAGCGCACCGAATCTAAAGAGACCGTGTTTAGCGTCAGAAACACCCCGGCCAGGGAGAGATAGTACACCAGGTCACGCAGGTCAATGACGCCGCGCTGGATGCTCTCGAAGCGGCTGCCGGTGCCCATTGCCCACAGCAGTTCGCTAAAGGAGCCGCCCACAAAGTCGGTGACGCCCCGGGTGCCCAGCAGGTAAAAGAATCCGCCCAGCAACACGGTGACAATGAGGGCTACAATCTGGTTGTCGGTGCGCGAGGAGACGAAGAGGCCAATGGCGGCGTAGGCGGTAGCCATCAGCAGGGCGGCGAGATAGCCGCCGATAACCGGTCCCCAATCCAGGTTGCCCAGGATGCCCACGGTGATGGGCAAGGGCAGGGTGAGGGCCAGGGCCAGGGTGATGAGGGCCATGACGGCCAGGAATTTACCCAGCACCAGGTTGCCCATGGGCACAGGCAGGGTGAGCAGCAGCTCTTGGGTGCCAGAGCGCTGCTCTTCGCTCCACTGGCGCATGGTGAGGGCTGCCAGGAGGAAGATGAGAAGAACGGGCATCCAGCGGAATAACGGCCGTACATCCGCAATGCCCCGCGCAAAAAAAGTCTCGATGGTGAAAAAGATGAACAGCACCGCCGCCAGGAACGTGCCCAAGAAGATGATCGCCAGCGGCGAGCCAAAGTAACTGTTGAGTTCTTTTTGGGTGATGGCAAGAATTTGGCGTTTCATGATGAATATCCTTCAGGGTTTTGGCTTGTCAGCGTGTTAGCGGTTTTTGCCTGACAGGCTTGGAATGCATTATCCGGCCAGTTGGCTGAAGACGGTTTCCAGCGTTTGCACGTCGCGGCGCAGTTCACGCAGGGGCCAACCATGGTTGATGGCTGCCCGGTAAATAACGGGGGGCAGGTCAACCCCTTCGCCGCCGTGGATGCGGTAGGCGACGTGACCGTTTTGGGTGGGCAGTTGTTCAACTTGCTCCACGCCTTCCAGGGCAGCCAGGGTTTGGGTGGTTGCGGCCGTTTCTTGGTCAAGGACGAGGATGGCGCTGTTGGTTCCGGCCAGGTTTGCCAACTGCTCATCCACCTTGATTTCACCGCGCATGAGAATGATCACCCGGTTACACAACGCTTCCACCTCAGGCAGAATGTGGGTGGAGAAAAGAATGGTGCTGTGTTGGGCCAAACGGCGGATAAGATTGCGGATTTCTACAATTTGCGTGGGGTCTAGCCCTACAGTTGGCTCATCCAGGATGAGCAGGCGCGGTTTGTGCAAAATGGCCTGGGCCAGCCCCACGCGCTGCCGGTACCCCTTGCTCAACTGCCCAATAGGGCGCGTCAGGTGGTCAGCCAGGCCGGTGGCAAGAACGGCCTCGGAGATTCGCGCCTGAATCTGGTCTTCGGATATCTGGCGCAGCCCGGCCACCATCTTCAGGTAGCCCTGCACGCTGAGTTCGGGGTAGAGGGGAGCGTTTTCGGGCAGGTAGCCAATGCGCTCTTGTACTTCCTGGGTGTGGGTGAGTACGTCCAGACCATCCACCATGACCTGACCGCTGTCGGGCTGCAAATATCCGGTCAATGTTTTGATGATGGTGGTTTTTCCGGCTCCGTTGGGGCCTAGCAGCCCGATGATTTCGCCATCAGCAATGTGGAAGCTGATGTCTTTGAGGGCCTGGACGGAGCCATAGGATTTGTTGAGGTCAGTGACTTTTATCATCCGTCTTTTCCTCCAAGCAGAGATGTTAAGTTATGTGTTAAAGGTTGGTATTTTAACGCATTATTTTTTACGCGTCGCGCGCCATGCGTCAACTTTGGGGCTGACGCATGGCGCACGATTATGGTTAATTTAGTTTTGGTTTAGTTAGATGGCCGTGCTTCTAGCGTAACCGCTACTGTCTGTTCCTGTCCATCGCGCAAAATGGTGAGGGAGACGGTTTGCCCCACGTTGGCTTCTTGCACGACGTAGGTCAGCACGTCGTCAAATTCTTGCACAGGTTGCCCATCTATGCCGATGATGACATCGCCGCCAATGAGGGTGTTGAAGCCGTTAATTTGCACCGTTTCGTTGCCGCCCTGCAGACCGGCTTTGGCGGCGGGACCGTTTTCAACGACTTCGGAAATAAGGACGCCGCGCTGGCCGGCTGGTAGCGCCATTGCGGCTACAATGTCGGCATCAAGGGTGCCACCGCGTATACCGAGCCAGGGGTGTTGGAAACGGCCGTTGGCAATCAATTCGGGCACAACGCGCTGTACCGTTTTTGCGGGCACGGCATACCCAATGCCAGCAAAGCTGCGGCTGGTAGATTGAATGGCTGTATTGACGCCAATCACTTCTCCGGCCAGGTTCAGCAGCGGACCGCCAGAGTTGCCAGGGTTAATGGCGGCATCTGTTTGGATGATGGCCGGAATATTGAAACCCGCTCCGCCAGCAAAAAGGGTGCCGGTAGGCAGCGTGCGCCCCAACCCAGAAACAATGCCGGTGGTCATGGAGTTGGCCAGGCCAAAGGGGTTACCAATGGCTACGACAAACTGCCCTACTTCTAGCGTGTCGGAGTCACCGATGGGGACAGGTTGCAGCATCGAGGAGTCTACATCTTCCACCTTTACTACGGCCAAGTCAGAGTCGGGGTCTGTGCCGACTAGGGTGGCTTTTGCTTCTGTGCCATCCCAAAAGATGACGGTGATGTCGTCGGCGTCAGCCACGACGTGATTATTGGTAATGATGTGTCCATCTGAGTCATAGAGGAAGCCAGAGCCTTGAGACTGGGAAGGTATGGAAAATTCGGGGTCAAACTCAAAGGGGAACCCGGGCACATTGGGCAGTTCGGGATGTTCTTCAGGTAGATTGTTGGCAGTGGCACCGCTGCTGGAGACCTGAATGCTGACAACAGCAGGATTAACTCGTTTGTACAGGTCAATAAGGGTTTGCTGTTCAGAGAGGATGGTGGCTACCTGGGCGGGGGCTACCTGCTCTTGGGACGGCACGGCTGGCTGGGTGTCTTCTATCACATTGGCCACAGCGATGGGTTCGGTAACGGCCGTGTTGGCGCTGCCATTTGAGGAGACGGGAGCGACTGCTGCACCACAAGCGCTGAGGGCTAGTAGCAAAATCAGAGCTAACGCGAGTAACTGGGTACGGTTTTTCATAATCATTGCCTCCGGACTTTTGTCTAAAATAGGTTTGCGGTTTATTGGCAGGCCGCTAAGGGGCGCAGATAAGATGCCGGTATGTACTCCGCGTCCAAATGGGTCTTGTACTTACATAAACCTGCTTTATGATTTTGTCCTCTATTGTAAGAATGACATAAGCAGAAGGTAAAAGGAACCTAAAGAACTTTTACGAGCAATTTACCGCCACAGGCTTGGGTAAGTGTTAGACTTTAGAAGAGGTACATTGTGGAGGTTCCCATGAAAAAATTCGCACTTATTTTGTTTGTAAGCTTGCTGTTGGCAACGGCCGTACCCACATTGGCCGATACCACTTACACCGTCCAGCCCGGCGATACCCTCAGCGCCATTGCCCGCCGTTTTGGCACCGACGTAACGACCCTGGCCCAGGCTAATAACATTGTCAACCCCAACCTGATTTACGTGGGTCAGCAGTTGACCATTCCCGGGGCAGATGCACCGGCTCCGGCCCCTGTGCCAGTGCCCAACCCTGCGCCGCAGCCAGCAGGGTCGGTGTACATCGTGCAGCCCGGAGACACCCTGACGCGCATCGCCTTACGCTACGGCGTTTCCGTCCAGGCGCTGGCTTTGGCCAATGGTCTGAACAATCTCAATGTCATTTACGTGGGTCAGCAGCTAATCATTCCCGGCAGCACGGCCGTGACGCCCCCGCCAGCGCCCAACCCAACCCCAACGCCGCCGGCGGCTCCACCTGCGCCTGTCAGCCCCAATTTGCTGCCTAACCCTTCATTTGAGGAGGGTTGGTACAACCAAAACGGCATTTCTGAGCTGCAACTGCCTAACGGCTGGTATTTTGAATACGACCAGGGAACCAATCCCTTTGACCCCGCGCCCCACAGCAATTTTTTGCGCCCGGAGACTCGGGTGTTATCCAGCAGCTTTTTGCCGCCCCACGAGCATCCGCTTTACATCTGGAACGGGAGTTACACAGTAAAAATTTTCAAAGGGTCGGGGGCCATCAGCACGCGTATGCTGACGCAGGTGGCCTTGCAGCCAGGAACTTACCGCTTTACCATCAACGTGTTTCCCGATCTGGTTAGTGGCTATGAGGGCGGGCAAAAGGTCTGGGCGTCAGACCCGTATTCTGGGGAGGTGCGGTTTATTGTGGGTGGTGGGGGCAGCGACTGGATATTGCCGGCATTTGGCCAAAAGAACACGCTTAGCCGTACCTTTACGCTTAGCAGTGCCCAGACGGTACAAGTTGGGGTGGCTTTGCGCGGCCGTTATCCGCTGGCCAATAATGGCTGGTTTGTGGATGATTGGTCGTTGGTGCGCGTGAATCAGTAAGCGACCAGCGGTAATTAATCAGGGGTTGCTGGTTGCCCTTTACTGCTCATTGGAGGGCGGCTGTCTTTTAAATTGGGTGACGAAACCGGCAGTAAGGGCGTCTTGCACGCGCTGCAGGTGCTGGGGTACACAGTTTGGTGGTTCTGCGCCAGGGGTGAAGTAAGCGAATTGGGCGGCTTCTGGCCCCGTGCTTAGGGAACCATCTTGCACCTCGGCCGTGAAGGTGAACACGAGGTGGCTGTCTCCTTCATAGCCATAGACGCCGCTGAGATGGGTGAGGGTGACGCGCAGGTTGGTTTCTTCTTGGGTTTCGCGCACGGCCGTTTCCCACGGTGCTTCATTGGTCAAACTACCCCCTCCCGGTAAGTTCCACACGTCCTGGTCGGTGCGTTTTACCCACAATACCTGCCCGGATTCATTGCGAATCACCACAAAGGCTCCCGTTTTCCAGTCAGGTGGTGGCTGGTAGGGTGGCAGGCCGCGCCGGGCCAACTGCTTATCTTTGAGGCGGTAAACGACGTGGCGCAGCAAAAACCAGGCGGCCCGTTCCATCCAGGTGCGTTGGCGGGTGCGCCAAATGGGTGGCCCACCCTGGTGTTGGAACGCTTCTTGAATGCGCTGGCGATGGGAACCGGGGATGCGTGAGGGAAACGGCCGTGTCGGGAACCACCCCACTTGTGGCGACTCTGTTGACGTTTGAATCTCCCCACCGCGCTGAATGCAGCGAAAGGAAAAAACCAGCGACCCCGATTCCTTGCCGGGCATAAAATAAAGGCCGACCAGCCGTACCGGGTAAACAATCAGCCCCGTTTCCTCGCGCACTTCGCGGGCCACGCCTTCCGGAGGCAGCTCGCCGGCTTCCAGCGCGCCTCCAGGCGGCGCCCAGGTGCGGGTGTCGTCCCGCTGCATAAGTAAGATTTGCGTAAATTCATTGAAGATGATGCCAGTCGTACCGATATTCATAACATAAAAGCTAGAGTTAGAGCTAGAGCCAGAGGAAGAAGATCCTCTAGCCCTTGCTCTGGTTATTATTGGATCATGCTGCGGGCAATCTCGTTGTGGCGCTGAATGTGCGGTGGCAGTTCCAGGGTGGTAAGCTGCCCATTTTCTACTACCACTTTACCATTGATGACCGCATAATCCACGTTTTGGGCCTGATTAAAGATTACCGCCGCCACCGGATCGTGCAGCGAACCGGTGTAGGCAAGCTGGTGCAGATTGATGGCGATAAAGTCGGCCGACATGCCCGGCGCCAGCGCACCGATGTCGTCGCGGCCCAGCACGGCCGCACCGCCCAGGGTTGCCAGTTCCAACGCTTGCCGCGCACTCATGGCGTCGGGCTTGCCGCCAAAGCCGCCGCGCCCTCCCGGTTTCTCGCTGAGGTAGCGGTGGGGGGCCACGCGCTGCAGCAGCATCGCCTGCTGCGCCTCATGGAGTAAATGGCCGCCGTCGTTGGAGGCGGAGCCATCTACCCCTAACCCCACAGGAACGTTGTGGCGCCGCCAGGCTAGCAGGGGCGCAATGCCGGAAGCCAGCCGCATGTTGCTGTTGGGGCAGTGGGCTACGCCAGTACCGGTTTGGCCAAAAAGTTCCACCTCACTTTGGCTCATGTGGACGCAATGGGCGTGCCATACGTCGTCGCCTGTCCAGCCCAATGATTCAACGTAGGGCACCGGCCGTTTGCCAAAGGTTTGCAGGCAAAATTCCTCTTCTTCGACGGTTTCGGCCAGGTGGGTGTGCAGGCGCACGCCGTAGGCGCGGGCCAGATTGGCGGATTCGCGCATGAGGTCGGGGGTGACAGAGAAGGGGGAGCAGGGGGCCAGGACAATGCGCAGCATGGCGTGGCGGTTGGCGTCGTGGTACTGTTCGATAAGGCGCTGGCTGTCTTTAAGGATGAAGGCCTCGTCTTCGGTGACGCGGTCTGGGGGCAACCCCCCTTTGCTTTCGCCCAGGGACATGGACCCGCGGGCGGCGTGGAAGCGCATGCCGATTTCTTGGGCAGCGCGAATTTGGCTGTCCAGGGTGCAATCGTTGGGGAAGATGTAGAGGTGATCGCTGCTGGTGGTGCAGCCAGAGAGGATGAGTTCGGCCAGCCCGGTGAGGGTGCTGACATAGATGGCTTCATCGGTGAGGTTGGCCCAAATGGGGTAAAGGGTTTTGAGCCAGGTGAACAGCTCGTTGTCTTGGGCCATGACGCGGGTGAGGGATTGATAGAGGTGATGGTGGGTGTTGACGAGGCCCGGTAGGACAATGTGGTTGTGCAGGTTGAGGATGGTATCGGCCGTTGGGGGTAATTTGTGGGTGGGGCCAACTTGTTCGATGACGTTGTTGCGGATGAAGAGGGCGCCATCGATAATTTCACGCCGTTGGGCGTCCATGGTGACAACTATTTGGGCGTGTTTGACTAGCATGGTGCTCATGGTTTGTCTCCTTCGTGCACTGGGGGAACTTGGGGGCAGGTAATATGCGCTCAAGCTCGTGAATGGGCGGTTTATTGATTGCCGCTCCCTAAACTTTAGCATTGTCGATTTGGCTTGGCAAAGACATCTCCGGTGGTATAATCTTACGCTGCTGGGGATGTGGCGGAATTGGCAGACGCGCATGACTTAGAATCATGTGCCGCAAGGCGTGTGGGTTCGAGTCCCTCCATCCCCACTGTTGATAATCCAACGATGCGTTGCTCTGGCAACGCTTCTTTTTTACATCCAGCACTTGGTAACACATTCCAAAATATCGAGTGGGGCAGCGCCTGAATTAGGGTTAGCTGTACCTGCTTTAGTTGAGAGAGGTAAATCTGTGACACTGACTATTCATAAAGAAGAGGATGCGCAACGGCAGTTGTTGTTGACGATTGAGGTGGCTGAGGAACGCGTAGAGAAGGCGATGCGCCAGATGGCGAAGAAGGTGGCGAAGGATGTACATGTGCCAGGTTTTCGCCGGGGAAAGGCGCCGTATCAGGTTATTGTGAACCGTGTGGGGCGCGAGGCGCTGCGGGCTGAGACGGTGGATGAGATTATGCCGGCTATTTTTGAAGAGGCGTTGGCGGATGTGGATGAGACGGAGTTGTACGGCCGTCCGGAACTCACCGATGTGGAGATGGAGCCATTGGTGCTCAAATTTGCGCTTCCTTTGCAGCCGATAGTGAAGTTGGGCGATTATCGCGGCATCCGCCAGGAGGTTGAGCCGGTTGAAGTCACTGCAGAAGCTGTGGATAAGGCGCTGGAAGAGATTCAGATTAAGCACCAAGTTTTGGAAGAGGTGGATCGTGCGGTGGAAGCGGGCGATTTGGTAGCCTTGAGCGGGCTGGGTAAGCTAGCTCCCGAAGAGGCGGAAGCCGCTAAGGCTGAAGGGGCGGACGCTGACGAGGTAGAAGCCACTGAAGCTGAAGAAAATGCGGCTGGATCGGCTGAACAGATTATTTTTGCTGAAGAGCGAATTGACCTGCTGATGGACAGCACCAAGGTGTACCCCAATACGCCCTTTGTGGAAAATTTGCTGGGCCTGTCTGCTGGTGAACAAACGTCTTTTTCTTTTGTCTTTCCCGATGATTATGAAGATGAGGAACTGCGGGGCAGAGAAGCTGCCTTTGAAGTCACTATTTTGAATGTGCAGTCCCGGCAATTGCCCGATTTGAATGATGAGCTGGCGCAGCAAGAGGGTGAGTTTGAGACACTGGCGGAGCTGCGGGCGGCTACGCTGGAGCGTTTGCAGCAGGCCGCGGAAGCTCAGGCCAAAGAGGATTTGATTGAGGGGATGACGGATAAGTTGCTGGCTGAGGCGGAATTGGTCTACCCGCCAGCGGCTGTAGACGCCGAATTGGATGATATGCTGCAAACGTTGAAAACTCAGGCCCGCTACTCTGGTTGGGAGTGGGATGATTATTTGCGGATGCAGGGGTTGACTGAGGAGATGCTGCGGGATAATTTTCGGGAAACGGCCGTGACTCGCGTCGAGCGTGGCTTACTGATTCGCCAATTCATCCTGGACGAAAAATTGCGCGTCAAGGCCGAAGACGTGGATGGTTTGATTGAAGAGCGGGTAAGGAAATTCGAGAACGAAGATCTGCAAAACAGTATGCGCGACTATTACCGGCAGGGTTCTGGCTTTGATTCCATTAGCGGCGAAGTGCTGCATGAAAAGGTCTATGAGCGCATCATGGCCATTTACGCCGGCACGGCGCCAGACCTTGCGGAACTGGAAGATGAGGATGCGGGAAGCGACGAGGAAGAATAACGCAAATCTAATGGACGGCCGTTAAACTCAGCGCCCAATAACCCATAAAACTTGTCTACCGCCTGGCCAGGCTAAACCCTGGCCAGCCATAAATAACGAGGAGACCGATAATGATCAACATTCCAACCTCATTAGTGCCTATGGTTATCGAAACCACTGGCCGGGGTGAACGGGCATTTGACATCTATTCCCTACTGCTGAAAAATCGCATCATCATGTTGGGCTACCCCATCAACGACCAGATTGCCAACCTCATCGTTGCCCAAATTCTTTACCTGGAAAGCGAAGACCCAGAGAAGCCCATTCGCATGTACATTAGCTGCCCTGGCGGGCAAGTTTATGCTGGCATGGCTATCTACGACACCATGCAGCAAGTGCGCTGCCCCATTTCCACAGTAGCCGTCGGTTACACCGCCAGCTTTGGCACAGTTTTGCTTACGGCGGGCACAAAAGGCATGCGCTATGCCCTGCCTAACTCTACCATTCACATGCACCAGCCCCTGGGCGGCGCCCAAGGACAAGCCTCAGATATTGCCATTCAAGCGCAAGAAATTCTGCGCCTACGTACCTCGCTTAATCAGATCCTCAGCCACCACACAGGCCAATCAGTGGAGCAGATTAGCAAAGATACAGACCGCGACGTTTACATGAGCGCGGAACAGGCCAAAGAGTATGGTTTGGTAGATGAGGTGCTTAGCAGCGCAGAAAAAGATAGTAAGGAAGCCAAATAGGTCGCTGGCCAAACCACACTATACAATCAAGCGGGATGCTCCTCTCTACCAGACAGGCATCCCGCTTTTGCATTATTTGCCGTTATGTAGAACACTTCTTATAATCTCGTCGACGAAGAGAATGATAATTGGTATTCACATTCCCAACTGACCGTTTTGTCATAGGCACACCACTAAACTTCTCTCCAGTATCGTAACTGGCACATACGTAAGGCTAAGGCTGCACATGAACACTTATCATCCGGTAAAAAAATTCCACTATGGGGCAAGCCTTCTTGCTTTACTTTTGCCGATCCTCCTCATTGCCATCTATCTAATTAGTAATAAGCCTCAAGTGGTTCAGGCTGTTCCTCAACTACAAACACTCCCCACAGTTTCTTTTACCTCCAGCCAGTTAACCGTTGGTGAGGAGGATGGCATTGTGAGCGTTCCCGTTGTTCTGAACCAAACGGTTGCTTTTGAAGTGCGCGTAAACTACGCTACGTTAAGCGGTACGGCAACCGGTGGTAGTGATTATAGTAATACCAACGGTACCCTGATATTTCCGGCCGGCACCATTACCCAAACCGTTCCTGTTCCCATTATCAACGACTCAGTTTATGAAGGACCTGTTGACGAATTCTTCTACCTTCGTTTATCAAACCCGATCAGTGCTACTCTGGGCGCAAATTCCTTGTTGCAAATATTTATCGATGACAATGATGCCGCACCCACAACTACCCCAGGCGCCACCCCATCAATTTTTGTTGATGCGTACGAGCCGAACAACAGCTTAAACACCGCTTACACAATAGCTGCCGGTGCGGCAAAAACATGTAGTGTTACGCTATGGCCCACGGGGGATGAGGATTATTTTCAGTTTGTGGGGAAAGCCAATTCTACTTACCAGGTGGCCACCAGTGATTTAACCCCGGGATTAGATACGGTTATGACCGTATACAACGTCAACGGCAACGTGATTGCTACCAATGATGATGCGCCAGGGCTGGGAAATCGCAGTTCTCTTGTCACCTTTACAGCTAACCAAGATGGGTTTTATTATGCGCGGATCATCAATCGCGACCCGTCTGACCCTTCCAATAAGACTTATTGTATTCAGGTGACTACGGTGGCTAACCCGACGCCAACCCCTAGCCAGACGCCTGTTCCAGGCTCTGACGTGTGTGAATTTAATAGCACCAGAGAAACGGCATGTGTATTGGAGGTGGGTGAAGGGAATGGTTTTACGGGTATGAGTTTTGTGCCGGTCTTTGGCAGCTCTCAGGATACTGATTACTATAAAGTTTGGATGCGCTTGGGATCTTTTTATACGTGTGATACCTACGTTAATGCCTATGCAGACACCAATATGATATTTCTCGATGCAAATGGGAATGATTTCCAACCAAACCTGGGCAACAATGACAAGGCTCCCGGAGATTATGGCAGCCGATTAAGTATTATGGCCCCTTATACGGGTTGGTTGTACATCATGGTTGGGCCTGTGGTGGCGCCACCATATGAAGAGTCAAATTTGCACCAATATGATATTGAGTGTCTGGTTACTGTCTCCACGCCTACGCCGACGCCTTCTCCTACTAGTGCGTTTGTGGCGCCACCCTCTAGTGGCGGGGGAACGCTTCCGACGGCAACGCCTATGTTGGTGCCCACTTTCTTGCCTACACCCACACCCATTGATTTTTCTTTTCTGACGCCTCAACCGACAATGACGCCTCCGGTAGTTCAAATTCAACCGTTGCCGACATCGACACCTGTGGGTGGGGGACAGCAGAATGTGACTGTCAACGTAACGGTTTATTATGATGCGAATTTTAATTATTTACCGGAGTTAAATGAGGGTGTTCAGGAGTTGGCTGTTGCTTTATATGATAATGCTACGGGTAGTTTGCTTGCTTTTGGCTCTACCAGTGAGGCGGGAACAGTAAGTTTTACATCTATTGTAGCCGTGGGGGCTGTGCGGGTTTCGGTGCCATTTCTTGGTTACAACCAGG
>CAZDEO010000031.1:0-56530 GCA_964504445.1 uncultured Anaerolinea sp. | reverse complement strand
CTGCCAAGTTTCAATTGGCACCCGCTTAACCCACTTTTATTTTCGAAGGAGAAAACTCGAACATGAGCGAACAAAAAGACCAAGAGCAAATTGAAGAACTCGAATCTGTCGTCATTCGCTTTGCCGGCGACTCTGGGGACGGGATGCAGCTAACCGGAACCCAATTCACCAACACCACGGCCGTTTTCGGCAACGACATCAGCACCATGCCCGACTTCCCCGCCGAAATTCGCGCTCCTGCGGGCACCACCGCCGGCGTCAGCGGCTTCCAGGTCAACTTTTCTAGCCAGGACGTGCTGACCCCCGGCGACGCCCCCCGCGTACTGGTAGCAATGAACCCGGCAGCTCTCAAAACCAGCCTGCCCGACCTGGAAGCAAACGGCGTCATCATCGTCAACACCGACGCCTTCACCCCCGCCAACCTGCGTAAAGCTGGCTACACCAGCAACCCCCTGGAAGATGGCAGCCTGAAAGGGTACGAAGTCCACGAAGTTCCCCTCACCTCTCTCAACCGCGAAGCTTTAAAAGATATTGAGGGGCTGTCTACCAAAGACAAAGACCGCTGCCAAAATTTTTTCGCCCTGGGTCTTACCTTCTGGCTCTTTGATCGGCCGTTAGACACCTCTGGGGAATGGCTCAAGAAAAAATTTGCCAAAAACCCAGAAATTGCTGCCGCCAACGCCAAAGCTATGGAAACAGGCTACTATTTTGGCGAAACCACCGAAGCTTTCCGCCACCGCTACCGCATTCGCCCCGCCACCCTGCCCCCCGGCACCTACCGCAAGGTAACGGGCAACGAGGCCACAGCCATGGGGCTAGTCACCGCTGCCCAAAAAGCGGGCAAACCCCTCTTCTATGGCACCTACCCCATTACTCCCGCCAGCGACATTTTGCACAGCCTGGCTCCCCTGCGCAACTTCGACGTGCGCACCTTCCAGGCTGAGGACGAAATTGCTGCCATGGGGTCGGTCATTGGCGCAGCCTTTGGCGGCGCCATAGCCGTCACCGGCACCAGCGGCCCCGGCATCGCTCTAAAAAGCGAGGCCATGAACCTGGCGGTGGCTCTGGAGCTGCCCATGGTCATCATTGACGTGCAGCGCGGCGGCCCCAGCACCGGCCTGCCTACCAAAACGGAACAGTCGGACTTGCTGCAAGTCATGTACGGCCGTAACGGCGAAAGCCCCATCCCCGTCATCGCCCCCAGCAGCCCCGCCGACTGCTTCGACATGGCTATCGAAGCAGTACGCTTCGCCGTGCGTGCCATGACCCCCGTCGTCATGCTCACCGACGGCTTCCTCGCCAACAGCTCCGAACCCTGGGCCATCCCCAACGCCAACGACATCCCCACCATCCCCATCAGCCACGCCACCGCAGCCGCCAACGGCAACGGCGCAGAAGAACCCTTCCTACCCTACAAGCGCGACCCACAAACTGGGGCACGCCCCTGGGCCATCCCCGGCACCCCCGGCCTAGAACACCGCATCGGCGGCCTCAGCAAAGCCCCCCTCACCGGCAACGTCTCTTACCGCCCCGAACACCACGAGCAAATGTGCCACGACCGCGCCGAAAAAGTAGCCCGCCTGGCCGACATCATCCCCGAACAAGAAGTCTTTGGCCCAGAAGAAGGAGAACTACTACTCATCTCCTGGGGCGGCACCTTTGGCGCCACCCGCTCAGCCACACAAAAAGCGGTAGAACAAGGCAAATCAGTCGCCCACGCCCACATTCGCTACCTCAACCCGTTCCCCCGCAACCTAGAAGCCCTCATGCAACGCTACAAAAAAGTTTTGGTAGCCGAACTAAATGGCGGCCAACTCGCCTTCTTGCTGCAAGGCACCTTTGCCCGCAAAGTGCTGACCTATTCCAAACTGCACGGCCAGCCCTTCAAAATTAGCGAAATTAGCCAGAAAATTGACGAGGTTCTCAACCTGTAACCTGCAACCTGTTACAAGTTACAAGTTACAGGTTACAAGTTACATATGGAGATTAGAATTTAACCATGAGTACACATACCGTTCCGTTAGAACTTACCCGCAAAGATTTCGTTTCTGACCAAACCGTGCGCTGGTGCCCCGGCTGCGGCGATTATGCCATTCTGGCCCAAATGCAAAAAACCTTGCCCGACATTGGCGTGCCCAAAGAAAATATCGTCTTCATTTCAGGTATCGGCTGCTCCAGCCGCTTCCCTTACTACATGAACACCTACGGCATCCACAGCATACACGGCCGTGCGCCCACGCTGGCTACCGGCCTGGCTGTCACCAACCCCGACCTGAGCATCTGGGTCATTACCGGCGACGGCGATGGCCTCTCCATCGGCGGCAACCATCTGCTGCACGTCATGCGCCGCAACGTCAACCTAAACATCATCCTCTTCAACAACCGCGTCTACGGGCTAACCAAAGGACAATACTCACCTACTTCCCGGAAGGGATACAGAAGCAAATCATCCCCCATGGGATCCATCGAGCAACCCATCAACCCCGTGGCCATTGCCCTGGCCTCTGAAGCCACCTTTGTTGCTCGTTCCATGGATACCCACACCCAGCACCTGGGCGAAGTGCTGGCTGCCGCCGCCGCCCACAAAGGCGTCTCTTTTGTCGAAGTGTACCAAAACTGTGTCATCTTTAACCCCAACGAATGGGGGCCGCTGGAAGACCGCAAGAACCGCGACGACCACATGATCTACCTGGAACACGGCAAGCCCATGATCTTTGGCAACAACCTGGACAAAGGCGTGCGCCTGAATGAAAGTTTCGAGCCGGAAGTCGTCGAGCTGGGCGACCAGTACACAGAAGATGACTTGATTGTGTACGACGTCCGCTCAAAAGCCCTGGCACTAATGATTAGCAGCATGGAGTATCCCTACTTCCCCGCGCCCATGGGCATTATTCGCCAGGTAGAAACCCCTACCTACACCGAAGGATTGATGGCCCAAATTGAGGCCGCCCAGGCGCAAAAAGGCAAGGGTGACCTGAATAAGCTGTATCGCGCAGCTGATACCTGGGAAGTACGCGGCTAGAGGCTGGCGCGGCGCTGCAGATAAACTGTTACCATAAACTCATAGGCGGGGGACCCTGCCTATGAGTTTGTTTTTAAGTGGAGGTATTTGAATATGGAGGTTGCAGAAATGGTAAATGAAAAAGAGGAGCAAGGCGGGGAACGGCCGTCGGTCATCAACGACTTCTCCATGGTGGTCGCCACCGTCAACGGCACCGGCAGCCAGACAGCCAACCTGGCCTTGCTGCGCGCCTTCTTCAAAATGGGCATTCCCGTCAACGGTAAAAACATCTTTCCCTCCAACATCCAGGGGCTGCCCACCTGGTACCACATTCGCGTCAGCCACGAAGGGTACGTCGCTCGCCGCCACACCTCAGAAATCCTGGTGGCCTTCAACCAGACCACCGTCCACGAAGACATTCGTAATTTACCCCCTGATGGCGTCTGCATTTACAACGACGATTGGCGAAACATTCCCGAACGAGACGACGTCACTTACTACGCCATTCCCGTCAACCAGTTTGTGCGCGACACCGGGATGAAAGGTAAGCTGCGCGACTACATCGCCAACATGGTTTACGTGGGCGCTGTAGCCTATTTGCTAAACGTCTCTCTAGACACGTTAGACGAGGCCTTGAGCTTCCACTTTGGCGGGCGGCGCAAGCTGGTAGACAGCAACATGAGCGTCGTCCGCGCCGCCTATGAATGGGCAGCCGAAAACTGGCAAAAGCAAGACCCTTACCGCGTAGAACCCATGGACGCCACCGCAGGGCAAATTCTCATCACCGGCAACGATGCCGCCGCCCTGGGCGCCGTCTTTGGCGGTGTCACCTTCGCCGCCTGGTACCCCATCACCCCCTCCACCAGCCTGGTAGACGCCCTGAACGACTACCTGCCCAAGCTGCGCCGCGATCCAGAAACGGGCCTGGCCACCTACGCCGTGGTGCAGGCCGAAGACGAACTAGCCGCCATCGGTATGATTTTGGGCGCAGGTTGGGCCGGGGCGCGAGCGATGACGGCTACTTCAGGGCCTGGCATCTCCCTCATGTCCGAATTTACCGGTTTGGGGTACTTTGCAGAGATTCCGGCCGTCATTTGGAACGTGCAGCGCGTGGGTCCCAGCACCGGGCTGCCCACCCGCACCAGCCAGGGGGACGTGTTGGCAACCTACTACCTGGGGCACGGCGACACCCGCAACGTCATTTTGCTGCCCGCCACCGTCAAGGAATGCTTTGAGTTTGGCATGTCCGCTTTTGACCTGGCCGAAGGATTGCAAACGCCAGTCTTTGTGCTCAGCGACCTGGATTTGGGGATGAACAACTGGATGTCGGAACCCTTTGCCTACCCCCCGGAACCGCTGAAACGAGGCAAGGTGCTAACGGCCGATGAGGTCGCCGAGAAAGGGTTTGCGCGGTACAAAGACATTGACGGGGACGGCATCACCTACCGCACCATTCCCGGCAACGAACACCCCCAGGCAGCCTGGTTTGCGCGAGGTACGGGGCATAACGAAAAGGCAGTGTACAGCGAACGGCCGGAAGATTGGGCGCAAAACATGGCGCGGCTGGCGCGCAAGTTTAACACGGCGCGGGAGATGGTGCCTGGCCCCATCATTGATGAGACGCCCGGCGCCAAAGTAGGCATTATTGCCTATGGCACAACCAAGTTTGCCATAGACGAAGCCCGCGACCGGCTGGCGGCTGACGGTATGCAAACCAGCTTCATGCGGCTGCGGGCGCTGCCCATTAACCAGCAAGTGCGGGAATTCATTGCCCACCACGAGAAAATCTACGTCATCGAGCTAAACCGCGACGGGCAAATGCACACTATTTTGCAGACAGAAGTGCCGGGCATGGCAACAAAGCTGGTCTCTCTGGCACATTTAGATGGCATGCCGCTGACGGCGCGCTGGATCGTTGAAGCGATTGCGGAGGAGCAAAAGGAGTAACTCATGGGTACGAGACGGGAAGAACGCATTAATTTGATTGGGTTGAGCAAGGCGGATTATAACGGTAATCCCACGACGCTGTGCCAGGGCTGCGGGCACAACTCCATTTCTAGCCAGATTATCCAGGTGGCGTATGAGCTGAGTATTCGCCCGCAGGAGATTATCAAGTTGAGTGGCATTGGCTGCTCTAGCAAGTCTCCAGCTTATTTTTTGGGGCAATCTTTTGGGTTTAATGCGCTGCACGGCCGTATGCCCTCCATCGGCACCGGGGCGTTAATGGCTAACCGCCACTTGCGGGCCATTGGCGTCAGTGGGGATGGCGACACAGGCAGCATTGGCATGGGGCAGTTCAAGCACATGATGCGCCGCAACGTGCGCCTGGTGTACATTGTAGAGAACAACGGCGTCTATGGCCTGACCAAAGGACAGTTTAGTGCTACTGCCGACGAGGGGCAGGTGTTGAAGTATGCCGGGGAGAATGAGTTTCCGCCGGTGGACATTTGCATGGAGGCGATGATTGCTGGCGCGGGGTTTGTGGCGCGCTCTTTCTCCGGGGACGCCAAGCAGGTGCGGGAGCTACTAAAGGCGGCGCTGAGCTTTAACGGCACGGCCGTACTCGACATCATCAGCCCTTGCGTGGCCTTCAACAACCACGACACCTCCACCAAAAGCTACGGCTATGGCAAAGAACACGAAAACCCACTGCACGACTTTGGCTGGGTGCCGCCCAGCGAGGAAATCGTCATTGACGATTACGAGCCAGGAGAAATGCAGGTCGTGGAAATGCCCGATGGTTCCTTCATTCAACTGCGTAAGCTGGAAGAGGATTATGATCCCACGGACAAATTGGGAGCCATGCACCGCCTGCAGTGGGCGCAACAAAACCAGGAATTCATTACCGGCCTGGTGTATTACAACCCCAACCGTCCCAACCTGGCGGAGGTGAGTGACCTGGTGGAAACGCCGCTGGCCCATTTACCCGAAGCGGCGCTGCGCCCGCCCCAAGAGAAGCTGGCGGAGATTATGGCGGGGCTAATGTAATTGGCAGGTAAATAGACTGGAAAGGATAACGGCCGTTTCGGAGTGGAAACGGCCGTACCCATTATCATAGCCCGACTACAGCAGCCAGAGTACAGACTGCGGGCAGCCTATTTTTCTAAAATGGAATAGTAAATTTGCGGCCGTTTCCGTTCTACCAGCTTTTCCGCCACCGCGGCGACCCGCAGCAGCAGGTGCTCTTCCCAAGGCCGCCCCATAGCCTGCATGGCAATAGGCAGCCCGTTGGGGGCATAGCCCACAGGAAAACTAATGGCGGGTAAGCCAATCAGGTTGCCGGGAATGATGTAACGCATTAATTCAGTGACCGTGCTCAAATCAGAAAGGCCGTCAGGAATGCCATCGGCGGGGATGGGTGGAGCGGTAACGGCCGTTGCTGGGGTCACCACCACATCCACCTGCCGGTACACCTCCTGGAAAATCGCCATAGCCCGCGCCCGCACCTGCTGGGCGCGCAAGTAGTCCGCGCCGGTAAAGACCCGCCCCAAGACCAGGTTCACCCGCGTCGCCGGGGCAAAATCCCGCTGGTATTCCGGAAAATTAGCCATATTAACCGCCATTTCCGCCAAAATGATGGCCGCGTGAGCGATGCGCATAGCGTCCAGTTCCGGGATCTCGATTTCACGGACGGCAGCGCCAGCGTCCGCCAGCCTATTGAGCATGGCCTCATTGGCGGCCACAACGTCGGGCGCAGCGTGTCGGAACCAGGGCCAGTAAACGCCCAGGGTCAGCCCGCGCAAATCGGGCGCGTCCCAGCCTTCCAGCGTTACCGCCGGCTGGTGCTGAGAGTTGCGATCCAGGGCATCAGGCCCAGCCATGACGGCATAGGCCAGCGCCACGTCGGCTACCGTGGCCCCAATTGGCCCTAAATGCCCCATGCTCCAGGTTAGTGGCGCTGCCCCATGTTCGCTGACGCGGCCAAAGGTGGCTTTCAGCCCCACCAGCCCGCACAGCGCTGCGGGAATGCGAATGGAGCCGCCGCCGTCAGCCCCCAAAGCGACCGGACACAATCCAGCAGCAACGGCCGTTGCCGGGCCGCTGGAACTGCCGCCGGTGTCGTAATCGGGGTGGTACGGGTTGCGCGTGTGGCCGTGATGGACGTTGTGGCCAGTGGGGTTGATGCCGATCTCGTGCATGTTGGCCTTGCCTAGCAGCAGCGCCCCCGCCGCCCGCAGCCGGGCCACCGTCGTGGCGTCCTTTTTAGCGGGGGCCTTACCCAAAAACTTTGTACCCACCGTCGTCGGGTAGGGCGTCATGTCCACCTCATCTTTAATTGCCACGGGCACGCCGTCTAGCACGCTTAACCCATGCCCGCTCCGGATGCGTTCTGTAGCCGCCTGAGCCTGGGCCAATACGTCTGCACGATTGACGGCGATGAAGGCGCGTAGGGGTTTGCTGCCCTGGTCACTGGCAGTGATGGCTGCTAACACGCTTTCGGCAACTTCGGTGGGGGTAGTTTGCCCCGTGCGGTATGCCTGAGCGTAGTCGCCGATGCTGGCAAAGGGGTAGGATTCAGCGGTGGACACGGCCGTTGCCGCCAATTCTCCCCCTTCCAAAGCCCCACCCGGCTCCGCCGCCGGCAAGATGGGGTAAAACAAGGGCAGTTCATCCAGGTGCAGCCGCCGCAGCTTGGTAATGCCCCCACTTTCCAGCAAATTACCCAGCAGCAGTCCCCGCCCGGCTGGGTTATCCAGGGCAGCGGCAAAAGCGCGCAACGCCCGTCCACTAAGGCGGGGCAGTTTCACCGATTTCAAATCGTAAGCAACCATGATTTCCTCCATAAATGGGTTACAAAGTGGGCAGCGGTTCGTCGTTGGCCAGGGCGTGGCTCCATGTCGCGTCAATGTCTTCTACGATGGAATCCACACCTGTTTGGGCAAAGCGGAGGGCGGCGGCTAGGGCACGGCCGTCCCCCTCATGCTCCAGGGACCACTGGGCGTGCTCCACCAGCAAGGCCAGGGCCAGCGCCCGGCCCAGGGTCAGGCCAAAGCGCCGCCCGCCAGCCTCCACAGCAGGAATGCCGCGCTGCATGGCCTGGCTCAGCCAACGTTCGGCGTGGGCGACGGCCGTTTTCGCCAACACCCCCATCGCTTGCAAACGGCCGTCCTGGGCTGCGGCCACACTGCGATTCACCTGCTCCTTCAACGCCTCCAGGCTCTCATCCTTGCTGATGGCCCGCAGCGCATCCAGCGCCAGCACGTTGGTCGTCCCTTCCCAAATGGGCAAAACCTGGCTGTCCCGCAGGAGCAAGGGCAGACCGGTATCTTCCACGTAGCCCGCGCCGCCAAAAGCTTCCAGCACCTCGCTGGCAACAACCACGCCCTGCTTGCCGGTAGTTAGCTTGGCCAGGGAAGTCAGCAGCCGCAGCAAATCTGCCTGCTCCGGCGGCATGTCGCCGCTTTCTTCACGGCCAATTAGCTCTACCAGGAAAAATGTCAGGTGAAAAGCGGCTTCAAACTCGGCCTGCATGGCAGCCAGGGTATCTACGTGCAGGGGTTTATGGGCCAGGGCTGCACCAAAGGCGTGCCGGCGCCGCGCATAGTCACGCGCCAGGGCCAGACCGCGGCGCATGAAGGCCACAGCACTGACGGCGTTCCAGGTGCGGGTAAGGTGCAGCATGGGCACGATGTTGCGCACGCCGTTGGCCAACTCTTGCACGGGGATGGCGGGCGTGCCGTTCATGGTCAGTTCAGCTGTGGGCACTTTGCGCGTACCCAGCTTGTCTTTCAGGCGGTGGACGGTGATGGCTTGCAAGTTTCCGGAGGCGTCGCGCAGCTCAACATAAAACAACGCCAACCCCTTGCCACCAGGGGGATTGCCTTCTGGGCGGGCCAGGGTCAGGGTAATGGGACTGGTAGTAGCAGAGGTGAACCATTTACGGCCGTACAGCCGCCACACGCCATCCTCTAAGCGGGCCACCGTCTCTGATAACCCCACGTCAGAGCCGCCGGTGGATTCCGTCATCCACTGCCCGCTGGTCCAAAAGGTGGCCGGGTCGCGGCTGGTGAGGTGGGGCACGGCGCGGTCAATGAGAGATTGGTTGCCAGAATTGAGCAGGGTGCGCGTGGCGCCGTCGGTCATGGCCAGGGGGCAGGTGTAGACGTCGCTGGAGGGGTGAAAGAGGTAGGCCAGGGCAAACTGGTGGGTGCGGGAGAAACGGCCGTACGTCTGCTCATACGCCGCCGCCACCAGGCCAAACTTTGCCGCCAATTTTTCTGCCCGCTGCCACAAGGGGGACACTTCAATCTGGTCAATGCGGTTACCCCAGGCGTCCCAATTGGTCAATAAAGGTTCATTCAGGCGGTCGGCCAACTGCAAGCGGTACAGGTCGCCCCCGGCCAGGGCGCCCATGGTGCGTAGTTCGGGTTCAATGGCCGCCAACACGTCTGACGGCAGCGCCCGCCGCAAATAGGCGCGCAGCACGCGGTCTTCATCATACTGGTTACCCAATTCAGGTGGGGGCTGATTGAAAGGTTGAAATTCCATGGACGGCTCCTTTTTGGTTTTCTAGAAAGGGTAACGATTTTTATGCCGCCTACCAACCTGGAAGATTACTGCCCAGCAAGTTGCTGCAAAAGGGCCGGCAATTGACGGATATCTGCCAGTTCATAATAGCCGTTGGCGTCGTGGTGGGGATCTACGTCGGCTTCATGGTCCCAGGTGAGGTGGTGCGGGGTGTACACGGCCGTGCCCCCAATGGCCACCACGGGCAGCACGTCGGAGCGCAAGGAGTTGCCCACCATGACAAACCGGGCGGCGGGGATGGCATGTTTGCGTAAAAGGGTGGCGTACACCTCGGGAGTTTTGTGGCTAACCACTTCAAAATGGACAAAGCGGTCAGTCAACCCAGAGCGGGCCAGCTTACGCTCCTGATCCAGCAGGTCACCTTTGGTAATAACCATGAGGGGATAATGGAGGGCCAGGGCGTCCAATGTCTCGCGAACCCCTGGAAGCAGCTCTACGTCGGCAGCAATCATCTCTTTGGCGCCGTCGAGCAGGGCGCGGATGGCCTGGTTGGGGAGCTGCCCATTGCTGAGGGAAACGGCCGTTTCAATCATGGACAGGGTAAAAGCTTTCAGCCCATATCCATACCCCGCCATGTTGCGCATTTCCGTCTCAAATAAGGCGTTTTCTACGGTGGCCGCGTCGTGGTGGGGGGCCAACAAGGCTTGCAGCCGGGCGGCGGCGCGGCGATATTCGCGCTCGTTGTGCCACAAGGTATCATCGGCGTCAAAGGCAATTACATCGAACATGGACTAAGTTTAGCCAGGGTTGAAGAACCTGACAATTTCCAAATAGATGTACGCATGAACGGCCGTCAGCCCGGCACAAAATTATTATGGGGGTAGGTTGAGAGGGAAAAGAAGCATGACGATGGCCGAAACAAAACGGCCGTTTCCCCCATAAGGGCCATCGTTCTCTTTGAGACGCTTTAGCTTGGGAAATTCATTACAAACAAAGACAAAACCATGCTAATAGCAATGAGAATACCCAAAACAATAAACGCCTTTTCAGAAAAACTGCGTCCTTTTTTAGGTATGAACTTTGGCGGCGTTGGCCCTTTGCTCGGCGCTTCCCGTCTTTTTCTCTGTTTCGCCATGAGACAAAACCTCCTCTACTTAAGTTTATCCAACCAAGAAGTATACCACATTGCGCTAGTGACGAGTAGGATACGGCCGTGCAACTTAGCGCTGATTAACCCCGTATTGTCATTGAGCAACGGGCGGGTTTTCTCTCTCATTGGCCCTACTGTTGCCTCTGCTGCATTGCTCTTTGTATAATGAACCAAGACAATTGATTTTCATTTAGCCCCACAACTTCCGCACAGATGCGTGGGGAGCGGAGAATAGACCCTCATGTTACAGGAGTTTCTTGCTTCTGGAACCCTCAATATTGCCTACGCAACGGCCGTGTTCGTCAGCTTCATCTTTGCTGTGGTCATTCTGCTGGGCGCGGAATTTGGCGACGCCCTGGACCTGGACGCTGGCGCCGATGTAGACGCCGATAGCGGCGTAGACTTTATCAACATCAGCCCCTTTGCCTTGGCCATGTTTGGCGCAACCTTCGGTCTGGTCGGTCTCATCACCCGCCTCTGGTTAGATTTAGACGCCATTCCCAGCATCCTCTGGTCAGCCAGCATTGGCATCGTTGTCGGCGCCCTGGCCCAGGCGTTTTTCATCTACGTCCTTTCCCCCAGCAAATCCAGCCATTACAGCTTGCAACAAGACGCCCTGGACCGGCAGGTAGAAGTCGTGATTACCATCCCCGCCAACGGGTTAGGCGAGATTGCCTACGACAACGTCAGCGGGCGCGTTAAACTGGGCGCGCGTTCGGCCACCGGCAAGCAAATCAAGCGTGGCACCCTGGTACGCATCGAGCGTGTCACGGGTCGGGTTGCCGTCGTCGCGCCCATCGAAGAGTAACTTTACAAGTAGTTGGTTTACCTTTTTCAATTCCTGCGGAGGAAAAAATTATGGAAGGTATCTTAGCTGTTGTCATTCCGGCGGTTGTATTTATTCTTTTTGCCGTGCTGTTTGTCTACGCCAGCCGCGTCAAAAAAGTAGGGCCTAACCAAGTGTTAGTCATTTCGGGCCGGGGCGAAGGCCACCGGGGCCGGGAAATGGAGGGCGTGGAGAGCAAGTTCCGCATTGTCACCGGCGGCCGTTCCTTCATCTGGCCCATTTTAGAGCGGGTAGATGACCTGTCCCTGGAAATCATGACCATCGACATCACCACGCCTGACGTGCCCACCCTGCAAGGCGTGCCCATTACGGTAGATGGCGTTGCCCAAATTAAGATTGGTAGCGATGAAAACTCCATTAGAACGGCCGCAATCCAATTCCTCTCCAAATCCCAAGAAGAAATTGAGCACGTCGCCCACGAAACCCTGGCCGGTCACCTGCGCGCCATTCTGGGCACCCTGACTGTAGAGCAGTTGTACAAAGACCGCGAAGCCTTCGCTCAAAAGGTGCAAGAAGTATCTGGCGAAGATATGGCCAGCATGGGCCTGGAAATCGTCTCCTTCGTCATCAAAGACATCAGCGATGCGGAAGGCTACCTGGAAGCCCTGGGCCGCCCGCGCATTGCCCAGGTGAAGCGCGACGCCACCATTGGCGAAGCCGAAGCCGCCCGCGATGCCACCATTGAAAGCGCCCGCGCCCGCCAGCAAGGGGAATCAGCCAAATTTGATGCGGAAACCAAAATTGCCGAAAGCCGCAAAGATTTTGAGGTGCAAAAAGCAGCCTACGAGGCGGAAACCAACCGCAAAAAGGCGGAAGCCGAGCTGGCCTACACCCTGCAGACAAACATCACCAACCAGCAGGTCAAGGCTGAAGAGGTGGAAGTTGAGGTTGTCGCCAAGCGCAAATCAATTGAGGTGCAAGAGCAGGAAGTCTCACGGCGGGAGAAAGAGCTGGACGCGACGGTACGCAAGCCGGCGGAAGCGGAGCGGCACAAGGTACAAACTTTAGCCGAGGCGCGGCAGTTCCAACTGCAAACGGAAGCGTCTGGTGAAGCGGAAGCCATTCGCCAAAAGGGCCAGGCCGAAGCAGACGCAGCTAAGGCCCGGGGTCTGGCGGAAGCGGAGATTCTGCGGCAAAAGGGTCTGGCAGAGGCGGAAGTCATTCGCCAGCAAGGTTTGGCTGAAGCAGAAGCGACGCTGAAGAAGGCCGATGCCTGGAAGGAGTACACGCAAGCGGCTATTATCCAGCAGCTTTTGGACAGCCTGCCGGAAATTGCTGCCGCCATTGCCCAGCCGCTTTCAAAGACTGACCGCATTGTTATTGTGAGCAGCGGTGGCGACAATGGCAGCGGGGCGGGAGCGTCGAAGGTGACGCAGGACGTGACGAATATTATTGCCCAGGTGCCCGCCACCATTGAGGCGCTGACGGGCATGGACTTGATGAGCGCCATAGGACAACTGCCAGGGCTAAAAGCACAGCCTGAAGCCCAAAAGGACAAAGAAGATACGCCCTAGGCTGTTTGCCAGGTCATGATGAAGCCGGGCCACCACGCAGGCGGCCCGGCTTTTTTGTGGTAAGGCGTCTTGGATTCATGAAAGGTTTTTTAGATGATAGGGTGAAGGGCAACGGCCGTTGCCCCGCTGTGCTACAATGCATGGGGAATGCTCGCAATAAACGTAGGGCAATCGTTCACCTTATATCCTCCACTTTAGCGCGACACCATGCTACACTAAACAAAAGACAGGTAGGAGCAAAAAGGTTTTATGCGGCGAATTTGGCAATTTGGTTTATTCATTGGAATAGGATTGGTAGCCTGGCTGTTTTTGGCCGATGAGGCAGCAGCGGCCGACTGCTTTGTGTACACCGACAGCGTGGGCCACGTTTGCACCAGCGAGGCTTCCCAACCCACCTTTGTGGAGCCGGAACCCATCCCCGGCAGTATTTTACGCAACCGCACCTACGCCCGGATCAACGATTTGGTTAACGTTTATTCGGCCCCGAGCCTGGCGGCGCCCATTGTGCGCAACGTGGGCGACGGCTTCCTCTTTGCCACCGTGGAAACCCGTGTGGAGAGTGAAGGGCAGGCGTGGTACCGCATTAATCACCAGGAATATGTGCTGGCTGAGGATTTGCGTATTGTGCAGCAGCCATCCTTTACCGGGTATGAGGTGACAGAGCAGCCGGAACGGCCGTTTGGTTGGATCCTCGCCCCCGTTTTCCCTAGCCGCGAACCCGGCGCCCCCCACGTGCCCGGCACGCCAAAACTCGACCGTTACACCTTCTTTAAGGTATATGACGCCGTCCCCGTGCAGGAAGATGACGGCGAATGGCTCTGGTACAACATTGGTGGCGGTTACTGGGTGCGCCAAACTTTCGTCAGCCTGGTAGAAGTGAGTCCCCGCCCCGAAGGTGTAAGTGAAGGAGAATTTTGGGTCGAAGTAGACCTGTACGAACAAAGCTTTGCCGCTTACGAAGGCGACCGCATGGTGTACGCCGGGCTGGTTTCCAGTGGGCTAAACCGCTGGCCCACCCGCGAAGGGCTGTTCCAGGTATGGAGCCGTCACCTGCAAACCAAAATGTCTGGCGCAGAGGGGCAGGTAGATTACTACTTCATTGAGGACGTGCCCCATACTTTATTTTTTGACGACGACATTGCCCTACACGGCGCCTTCTGGCACGACCGTTTTGGCTATAAGCATAGCCACGGCTGCGTCAATATGCCGCCGCGCGCTGCCGAGTGGGTCTACTATTGGTCAGAAAATGCGCCCAACACCTTATGGGTTTGGGTACACACTTCTGACCCCACCGTTTACTTTGAGCGGTACGACCCATTGGAAAACTTTGCCGGGCCTTAACCGGCACAACCCATCAACCCACAAGCCCCTGGAAATATTTTTCAGGGGCTTTTTCTTTTGCGCAAACAAAGCCACCCGTCTATCATCTAAAATCTGAAGAACACCCTGGGAACACAGTATAAGGAGGATGGGCATGGAATTATTCGATTTGCAGGGGAAGATTGCCATCATTACCGGAGCCTCCCGCGGCATTGGCCTGGCCATGGCCGAGACGCTGGCGGCGGCTGGCGCAAAGGTGGTGCTTTCCAGCCGCAAGCAGGAGGCGCTAGACGCCGTGGTGGAACAGTTTTGGGAACGCGGACAAGGGGCCATAGCCGTGGCTGCCCACACCGGCGACAGTGCAGCCGTGCAAGCATTGGTGGCGCGCACGGTAGAAGCCTACGGCGGTGTAGATATTTTGGTGAATAATGCCGCCACCAACCCCCATTTTGGCCCGCTGCTAACGGCCGAAGAGAGCCATTGGGACAAAATCCTGGACGTGAACGTGAAGGGGTATTTCCGCATGGTGCAGGCTTGCGTGCCGCACATGCAGGCGCGGGGCGGCGGCAAAATCATTAATGTGGCCTCCATTGCCGGGAAAAAGCCCCAGCCCATGATGGGCGTGTATTCGGTGAGCAAGGCGGCTGTGCTGATGCTGACGGAAGTGCTGGCGGCGGAGCTGGCGCAGGCCAACATCCAGGTCAACGCCATTGCCCCTGGCTTTGTGAAGACCAAATTTAGCGCCGCACTGTGGGGAAATGAACGGGTGAACACGGCCGTTCTGCAAACCATCCCCCAACACCGCATGGCCGACCCCGGCGAACTCACCGGCATCGCCCTGTACCTGGCCTCCCCAGCCTCCAGCTTCACCACCGGCGCCACCTTTTTGGTGGATGGCGGGCAGATGGTAGGCAGCGGCATTCACTTTTAGCCATGAACCGTTAACGAATTACGGAACACGGAACACGGATTACGGAACACGGATATGAACTTCACCATCCCCACGGAAATACAGATGCTGCTGCGCACCGTGCGCGAATTTTTGGACGCAGAAATTGTGCCCCTGGAGCGTCATTTTCTGCTGCACGATTTTGACGCGCTCATGCCCCAACTGGACGCCCTGCGCGACAAGGCCAAAAACCTGGGCCTGTGGCTGCCGCAAATCTCCAGCGACTACGGCGGCATGGGGCTTTCCCTGCTGGAACATGGCCTGGTGAGCGAAATTCTGGGCCGCTCGCCGTTGGGCCATTATGTCTTTAACTGCCAGGCCCCCGACGCCGGGAATATGGAAATTCTCATTGAGCACGGCACGGCCGCGCAAAAAGAGCAGTTCCTCTACCCGCTGCTGGAGGGAGAAATCCGCTCCTGCTTTTCCATGACCGAACCGGAAAACCCCGGTTCGAACCCCACGTGGTTGAGCACCACGGCCGTTGCCGACGACACCCACTACACCATCACCGGCCACAAGTGGTTCACCACCGCCGCAGACGGGGCCGCCTTCGCCATCGTCATGGCCGTCACCGACCCCCGGGCGGCCAAACACCAGCGCGCCAGCATGATCATCGTGCCCACCGACACCCCCGGCTACCGCCTGGTGCGCAATACCTCTGTTATGGGCGAGCGCGGCGTTGGCCCCTTTAGCCACGCGGAAATCATGTATGATGGCGCGCGCGTGCCGAAGGAGAATTTGCTGGGCGCAGAGGGGGCGGGCTTTGCCATGGCTCAGGAGCGGCTGGGGCCGGGACGCATTCACCATTGCATGCGCTGGCTGGGCATTTGCGAGCGCGCCTTTGACCTGCTGTGTACCCAGGCGGTGCAAAGGGAGGTGGCCCCGGGACGGCCGTTAGCCGACATGCAAACCATCCAAAACTGGATTGCCGAAAGCCGCGCCGAGATGGACAGCACCCGCTTGCTGGTGCTGCACACCGCCGACCAGATTGACCGGCACGGCCAATACGCCGCCCGCGATGCCGTCTCGCTGATTAAGTTCCACGTGGCCGGGGTGTTGCAGCGCGTACTGGACCGCGCCATTCAAGTGCATGGCGCCATGGGCATGACCGATGAACTGCCCCTGGCTTTCTGGTATCGCCACGAGCGCGCCGCCCGCATTTATGACGGGCCGGATGAGGTGCATAAGTGGTCGGTGGCGCGGCGTATTTTGCGGAAGTATGGGGAGTAGAGATTGGAGACTGGGGATTGTAGATTAGGTGCAGACCCCAATTCCTGGCTAATCGTCTATTTTTCGTCTAAAAATAGACTAAATTATTTGCGAAGATGATGGAAGCTCAAGGAAAGCATTCTGGCCTGGCGAAGCGGGTGAAAACAGCCACCCCGCAAGAGCATTGGGCCGCATTTGGCATCACCGCCAAGCGGTATCGTCAAACCAGGTGAGGTTTATACTGCTATTTGTTACTGTCGGTTAAACCATATGAATGATGATCTGATGGAAAATAACAATAAATCACAAGTTGTTCAAAGCACAAAAACCAGGATGGAGTCTGTACGCAAAAAAGTCAAGTGGACTATTATTCGAACTGTTGCGATCCTATTTTGGACCTATGCAATCTTAAAACTTTTTATCCTTGACTTTGATGTGTTGCTCATTAATAACTTTTTTCCAGATGCCATATGGCTCATTAGGTATCGATGGGTTGCTACTCTCACAATCATTACAATGATCGCCATTGCCTTCTGGAAACGCAACCTAATTGGACCGATTCTCTACTTGATATTTTTTCCATTTATTGTTGTCTTTTTTCATGTACCTTCGTGGTTAATTCACCGGCGAGCATGGACGCTTTCAATTGCGTTGTTGGCTTCAACTATGACCGCAATTAAATCATTGAGGTCAACAATAATTTTCTTCGCACTTTTCATATTTGGCTTGTTGTTCATATCAGTTGCATCGGCAGATTGGGTTCTTCAGCTCGGAATAGGCTTTTTGTTTATATTCATCATTATCATTTATTTTCGAACAATAAGAGAAGCGTTTCGATCATCACTTGACATCTTTTCCCCCAGAAGCCTTGATAAACTTTGGTCACAATTAAACAAAGGCTTCAGTGACCAAGTCCAAAACCCTGATGTTCAAACAATGACTGAATCCCAAAAGAGTTTTTGGATATCACACTTGCAATTCAACGTGGTATTTAATCGGGTATGCTATTTTATTGCAGATAAGATTACATCTCTAAGACAAGGTCGAATTTTGGCAGCAATTGCAGGAGTAAGAATTGCTTGGTTATTCACGGCTACCCTGATTGTCTTCACGATACTTAATATTGGACTTTACAAGTTAGACCCAACACAATTTGAAGTAACTGGAACAGCCAGATGGTTTGACTTTTTGTGGTACACATTTCAGGCAACATTTGTAAATAACGTTTCGGAACTAACGCCCATTGGAGACTTTGCTCGAGCTTTATTCATAGTCAATGGAATCACAATTGGTCTCTTACTATTCGTAATAATCGTTTTCTTTGTGACGGGCGTCCAGATAGCTCGTAATTCTGATGAGATTGATAACCTAACTGAAAGCATTAAACAGCAGGGGAGAAACGTGGAAGCCTTTGTCTTGGATGCATTTGGTTTAACAATTGCTGCCGCTGTCAAAGAATTAGTAGAAATGAAAGCTATCTTGGCTGATTGGATTGTCCAGATTTCCCCGGATATTGATCGCAAATCAATTGAGTAGCCATCGAAGAAAGATTGGTGTAGTTTGGTTCGATCCCTAAGATTGCACCAATCTAATCAGCGAGTTCTATATCCGTTTGTTTCCCAATTCGTTGTAGCCCCAAGGGCAAACCCATGAACGACACCATCCCCGTACGGCCGGATGAACAACTCGACAAGCAACAACTGGCCGACTACCTGCGTGGCAGGCTGCCGGGCAGCGACCAACCGCTGACCGTGCGCCAATTTGGCGGCGGGGCGGCCAACCTCACCTATTTGCTGGACTACGGGACGCACCAATACGTGCTGCGCCGCCCGCCGCTTGGCCCGGTAGCCAGGTCGGCCCACGACATGGGCCGCGAGTACAAGGTGCTGTCCGTGCTGTACCAGGCGTACCCCTACGCGCCACGGGCGTTTCTGCACTGTGCAGACACGGCCGTTCTCGGCGCAGAATTCTTCGTCATGGAGCGGCGGCGGGGCGTGGTGGTGCGCCGCCACATCCCGCCGGCGTTTGCGGGCATGCCCAACGCGCCGCAGCGCATGAGCGCGGCGTTGGTAGACGCCCTGGCCGACTTTCACGCCGTAGATTTTGCCGCCCTGGGGCTGGCCGATTTGGGCAGGCCGGAAGGCTTCATCCAGCGGCAGATTACAGGCTGGTACCAACGGTGGCACGCCGCCAAAACGGAAGATTTGGCGGACATGGAGGCCGTGTATCGCTGGTTGGGGGAAAACCTGCCCCAGGAAACGGCCGTTTCCCTGGTGCACAACGACTACAAACTGGATAATGTGATGCTGGCTGCCGCCGACCCCGGTAAAATCGTGGCCGTGTTTGACTGGGACATGTGCACCCTGGGCGACCCGCTCAACGATTTGGGCGCACTGCTCACCTACTGGGTCGAACCCACCGACCCGCCCTACTTCCAGGCGGCAGCCATGATGCCCGTGGGTGACGACCTGGGCTTTTTGACGCGGGAGGAACTGGTGCAACGGTATGCGGCTAGAAGCGGCCGTTCCGTGGCCAACATTCGCTTTTACCACGCCTTGGGCCTTTTCCGCCTCACCGTCATCATTGCCCAAATTTACATTCGCTATGTGCGCGGCCAGACCCAAGACCAGCGTTTTGCCGCTATGGGCCAGATGATCCCCATCATGGCCCGCGCCGCCAGAGAAGTATGCTCATAGACAAAGGGGGCAGCGCCCCTGCCCACACGCATCCCCGGAGGTTTCGTGCCTGGCGTTAGCTTTATCGTATTCACAACCCGCTTCTTCCGCGCCATTTGGGAAGGTCTCAAAGATCCCCAATTTCGCGCTCTTTTCATTTCCATCATCATCCTCCTGTTGGGAGGCATGGTCTTTTACCATTACGTAGAGGGATGGTCCTGGCTCGACTCCCTTTACTTCAGCGTTATTACCCTGGCCACGGTAGGCTATGGCGACTTTTCACCCCAAACGGCCGTCGGTAAAATTTTCACCATGATCTACATTATCCTCGGTCTAGGAGAACTCTCCGCTTTTGTGCTGCTGCTGGCCAAAAAACAAACCACCCCGCCTTTGGTCTCTAAAATTCTTCCCCATGAGGAAGGGGAATAAGCAGCATGCATAGCTTGCCCACAAAACGCCTTATCTTGCTGCCACTTTCCCTGGCCCAGTTACAGGCGTGGCTGCGCGGGCAGCAAGAAATTGAGCGGCGGTTAGGGCTAAGTTTCCCTGAAGGCCTGGTTGGCGAGGTGGTTTTACAAGCTATGAGCGCCAAAGTGCATAAAATGGAAGAGGCCCCCCCTGCCACCTGGCCCTGGTACACCTATTGGCTCATGCAGCTGCAAAACGCGCCCGTGGGCATCGGCCTCATCGGCTTCAAGGGCGCGCCCAACAAGCAGGGCGAAGTGGAAATTGGGTACGGCGTGGCCCCAACCTACCGCGGTCAGGGGTATACACCGGAAGCCGTCCAGGCGCTGCTGGACTGGGCCTGGACGCAGCCAGAATGCCAGACGGTGCGCGCCATCACCCTAAAAAACAACAAAGCCTCGCACCGCGTGCTGGAAAAAGCGGGGCTGGTAGTTGACCAGGTGCGCGACGAAGACCTGATTTGGCGCATCTGGCGCACAGAGGATAGCTTGTGAGGAAAAGCATGTTAATTCCCGGCATTCATGGCGAAATTCGCATCAAACGGCTAGCCCATGGGTTCCCCCACATTCACGCCTATACTGAGCTAGACCAATATTATGGCCTGGGCTACATGCACGGCACAGACCGCGCCATGCACATGCACTTGCTCAAACTCATTGGGCGCGGGCAGGCCTCGCAAAAGCTAATGGGCAGCGCCGACCTCATCGCCATAGACCGCGCCATGCGCTGGATTGGCCTATTCCGCGAGGCGGAGGCGGAAGCAACGCAGCTTGCGCCGCAAACCCACGCCATTTTAGAAGCGTATTGCCAGGGGGTGAACACGGCCGTACACCGCCACAAAACCCCTTTTGAATTCCGCCTGGTAGGTTACCAGCCCGACGACTGGACCATCGCCGACGTGCTGCTCGTGGCCAAAATGATGGGCTTCGTCGGCCTGACCCAATCCCAGGGCGAAATGGAAAAGTTCATCATTCAGCTACTGCGCCAGGGGGTAGATGTGGCCCGCGTCAAGGAGCTATTCCCCGCCATCACCGAAGAAATTAGTGCTGATGATATTGCCTTGCTGCGCCAAATAAAGCTAGACACGCCCAGCGTGCCCCCAGAAGTAACATGGCATCATTTGCTGCCCAGCTTGCACGCCAGCAACAATTGGGCCATAGCTCCGCAGCGCTCCGCCTCCGGCAAGGCCATCTTGTGCGGCGACCCGCACCTGGCGCTGCAACTGCCAGCTATCTGGTACACGGCCGTCCTCACCACCCCCAGCAGCTACCTGATGGGCGCAACCCCGCCCGGCGTGCCCGCCATGCCCCTGGGCCGCACCCGCCACCTGGCCTGGTCTGTTACCTATGGCACCATGGACGCGGTGGATTATTTTGTGGAAGAGATACGCGACGGCCGTTACCGGCGCGGCGATGCGTGGCTACCCCTAAAAGTACGCCAAGAAACCATCCACCCCAAGAAACGAGACCCCATCACCCTACGCGTTTACGAAACAGAGCATGGGTTGCTAGAAGGCGACCCGGCGCAAACGGGGAATGGGTACTACCTGGCCTTTGCCTGGGCATCGCGGCAGCACGGTCGTACCGGCGCCTCCTCCCTCAGCAACTTCTTCCGCATTCCTAACATCCAAACCGTGCCAGAGGCATTAGACGCCTTTGCCGGGCTAACCTTTGCCGCCTTCAACTGGGTAGCCGCCGATACCGCAGGCAACATTGGCTACCAGCTTGGCGGACTGTTCCCCAACAAAGCGGCTGGCACCTCTGGGCTGCTGCCCTACAAAGGATGGGATGCCGCCCACGATTGGCAAGGCTACGCCGACCCCCACGACCACCCCCGCGCCCTCAACCCCGCCGCTGGCCTCATCGTCACCGCTAACCAGGATTTGAATGATTGGGGCAAAGTGCGCCCCATGACCCTGCCCATGTCTAGCTACCGCGCTGACCGCATTCGTCAACTGCTGCTGGAGAAGGAAAAGCTAACAGTCGGAGACATGGGCCGCATCCAGTACGACCGCTACTCGCTGCAAGCGGAAGCCTTCATGCCCCTCGTGCGCCCGCTGCTGCCGGATAGTGAAAACGGGAACCTCCTACAAAACTGGGACCTGCGCTACGAGGCCGACTCCCTGGGCGCCACCCTTTTCGAGCGCGTTTATGATGCTTATGTCAATTTGGTTTTTGGCGCAGAGGGGCTTGGCGCTGAGGTGCTAGAGCATGTGCGGCACAAGACGGGGCTATTTGCCATGCTGCACGGCCATTTTGACCGCGTGCTGCGGCAAGAGACGAGCGCCTGGTTTGGCTCCCACACGCGAGAGAAATTGTTGCGGCAGGCTATTGCCCAAGGGTTGGCGGAAACGGCCGTACCCCACGCCCAAACCCGTCGCGTCACCATTCACAACTTCTTTTTCGGCGGGCAGCTCCCCGGCTGGCTCGGCTTCGATTACACCTTTGCCCACATTGGCAGCCGCGCCACCGTGCCCCAAAGCCAGATTTTTGAGGCGGTGGGGCGACCCACCAGCTTTGCCGCCTCGCTGCGCCTCATTTGCGATATGGCCACCGACGAGATGCACGTCAACCTGCCCGGCGGCGCGTCAGACCGCCGCTTTTCCAAACATTACGCCTCTGGCCTAAAGGATTGGGAAACGGGCGTGTATGAGGTCTGGCAACCCTAAAGGAACACATATGGAACATCCAACTATTTTGAGTGCGGGAGAACGGCCGTTTGCCGCATTCCCTGTTGCCGTGCAGGCCATTATCATCAATGAGCAAGAGCAATTTTTACTGTTGTCCAGTACCAGACGAGGCCGCGCTGGAATCTGGCAGACTGTCAGCGGCGGGCTAGAAGCGCAGGAGACGATTTTGGCCGGAACGCTGCGCGAGATCGCAGAAGAAGTGGGGCCAGCCGTGCGGGTACGGCCGTTAGGCCTGGTGCATGCCCATTCTTTCCATTACGATACGGCCGTCCAGCACATGATTGGCGTTTATTATCTGCTGGCCTACGAAGGCGGCGACATTGTGCCTGGTGATGGCATGGTGGGCAGCGCGTGGCGCTGGTGGTCGTTGGCCGAATTGGAAGACATATCTCTCCATGTCTCAACCCATTTGTGGATACTACACCGGGCCGTGCAGTTGTATCGGCTTTGGAAAGAGGAAGAGGAACGGCCGTTGCAGCCGAATTTGGAGGAATGAATGAGCCATAACAACGAGGTGGAATTTGTTGCCAACGGTGGCTGGGACGAGCGCATTTTGGTTTTCCGCAATGCGCCCCTGGTGGACACCTTTGCCGTCATCACCACGCGGTACGTGGTGGTGGTAGACACGCTGATTAACCCGGCGACGGCGGAGAAGATATGGCAGGGAGTACGGCCGTTTCTCACCCCACCCCGCGCCCTCCTCATCATCAACACCCACGCCGACTACGACCACTGCTGGGGCAACCAGCGCTTTGCGGCCCTGGGCGCACCCATCATTGGCCGCCGCGCCAGCGTGCCCATCTTCACTGAGCCAGACTCGCTGGCCTTTTTGCAGCGCGTGCAGGCCAACGAGCCGGAAATCTTTGGTGACGTCACGCCCACGCCGCCGACCATCCTCTTTGACGAGACGCTGTCCATTGACGGTGGCGACCTGACGCTGGAACTATTTGCCACGCCGGGCCACACCGCTGACCATGCCTCCGTGTACATTCCCCAAATTAACACGCTGCTGGCCGCCGACGCCGCCGAACTACCCTACCCCATGGCGCGTACGGCGGCAGGACTGCCGCAAATGCGCCAATCCCTGGCAAAATTGGCCGCCCTCAATGCGGAAACCGTCCTTTACTGCCACGCTCCTACCGACATTGGCCCGCAGCTTTTGCATGACAACATCGCCTACTTTGACCAACTAGAAATTGCCTGCCGCGCTGCCCTGGCCCGCGGCGTGCCCGCCAACCTGCCAGAGGAGGCGGACGTGATTGCGTTGGTAGGGCTGCCTTACGCCCAAACCGCCCCACAAAGCGGGCACTGGCAACAGGTTCACCCCTATTACCGTACCCAGGGCCACGCAGCCCAGTTGCGCATGATGCTGACCAGTTTGGCAGGGGGGGCTGATGGAGCCACTTGAGACGGCGCGACTGCTGTTACGGCCGTTTCTACCCACAGATTGGCGGGCGGTGATGGCCCTTTTTAGCGATCCGCCTCTGGCGGGCTGGGCCTTCTCCACGCCCACCACCAGCAATACCTACCGCTGGCTGCGGCAGCAAATGGCTCATAAAGAGGGCGTCAGCCTGGCTATTCTGCTGCGTTCCAGCGCTGATCTCATTGGCTGGATATTCAGCGCACCGGAGCGCCGCCTTTTCGTCCTCAATCCCCTGCAAGCTGTTGAGGGAGAGATGGTTCTGCGCTACGCCTTAGCCAGCCCCTATTGGGGGCAGGGCTACATGACAGAAGCCGTGCAAGCGGTCATCGCCTACCTCTTTACTGTCCTCCAGGCGCCCCAAGTAACGGCCGACTGCGCCCTGGATAACACAGCCTCCCGCCGCGTCATGGAGAAGGTCGGCATGATCTACGCCGGTATTGAAGAGTGTTACGCCCAAGACATGAGCCTCCTGCGCAGCCACCGCTTCGTCCTCCCTCGCCCTCATTGGCAAACCCAGGCTTATAGCGAGAGGGGTGGTGTATAATTAGGAGGCAGACACCTGCGGGTAGAAACCCGCCATACTGTGACACAACATCAGACTAAAAAATGAATCAACCCCTTCGCATTGAACTGCCCACAAAGTACGAGGCCGGGCCGGTGAACGCCTATTTGTTTACCGCACCAGAACCGGTGCTGGTAGACACCGGCGTCAAATCCGCAGCAAGCTGGCAGGCGCTATTGGCGGCATTGGCTGAACACGGCCTGACGCCCCAGGACCTGGCCCGTGTGGTGCTGACCCACGGCCACGTAGACCATTTTGGGCAGGCTACACGGCTATGGCAAGAGGGTGGCGTGCGGCTGGAAACAGCCGCCGTTGTCGCCCATCGCCTGACCAACTTCACCGACTACTGGCAAAAGCGCACCGCCTACTACCAGCAAGTCTTCTTACCCCAAACCGGCCTGCCGCCACACATGCAGCAATACATCCTTAAATATTTCGAGATTGTAGCTGCCAATTACGAGGACGTGCCTGCCGCCGCCCTGCACATTTACGCCAATGACGCCACCATTCAATTGGGTGGGCTAGATTGGCAAGTGCTGCACACGCCGGGCCACTGTAGCCACCAAACCTGCTTTTACCAGCCAGAAACCAGGCAGTTTTTATCATCCGACATGCTGTTAAAGCGCACGCCCACGCCGGTGGTAGAGCTACCCGCCGACGGCCGTACGCGCCAACCCTCCTTACCCACCTTCATGCGCTCCCTGGCCCTCGTCGAAGCATTAGACGTAGATGTTGTATACCCTGGGCATGGCGCGGTTTTCCATAACCACCGCGCCCTGGTGCAGCAGCAGCGCGAGCGCATTTTGCGCCGGATGGAAGAAACCTACGCCTGCATCCAAGGGGGCTGCCACACCGCCGCCGCCATCACCGCCCACCTCTACGCCAACCGGCCCCTATCTATTCAATTTGCGGGCCTATGGATGGCTTTGGGGTATATTGATCTACTTTTAGAAGACGGCCGTATCACCGCCCGCGAAGAAAACGGCATCATCTTGTACCAGGTGGCAGAGTAGCAATTGCTGAATTCCCTCAACCTACCAGGCTTAAATAGGTAAAATTCTCCATCATGGATAATTCGATTTTTCTTGAAATTCTCATCATTATTCTTCTAATCATGGTCAATGGCCTATTCGCCATGTCCGAAATTGCCGTTGTCTCGGCACGCAAGCCTCGCTTACGGCAGCGCGCCGAGAAAGGAGATCAAAAAGCGCAACTGGCCCTAACGCTGGCCGACGACCCTGAAGATTTTCTCTCCACCGTGCAAATCGGCATCACCCTCATCGGCATTGTGGCTGGCGTATTTGGCGGGGCTACCCTGGCCCAAGACCTATCTGATTTGCTGGAAGCGGCTGGGTTGCCCTTGCGTTACACTGGTCCGGCTGGCGCCGCTATTGTTGTCTCTATCATCACTTACCTCTCTCTGGTTATTGGTGAGCTGGTCCCCAAAAACTTGGCCTTGCAAAACGCGGAAGGGGTGGCAACGGCCGTGGCCCCCTTCATGTACCGCCTCTCCCGCATCGTCTATCCTTTCGTGCGAATACTCAGCGCATCTACCCAATTCATGACCCGTCTCTTGGGCGTCAAGCCCTCCACCGAACCTACCATCACCGACGAGGAAATCGCCATTATGATGCAGCAAGGGGCACAGGTAGGCGTCTTCGAGCCGGAAGAACCAGAAATGATCAGACGCATCTTCCGCCTCAGCGACCGCCAGGTCAATTCCCTCATGACCCCGCGTCGCGAAATCGTCTGGTTGGAACGCCAAGATACATTAGATGCCCTACGCCAGAAAATCGCCGACCAAAAATTTTCCCGCTACCCCGTTGCCAATGCTGATTTAGATCACGTCATTGGCTACGTCGAAGTCAAAGAGCTATTCAAGCAAACGCTTTCCAACGAAGCATTCGATCTAAACAGCATTTTGCGCCCGCCTTTGTATGTACCAGAAACCATGTTTGCCTTTGAGCTACTAGAGCGCCTTAAACAGGAACACGTGCACATGGCCCTGGTTTTCGATGAATACGGCGGGCTGGAGGGGTTGGTCACCAGCAACGATCTACTGGAAGCCATCGTGGGCGACATCGATTCCCCCACCACCCCTTACGTGACGCAGCGGCAAGATAACTCCCTGCTGGTTGATGGCATGATGCCTATTGAAGAACTGCTCGAACTACTCGAACTGGAGGATCTGACCCGCATCAGCGAAGGTTACTACCAGACTGTCGGCGGTTTCATGATGTCTGCCTTGCAAGAAGTGCCTTCAGAAGGCCAGTCCTTCGACTGGGCTAACTTTCGCTTTGAAGTTTTAGACATGGACGGGTTGCGTGTCGATAAGGTATTGGTGTCCTCAAAAGCGGCCCCGGCAGATCAGGGTCACAATACCGTGGAATCTCGCCCATGAACCAACCCCTCTCCTCCCTCAAAATTCTTGATTTCTCTACCCTCTTGCCTGGCCCCTTTGCCACCATGCTGCTGGCTGACCTGGGCGCAGAGGTGCTGCGCGTGGAGGCGCCGGGACGCCCCGATCTGGTGCGTGCCATGCCCCCCTTCGATGGCGACACCTCCGCCTGGCACGCCGTGCTGAACCGCAACAAACGTTCCCTGGCCCTAGACCTGAAACAGCCCGGCGCAGCGGAAGTGGTCAAACGGCTGGTAGCGGCCAACGGCGGGGGCTATGACATTGTGCTGGAGCAGTTTCGCCCTGGCGTCATGGAGCGGCTGGGCATTGATGACGCCACCCTGCGTGCCGTCAATCCGCGCCTTATCCTCTGCGCCATCTCCGGTTATGGGCAGACCGGTCCGTACAAACACCACGCCAGCCACGACAACAACATCATGGCCCTGGCGGGCATCATGAGCTATACCGGGCATCGCACCTGCGGCCCGGTGGCTTTGGGCGTGCAGGTGGCGGATATGGGTGGTGGCTCTTTTGGGGCGATTATGGGCATTCTGACGGCCGTCATCCAGCGCAACCAAACCGGTGTGGGGCAAATGGTAGACGTGAGCATGCTGGACATGGCCCTGGCCTGGCAGGCCCACCTGGCCAGCCAATACCTGGTGGGCGGGGAAAGGCTCGATGGGGAGCGGTTGCCGCTCAATGGTGGCGGGGTATACGATTATTACCAGACGCAGGACGGCCGTTTCCTTGCCGTAGGCAGCCTGGAGCCGAAATTCTGGCAGGGCTTTTGCGCCGCCATAGGCCGCCCCGACCTGGGTGGCCCCGGCTTGCAGCCCGACTGGGCCATCCAGCAGCAGGTGAAGGAGGAAGTGCGGGCAATTATTGCGCAGAAGACCCTGGCAGAATGGACGGCCGTATTCGACCCCCTGGACCTTTGCGTGGAGCCGGTGCTCACCGTACCCGAAGCGTTACAGCATCCCCAGGTGCAGGCGCGGGGCATGATTGCCCACGTACCCAAAGCAGACGGCGCTACCCAACCCCAAATTGCCCACCCCCTCAAGTTTAGCAACGCCAGGCCAGCATACCGGCACATTGGCGCTTCCCTGGGGGCGCACACCGCTGAAGTATTGGCCGAAATTGGCTACGACGCCGGCGAGATTGCGGCGATGCGCCAGGCTGGCTTGTTTGGCTAACGCGTATCTATTGACCAGGAATAGCGTTCAGCTCTTCGCGGCATTCGCAGGCAAATCGGGTCACGCCGCCCCGCGCCAGCTCGCCATCATATTCTCGCCCCAGCCCCCGCGAAACCCAGCCGCCCAGTTCAAAGGGTAAATTGCCATCGGCAGCTATCCAACGGCCGTTGTACAGCCGCGCAATGTGTAAATGCGTGCCGGTGGAAAACCCACCCTCGCAAGAGGGGTGCCCAATGCGGTCACCCGCCTGGATCACCGCCCCCACAGGCACGCGATCGCGGGTCTCAATGTGCATGTAGAGAATGGCCCAGCCGGTTTTGGCCGAGCCATCGCCGTCCAGGTCAACCACTACGCCACCAAACTCACTGTAGGTCACTATGCCGTCGGCCACGGCCGTTACCCACGCCTCTGACTGCACGCACCCCAACTGTTCCCCGGTCGGCACAAAATCCAGCGCCGCCCACGCCGAACCGCTGTCCCAGCCGCCATGGGGACCGCCGGTAAAGTACCACGTCTCTTCACTGCTCCAGGGCAGGCGCATGGGAGGCTGGGCCAGGTCGGGGGGCAACAGCGGGTCAATGGTATAGGCAAAGGGGCTGCCAAAAAGGCGATTGTAGGCGGCAACAAAACCCGTCGGCCCCACATCTTGCAGCCAGGTTTCCAGCGTAGCCGCATCATGCGCTCCCAGCATCGTTTGCACGCCGGCCGTTCCGTGATTGATGGTGGGCGCAAAGGCAATGCGCGTGCCATCCTTGATGAGAAAGCTGTTCACGCCCCCTTCTGCACGGCCGTAAAAGCCCCAATTGAGCTGGTTAGCCGCCCAGGCCAACTGCCAGTACAGGCCACCCCGGTTTGGCTTCAGGTAACCCAGAGCAAAGGTGGCATCATTGATCGTCGCCTGAGTCACCCACCCAGCGCGGTATTCCAGCACCGCCAGCAGCAGGCGCGGATTGACGCTATACCGCTCCGCTACCAGCATCACGACCTCTGGCCCGTCCAAAATCTGCCCTTCCACCTCTTCCTGGTAGCCCAAAAGATAACCTTGGAAAAACTGGGCAAAGGCGCGGGCGTCAAAATCGGCAGCGGCGGGACCAAAAACCAGCTCACTGTCGGGAATGAGCTTGAAGTCAGGGCCAACCTGGGTTGACTGTCCGGGCACCAGCAGCTCCTGCCCGGCAAAGACCAGGTCAGACCCGCCCAAATCGTTGGCTTCTTGCAGCTCTTCTACGCTGCTGCCATAAAGTTGGGCAATGTAGCCTAGGGTTTCGCCCGAATTAACCACGTGGGACACAAAAGGCTGGTCGCTGCCGCCCACCGCCAGGTGCGGCGGATCTGGCGTAGGTGTGCCAAAGTAAGTGGGCAAGGTAGGCAAGGGCACGGCCGTTTCCAGCACATCACCCGCTGTGGGCTGTACCGCGCCCACACTGCCGCCAAAGGGCGTCACCAACGGCGTTGGCGGCAAATTCGCCTGGGGCATCCGCGAAGCCACCACCGTCACCTGGGGATCCGGCCGTTCACAGCCCGCTATTCCCATTACCAACCCGGCTATCAGCAAGAACAAAAGCGCAATACGGCATACTCGTTTCATTAGCCGCATTTTAACCCATCCCCTCACCAATCAGAAATTTTTGGCTACAATAGATGGATTACAAGTTACAGGTTACATCCAAACCAACCAATAAACTATCCAACCAATCATGTGAATTATGCAAGCAACTTACGTCCAACGACTACGCTTTACCTTCCGCAAATTTGGCCCCACGCGCTACATTGGCCACCTGGACCTGGCGCGCACCCTGGAACGCGCCCTGAATCGAGCCAATATGCCCGTCACTTATTCTCAGGGCTTCAACCGCCGCCCCCGCCTGGCCATGGCCACCGCCTTGCCTCTGGGCTACACCAGCGACTGCGAACTGGCCGACATCTGGCTGGACGAACGGGTGGAACCAGCGGTGGCGCAGCAGCAAATGATGCAGCGCATGGCGCCCGGCATCGAAATAGTGGGCGTGGAGGAAGTGCCCACCGACGGGCCATCGCTGCAATCCATTACCGCGGAATCGACCTACACAGCCACGCTGCTAGACCCGGTGGCAGATTTGGCTGCGTTGCAGCAAAAGATGGACGCTCTGCTGGCGGCGGAAACGGCCGTGCGCGTGCGCGAGCGGGGCAGTGAGCGGAATAGAAAGCGCAAAGAATACGACCTGCGCCCCCTCATCCTTGACTTACAGTTAGACAGCAGCGGCGAAAACCCGGTTATCACCATGCGTCTCTGCCTGGAGCCGTCCAAAACGGGCCGCCCCGACGAGGTACTGCTGGAATTGGGCCTCGACCCCCTGGCGGCACGCATTCACCGCACCCAGTTGGCGCTGTCCGAATGAGCATGAGGATGAGGGAGCAGGGGCGCAAGAGAGCAGGGGGGAGAACGATTCTCCCTTGCCCCCTTGCGCCCCTGCTCCTCGGCCTTTTCTTGGTAACAGGATGCGTGACGGCGACGGCCGTTCCCCCCACGCCGACGCCTATCATCCCTACTGCGCCGCCCCGCCAGCCCACGCCAACTTTGGTACCCGTGACCGTCACCCCAGCGCCCGCACCAGACAGCGGCTGGCAGCCTTTGCGTCCCGGCATGGAACAGCGCACCGTCACCCTCTTCGACGCCGGGGGCAGTGTGCGCGAGCGTGTCACTGCCCTGCGTCTGGACCTGGCGCTCTATGCCGTCAGCATTGCCTACCGCCCTGGCACTCCCCAACTGCTAACTGATTGGCAGGCGGAAACCGGTGCGTTGCTGGTGATCAACGGTGGCTTTTTTACGCCAGAGTACCTGGCCACGGGATTAATTGTGGTGCATGGACAGGCCAGCGGGGTAAGCTACGAGGGGTTTGGCGGCATGCTGGCCATTGCACAAGAGGGGATTGCGGTACGGAGCCTGGCAGAACGGCCGTACACTCCCGAAGAACCGCTGCAATTTGCTCTGCAATCCTTCCCCATGCTGGTGCGCGACGGGGTCGCCGCTTATGGTGAGGAAGATGGCCGGACAGCACGGCGCACGGCCGTAGGGATGGATGAGAACGGCCGTTTGCTCTTCATCGTCGCCCCGCTGGGAGGCTTTACCCTCAACCAATTCAGCCGCTTTTTAGCTGAAGGTGCAGGATGGGAGCTGGTCAACGCCCTCAACCTGGACGGCGGCACGTCCACCGGGCTGCTGCTGACCGACCCGCCAGTGAGCATTCCCGCCTTTGTGCCTCTGCCCGCGGTGATCACCGTTTATGACACTGCCCCCTGACAGCCAAAATTTATGCACGGCGGAGCACCATAGGGCCTAACGGCCGTCCCCCTACCAGGTGCAGGTGCAGGTGAAACACTTCTTGCCCACCATCCTTGTTGCAGTTGATGATTAGCCGATAGCCGCTCTCGGCAATCCCTTCCTGCTGGGCAATTTTTCGTGCCACCACCATCATATGCCCGGCTAATTGCTCATCCCCCTCCTGCAAATCATTCACCGTGGGTATCACTTTATTGGGCACAATGAGAATGTGCGTGGGCGCTGCCGGGTTAATGTCCCGAAACGCCGTCACCTGCTCATCCTGATACACAATATCTGCGGGAATTTCTCCCCGCACAATTTTGGCAAAAATCGTTGGCATAATCTTCCTCCGTTTTAGCGTCTCCGCCCGACTTACTGACCGGCTCATTTGCCGACCAGCCTTTCCGCTTTTTACAGCCATTCCGCAAATCTGGCAAGCTGCTATAATGGGCAAAACCAAGCTCTACAAACAGGTGCATGATGAGTCCCACAAGACCCTTACGCAGTGTAACACCCACCATTGACATTTACATAAAACTAGCCCAATACCCCATTTTGTGCGACATGATTCGCGTACGCATGCGCGAAGAGCTGTTCAAGCGTGGGGTCATCAATCAGGCTGATTTTGATGCAGAAGTTAAGCGCAAGGCCATTGAGTCCCAACGCCGCGAAGGGCTGATGGACCCCTACAGCCAGGAAGAAGCCAGCATTTGGAACAAACGCAAAGAGCGTGTTCGGGACTTCCAGACAGACGCTTACTTTGCCAACAACCTGGGCATTCCCGTGCTAGACGCCATCATTGACGAGGTGCTGCACTCGCAACCCAGCACCAGCCTGGGGCCGGAATTGCGCTTTAACCCCGAAATTGCGCCCTGGGAACTTTTGTTTCAGCAAGGTGAAATCTATGAATCTCTACCGCCCAATGAGCGCGAAAGCGTGCAGCATCACTTAGAGGAAATCAAAGTTGTGCTCATCAAGCGCATGATTAGTGATCAACTGCCCTTTATTGGGGTGGCGCGTAAGGTATTCATGATGAGCGACCTGCGCCGCATCTATCAGCGGCTGATTGGCACGGGGAAAATTGGGGGTAAAGCAGCGGGTATGGTGCTGGCCTGGCGTATTTTGCAACAGCGCAACCCGGAGGTTGGCCCGGACATTAGCAGCCTGGTGCAGATTCCTGACTCTTATTTCATTGGGAGTGAGGTGATTTACGAGTTTCGGCTGGCAAACAAGCTGAGCAACTTCATGAACCAGAAATACCGGCCTTTAGATGAAATCCGTGCCCAATACCCGCGGATTGTGGAGGCGCATTTGGCAGGTGCTTTCTCGGAAACGGTGGTGGACCAACTGCGGGAAGTACTGCTGCACATGGGGAACGACCCGCTAATTGTGCGTTCATCCAGCTTGTTAGAAGACAATTTTGGCTTTTCTTTTGCCGGCAAGTATGACAGCTACTTTTTGCCCAATCAGGCCAGTTTTGAAGAGAATCTGGAAGCGCTGTTGGAAGCAATTAAGCGGATTTATGCCAGCACGCTGAATCCGGATGCGCTGTTATACCGGCACCACCATGGTTTGATTGATTATGATGAGCGTATGGCAATTTTGCTGCAGCGAGTGCGGGGGAAGCAGTACGGCCGTTACTTTTTACCCACGGTGGCTGGTGTTGCCTTTAGCCAGAACCCCTTCCGCTGGAATGCCAAAATACGCCGCGAAGATGGGTTTGTGCGCATGGTCTGGGGGCTGGGCACGCGAGCCGTTGACCGCGTCGAGAACGATTTCCCGCGCATGATTGCCCTGAGCCACCCCCGCCTGCGCCCGGAAACCACTGCGCGCACAATTCGCCAATACTCACAATGGTACGTTGACCTGATAGACCTGCAGGACAACACTTTCAAAACGCTGCCCGTGCGCGAAGTGTTGAAGCCAGACTACCCTGACTTACGCCACATTGCTTCTCTAGATAAGGGAGATTACCTGCAAGGGATTATGGCTGCGGGCATGATCTCCCCGGCGGACAGGCTGGTGCTGACCTTTGATTCGTTGACCAAGGACGAGAAATTTGTCAGGCTGATACGCACAGCTTTGCAGCGGCTAGAGCGCACGTACAAAACCCCGGTGGACGTGGAATTTACCATAGAAATCATTGACAACTACCCTTACCCGGATTACAAGTTGCACATTTTGCAGTGTCGGCCATTAAGCCAGCGAGAAGAAGAGCAAACGGCCGTAGCCATTCCCAGCGATCTCCCCCCCGACAAAACCCTGTTCCGCGCCCACGAACTCATCCCCGATGGTCTGGCAGAAGGCATTCGTTACATCGTCTTTGTAGACCCAGAAAAATATTACCAGATCCCCGACACCAGCACCCGTTCCGAATTAAGCCGCGCCATCGGTCACCTGAACAAGCGGCTGGAAAACGAAGCCTTCATTCTCATGGGACCAGGGCGGTGGGGCAGCGCCAACATGGAGCTGGGCGTTCCCGTCTCCTATGCCGACATTTACAACACCCGGGTGCTTATTGAGATGGCCATTATCAAAGATGGGCATTCGCCTGAGCTTTCTTACGGCACCCATTTTTTCCAAGACCTGGTGGAATCGGGCATCTACTCGCTGCCGCTGCGTATTGGTGAAGAAAACGGCAGCTTCAACTGGGATTTCTTCCGTAATGCGCCCAACATGCTGGGCAGCCTATCCTCCGAAGATACTCGCCTGAGTGAGTATTTGAAGGTAATTGATGTCACGGCCGTCGCCGGACACAATTATCGCGTCAAAATCATCATGAATGGCACTTTAGATGAAGCTGTCGCTTACCTGGAAGCGGGAGAATGGCCCCTTAGCGAAGAGCAGCAGGGGCAAATTTCTACCTTTTAAAATGGGAGCACGAAACGGGGCGGAGCTTCTCTCAAAGAAACGAGAGACCCCACCAGTTTGTCTCAATCTTCAGGGGCGGGCGCGGCGTGAATGATGCTGGGCAGCAGCGCCAGCTCCTCCTCGCGCGTACTCACCCGACCATCCAGGCGCGCCGCCAGCAATGCATCCAGCCAGACCGCAAAGTGGGGGCCGGGCTTGTAGCCCATGGCGCGCAAATCGTTGCCGTTGACGACCGTTTTCACGTGGCGCCACTCTCGGTAATACGCCTCTAGCAAATTAGCCACAGGCCCGGCACCCACAGCAGCCCGCCCCACCAGCAGCACCCGCGGCGGAAACGGCCGTAACGCCTTTTCCACCTCCCCCGGAGAGGCATCCTCACGCACATCTTGCAGCAGCGCCAGCAATCTGCTCGCCGCCGCCACATCCTCCCGCGTATCCTTGCGCACCCGCAGGCGGGCCATACTCCCCCCCTGCACATCCGGGGACAGCCCCACCAACCACAGGGCAAAATAAACAAAGGCGGGCGACTCCCCGCGCAAGGCAGCCCGCCATTCTGGGTCCGTTAACAAGGCCGGCACGCGGGCATAAGACACGGCCGTTTCTGGCAGCCACACCAACGGTGCATGAATCTGCGCCAAAATGCCCAACTCCGCCAACCGCGCCAGGATCCGTGCCGGCAGCTTTTCCCGCAGCGCCAGCTCCAGCTCATGGCGAATGCGATCCCCCGTCACCCGATCCAGCATGGGTAGCGCATCTTGCAGCAGTTCGGCCGTGCGCGGTTCAATGGTAAAGCCCAGCCGCTGCTCCAGGCGTACCGCCCGCAGCATCCGCGTCGGATCATCCACAAAGCTAATACTGTGCAGCACCCGAATCAACCCCTGCTGCAAATCCCGTTGGCCACCATAAAAGTCCAATAATTCCCCCAAATGCGCGCCATCCAGCCGCAGCGCCAGGGTGTTAATGGTAAAATCCCGCCGGTGCAAATCCAGCTTAATCGATCCTCGCTCTACCTCTGGCAAAGCCGACGGTTCCCGGTAAAACTCGGTACGCGCCGTCACAAAATCAATGGCCGCGGGCAACCCATCAATGGTCAAAATGCCGCCACCTTCACAGGCTTCTGCGTCTACCACGGCCTGCCATATTTCCGGCGTGGTAAACCATTTGGCTGTGCCAAAGCGGCGATGGGTATGCACCTGCCCCCCAAACTGCGCTTGCAGTTGCTCTACCAACTCAATGGCATCCCCTTCCACCACCATGTCTAAATCTTTGGCAGGAATATCCAGCAGCAAGTCACGCACCAGGCCGCCCACAAAGTAGAGCGGCATGTTTAGCCGGTCAGCGGCGGCGCTGATAGCCAGCACCATGCGCCACATGGCCGGAGGCAGCTTGGTTGCCAGCAAGCCGCGCATGTGGGAAACGGCCGTTTTCTGCGCCGGTTGGAAGAGATGATTCAACAAATCTGTGCGCGTCACAATGCCAATCAGGCGGGTGGGGTCATCCTCCGTCGCCTCGTCTGCCACTACCGGAATCTGCCCCCACCCCTCGTTCAGCATCAGCTCCTGCACCCGCTCAATGGAATCCGTGGGACGCACCGTTACCGTGCCCGCCTTCATCACCCGCCGCACCGGGAAGCGCGCCAAGTCGTGGCTCATGGCGCGATCCACTCCCCGGCGGGTCAACAAGCCCACCAACCGTCTCCCCGCCTCATCCAAAACCGGGTACCCTTCATAGCCAAAACGCTGCATCAGCACGGCCGCTTCCGCCACACTCATGTCCGCCGTAATAGCCTGCACGCCATAAGACATAATTTGCGCTACCCGGTCAATGGGCTGCACCACCTCGTGCAGCAGGTCCCCCACCCGCTGCTGCACATAAACAAGACTGCGCTTGGGAATCAGGGCCGCCGCTGCCCGGCTATGTCCGCCACCGCCCAAAGCCGCAGCTACCTGGGCAACGTCCACGGCATCCTCGCTGCTGCGCGCCACCACCTGCACATCGGCGCCAATCTGCACCAGCACAAACAAAGCCACCGGCTGCAAAGCATCCCGCAGCCGGTGCGTGATGGAAGAGATTTCGTCGGTAAAGTCATCGGGCGCTTTTACGGCCGCAAGCACCACCTGCCGCCCGCCCACCTGCACCCATTCGGCAGCCCCCAGCAAGGCATCGTAAAGTCGCTGCTGTTCTGGGGTCAATGGGATGTTCAGGAAGCGGCGCACCACGTTGAGCTGCGCTCCCTGATTGAGGAGCCAGGCGGCTGCCTGCGCGTCGCGGGGCGTGGTGGTGTCATAGGTCAATGAACCAGTATCTTCGTGTATGCCTAGCAGCAGCAGCGTGGCCTCCTCCACAGAAAGATGCAGCCCGGCACTCTGCAAACGTTCAACCAGAAGTGTCACAGTGGCGCCAACGGCTTCTACCTGGTAATGCCAGCCTTCTTTGGGCGTATGGCCGGTATGGTGGTCGAATACGCGCACTTGGGGATGCCGGGCAACACCCCGCACACTCAGAGGCGTCTGAGTATCAACCAGCACTAACTGGTCCACCCGTTTTTTGCGCCAATCTTCGGGCTGCATGAAGGGCAGCACGCTCCAGTACAGGTTCAGAAACTGCTGCACATTGCGGTTGAGGCGACGGGGCAGCAGCGGCACGCCCTCAGGAAACAGCTTGTAGGCGGCCAATTGGGAGGCAACGGCATCAAAGTCGGCGTTTTCGTGGGTCAGAATGAGCAGCATGCCCTCATTATACATGGCAATTTGGTGGGGGAAACGGCCGTTTCTGAGGCCAAAAGTGACAGCTAATGACACAATTTGCAGCAAAACCGTTGACTTTATAGAACACAAGTGCTAATCTTCTCTCTGTAGCACTTGTTCTAGATTTCGCCCATCCCGGACCCCTTCAAAGTCCAGGGGCTGAGTGCAAAAATATAGAACATTTGTTTTGTTATTGTAATGCAAATTGCCTATTTTGTACAAGGGGTTTCCCTAAGTGAAAACCTCACACCAGGCGGGAGCCCTGCACATATTTTATGGTACCGCCCGGTGTGAAGAAATAAAGAGGAGATGCTAACGATGAGAAGTGAATCTTATTATCCCCGTGAAAGCCAGTTCAGCGCCCGTTTAGCCGCTATGGGTAACACCCTTCCCCGCCGGGCAATGGTTGGCATTATTTTGATAATTTCCTTGCTGGCCTTTGAGATGTTCAATTTCGACACAACCCAGTACGCCCTGCGCAACCTGCTGGGTGAAGTAGAGTTTCTGGGTCTAAAGTGGGCCAGCATTCTGGCCATTGCCTTTTGCTCCATTGATTTTGCAGGACTCATTCGCCTGTTCACTCCAGAGCAAGAGCTTGCAGAGGAGCCGCGTGAGGTTTGGTACCTCATGGGGGCCTGGTTGCTGGGCGCCACCATGAACGCCATCATGACCTGGTGGGCGGTTTCCCTGACCCTGCTCAACCATAATTTTGGCAATGAGGTACTGTCACGGGAACAACTGTTGAATACAGTGCCAATTTTTGTGGCTGTGCTGGTCTGGCTGACGCGCATCCTGTTCATTGGCGCTTTCACCGTGGCCGGCGACCATATCTTTGACTTTAGCCGTGCCCGGGAAGAGCGTCCTGCCGCGGCGGCCCTCAGCAGCACCCAGCCTCGGCCCCAACTGCAGCCACAGCGGGCCCAACCGGCCAGCCAGATCATTAACCGGCAACGGCAGTCTACCCCTCCGCCTCCACCAGAGCCAGCCGCTGCCTATGAACCCTTGGAGCAGCCTGCACCGGCACCACAAAAGCGGGCGCCAGCAATGCCCCAACGGCAAAACTCTCGCGTGCGGCAGCGCCCGCCGCGCCCCAATGGCACCATTCGCCGCGTGCCGGCGGGCGTACATGCCAGCCCCCGGCGGTAATGGATAACTAGGCTGGAGATTGGAGACCAATCTCCAGCCACTCTATTTTTTTGCATATCATTCTCCAACCTTTTCCATTTTGAGGTAAACTATGGCTCTTTACGAATATACGATTACTTATCAGGTCATAGAAACCCCTTTGAACGAGTCTCCTCTGAAGATTACAAAAGCAGATTTACCCCCCGAACCAGCACAAATGGACATCCGTCAGCGGATGATGTGGACGCTGGCCATTGTGCTGCTGGTGGTTGTGCTGGGGGGAGCCATGTTAGCACCGCGCACCCAGGTGGCGGACTTGTCTGAGGGGAATGGGTTAGCGGCCAGTGAAGCTGCGCAAACGGCCGTCACCCACACAGAAACTTTGGATACAGCCGTGGCCCCTGCGGCCACCGGCATTTCCCCCATCTTCGCGCCACCCGTTCAGCATTGGGCGCCCAAAATTCTGGAATGGTCCGCCGCCCATGGACTGGACCCCAACATCACGGCGACCATTATGCAGATTGAATCTTGTGGTGACCCCCAGGCGTTGTCCCACGCCGGGGCCACAAGCCTTTTCCAGGTGATGCCATTCCACTTTGAGCCGGGCGAAAATGCTTTTGACCCCGACACCAATGCCCTGCGCGGTCTTAGTTTTTACGTGTATGTGCTGGACTTGACCAATGGGGATGTGGGGCGCGCGCTGGCGGGTTATAACGGCGGGCCACGGGCGGCCCTCAACGGCTGGGATAGCTGGGTTTCCGAAACGCGCCGTTATTACACCTGGGGCACCGGCATTTATGAAGATGCCAGCGCCGGGCTGACGGAAAGCCCGACGCTGCAAGAATGGATGGCGGCTGGTGGGGCCAGCCTGTGCCAGCAGGCGGCCAACCGGTTGGGTTTGAACTAAACGGTTGCAGGTTACAGGTTACATCAAGCACAAATGTAACTTGTAACTTGTAACTTGTAACTTGTAACCTGTACCCTGTAACCACTTCACCGAAGCAATCGCTCGTAAATAAGTTAGCGGTCTCTACGTTGGCTCAATCTTGCTATGTATACGAGCAGGCAAACCCCAGGTTTTATTCCCCAGCAGACAACGGTATAATCCCCCCTTATGTTTGAATTTGAAATTGAATGTGAAGATGGGGGGAGCGGGGCGCGAAACGGCCGTTTCCACACCCCTCACGGCATCATTTACACCCCTGTTTTTGCCCCCGTAGGCACCCAGGCCACCGTGAAAGCGCTGCGCCCCGCCGATTTGCACGCGCTGGGCGCCACCCTCGTTCTTAGCAATACCTACCACCTCTACCTGCGCCCCGGCGACGAGCTGGTGCATGAACTGGGTGGGCTGCACAAATTTATGCAGTGGCCTGGCCCCATTCTCACCGACAGCGGCGGCTTTCAAGTCTTCAGCCTCAGCAGCAGCCGCAAAATAGACGCTGACGGCGTGACCTTCCAATCCCACATTGACGGCAGCCGCCACCGCTTCACCCCGGAACGCAGTATTGCCATTCAAGAAAACCTGGGCGCAGATATTATCATGGCCTTTGACGAGTGCCCGCCGCCAAACGACTATGACTATGTGAAGCACTCCTTAACCCGCACCCACCCCTGGCTGCTGCGCTGCATGGCGGCCAAAACCCGAGATGATCAGGCTCTCTTTGGCATTGTACAGGGGGGCATATTCCCAGACCTGCGCGAGGAAAGCGCCCGCTTCATGATAGAACTGGACTTACCCGGTTATGCCATTGGTGGGTTGGCCGTTGGGGAAACCAAAGCGGAGATGGCGGCAACTTTGAATGTGCTGCGCCCCATTTTGCCCCGCCACAAGCCGCGCTACCTCATGGGGGTCGGCGCACCGGAAGACCTGGTCAATGGCGTATTGCGCGGCGTAGATATTTTTGACTGTGTCCTGCCCACCCGGCTGGCGCGGCACAGCACGGCGCTGGTGCTGGGTGGCAAACTCAATTTGCGTAACGCCCAGTTTGCCCGCGATCCGCAGCCTATTGACCCTGATTGTGCCTGTTATAGCTGCCAGCATTTTAGCCGGGCCTACCTGCGCCATCTGGTACAGGCTAATGAAATTTTGGGCCACGTGCTGCTGACCACCCACAATCTTCACTTTTTGCTGGAGCTGATGCGCCAGATTCGCACGGCCGTTGCCGCAGGCACTTTTAGCACCTTTGCGGCAAATTTTTTGCGCCATTACCCATCACCGGCAATCACTGAGTCATGACTAACTTGCCAAATTTTGCCCGGCGTTTACCCCTTGCCGATTACAGACAACGGGCCACGGACCATGGATAACGATTATGAGCATACTTGAAGCAATCATTTTAGGCATTCTACAGGGCGCTACGGAGTTTTTGCCCATCTCTAGTTCTGGCCACTTGGTGCTGGTTCCTTACCTGTTCACCCTGGCGGAGCCAGGCCTGACGCTGATTTCCATTGTGCATGAGGGCACGCTGTTGGCGGTGTTGGTGTATTTCCGCCAAGATCTATGGAAAATTGCGAGAGGGGTACTGGATGGGCTACGCCGTCGCCAACCTTTGGCCACAGCTGAGTCACGCCTGGGCTGGTTTATTATTTTGGGGTCTGTGCCTGCTGGGGCGGTGGGCCTGTTGTTTGCTGATTTTTTTGAAGAGGCTTTTGGTGCACCTGCTGTTGCCGCAGGATTTTTGCTGGTAACGGCCGTACTCCTTGTCACGGGTGAACGGCTACTGTCCGGCAAAAAAGATTTAGCCCAGCTTACCTGGCTGGACGCCCTGGTGATAGGCTTTTTCCAAATGCTGGCTTTGTTTCCTGGTATTTCACGCAGCGGCAGCACCATTACCGCCGGGCTGATGCGCGGCTTCGACCGGGCTACAGCCGCCCGCTTTAGCTTTTTGCTGGGCATTCCCGCCATTTTGGGCGCGGGGTTGCTCTCCATGGTGGACCTGGTGCAGGCAGGCAACCTGGGCAGCCAGTGGCCGGCCTTGTTGGCCGGGTTTGTAGCTGCGGCCCTTTCGGGCTATGCCTGCATCCACTTTTTGCTCACCTGGCTTAAGCAGCGCAGCCTCTACATCTTTGTTGGGTATGTTGTTCTTTTCAGCGCAGCTTCCTTTTTGGTCATTGCGCTGAGAGGCTAGAAAAACGATTGGAGATTAGAGGTTGGAAGCCTGGCAATCTCTCATTTCGAATCTCCAATTTCCTATGCTTCCCCGCTCCCTTGCTCCCCTGCTCCTGCTGCTCCTGCTGCTCCTGCTCTTGGGCTGCCAAGCAACGCCGCTGCCGCCGTCGGATGTGCCGCCCAATCCGGAACCGGTGATTTTGCGCGTGGGGGTGGCAGACACGGCCGTTTCCGTTCTCACCCTGGCGACCAACCCGGACTTTCACCTGCAACCAGTGCCCGCCAACACCATCACGCTCTTGGCTGACCTGGCAGCGGGGAATCTGGATGCGCTGCTGGTACACCATATCCCCGAAAATGAGGCAGTTTGGTTTAATCCGGTAGCTGTGGATGGGTTAGTGCTTGTCGTTCATCCAGACAATCCTCTTACAACGTTAAGCAGAGCGGAGGTGCAGGCGGTGTTTAACGGCCGTATCACCAACTGGTCATCTTTGGGCGGGCCAGACCTGCCCATCACCCTGGTTACCCGCGAGCGCGGCTCAGGAGTGCGTACCATTTTCACCCAACGCATCATGGCCGAACAGCGGATGAGCATTAATGCGGTGGTGGCAGCGGGGGATACGGCCGTGCAAGAGCTGGTAGCCGCTGACCCTGGTGCCATCGGCTACACCATGATGGGCAGCGTCAGCAACGTCAAAGCCCTGGAGCTAGACGGCATCCCGGCACTGCCCAATACCGCCACCGCTCAGGCTTACCCCCTCAGTTCGCCCCTTTACTTTGTCAGCCTGGCCGAACCCCAGGGCGAATTGCGTACCTGGTTATCCTGGCTACAATCAGAAACCGGGCAAGAAACCATTGGGCAAAGGTATGGAACGGTGCGCAGCCCCCGGTAAGCAATGACCAAAGTCCATTGACAGCCCCTACCCCATATTTGCTATAATTCAGCCAGAAAAGAAGACCGCATCGTGGTAACTAACAATCTGGTCCGAGCAAAGCCTGATTCTCTTAAAATCAGGCTTTTTTTTCTAAAGATACAACCAAACATTCCCACAACCTACAAATTTAGGAGATACCATCATGAGCAAAAGCAACAAATTTATTCAGTTAGAAGAAACCTACAGCGCCCACAACTACCACCCCTTGGACGTGGTGATTGAGCGGGGCGAAGGCGTGTGGGTTTATGACGTGGAAGGCAATAAGTACCTGGACTGTCTCAGCGCCTATTCGGCCGTTAACCAGGGCCACAGCCACCCCGCCATTCGCCAGGCGGCCATCGAGCAAATGGAGCGCGTTACCCTGACTTCCCGCGCTTTCCGTAACGACCAGATGGGGCCGTTTGTGCAGGAGCTTTGCGAGCTGACGGGGTATGACATGGCCCTGCCCATGAACAGCGGTGCCGAGGCGGTGGAAACAGCCATCAAAGCTGCCCGCAAATGGGGTTACCTGGAAAAAGGCGTGCCCCGAAGCCATGCCCAAATTATTGTCTGCGAGGGCAATTTTGCTGGGCGTACCACCACCCTCATCAGCTTTTCTAGCGAAAAGCAGTATAAGGAAGATTTTGGCCCCTTCACCCCTGGCTTTGTCATGATTCCTTATGGCGACGCCGCCGCGCTGGAAGCGGCGATTACGCCCAACACCGTGGCCTTTTTGGTGGAACCCATCCAGGGTGAAGGTGGCGTGGTGGTGCCGCCAGAAGGCTACCTGAGAGCAGCAGCCGACATTTGCGCCAGGCATAACGTTCTCTTTATCGCCGATGAGATTCAGACCGGGCTGGGCCGCACCGGCGCATTGTTTGCCAGTGAACATGAGGGCGTGCGCCCAGACATGATCACCGTGGGCAAGGCGTTGAGCGGGGGCTTTTACCCCGTATCGGCGGTGCTGGCTGACCGGGAAATTTTGGGGCTTTTCCGCCCAGGCGACCATGGCAGCACCTTTGGCGGCAATCCGTTGGGATCAGCCATTGGCCGCGCGGCGCTGCGCGTCATCCAAGAAGAGAAGCTGGTGGAGCGCTCCCGCGAGTTGGGCGACTATTTTAAGGGGCGCCTGGAGCGTATTGAGAGCGAACACGTGACGCTGGTGCGCGGTAAGGGCTTGTTCATTGGCGTGGTGCTGAATCGTCCGGCACGGCCGTTCTGCGAAGCCTTGCGCGACCGGGGTATCCTCTGCAAAGAGACCCACGTCAACGTCATCCGTTTTGCCCCCCCGCTGGTCATCACCAAAGAGGAGATTGACTGGGCTTTGAGCCACATTGAGCCGGTGCTGATGGGCGAGCTGGAATCTGTGCCCGCCATTTAGTGGCAGTATGTCCCAGCAAATGCTTGAACCGCCGGCCATAAACCGGCGGTTTTTTCTTTCAGCAGGGCATGAGAATTTTGGCCCCCTGTCCCATCCCTCTTTATCATCTTGAAAAAACCTAAAGGAAGAGACATGCGAAAATACATCGTTTCCATAGTAGTTTTAGCGGTAGCTGGCTTTTTTGTGGCGCGCTGGCTGGTGCAGCGGGTTAGCCCTATGCCGGAGCAATTAGGGGTGGAAAACGGCCGTTTCACCCCCTGCCCCTCCTCGCCCAACTGCGTCAGCACCTTGGCCACCAATGAACAGCACCGCATTGACCCCCTAACCTACAGCGGTAGCTTGCCAGAAGCGAAAATACGCCTGTACAATGTCATTATGGCCATGCCCCGCGTCCGCGTCATTACCAATGCCCCGAACTACATCCACGCCGAGTTCCGCTCTGCCGTGTGGCACTTTGTAGATGACGTAGAGTTCTATTTTGATGGGGAAAACAGTGTGATTCACATGAAGTCAGCCGCCCGCCTGGGCCATGGCGACGGCGGCGTCAACCGCACCCGCATGGAAGAGATTAGCCGGAGGTTTAACCAGTAAATGGCGCAAAATACACCCCAATCTTACCGCAACCTGGTTTTATACGAGATTTACGTGCGCAATCATGGTCGGGACGGCACCCTGGCCAACGTCACGGCCGACTTGCCGCGCATCAAGGCCCTGGGCGTGGACGTCATCTGGTTTATGCCTATTCACCCCATCGGCCAGCTAAACAAAAAAGGGGAATTGGGCTGCCCCTACTCCATTCAGGATTACCGCACCGTCAACCCGGAGTACGGCACCAAGAAGGAGTTTCAGCTGCTGTGCCAGTACGCCCACGCCCTGGGGTTGAAGGTGATGATTGACGTGGTGTACAACCACACCAGCCACGACGCCCTGCTGCTGGCCGAACACCCCGAATGGTACCATCAGGATGAAAACGGCCGTCCTATCACCACTGTCCCTGAATGGCGTGACGTCATCGACCTGGATTACACCAACGAAGCATTGTGGGATTACCAGATTGAGACCCTACAAATGTGGGCCAAACTGGGTGTAGACGGCTTCCGCTGTGACGTGGCCTCCATTGTACCTTTGGACTTTTGGCGGCGGGCGCGCACGGCCGTGGCGCAGGTCAAACCGGGCATCATCTGGCTGGCCGAGTCTGTGCACACCAGCTTCGTGGTTGACCGCCGCCGCAACGGGCTGACTGCCCACTCTGACGGCGAAATACATGACGCCTTCGACCTCTCCTACGACTACGACATCTGGCCGGCGTGGGAAAAAGCGGTAACCGACCCCAGCTTTTTACCCTTTTACGTCAATGCCCTCTGGCAGCAGCAGGGCATCTACCCCGCCCACACCATCAAAATGCGCTGCGTTGAAAACCACGACCAGCCGCGCATCATGGCCCGCGCCGCCACCCGTGAGCAGGCGTTAGCCTGGACGGCTTTTCAAGCTTTCAACGAGGGCGCCTTTCTCATTTATGCCGGGCAGGAAGCGGAAAATAGCCACACCCCCGACCTCTTTGACGTAGACAAGGTAAAGTGGGGGGCCTATAGCGCCCAGGCGTTCCTGACACGTTTATGTCAATTGAAAAAGGACCCGGTGCAGGTTCATGGGCAGTTTACCCTGCTACAGCACCAGCCCGCTCTCTCGGCCTTGTGGCAAGCAGAAAACGAGGGCTTGTTTGGCGCGTTCAACGTAGCAGGTGTGACGGATGTGATGGCCACCCCGCTGCCCGATGGGGTTTATGTCAATTTACTGGATGACCGTCCGGTGGAAGTGCGGGATGGGGAGATGGCGGTGCCAGAAACGGCCGTGATTCTCCGCACCCCCGGTCAAATTGATCCGCGGCCTCACATTACACCGCCAATTCTGTTTTAAGGGCTTTGAAAGGGCGCCATCTACCCGTTTATAGGCTTACTTCCAGCCGTATAAAAACATCGTCACCCTCGGCGAGATTTTCTGCTTTGCGCACGAGATCTTTAAGGGGCACCAGGTAGCCTCCATCCTTGGGGATAAGTGAGGTAGTCCACGTAGTATTGCCAACCTGCGCATGCACGGGAATCACGCCCCAGCCATAGGTGACCAGACCAGAAATGGCTTGCAGCGCGCTGCTTTGTTCTGCCGGAATGGTAACAAAGTAGTAGGGGGAGGGGCCGCGCCAGTGCCAGATTTTGCCGCTAAATCCAAGGTTCATCGGGAGAGTATAGCAGATGTTTGGGAGGATGCGGGAAACGGCCGTTACGTTTCCGACCACTCCCGCCACAGGCGCAGCAGTTCCGCTTCGCGCTCTGGCCGCAAGCCGCCGCGCCACTGGTAATCGGCCGGGCGCGTCGCCAGCCAATCCAGCGTCGCCCGCACCGTCTCCACCAGCGGGCGGAAGGTCAGCCCCGCGGCGATGGCTTTGTGGCAGGCAAAGGTGTCGAATCCGGCATACTCCGCCGGAACCCACAGGGGCATTTCCGTGTAGGCCGCCACCTCTTGCGCCAGCAAAAAATCTTCGCTGACCCAGGTAAAAGTGGCGTCGCTGCCGCTAACGGCTTTGCATGTGTCCAGCACCATGCCCATGGTCAATTTTTCTGCCGGGCCGGTAGCGTTGAACGGCCCGCTCAGCCGCACTTCCGTAGCGCGCAGCGTCCATTGGGCCAGGTCGCGCACGTCAATAAGCTGCACCCCGTTTTCTGGCTCGCCCGGAGCCAGCACCTCGCCGCCCTGGGCCACGCGGTGCGGCCAGTAGCTGAAGCGGTCGCTGAGGTCGTGGGGACCCACAATGAGACCGGCGCGAACGTGGAGGGCGCGTTCTGACCCCATAGCGGCATCCACCGCCTGTTCGCACAGCACTTTCAGGGGGCCATAAGTTTCGCCGGTAATCTCTTCCACCGCTTCGTCTTCCAGCGTGCCCAGCGGGGCGCTTTCATCCATGCCTACGATGCTGGGGTCGCTGTACACCGAGAGGGTGGAAATGAAGGTGTAATGGTTCACCGCATCGGCAAGAAAGCTGGCTGCCGCGCCAACAACGCGGGGCACGTAACCGCAGGTGTCTATGACGGCATCCCACTGCCGCCCGGCCAAAACGCCTAAACCGCCGTCGCGGTCGCCAATAAGGTTTTCTACCTGGGGATACAGGTTGAGGTTGCTTTGCCCGCGGTTAAAGAGGGTGACGGTGTGGCCCGCAGCCAGCGCTGCGTCTACCAGGGCGCGCCCCAGAAATCGGGTGCCACCAATGATGAGAAGTTTCATGAGTATGTCCTTTTTTAGCGAATTTCTATGCTATTGTACGGCCGTTTTCATTGTCAGAAAAACAATGGCGGCTATGGTTCACAAGGAACAAATTTACCCGGAGATGCTATGACTCGTTGGATGCCCCTCTTTTGCCTTTTGCTTTTGCTGGCTGGCTGCGCGCCGGCCGCCGCCCCACCCGCCACGCCCACCCCAGACCCAGATTGGGAGACCTATGTGGATGAAAACGGCCGTTTCACCGTAGACTTTCGCCGCAGCGTTCCGCTGCAAACCATCCAGCAAAACAGCCTCCTAGACGGCAGCGAAACGGCCGTGTCCGTCATCCAGGCCAGCTACCTGGACAGCGACCGCCAGGCCCTCACATACTTTCAACACCCTGACCTGGTTTCCGGCAGCCTATCTCCCGCCGCTTACCTGGACTCCTTCGACCTCAGCGGGTTTGGCAGCGCAGCCCAGTTGCAGAATGTGCAGGAAACGGCCGTGCAGCTCGGCTCCCACCCCGGCAAAGAGTGGACCTTCCAGCTTTCCGACGAAACCGTTCTTGGACTCAACATGCGCCTGCGCGTTTACGTGGTAGAAGACACCATCTACCAACTCACCGCCGGCAGCCTTGTCAGCGCCACCGATGAACCCGCAGAACGCTTCTTCAACTCCTTCAAAGTCGCCCCCTGACAGCAAAGGCAATCCCCGAAAATCAGATACAATAGCAAGGGTAACGCACCTCTAATAATCATAAATTGAAAGGGGCAAAACCATGTTTTACAAAACAGAAGCAGGCGGCTACCGGGAGCTGTTGCCCGGCATTCACCTCAAAACCCTCGTCCACGGCGAAAAAAGCTTGCTCGGCCATTTCCGGCTAGAGAAAGGCTCGCAAATTCCCACGCATCACCACCCCCAAGAACAAACCGGCTACCTCATCTCCGGCAAAATTGCCTTCATCATCGCCGGTGAATCCATCGTTGCCGAGGCGGGCGACAGTTGGTGCATTCCCGGCAACGTGCCCCACAGCGCCGACGTGCTGGAAGAGTGCAGCCTCATCGAAGTTTTTTCGCCCGTGCGGGAAGATTACTTACCTTAAAAAGGTTACAAGTTACACTGTCATAGCACTTGTAACTTGCAACCTGTAACCTAAAATTTGGAGCAAACCATGAAAATACAAACATTACAAGGTGCTATTCAAGAAACGCAAGCTGATACCCTCATCGTTAACCTCTTTGACGACGTGACTAGCCCCAGCGGCGCCACCGGCGCGGTAGACCAGGCGTTGGGTAGCGCCATCAGCGAGCTGATAGCCAGCGGCGACCTCACCGGCAAAGCGGGCGAAGTCGGCGTCCTTTACCCCAGGGGGGCCATACCGGCAACCCGCGTGCTGGTGGCGGGCATGGGCCAGCGGGACGGGTATGACTTAGAAGGGGTACGGAAAACGGCCGCTTCTGCCATCACCCGCGCCCGCGAACTAGGGGCTAAAGAAGTGGCCAGCATCGTTCACGGGGCCGGCATCGCCGGGCTGCCCGCCGCCGCTGCTGCCCAGGCCGTCGTCGAGGCCACCATGCTGGCCCTCTACCAGTACGACGCCCCCAAACAGGGTAACGACGCGAAAAAAACCATCGAAACCTTCACCATCATAGAATTTGATGCCGCCAAAATCACCGGCATCGAAGCCGGAGTGGAAACAGGCCAAGCCATTGCCTCCGGAACCATCCTGGCCCGCGATTTAGTCAATATGCCACCCAACGTGGCCACGCCCAGTCTAATGGCCGAAACCGCGCGGCAAATTGCCGCCGCCTATGGCATGAGCATTACCGTAGGCGGGCGCAAGTGGGCGGCCAAACACAACATGGGCGCCTTTCTGGCGGTGGCCAAAGGAGCAGGCGAGAAACCCAAGTTCATTGTGCTAGAACACAACGGCGACCGGGACAACCTGGACACCATTGTACTGGTGGGCAAAGGCATCACCTTCGACACCGGCGGCATCTCCATCAAACCCAGCGAGCGCATGGGGGCCATGAAATCAGACATGGGCGGCGCCGCAGCGGTGTTGGGAGCCATGAAAACTGTGGGGATGCTCAACCTGCCCCTGCGCGTCATCGGCATTACGCCCTGCACGGAAAATATGCCTGACGCCGACGCCTACCGCCCCGCTGACGTAATCACCGCCAGCAACGGCAAGACCATCGAAATCATCAGCACCGACGCCGAGGGGCGCATGGTGCTAGCCGATGGGCTGGTTTATGCCGCCCGGTACAACCCTAAAGCTGTGGTAGACCTAGCAACATTGACTGGCTCTTGCGTGGTGGCGTTAGGCCAGGGCGTGGCCGCCGGGCTGTTCAGCACCGATGATGGCCTGCGGGACAAGTTGCTCGCTGCCGGGCAAAACACGCAAGAACGGCTGTGGCCGCTGCCGCTGTACGAGGATTATCGCCGCAGCATTGATTCGGACGTAGCGGATATGCAGAACAGCGGTGGGCGCATGGGCGGCGTGGGCACGTCGGCCATTTTCCTGCGGGAATTTACCGCTTACCCCTGGGCACACCTGGACATTGCCGGGATGGCGTTAAGTGAAAAGGGCAGCGCCTATACGCCTAAGGGTGGCACGGGCTTTGGCGCGCGCCTGCTGGTGGAATTTTTGCGCACCTGGCAATAAGAAGCAGGGGAGCAGGGGAGCAGAGGAGCACGGGGGCAAGGGGGAAAACTGCTCTCCCCCGCCCCTCCGCTCCCTTGCTCCCTCTCATTCTTCGGCGGGGGGAAAGAGGTTGGCTTCGCGGCGCAGCCGGTGCAGGAAGTCTACCGATTTGAGGTCGCGTTCGAGTAGGTAGGTAAGGTAGTGGTGCAGCAGGGCTTCGAGTTCGCGGTGTAACGGCCGTTTCAACTGCAGCACGCTCACCACTTCCCAGGGGCGGGTTTGCAGGTAACGCAGCACTTTGACGGCCACGGCCGTTACCGGCACGGCGTGGCGGTCAGCATGATGGCAGTTAGGGCAGAGCAAGCCACCCATCTCCGCGCTAAAAAACTGGTCCTGCTCCTGAATCGCTTCCCGGCAGGAGAGGCATTCAAAAAACTGGGGGCGGAACCCCGCCATAGCCAGCAGCCGCAGCTCATAGGTGCGGGCCGCCAGCATCAGGTCTGCGGTGGTCGCAAACCAGCCTAACGCCTCGCTGAGCAGCTCATACATATCCACGTGCTTATCATCTTCCGTGGTGAAACGGTCCAGCAGTTCGCACGCATAAGACGCAAAGGTCGTGCGCAGCAGGTCGCCGCGCAGTTGCGGGTACGCCTCCACCAGTTCTGCCTGGGTGATAATGTGCAGGTCGCGCCCCTCAGCCAGGAGAAAGCGGCTGCGCATGAATAGCTCTACGTGGCCGGTTTTGCGGCTTTGCGGCTTGCGCGCTCCCTTGGCAATGGCCCGAATCTTGCCAAAGTCACGGCTGAACAAGGTCAGCAGCCGGTCAGCTTCGCCAAAATCGCTGCGGCGCAGGACAATGGCTTCGGTGCGGAAGGTGCGTTCTCTAGGCATGGCGCCCCCACCGGCAAAGGTAAGGGAGTGGAGAAGCAGGGGGGCAGAAGAGAAAACCCATCACCCTTGCTCCTCAGGCAGGTTTTCTGGCCCAAAATGGTCGGGCAGCAGGGCATAGAGGGTGGTCTGACGGCCGTTGCCATCCTCGTCCACCAGCCACACGGGCACGTCCCCGGCAAATTCGGTGAGTACCTGCCGGCACGCCCCGCAGGGCGACCCGGCGTTGGCGGTGCTGACCACCACGGCCAAAATTTCGCGCACGCCTTCGGAGACCATTTTGAAGACGGCCGTGCGTTCGGCGCAGTTAGACAAGCCATAGGAGGCATTTTCCACGTTGCAGCCGGTGTAGATACGGCCGTCACCGCCCAGCAGTGCCGCGCCCACGGCGTAGTGGGAATAGGGCACGTAAGCGAACTCGCGGGCCGCCAGGGCCGCGGCAACCAGTTTATCTCTTGTGGCATCGTCTATCATTGCATTGCTCCAGTCGTTGTTCGTAAACGGTAGTCCGTGTTCCGTGTTCCGTTATCGGCTTACGGCTTACGGTTCACGGTGTACGGCAGCATGGCCGTTCCGTCAGCCAAAGTTGCGCCGTCCACCACCGCCTGCTCAATGATACAGCCATTGCCCACCTGCGCGTTGCGGACAACAGCATTAGGGCCAATGACGCAATCCTCGCCTACGGCCGTTTGCCCTTGCAAGTAGCTGTTGGGCCAGATGACGGTATCCTGCCCGATGGTGACGTCCGGATCAATGTAGGTGGTATCCGGATCCACCAGCGTTACGCCCTGGGCCAGCCAGCGGGCATTGGCGCGGCGGCGGAAGGCCTTTTCCACGGCCACCAGCTCTGCCCGCGTGCCCGCGCCCAAACATTCGTCGGCATCTTCCGTGATGATACCCTCCACTAGCAGCCCTTGCTGCACGGCCAACTCCACCATGTCGGTCAGGTAATACTCTTGCCCGCTGCGTGCCTGGCGTAGGGGCAAATTGCCAATGTTGGCCCACAACCAGTCGGCGGCAAAGCAGTAGACGCCGACATTTTGCTCGCGAATGGCCAGCAGGTCGGCGGCGTTGGGTTGGCGTTGGGCCTGGGCGGCTTCCATGATTTCACGGATACGGCCGTTTTCATCCCGCACCACGCGCCCAAAAGAAGACGCCGGATCGCCCCACACAGAGAGCATAGCAATGGCGGCCCCAGTTTCCATTTGGGTTTGCGCCAGTTTTGCCAGCGTTTCCGCCTTTAGCAGCGGCATGTCGCCATAGGTCACCAACACCTGGGTCGTCCGCCCTTGCAGCAGTTCCCGGGCCATCAGCGTGGCGTGGCCGGTGCCCAACTGCTGTGGCTGCACCACGTACTGCGCCCGCTTACCAAACAGCGCCGGCACACCCATCTCTCCCGGCCCTACCACCAGCACCGGAGGCACGTCAGTAATGGCAACGGCCGCTTCAAAAATATGCTGCACCATGGGCTTGCCACCCACCTCGTGCAAAATCTTCTGCTTCTTCGACAACATGCGGGTTCCCTGCCCCGCCGCCAGCAACACCACTGCTACAGTCACAAATTAGCTCCTCAGCGTCTCAGTCGGTCAGCACTTCAGCACTTTAGCCTGACTGGCTGAAAAGCTGATGGACTGATCCACTATAAACAAAAAAAGGACTGGGGCCTCAACCGCAGTCCTTGGTAGCTGGGGTGCCAGGATTCGAACCTGGGAATGGCGGATTCAAAGTCCGCTGCCTTACCGCTTGGCGACACCCCATCACGGGAGGCAAATGATAGCGCATTGAGACGCTTTGGGCAAGATTAAGATACAATGAAGATGGTCAACCTGTCACCCTGTCACAGTTCTTGCCGCCCTTCCATGGCGCGGCCCAGGGTAATTTCGTCGGTATATTCCAGGTCGCCCCCCACAGGCAGGCCGCGGGCCAGGCGGGTCATTTTCACCGGCTCGTTGAGCAGACGTCGCTGCAAGTAGAGGGCGGTGGATTCTCCTTCCAGGGTGGGGTTGGTGGCCAGGATGATTTCCTTAAAGACACCTTGCTGCACGCGCCGCACCAATTCAGCCACTTTCAGGTCTTCGGGGCCGATGCCTTCCACCGGGGAGATGGCGCCGTGCAGGACGTGGTAACGGCCGTTATACGACCGCGACCGTTCGATAGCCACCACATCCAGCGGCTCCTCCACCACACAAAGCAGGGAGGGATCTCGCTCCTCGTCGGCGCAAATCAGGCAGGGGTCTTCCTCGGTAATGTTGAAGCAAACCGAACAAAAGCGCGTATGCTCCTTCAGGTCTTGCAGCGCTGTGGCCAGGTCCAGGGCCAGATTATCCTGTCCGCGCAGCAGGAAAAAGGTCAGCCGCGAGGCCGACTTAGGGCCAATGCCCGGCAGCCGGGCAAACTCATCAATGAGCCGCTGTACCGTGCGCGGCAGCACATTTTGGGCCACGCCTATACACCCAGCCCGCCGAGCAAGCCATCCAACCCACCGCCCAGGCCACCCAGACCACCGGTAATGCCTTCCATGCGCTCCGCCGCCATGGCCTGCGACTGCTCAATGGCCTGGTTCACGGCCGCTACCAGTAAATCTTGCAGCATTTCCTTCTCTTCCGGGTCAATGAGTTCAGGATTAATGTCAATAGACTCTACCCGTTGGTGCCCGGAAATGACAATGCTAATCGCCCCGCCGCCGGCCGTGACGGTAATGGTCTCGTCGGCCAGGGCTTCCTGGGCTTCGGCCATCTGCTGCTGCATCTGGGCCACCTGGGCCAGCATATTGCCCTGCTTCGGGCCGCCGGCCGCTTTGGCGCGTTTCTGTGCTTTATAAGATCGTTTTGCCATGATTCACTTCCTTCACAATTAGCAATTAGAATGAGTAATGAACAATCTGCTCACGGATACCTGTTTACTGCTTACTGGTCACTATTCTTCGCGCACAATGCCGCCCAATTCTTCTGCCAGGGTGCTAAATTCTTCTTTAGAAATGGATACCGTGTACTCGCTGGTAACTACGCAGCGCACGTAACAGGCGGTGTTGAGCATTTGGCTGAAAATTTCGCCCACCGTTTCGGCCGCACCCTGAGTGTTGTCAAATTTTTCTTTGAAAATGGGGTAGTCAAAACCGAGAATGATCGCGTTTTTGTCTTCCACGGCCAGGGGCCTGGCCATATTCAACAGGGCGGGCAAGTTACGGTTGATGTTGCCTGCTTCGCTGACCATGGCTCGCCAGTGCTGGGTCACCCGGTCTACGGTAAGGGGCTGCGCTGGGGCAGTTTGTGTGGGCGCGACAGATTCGGCGGGGGGGGCAACGGCCGTTTCCGCCACATCTTCCTCTTCGGCTTCCAACTCCTCAGGTTCCGGGGGCGCAGGCTTGGCAGGCTTTGGCACCACGGGGGCTGCCTCTTCCAGACTGGTGGATTGCGGGGGCAACGGCCGTTCTGGCAACGGTTGGTCGGGCAACAGCTCAATAAAGGCCATTTCCAGGGGAAGCTGCGGCTGCCAGCTACTGGTTGGCGTCATCGCCGCTTCGTTAAAGCGCTTCACTGCCTCAATAAGACCCTGGCGGGGAGCGCGGCTGGCCTGGGCCAGCATCACACCCTTCTGGTCTGCGGTTACGTCCAGCGCCAGCGCCTCGCCTGCCGCTTGCAGCAGCAGCAGTTGGCGCAGGTAAGAAACCATCTGGCGGCAAAATTGGCGCGCATCGGCCCCCGAAGCCAGCGCTGTGTGAATGAGCGCCAGTCCCCCCGCCCCATCGCTGCTGAGCCAGGCGTTGGTCAGTTGGATCACGGCCATGTTCGAGGCCGTACCCAGCACCTGTTGCGTCCGTTCCAGCGTAATAGCATCTCCCGGCGCAATCACCAACTGGTCCAGCAAGCTCTCTGCATCACGGATGCTGCCCGCCGCCTGCTGGGCGATCAAAGTCAACGCCTCTGGCTCAATGGTTAAATTCTCTTGGGTTGCCAACCATTCCAGCCGGGCCACAATTTCTGCCTGGGTCAGCAGCCGGAAATTAAATTGCTGACAGCGGGACTTAATCGTCGCCGGAACCTTGTGCTCTTCAGTGGTCGCCAGGACAAATTTGGCGTGGGGGGGTGGCTCTTCCAGGGTTTTTAGCAGGGCGTTGAAAGCCGCCGTAGAGAGCATGTGCACCTCGTCAATGATATAGACCTTGAAGCGGCCCTCGTTGGGTGCAAAGTTAATCTTATCCCGCAAGGCGCGAATGTCATCCACGCCGGTGTTGGAAGCGGCGTCAATTTCGATGAGATCAAGGAAGCGCGCTTCGTTGATGGCTTTACACACCGCGCACTGGTCACACGGCCGTTTCGCGGGGTCTTCATCCAGGCAGTTCACCGCCTTGGCCAGCAGCCGCGCCGAGGTGGTTTTGCCCGTGCCCCGCGGGCCACAAAATAGATACGCATGCCCCACTCGATCGGCCATGACGCTGTTTTGCAGCGTTTGCGTCACGTGTTCCTGACCAACAACTTGTTCAAAGCGGGCAGGCCGCCATTTGCGATAGAGGGCTTGGGACATGGAGCTAGTGTAACATTCTGCCAGGGCTGCGGCAAGCAGGTTAAAGCTGCGTCAATGGGCTATTAGCTGGTAAACAACCGCCTGTTTTCCATCACCCATGCGTACAAGTCACGGATTCCGGCGGCGGGGGAGATGCTGGGCTGCCAGCCCAGCTTTTCTTGCGCTTTGCGAATATCGGCAATAAAGACGCGCTGGTCGCCGGGCCGCCAATGACCAAAACTTACGGGGACAGGTTCGCCTTTTAGTGCGGTGAGTAACGGGCCAAATTCCTGCCAGACGGAGAGGGTGTTGGTGGGGCCGCCGCCCACGTTAAAAGCTTGCCCTTTGAGGTGGTCAATGTGGGTGATGCCTAGCTCATAGGCGCGAATGAGGTCGGAAACGTGTAGCAGATCGCGTACTTGTTTGCCGTCGCCGTAGATGCTGATAGGCCGCCCCAACACGGCCGCAATAACAAAATGGGCCACCCACCCCTGGTCTTCCACGCCGAACTGGCGACGGCCGTAAATACATGATTGGCGAAAAACCAGAGTGCGCAGCCCGTAAATCCGCGCATAATCCAGGGTGTACTGGTCACCTGCCCCCTTGGAGTTTCCAGAGAAATACGCATGACCATTTTGGCGAACCATCACGGTAGAATTAGGAACTTCAACACAATAAATCATCCCATCATAATCAACCCATTCGCTTCTATTCCCACCCAAATTACATTGCGCGGTGCGAGTGGTGCTAATGTAAATTCGATAAAATCCCTGTTTATCTAAAGAAAGGGACGCGGCCAACCCGCATTTGATCGCGATTTCCTGAACATCATCTGCCAAACGCTTTGAAACTGTTGTATAGCGCCAGCTGTTTTTACTTTGCTTATTCCCATCACCTGCTAGCAAAGCCGTGAGCAAAATGAACAGATATTTTCCACTTAGCTCCTTCATGTCCTGCGGGATAAATTTCTCGTGACTTTTGCCAAGTGCCTGAAGATATTCGTAAAGCTGTTTCGAGGTAGCTGTAATATGATGCCCATCGATAACAGGCGATAACCCAATACGCCGCATCACGTCCAGAGCCTCATCTGTACGATAATATGTAGTCAACGATACAGTGCAATTACCAGTTTTTGCGTTTTTGGCGCAATGCCCTTCAGAAATATACCAACCCAGGAAACGCAGCCAATCGTCCATTGGTATTAGCCGGGCTGGAAAATGATGTTTGTATGTTTCAGGTTTAATTTCAGGCAAAATGAACTGCTCAGGTTCCTTCCCTCCTTTGACCTCGGCAGCCAAAAGATAGGCCATTGGCTTTCCGGCAATTTCCTGAGCCTCAGCAAGGCGCGGGTTTTCTAGGCCATCGTGATTGCGATCCCACGCCACAAGCATTTTGTGATTTGGGGTAACACAGGTTTTAAGGCGGCGATTCGTCTGGACATACATTTTACCTTGATACTGGTAGGCGAAATGTTTAGTTGGCGTTTGGAATTCCGCCACTTTTCGTTCTATGCTATAAGTCAATACTTCGTCTGTGGCGGTTAATTCATAAAACTTCTTCCAGCCATTTTTTGTCAGAATGTCGGTGTCTTCAGAGTAACAGCAGCCGTAGGGCGAGTGGAAGTCCAGGGGGTAGGTTTCGGGCACGCCGTGGGGATAGTCGGCATAAGCATAGCGGGTTTCTTGCGCCACCACACCTACTTCCTCCATGCCGCCGTAGACTTTGTTGGTGGAGGCATAGAGCACGGCCGTTTCCGGACAAACCTGCCGCACCGCTTCCAACACATTAAAGGTGCCCAGGGCATTAATCTCAAAATCTTCGCGAGGATTTTGCACTGACGTGGTTACGGCAACCTGGCTGGCCAGGTGCAGCACCACATCCGCACCGCCCATGCTGTCGGTTAGCGCAACATAATCACGCACATCGCCA
>CAZDEO010000030.1:0-57941 GCA_964504445.1 uncultured Anaerolinea sp. | reverse complement strand
CCGGTAGAAACGGTCTACTGGCGCGGGCAGCCCCTGTGGTAGGGGCATTGTTGCGGGTGTTGCTGTGCTGCTTGGAAGCGATAGTGAGTCAAGGGGCGCGGGCTTGACGCGCAGGCCTATCCAGCCAATAACAACCAGGGCCACGATAATGGCCAGAATCCAAATTACAATTTTCATCTCATTTTTCCGTAGCTGAAAGCCAGCAAAAGGTGTGCCTGCCAGCTATGACCATGAATGCACTGCACCTATGCATTTATTGATTATTTGCGTTTTCTACCCAAAAAGCCATGGTGAAATTGGCTCCATGAGGTTGCTGATCAGAAACAATGATATGCCCGCAGTGAATTTCGGCAACCATTTTACAAAAAGCAAGCCCTAAACCAATGGAACGGCCGTCGGCTGACGATGTACGTAGGGTGTGGAATTTACCAAAAATTGTATCCCGACTTTCTGCCGGAACTCCCGGCCCTTCATCGATGACAGACAGCGTCATCACCGCCTGTTGCGGGTCAGTTTGTAACGGGTAACGGACGACCAAATGAATCTGGCTGCTATTGGGGCTGTGCTTCACAGCATTGCTAAGCAAATTATCCACCGCGCGGGTAAAAAGATATTCATCGAGATAAATCGTGTAAGGTTGTTCTGGCAGGTCCATCTGCAAATTAAGCTGCAATGCTTCTAGCTTGGGCAACAAATAACTCACTTGTCTTGTCAGAACTTTTTCAACGTTAACCGGCCTCAAGTCTGGCACCAAGGCCCCCTGCTCCATTTTAGCCGTCAAAAGCAAATCATTGGCGAATTCTTCTACACGACGTGCCAGGTGTAAGATGGTTTTCCCTGCGTTGGCGACATTGGTGGGAGGCACCTGGGATTCAGCCAACAAGCTGCTATGCATGATGATGGCATTCAGGGGGTTTCTGATGTCGTGCAAAATCATGTGGACCATATCTTTACGCATTTGCAAGATGGACTGCAATTCATCATGTTGGCGCTTGATGCGTAGCATAGACAAAATGCGGGCTGTGAGTTCGCTGGTATCTATGGGTTTGCTCAAAAACTCATCGGCGCCAACCATTAATCCGCGCAAAAGATCTTCTTTGTCGTTCAGCGCCGTTACTAAGATGATGGGTAAATGTTGCCAGGCCGGATTTTGGCGAATGCGCCGACAGAGGGTGAAACCGTCCATTTCGGGCATCATAACATCGAGCAAGATGATATCTGGTTCGTTTTCTTTCAGGTATTCTAACGCCGCTGCGCCGCTGGCAACTGTAGCGACAGCGAGGGCTTTTGTCGTCAGCAGATCTTGCAGCGTTTCGAGGAAGATGGGGTCATCGTCCACGATGAGGATGAGTGGGGGGGTTTGCATGGTTAGTTGGCAGTGACAAGGGGCAGGCTAAGGGCAATGATAACGCCTGCCGAGGCGGGGCGGTTCATGATCTGGTAACGGCCGTTTACCCGTTCCATGATATTGCTTACTGTAGGCAGCCCAATGCCCATGCCTGCCACGCTACCGGTGAAATATTTTTCTCCCTGATAATAGGGCCGCCAGGCATTGGCTAACTGTTCTGGCGACAGGCACACACCATCATCTATCACGAGAATATGCGCTTGCCCCGCGTTTATGACGACCTTAATTTCTACATGAGGTGCCTGTTGCGGGTGAAACTTCTTGGCGTTACCCAACACCTCGTTGAATATTTTTGTCAGGTCTTCCACGTCCAACGGTAAATAATCCTTATCCTCATCTCCTTCAACCGTGACCTCAGGTGGCGCAATCTCCTGCTCTATGCTTAGGCGCATGAGCAATGCGCGCAATTTTCGGAGAGGATAGCGCCCTTTGATTTTAAGCGTAGTCATGGTTTGGGCAAATTCAGTAATCCGCTCAATCTCAGAATGCAGTTTTTCGGCATTATGGCAGGCCAACTGGATCAATTCTGATTTAATTTCCTCACTCAGGCTCTTTTCCCGCTCTTTCAGCAATTGCAACCCAGATAAGATGCTCACGAGCGGCGTCCGCAGCTTGTGCTGTACCAGAATATGAAAGGCGCGCATTTCCTGCTGTAATTTTATTTGCTCAGTGGCATCTGTCAGGCTAATGACCCAACTATTTCCTTCCGTGTCGGGCAAATTGGTCAGCGTTTGAACCTCTAGCCAAAAAGAGTGCGCCTGTTCGCTTTCGGCATGATATAGATAGCGGCTTTGGCCGGAACTGGGTGCTTCCGGCCAAGAAGCCCAGGCTTCCGATAGCATAAAGCGGTAAGTGTCCTGAACGACTTCTCGGAAACGACACGAAGGACCCATCTGATCCGGCAGGCGCAAGTATTGACGGGCAGCGCGATTGGCAAAAGTAATTTCATCTTGACTATTAACAATGAGGTATCCGGTTTCGGCGTGTTGGACAACGTGCTCAAATTTTGTGCGTTCATTGTGCAGCAGCCGGTATCGGTTTAGGCGCAGTATGGTGCGGACCCGCGCCTGTAATTCGGCTATATTAAACGGCTTGGTCAGAAAATCGTCTGCGCCGGCTTCAATGCCACGCAATCGCGATTCCTGGTCATCCAAAGCGGTGATGAGCAAAATGGGGATTTCGGCCGTACGGGGGTCTTCGCGCAGCGTGTGGCAAACGGCAAAACCATCCATGCCTGGCATCATAACATCCAACAAGATGAGATCAGGAAGAAATTGGCGGGCTTGTTGAATGGCTTCTTCCCCAGTGGCTGCTTCTTGCATATCATATTGTAGATATGCAAGGACATCGAAGAGGTTTTCGCGGCTGATGGCATCATCATCTACGATAAGAATTTTTCCTGCCGTCATTTTTCCTCTCCTTCTTGTTTTCGGGGAAAGTCAGGCGAGCTTGAGGTTAGAGTCTCTAGTAGATTGATGAGTTCGTTTAGTGAAAATGGTTTTGTCAGGTAAGCAGTGGCGCCGGCTTCCAGGCAGCGTTCGCGGTCTCCGGGCATGGCCAATGCGGTGAGGGCCAGGATGGGCACCTGTGCTGTGGCTGCGCCATTGTGGCGAATGCGGCGAATGGCTTCCAGGCCATCCATATCGGGCATCTGGATGTCCATTACGACCAGGTCGGGCTGTAAGTGTCTGATCTGGTCTAAAGCTTCTACACCGTTGTGTGCCTGAGCTACATCGTAACCAATATCTGCCAAATATTCTGTTAGGGCTTCAATGGCATGCTTATTGTCTTCGGCAAGCAATATTTTTTTCTTTTGCCTTGGCAGAGAAGTTTGTAGGATTGATGGGGAGGTTTCCCGATGGGGGAGTTGTTTGGGTTTCATCTTTCCACCTCTTTTTTGGGGTAATTTGAACGTGATTTGCGTGCCTTGATTGACTACGCTGGTAATGTGAATACCCCCGCCGTGAAGTTCAACAAGGTGGCGAACGAGGGATAGTCCAAGCCCAGTTCCTTCATATTTTCGTGATAAGCTGCTGTCGAGCTGGACAAAAGGTTTGAAGAGTTGGGATAATTTGTCGCCAGGGATTCCAATACCGGTATCGGATATGGTGAAAGCAACGGCTTGAACGGCCGTGTCAGGTTCTACTTGCAGGCATACTTGCCCGTGGTCTGGCGTAAACTTAACTGCATTGGTTAATAGATTGACCAATACTTGCTTCAGACGGCGCGGGTCGGCTTCAATGCTTTCTAAGCCATCGGCGAGCTGCAGTGACAAATTGATGTGTTTTGGGGCAGCAAGTTGTTGCACCATGAGTAAGCTGGCGCGACAAATTTGGTCAATGGACACGGTTGTCAGATCCAGGGTAAGTTTTCCGGCTTCAATTTTGGCTACATCTAAGACATCATTGATTAGCTCAAGAAGGTGCTGCCCGCTGCTGCGAACGACGCCAACTGACTTGAGTTGTTTTTCATTAAGGGGACCGTAGACGTTGTTTTGCAGCAGCTCTGTGCGTAGCAAAATTGCGCTTAGGGGCGTGCGTAGTTCGTGGCTCATGCTGGCCAAGAATTCATCCCGGCTGCGCAGGGCGTTGCTCAGTTTGTTGTTGGCGATATTCAAGGCTGCGGTGCGTTCTTCTACGCGTTGCGCCAGTTCTTGTGCCTGTTGCTTAACCTGGCTGAAAAGGTAGGCACGATATAAGGCATTGGCGGCAATGTCGGCTACCGCAAGCAGGAGTTGGATTTCCTGGTCTTGAAATGGTGTTTGCCGCCCTATCCACAAGATGCCTAGCTGGCTTTCCTGCACGGCGAGGGGGAGGCCAATGATTGCCCGAACCGTACCGAGCAGGTTTTGTTCGGCGGGATCGAGCATGTCTACGACTTGATTGTTTAAGTAGGGTTGTTCGTTGGCGAGAAGGGGGGTTTGCAGCTTTTCAAAGATGGAGAGCCAATGACCGGCTTTGAAAAGCTTGTCGCCCACGGCAAGTTCAATAGAGGGACGGCCGTTTGGTGTTTGTTGAATCAGAGCTACCCCAACGGCATGGAGGGTTGTTAGAATTTCGTGGAGAATCACGGGCAGCATGTCGGCGCGCGTGACGGCTTGCCGCAAAGCTGAGGAAGTATTGGCTATTGCCGCTTGCTCGCGCAGCAGTTCCACCCGCTCCGTAACATCGCGCATGACAATGCCCACATTGATGTTGGGTTCGCCGAATAGGCTAATGGCAAAGATATCTGTGTCCAAATAGAGGCGGGGGGCGTTTAAGCCCTCAAGGGTAATTTGGCCACGCCAGGATTCGCCAGTGGCTAGGGTGTTTTGGATGATTTGTTCTAGATCGATGGTTGGAACGAGTCTGTTAAGTTGGGCTATTGGTTGCCCCAGAATGTTGGTGACTGCCTGACCTGTGATGGTTGTGTAGTAGGGGTTGGCATAAATGACCTGCCCAAGTTTGTCGATGACGAGTTTGACTTCGTTGGCTTGCTCGACTAAAGCTGCCAGGCGTACAAGCTGGTTTTCGGTTTCCTTACGGTCAGAGAGATCGCGCGTGATGCCGAGTACGGCCGTAACCCGACCTTCCTCATCATATTCTGGCACCAACCGCCAATTCAAGTAGAATTCTTTTCCCCCCTCCTCATAATAAAACTCTTCCTCGTGGGCCGTTCCCGTGTCCAAAACATGCTGGATCTTCTCTTCCCAATAGGCGGCCTTTTCGGGTGTATACCCCAATTCATGATGGGTTTTGCCTAAATACTCGGCAGGTTTTCGCTGGGACACCTTATGCACATTGGGGCTAACATACACGTGGCGGCGTTGCGCATCATAGCGGAAAATAATATCTGGCAGGTTTTCTACCAGGTTACGAAACCGTCTTTCACTTTCCATCAGCGCTTCTTGCGCCATTTTTGCTTCGGTAATGTCCTGCTTGATCTCGATAAACTGCGTAAATTCCCCATTTGCATCTTCCAGGGGTGTGATCGTTATTTCCTCAATGTACTCTTGGCCATTCTTCCGCCGGTTGATGATCTCCCCGTGCCACACTTTCCCCGAGGTAATGGTATCCCAAAGCTGCTGGAAAAAAGCCTCGTCATGCCGCCCAGATTGTAATATGGAGAGTTTCTTGCCGGAATATTCCTCCGGTGTGTAGCCGGTCATGCGCGTAAAAGCCGGGTTTGCCCATTGAATGGTTTCCTCGTTGTCAAAAATAAGAACCGTGTTGGCCGTTGTCGTAACGGCCGTAGACAGCAAGCGCAAGCGCGATTCATCAGCCTTGCGTTGATCAACATCTCTTGCTGCAAAAACCATCTCCCCCTCTTCCTCACCTTCCAAGGTGCGCAGGGTGATGTCTAACCACTTATAAGTACCATCTTTTCTCAGGGCACGGCACTCAAGAGAAGCGCTTCCTGGTTGTGTGGCAACCAATAGCCCAAGCTCACTCACCCGTTCCAAGTCTTGGGGGTGAATCCAATGCTCCACCGGCATGCCCACCATCTCTTCAGGCGAATAGCCAAGCAGTTCCTGGCTCGAAGGGGACACGTAAAGCATTTGGCCGCTAATTTTCATGCGACCAATAAGATCGGTCGCATTTTCCGCCAACAAGCGGTATTGTTTTTCGCGATTTTTTAGCTTGATTTGCAAATGCCGCACCCGGGCTGCAGCTTGCACCCGCGCCAGCAGTTCGCGCGGGCTTACGGGCTTAACCAGGTAATCATCTGCCCCCGCATTTAGACCACTAATCCGGTCTGCCTCATCAATCTTAAAACCGGAAAACATAATAACCTGGGTTTCGGGCGCAGAGGATTTAATTTGTTGGCACAATTCCACACCATCAGCATCTGGCAGCAGACGATCAAGAATAATGATGTCTGGTGAAGAAAAGCGTATTTTTTTCCAGGCAGTTTTTGCCGATATGGCCGTCTCGACCAGGTAACCAGATTGTTCGAGCAATTGTTGGTGCAGCAGTAGCTGCCAATAGTTATCATCAACAATTAAGATGCGCAGTATTGTTCCATTAGATTCGGGCATGGCATTTACCTCGTTGGGCCATTAAATAATTGCTTTAAATTGTTTGTTTATGTCGGCTGCCTGTGGCAACGTGACGAGCGCCCAAATGCTGCGCTATTTGCCTTTGGTTGGAACTTGCAAAGATCCAACTCAAGCATAGCAAATGCGGACTATAAAAAATATCAGAGAGTACAGCTAGTTGCCGTCGGATAGGGGGAGAAAACGATGTCGGGTTTTGTCTGACAAAAACCAGAGGTAGTAATGAGGTTATTCAACCAAGTGGTGTTGGAAGGCATAGCGAATAATGTCAACTGTGGTTTCCAGATTTAGCTTTTCTAATATTCGGCTGCGGTAAGTGCTGATGGTCTTTGCGCTCAAAGAAAGGTCCCCGGCAATCTCGCTAACCATTTTTCCCTGAGCCAGCAAAATCATCACTTGGTATTCGCGATCTGAGAGGAGGGTGTGGGGCAAAGAGGTACGGTCTGTAATCAGTTCGCTGGCAAGCACTGCCCCTAGGGATTTTGAAATGTAGCGATTGCCCTGGGCAATCTCGCGGATGGCGGTCACCAGCTCCAATGGTGCACTTTCCTTTGTCAGGTAGCCCAATGCGCCAGCTTTGAGGGTACGCGTGGCATATTGTTCTTCGGGGTAAATGCTCAGGATCAGGGTATATGTGCTCGGTTTAACATTTTGCATTTGGCGTAGCACCTCTAGGCCGTTCATGTCTGGCAGGGCCATGTCTAAAACCAGAACGTCGAAGGGGGTTTGGCGGGCCAATTGTAACGCTTCTTGACCCGTACTGGCTTCGCCCACCACGGTTAAATCTGGCTCGTCGTTTACAATTTGCATGACACCACGACGTACAACTGCATGATCATCTACAACGATTACTTTTATCATGTTTCAAGCCTCTTGGCAGAGCCAGCCTGTTCTAGAAGAATGTGGCGGGCATAAATTAATGGCTGGAGGTGTTTTGGGCAAGAGGTAGCTGTAAGGTGACGACCGTCCCTTTTTTGGCGCTGCCTCGAATTTCGATATCCCCTCCCAAAGCACGCGCCCGTTCTTGCATGCCGGTGATGCCCAGGGAGTTGCGGCTACTGAGCTGTTTTTTGCCAATACCACGGCCGTTATCTTGCATGATGAGCACAAACTTGAGCGGAGTTTGGGTGATGGTAATTGTCACCAGAGTTGCGTTTGCATGGCGAGAAATATTGGTCAAGGCTTCTTGAAAGATGCGGAACACAGCAATATTAGCCTCTAAACCGAGATCTACATCCTCTGAATTTGTGTGTATGGTGTAGGAGATACCGGTCCGTTGGCTAAACTGCTGCATTTGCCATTCAAGGGCGGCCAGGAGACCTAAATCATCTAATAAGCCGGGTCTTAGCTCAGAGGCTAAATTGCGTACGGTGTAGATTGCCTGGTCTATTAGATCGGCCATTTCCGCCGATTTTTCGACCATTGTGGTATCTTGGGCTGGCAGGCGTTTGTGCAACCAAACCACATCCATTTTTAGCGCCGTTAGCAGCTGCCCAAACTGATCATGGATTTCGCGGGCTATGTGGGCACGTTCTGCCTCGCGTGCCTGTTGCAAGTAATGGGCCAGGCTGCGCAGTTGCTGCTGTGACTGGCGTTCCCGTTCCAGTAATCGGGAATTCTGAATGGCGATGGCAATTTGGGCCGCCATGGTTTCAAGGAGTTGTTGGTCTTCTTGGGAATAAGCATGGGGTTGCGAGGTTTCGATGTTAATAACCCCAATGATATGGTTGCTCAGCCATAAGGGTACGCATAGTTCAGATAGCATGCCATGATGAACAGTCAGGTAACGGGGGTCTTGGTGTGTGTTGCCAAGGCGGATACTCTGCCCGTGCTGGGCAACCCAGCCCACAATGCCCTCGCCGACGTGCATGTCTTGAAATTCGAGACGGCTTTTTTCGCCTGGTTGAAAGTTGGCTTCCGGGGGCATGGTGGCAAAGGGAATCAGGTGATCGGGTTCTTCAATAAGAAAAACGCAACCATGTTCATAGTCTAAGACTTCGTTTATCACCTGGACGATTTCTTGCGCCAGTTGTCCTGGTTCTAGTACGCTTTCTAGTCGCCGGCTCAGCCGGTGAATGGTGTCTAACTCGGCTACACGTTTTTCCAGGCGGGATACCAAGAAGGCGTTTTGGATGGCGATGGCGATCTGGCTGGCTAGCCCTTCAGCCATGGTTATATCTTGATTATTGAACCAGTTGGTTTGGCTGTGCGCAAGGTTGAGGGTGCCGATCAGTTCGCCCTGAACGAATAGGGGAAGGATGATTACTGTGTGCATGCCCTCTTCTTGCAGTTGCCGCCGGATGGTGGTGAGGTTTGCCAACTGGGCTAGGTTGTTGGCAAAAATTGTTTTGCCTGTGGCGAGGATCTTTTCTTCTTTGGGGAGTATGCGGCTGCTTTTTAGCACGGCCGTTTGCCCATCCTGGTTCACCGTATAAGTTTCCGTCTCTTGGGGATTAGCAACCAACACCACGCGGCTGTAATCACAGGGTATCAGCTTGTTGATTTGGGCCAAAGCAATACCCAACACTTTATCTACAGGCTGCAAGGCCAAAATTTCCCGATCTATCTGGTGCAACACACTCAACTGTTGCACCCTTTGCTGCAAATCGCTTTCGGCTTTGTACCGGGCAATCATCAAACCTACCAGGTTGGCTACTTGCTGCACAAAGCCTGTTTCCCGATTGGTGAAACCTTGAAGGTTGGTAGAAAAAACCGCCAGAATACCGAAGGGGTCTTTCGGGCCAGGCACGACCTGGGCCAGTCCATTTTTAAACCCTTGGGCCTGCAGCCAAATATCCATTGCCGAGGATGATTGGGCCGCAGCCGGGTATAGCGTTAGCCCACCTTCTGTATGTAGGGCATCTATGAACAAATCTTCTATAGCGACATTTTCTACAGCCACTAAATCCTTTGTGCTAACTATAGAATGCACCAGTAAGCTATCATCGGGCTGACGTTTGAGCAACATGGCGCAAGAGGTATACAGAGCCTGACTGACCCGCGCCAGCGTTGTTTGTAGCAGTTCGGCAAAATCTCCGGTGGTGAGGGCCAACTCTCCTAGAACTGCCAGTAAAGTTTGGCGTTCTGCCTGCTCGGCCAGGGTTTGCACAGCCTCTTCGCGCTGGGTGACGTCGCGAGCAATGCCTTCTAAAGCAACCAAACGACCGGACTCGTCAAAAATTGGTGTATTCTTTTGCTCGGTCCAAATAATACGGCCGTCCTTGCGTTGCCAGCGCAAGGTGAGCGATTGCCTTAATGGGCCTTCTTGGGCTGTCGTTTGTAGCAGATGACGATCCTCTGGATGAACCAGCTTAAACCCCAAGTCGGGGTCGTCGTAATGTTCTTGTACCGTATAACCGGTGATAGATTCGGCGGCCGGGCTGACATATTCAAACCCTGGGGTTGGCCATAGCCGGTAACGGTAAATCAGGTCTTGGGCCTGTTCCGCCAATCGCCGAAAACGGGCTTCACTTTCCTCTAACCGTTTTTCAGCCAGTTTTCGTTCCGTAATATCACGATTGACAGCAACAATGCCCACCTTCATTTTTTCATGGTCGTATACGTAACTCATGGAACTTAGAAGCCAGATTGGTTCACCCGCCTTGGTATGATGAACCGTTTCGCCACGCCAAAAGCCTTGCTTTTGAAACACGCTGATGACTTCTGCTTCTGTCGAGTCTTTATATATGGGTTTTACCAATTGCCTTAACGGTTGGTCGAATACCTCAGCAACAGGCCAACCATAAATTTTTTCTGCAGCAGGATTCCAAGCCTGCACCAGAAAGTCTAGATCGGTGGCGATGATGGCATCGGAAACGTTTTCCAGGAGGAGGGCATGATAGCGCGTTTGCGCTTTTGCCTGATGGACGGGGGTCATATCGCGCACAATGGTCTGCACCGCTGGGCGACCTAACCAGGTTGTGCCCACGGCCGTTAACTCTACTGTTACCACACTTCCATCCAGGCGCATGAAACGATCCTCGATGGGAAATTGCTCTCGTTCGCTATGCAACACCTGCTGTAACCGGTTTTGGGTATCCTCCCAATTGTCGGGATAGACAAATTGGGAGAAAGGTTGGCCAATGAGATCGGATGCTTTTTCGGCTCCGAATAGCGCTACACCAGCGGGGTTTGTAAAAACAAGCTTTCCCTCCTGGTGAATGGCAATTGCATCTGGGGCAGACTCCACAAGCAGGCGATATCGCTCTTCGCTTTCGCGCAAGGCCATTTCGGCGGCTTTACGCTCGCTAATATCTTTGAATATGCAAATAAGCTCAGGGGGGCCTTCGGCCGTAAACATTGGGGCCACGGCCATTAGTAACATGAGAGGGGACCCCTCTTTATGTTGCCAGGTGAGCTCCAACGTTTGTCTTTTTTGGGGGGCATGATTGTTAGAGAAATAAGATTGCCAAACTGTTAACGCTGCTTGAGGTGGGGTGGGAAACGGCCGTTTCCCTACCTCCTTTTCCGTCCAGCCAAATAACTGCGTCGCTTCCGGATTCCAGCCTGTAACTTTCAGATCATCGCTTAAAGAAACCATAGCCAGAGGCGCTTCCTGAAACAGTTGTGTATACCGTTGGGCAGCCAAAAAAGTCCTTTTGCCTGAGCGATACCGTTCCACAAAAAGGACCAGGGCGGTAATAATGACAAAAAAAAGCCCCTTGATCGTTTGCCAGAAGACAGACAAGGCTGCATCCCCAACAAAAATGGCCACGGCCAAATCGGACAAGCCTATCCACAGAGAAGCTACAATGGCATAAAGGACCGCAATATGCCAGGAATCACGCTTGATATCTTGCATACCCTTTCCCAATTCCAAGAAATTTCCTCATTTTACTTTCGTGAATTTCGATTTTCCCGAAAGGGATGGTTCGTAGCTTCCGGGAAAGTGATGAACAATTATGCTAGATGTTTTTACCCCTATTGTATAATAACACAGTCGCTGGTAATTCAAGCGCAGATTCGGGCGCGGAAATCGCCAGAACCTGATGGCAAGCCAGGCTGAAGTTTGGACCGTTATTATTTGTGAATAGGATCGTGCAGGAAAGCGGGAACAATATGTTTTACGGAACAAATCAACCAAAAGTACAAAAATCTAAGCTAGAACAAGTAACTATGCGCCTGCCACGCCGTACGGCTCTTTTATACCTGATAGTGGCCTCTTTATGGATTTTGTTGTCCGATATGGTTCTGGCCCTTTTTGTCTCGCCGCAAACACACCCACAGCAGTACGCCAACTTGCAAAGTGTTAAAGGTTGGTTCTTTATTACGCTTACGGCCGTTATCCTTCATTCCCTTCTACATAGCCAACTAAAACGACTCGATCAGGAAATAACCACCCGCCAGCAAACCCAACAAAGGCTGCACACACTGCTCCAGGCTATGCCCCTAGCCGTCATTCAGTTAGACAAAGCAGGCATTGTGCGCTATTGGAACCATCCCGCAGAAGAATTATATGGCTGGACTGCCGAAGAAACTATCGGTTACCCCTTTCCCCATACAACAGCAGCAGACAAAGAGGCTTTTGACTTACTGCACCAACGAGTCCTTGCCGAGGAAAACTTTATCAGCATTGATATGATGCAGCACACCAAGGACGGCGTTGCTTTGCACGCCAACGTCTCCGCCGCGCCAATGCGCGACAGCAACGGCAACATTGTAGGCGTTATGAAGATCGTCAAAGATGTTGGCGATCGCGTGGCGACAGAGCGACGACTGCGTTTGCAGGGGGCGGCTCTCAATGCGGCGGCTAACGGCATTGTCATCACCGACGTCAATGGAAATATTCAATGGGTGAACAACGCCTTTACAAAACTGACCCAATATACGCGAGAAGAGGCGCTTGGACGTAACCCAAACGAACTGGTACGGTCTGGAAGGCAAAGCCAAGCCTTCTACCAGCAATTGTGGGACACCATTTTGGCTGGTCAGCTCTGGCACGGGGAAATGATTAACAGGCGTAAAGACGGCACCCTTTATTATGAAGAGCAGACTATTACTCCTTTGCAGGATGAATTGGGTCAGATTACGCACTTTGTAGGGATTAAACAAGACGTAACGATGCGCAAACAGGGCGAGCAAACTCGCTACCTGCTATTGGCCTTGCCCAATGCCATCGCCGATGCCCCTTCCTTGGAGTCCGCTCTGGAAGTCTCTCTTAGTATGGTTTGTGCCTATGCTGACTGGGATTTAGGTGAGGTTTGGGTTCCTAAAACAGACCCTGAATCTGACAATACTGTTTTCCTGGCACTGCTGATGCAGCATTACCACGATCCGCATATGGATCAAGCCTTCCGTACATTTAGTCAGCAGTTCCATTTTGCTTCCGGCGAGGGGTTGCCGGGTCAGGTCTGGAAGTCTCAAGACCTGATCTGGGTGCCAGATATCATGGCGGATGAAATCTTCCTGCGTGCCGAGGTTGCCGAGGAACTTGGTTTTCGGGTAGCCATGGGGTTGCCAATTCTTTTGGATGGTACGGCAACGGCCGTCATGTGCTTCTATGCCAAAACCCAACGGCAAAAGGACGAATGGCTGGATTCGCTCATGTCTGGTGTTGCCGTGCAAATGGCCGCCGCCTTTCAGCAAAAGCATTATCAGGAAAAATTATACCAATCGCAACAATTGGCCCAAACCACCATAGACGCTCTTAACGCCCATATTGCTGTGCTGGATGAAAACGGCGTCATCATTGCCGTCAACCAACCATGGCTCGATTTTGGGCAGACCAACGGCGCAAACATGTCGCGAATCGGCATTGGCATTAATTACCTGAACGTCTGCGAAATGGCGGCCGACGAAGGAGAAGAAGATGCCGAAAACATGCTTGCGGGTATTCAAAAAGTCATGCGCGGGGAACTAAGAGAGATGATATTTGAGTATCCCTGCCCTATGCCTTTGGAACCACGTTGGTTTATCGCCCGCGTGACCCCGTTGCCCGGCGGTGACCCCAAGCGCTGCCGCGTGGTGATTAGCCACGAAGATGTAACCGGACGGAAACAAGCCGAGGAGACACTGCGCGAAAGTGAACAACATTATCGTTTGCTCTTTGACAGTAACCCACAGCCCATGTGGGTTTATGATTTGGAAACGTTATATTTCCTGGCAGTCAATGATGCCGCTGTAGAAAAGTATGGCTTCAGCCGCGACGAGTTTTTGCAAATGACATTGATAGACATTCGTCCGCCTGAAGATGCCTCGCGTTTGTTGGATGATGTTGCGCAACCGCGACCCGTCCTGCAACATTCGGGGGAGTGGCGGCATCAAGTACGAGACGGCCGTACCATTGACGTTGAAGTTGCCTCTCATGTCATTTCCTTTAATGGGCGCGCCGCCGCCCTGGTGGTGGCTTTCGATATTACCGAACGCAAGCAAGCCGCAGCAGAACGGCAGGCCCAAACCCAGCGATTACAGCAAATTTTAGACACCATTCCCGAAGGAGTTGTGCTGTTGGAAAATACAGGGCAGGTTGTCGGTGCTAATCCCTTGGGGGAACACTTGCTGCTGGATTTATGTGGTCGCGGTGTGGGAGACCGGGTAACAGAATTAAACAGCCTTCCTATATCGCAAATCCTTACCCTTTCGCGCAGCAGCGGCTATGCCCTCCAGCAGGGTAACCGTTTCTTTGAGTTGATGGCGCAACCCATTACGCCAGAAACGGCCGTTAGCGATTGGGTTCTTCTCCTTCGCGACGTGACCGCAGAGCATGAACAACAGCAATACATAGAAGCACAAAACCGCTTGGCCACTGTCGGCCAACTGGCAGCCGGCATTGCTCACGACTTCAATAATGTCATGGCTGTGATTATGCTCTATACCCAAATGATGCAAAGCATGCCCGAATTACCGCCCAAAGCTTCACGTTATTTGGAGACCATTGTCAACCAGGCACAGCACGCGGCTAAAATGATCAGCCAGATTCTGGATTTTAGCCGCCGCTCCGTTATGGAAAGCGCGCCCATAGACTTACTTCCACTGGTTAAAGAACTGGTCAAACTGCTAAAAAACACGTTGCCAGAAACCATTGAGATTGAGCTAATTCACCAGCAAGACGAATACACAATAGTTGCCGATCCCACACGCCTACAGCAGGCATTAATGAATGTTGCCGTCAATGCTCGTGACGCCATGCCCCAGGGTGGAACATTGCAATTTACCCTAGAAAACCTGCACATTCCCACAAAACAAGAAGCACCCCTGCCTGATATGGCCCCTGGCGCATGGTTGCAATTGACCATTAGCGACACAGGAACAGGCATTGCACCAGAGCATTTGCCCCACATCTTTGAACCATTCTATACGACAAAAGAAGTCGGTAAGGGCACAGGGCTAGGGCTAGCCCAGCTATATGGCATCATCAAACAACATAAAGGATCCGTAGACGTAGTTAGCACACTTGGGCAAGGTAGCAGCTTCATCATTTATCTGCCACTGTTTACTACGGTTGCCCAACCCTTGCCGGAACCTGATGTTGATCTCGCCTTGCTTGGCGGTATGGAGACCATCTTGCTCGTAGAAGACAATCAAGCCATCCGTGAATCCATTGCTGATGCCTTGCTAAGCCTGGGATACTACGTTTTACAAGCAGAAAATGGGATGGCAGCTTTGACCCTTTTAGCCGATGAACCACGGCCCATTGACCTGTTGTTGAGCGATATGGTCATGCCCCAAATGGATGGCCTCGCCTTATACCAGGCAGTACGTGAAAAATACCCGGAATTAAAGACCCTGTTCATGTCGGGTTACCCCCTTCACGATCGGGAGGGGTTTGAATTTTCCGAACTCAATTGGATAGAAAAACCCTTCAGCTTGGGGAAATTAACGAGCAGATTGCGTGCTGTCCTGGATGAGTAGCTGCTTTCCAAAAAACGCTAAATTCGCCTCAACGGGGTAAATGATGGAGGGCGTAGGTTTTCAGGAAGTCTCTTGTCGTAGACTGTTCCGTATCGCCCAGGTACCAGGTAGATTCAGAGAGGAATTGCCAGGTGTCGGTGCTGCTGGCGATGGGGGACATCTCTAACGCCGTTGGCCAGTTACCTTGCTGCCAGCCATCCTGGTTTTTTATCATTGGTGTAAACCATTTGTTTTGTAGACGGGTTACTCCTGCCCAGCTGGTACCGTCAACTGTTTCTTCAATCCGTGCAAAATTGGGTGGCCCCTCTTCTGTTCCCGTAACAGGCCCCAGGTAACAGGCAAAAAGCTGGGAAATAGAGATTCCATGGGCTTGGGCGTAAAATCCCAAGTATTGGCTGGGTAGATCTTCTATGGCAAATGAGGTTAATGGCCCAGCCAGACCATGGGGGGGTTCCGCCTGCCAAGCTTCAAAGCGCAGGCTCCAGTCCAGGTATATGCCCAGGGCGGTTGCCCGCACATCTGCTTCGTTGAGGCGTCCAGATACGAAGTAAGTGGCGGTGTAGCCAGTAATGTTGTCCCGCACGCCCTGAGAAATGGTAATAACATCTCCCCCACGGGCAACGGCCGTACTTACGTCTGCCAACACTTTTGCCGGTTGTCCAGTGTCGAAATGGGATTGATCAAACCAACCATACCGTTCGCTATAGAGGTAATGGGTATCTGGCAGTGACGTTACCGCTTCTGGTATACTAGCAGACGCCTCATCGCACAATAGGATAACCGGCGCCTCCGGCTTATGTGAATAGGCAAGTTGAACAAACACAGCGAAGATGATAACCATCCCCCCTATGACGAATTTGTAACGATAATCCCACGGATTCTTTTCTTTTATCTTCATTAACAACACAAAAGGTCTAACGGGTAACTGTCCAATTCAGGCAATCATGGCATGGGCAAAGTGCGCAGCGCAAGATGGTTGATGATTGGCACCCGTTAAAAATTCCGTCCAAAATATTATAACAACCTAATAGTCTACTCCTTTTTTAAAATTTGACGAAAAAGAAGTGCTGCCCAGGATCATGCCAAACCATTTTCCAGGGCGTAAATGGCGGCCTGAATGCGGTCGCGTACGCCCAATCGGCCAAGAAGGTTAGATACGTGATTTTTGACAGTTCCTTCACTCACCACAAGGGCATCGGCAATTTCGCGATTGGTGGCGCCGGTGGCAATAAGCCGTAATACTTCTAACTCGCGCTCGGTAATGTCGTGTTGGCGGGCCAAAGTGGTGTTGTCTTGGGCCACGGCCGTTTCCGGTGCGTCTGGTGCGGGAACGGCCGTGCCTAAAACGCCGACCAACTTCCCTGCGGCGGCCGGATCAAGCTGGTAAATGCCCGCGCAGGTCAGACGTATCGCTTGGGCCAAGTCAGCCGCTGGAATATCCTTGAGCAGATACCCGCTGGCCCCTGCCTGCAACGAGCGAATGATGTACTCTTCATCGTCAAAGGTTGTTAACATCAACACCTGGCAATCTGGAAAGTGCTGACGGATATGGGCCGTTGCCGCAATGCCATCCACCACCGGCATGCGTACGTCCATCAGCACGACGTCGGGGCGTTGCTGCTCTACCTGGGCAATGGCTTCCTGCCCGTTAACGGCCGTGCCCACCACCTGCACTCCCTGTTGAATGCTTAACAGGGAAGCAATCCCCTCACGAATCAACCGCTGATCATCTGCAATCAGCACTGTCACATTGTCCATCTATCCCCTCCGATTTGCCGGAAATCGCCACCCATAAGCAGTTCCCACGGGTCACCGTTTACCAATGGCCATGGGGTTCTTCGGAACCACAATTTGTAGTTCTGTTCCTTTTCCGGGTGCGCTGGTAATCTTCATCTGGCCCCGTACCAGTTCAACCCGCTCCCGCAGCCCTTGCAAGCCAAAGCTATGATTAGGTGAAGCACTCAGGGCATCCAGGGTCTCAAGGTCAAAGCCGAGTCCATTGTCGCTTAAGGTTAGCTCCGCAATTTGGGGGCCAAAGCTAACGTGCAAGGTAACGTGGCTGGCCTGAGCATGTTTTTGCACATTGGTTAGCCCTTCTTGGGCGGCCCGGTAAAGGGCCATCAGGACGGAACGCGAATAGCCGGCTTCTTCGCCCTGCACCTGCAAATCTATGCAGAAACGGCCGTTTTCCACCCCACGCACCAGTTCTGCCAGCGCTGCTGGTAGTGAGAAATGATAATCAGCATCGCGCAAAGCAGCCACTGAACGACGCACATCTTGCAAAGCCGCCCGTGCCGACTGCCGCGCTTCGTTGAGGGCCTGTTGTGCTTCTGCGGCGTCTCGCTGCCAAAATGCTTGTACTTTTTCAAGCTGAATGTTTACGGCCGTTAGATAATGGCCCAAACTATCGTGAATATCTCGCGCCAACCGGTTTCGCTCCTCCATAGCTGCCAGCTCCGCTACCTGGGCGGCAAAGGCTTGCAGCTTCACGTGCGACGCTTCCAAGTCAACCAAAAGCTGTTCTGTGCGGTGGCGGCGACGCTCATCCTGGTCGATAACCCGCGCCATCATTTGCATAAACACAAGGAGCAGAATAAAGACGAGAAAAACCGTGAGCGCTAACTGGTTAGTGTACCAATCTGGATGGCGCCCCCACAAACGCCCCAGGTGTAAGACAAAGTAAAAGACCGATAGGAAGTTGCTGACGTAAGGACGGAAAGAAAAATAAGCGGAAAAGGGTACTACCGGGTACAGGAGGGGCGCAAAAAATGAGCAGTCTACGGCAACCACAGCCTCGATTAGCAAAATGCGGGCTAATAACAGAGCAACGGCCGTTTGCCGGGGCACGTGGGGTTCCAGTTGGCGATGCTCATAGCGCTCAATAGCCAGCAAAACCAGCAACGCTATGAGCAGTGTCCAGGTGTTGCCCAGCAAGAAGCGATCCCCGCATTGGCTAATCAGGTTGAAGTAGATAACGGCCGAAATTATCCCCACATACATCACCGTGAAGACCAGGCGAAACGGCCGTCTCTCATCCACCAGCGACACATCAGGCATAAATTTGTCCATCAAGCACAGCTTAACACAGCCTGCCTTTCCCAAACAATATGCCCAGCGACATATCTTTCTACTTCTCCCGCAGGCTGGCCACACTTGAGTGGTAACCGGTTCGTCAAAACGCCGCCAGGCGCCACAGCCGGGGCACTTTGTGGCGCAATGCAAATAGACCCCGGCGCAGACCAGCCTATGGCAATTCAAGATGTTGCCGAAGCGGCCCGTTAACGGCCGTACCTGCTGTAGAAGAGTGTCCCAGCTAAAAAGCAATCATTGCGCGAATTGTGCAGAGGTGGCAGAATATGTGGCGATAGGCTCCCCCCTTTTCTCGGACTTTTTCTCAGAGCTAAAATCTTGTGAAAATTATCGAGACGTGCATTGAGCAAAGAAAAACCCACGCAAGCCGATTTATTTGGCGTAACGCAAAAGGGTGAGCAAGCCAGGCGGACCATTATTGAGAAAAACAGGGCCGAAAAAGCTGCTGGAGTCCAACCCGTACAGGAACCGCTTAGCATGGATTCCGTAGAAGCAGATAAAATGTAAGCAGAAAAATACGGCCGTTACCCGCGCCTGGCCAAAATAGTGCCAACTTGGTTGCAAGAAAACATCCTTCATACAGTGTAATACCCACAATTATCGGGCGGTTTTGCGAAAGTCTGACAGTCGTTAAACAATGTACATCGAACCTTTTACCTACCGGTACGCCAGCCTGGAAAGCTATCGCGCTTACAACTCTTTGAAAGAGACATTGCGTGCTGAATTTCTGCCAGACGCTGCGCCCACTTTGCTAGAGGAGCGAATTCGACGACTGCAAAACCCGCCCGAATACCAGGACATGGACATTTGGGTTGTCTGGAACGACGACTGTTCGCAGATGATTGCTTCCGCCGAGTGTATTCTCCTGCATACGCCAGAAAATCAGCACGTCATGCCCTTTGCCATTGGCGTTCATCCTGCCCATCGTCGGCAGGGACTCGCCACCCAATTGCTGGCCAAAGTTGCCACTGTTGCGCAGAGAGAGAAACGCCATCTGCTGATGACCACAACCTTTGGCAGTACCCCCCTTAGCGCTACCCTGCTAGCCCGCCTGGGAGCTACACCTGGCCTGGCTACCCACCTCGAAAAACTAAATTTAGCTGAAGTTGACCGAAAACTGCTGCAGCTGTGGCAGCAACCAGATCCACTGGTGGTAGCAGAATTTGAATTGGGAATTTGGTATGGCCCGTTCCCTGAGGAAGAATTACCAGAAATTGCCCAGCTACTGGCTGTTTTGAATGACCAGCCTACTGATGAGTTATCCTTGGAAGACGTGCGCTATACGCCAGAACGTGTCCGGGAGATGGACCGGGCTGCCCTTTCTGAACAAAGCGAGCGTTGGGTGATGTATGCGCGGGAACGACAAACGGGGCGGTTAGTGGGGTTCACGGCCGTTCACTTCCACCCCTCGCGCCCTCACGAAGTAGGCCAGGGAGAAACCGGCGTTTTCCCCCAGTATCGGCGGCGCGGCATAGGGCGCTGGCTAAAAGCAACCATGTTGGAAAAAATTTTGCAAGAACGGCCTGAAGCTCGCGCCATTTTTACTTCTAACGCCGACAGTAATGCGGCCATATTAAAAATCAATCGAGCCATGGGGTATAAACCCACGATTTCCCAATGTTTGTGGCAGGTCAAGCTAGCTGTCGTTCAAACTTACCTACAAGCTCGCGCCTTTAAAAACCAAACAGACAGCTCGCAAATGAACCAACACGCAAACTATGAGAGCGCTCACCATTGAAAACCTGCTCAATGGCCCTGTTGAGGGTTGAAACCCAGTTTTGTTTGCCGCTACCCAAACCCGGAAAACGGCCGTGCCCGCTCATTTTTGCGCTTCATCAGCCAGACAGCGCCTGTTCCAGGTCTGCAATCAGATCGGTTACCTCTTCAATACCTGTAGAATAGCGAATCAGACTCTCCGGAATACCCATAGCCTCCCGCTCCTTCGGCGTGCATTCCACGTGGCTGGTGGTTGCAGGTGGCCCGACTATGGTTTCCACAGCTCCCAAATTGGCGGCGGCATGCGCGTAACGCAGCCGCGGTAAAAACCTGCGCACGGCGTCAAAGCTGTTATCCCTCAGCATGAAGCTAAGCACCCCCCCAAACCCGCGCATTTGCCGCCGCGCCATGGCGTGATTTTCGTGAGATTCCAGGCCAGGGTAAAAGACCTTTTCTATACCAGGATGGGCGTCTAAAAAGCGGGCAATGTGCAGGGCATTTTCATTTTGTTGGCGGACGCGAAGATGGAGGGTTTTCATGCCCCGCAGCAGCAAGTAGGCGGCCATGGGGTGTAAGGTGGCGCCATTAATTTCGCGAAAATGGAAAATCCGCTTGATAAGTTCCTGAGAACCGCAAATAACGCCGCCTAAGGCGTCGGCATGGCCCCCCAGAAATTTGGTAGCGCTGTGCAGCACCAGGTCCGCTCCCAACTGCAAGGGATTTTGGTTGATCGGTGTGGCAAAGGTGTTATCAACAATGACAATAGCGCCAGCCTCGTGACCGGCGCGGGCCAGGCGCGCTAAATCGACGATTTTGACCGTGGGGTTGGTGGGGCTTTCCAGGTAAAGTACCTGACAGCCTTTGGCAATTTCTTTCTCAATGGCATCGTGGTCGGTGGTGTCGCTGAGGGCAACGTCAATTTGAAAACGGGGCAGGAACTCGGTGAAAAGAATGTTGGTGCCACCGTAGGTGTCCTTGACGGAAACGACACGGTCACCAGGTAATAGGAAAGCAAAGAGGGCGCTGCTGATAATGCCCATGCCGGTAGCCGCGCTGGTGGCAGCTTCGGCTCCTTCCAGAATACGAACTTTTTCTTCAAAAGCGTGAACGGTGGGGTTGGTGTTACGGCCGTAAATATGCCCCTCTTCTTCGCCCAAAGCGACACGTAACCACTGCTCAACATCTTTATAACCGAAGGAGACGCTGTGTACGACGGGTACTTGCGTGGCGCCTTGCAGTAGATAAGACGCTTCGCCAGCCCAGACAGCCAGGGTGCCGGGGTGGGGTTGGTGTTTGTTCATAGTTACTTGTCCTTTGTGTGTCCAAATCTGCAATTTTTATTGACAGTAGAGAACGGCCGTTTCCGCCAAAATCGCTGCCAAATCGTACACCGACTGCAAATCCACCCATTCTTCAACGCTGTGTAGCCCCTGCCCAACAGGGCCAAGCAGCACTGTTTCTATGCCCGCTTCGGCCAACAAAGCGGCGTCTGTCCAGAAGGTTTGCCCGCTGTGGACTGGCTTACGGCCTAGGTGATGGCTCATGGCCTGCTCTACCGCCTGGACAATGGGCGCGCTGGCGCTAATTTCTAATGATTCGCGGCGAAAGGTTGGTTTTACGGTCGCTTGAAAGGTAGGGTCTGTACCAGCGAGTTGATCAATGATTGCCTGGAGTTCAGCCGTGGCCTGCTCCTGGGTCTCGCCAGGAATGGTGCGTCGTTCCAATGTCAGCAGGCTACGAGCCGCATACATGCTGATCTCTGTGCCGCCGCGCAGGAGGGCAGCGTGCAACGAAGGTGGCCCAGCCAGGGGGTGGGGCGGGCGCTGGCGCAGCTCTTTCTCTAGCTGGTCCAGGCGCGCCAGGAAACGCCCCATGCGCATATTGGCGTCAATACCTTCGGTGTACCGGCTGCCGTGGGCGGCGCGGCCAACCGTTTCCACTTCATACCAGATGAACCCGCGATGGGCAAGGCAGAGGGTCAGATCGGTCGGTTCGGTAACGATAGCGGCATCGGCGGTGACGGTTTTGACCAGATGCTCCATGCCCATGCTGGCGTATTCTTCGTCAGCCACGGCCGTTACCAGCAAATCTCCCGCCAATGGTTTGCCGCTGTCTACCAGAGCCTTGGTGGCGCCCAACATGGCCGCCAGGCTGCCCTTCATGTCCTGGGCGCCACGCCCATAAAGACGGCCGTCGCGCACCTCCGCGCTAAAAGGATCGGCCATTCCTTCTACCCCCACGGTATCCAAATGGGCATTGAGCAGCAAAGAACGGCCGTTACCGGTTCCGGGCAGCACACCCACCACGTTGACCCGCTGTGGCTGCAGCGGGTAAGTTGTAACGGTGAGGCCCAGCCGGCTCAGGGCGTTAGCCACGTAATCGCCCAAGGCCGCTTCACCGTTGCCGGCGGGAGATAGGGAAGGGTTTACAGAATTCATGCGAACCATGTCGCTCAAGGCTGCCAGGATATAGTCGCGATCAACAGAAATAGTCATCCTTCCTCCCAAACCCCCCAGCGCCTAAGGGGTTTCTCATTGTTTGTAACCAGCTTAATTTTCGACGATGGGCAAATACGCTTTGTGCAAAACAGGCACAATGATAAACAGCCGCCCCGCTGATTCTGCCTGCCGCGCGGTGTCGTACACGGTAACAGTCGCCACGCCGGGGGTGGCAATGTCGCTGGCTGGGATAACGGCCGTCAGCCATTCCCCGTTCACAAAAGTTGTCGCCCGCGCCGCGCCATTCCAGCGCACTTCGCAAGCGGCCGTAAACTCAGCCCCCAGCACCGTGAGCGTGAATGGCTCTGGAACCTCATTGATGCCGGCCCAGGAAGGGCTAATGGCGCGCAAAATTGGTCCTGGCGCGGCGCCTACCTCATAGGCGCCTACGTCACATTGCCCATCTGCGCGGGCAAAACCCCGCTGGTCGGTAGCCGGGCACTCCCCATTTTGCCCGCTGTCAATGGCCGGGCTGCCCGCCAACAAGGGTATGGTCCAGGTTGGCCCGCCGTTGTCATTTAGCGAACCCAGCAGCGGATTGACGGCCGTTTGCCCGCCCAGACATTCGTAATCATTCCAGTTGCCGGTGGTTTTTTGCGGGTATTGTATGTTGCCGCCGCCATTCATCAATTCCACCGTACAATTTTGCTGGATGCTCCAAGGATTGCCGCCCGTATTGTTAGCAAATATGCTATTAACGGCCGTGGCGCTGCCAGCTACCGCACCGCCCACAAAACCAGCCGTGTTTCCGACCAGCGTGCTGTTGACAATGGTCGTTTCGCTGCTGGTACGAATGGCGCCACCAAAGCCCCGTCGCCAATTATCGGGGGCCATGCTGGCACTCTGGGAGTGGGTGGCATCATTGGCCGTAAAGGTGCTGTTACCAATGGTGACCGGCGCATCCAGCAGCCACAGTGCTCCACCCTGGCTGGCGGCATCCAGAGGTCCAGCAGCCGCCCGGTTATTAACAAATAAACTGCGTGTAATCTCCAGCGCCCCAATCCCCAGGGCGCTCTGGTGATAGATAGCGCCACCCTGACCGCGATTCGTTGATACATTACCTTCAAAGAGGCTTTGGTCAACATGGGTTGCCCCTGACCCTTCGGGAAAGCTAAAGATTGCACCGCCTAACTGGTTGGTGCTGTTTTGCTGAAACATACAGGCCACCAGGCGCACCTCTCCGCTCAATTCCTTGGTGCCGTCCATGTAGATAGCGCCGCCGCCGCCACCGCCAGCCGAATTGTTGGCGACGTTTTCCGCAAAGGTAACGGCCGTAGCCAGCAAATTGCTGTGCAGCAAATGAATGGCACCGCCATTGCCCGCCACATTGCCGTTAAATAGGCTATCACTGACTGTAGCGGTTGATCCGCCAGAAAGGTATAGCGCGCCACCGCCATTGCCGCCACCGGGCAGGGCAGGGGCGGTAGCAATGTTGTTGCTGAAGGTGCTGCCACTTATGGATACCGCCACGCCGTCGTCATGGGCGCCCCAACCGTTGGTGGCAATGGCCCCGCCATTGTACCCAATATTGTTGCTAAAATGGCTGTGTTCGATTATGAGCGTACTCAACCGTTCTGCATAGATGGCGCCACCATCATCGGCGGAATAGCCATTGATGAGGTGCAGGCCGCGCACGGTGAAGTGTGCGCCATTCTGCACCTGAAACAGGCGGGTGTTGCCTCCGCCGCTCAGGGTAATCAGGTCGCCGCCATCCAGGGTGGTGTTTGCGCTGATGGTTTGTGTTGCGGAAAGGATGATGGTATGGGGGTTGGGGCCGCAGTTGAAGGTGACGGTGCCGCCGCCGCTGAGGGCGATAGCCAGGGCTGTGGTGGTGCAGCTCGCCGGAGTACCGTCTCCAACGACACCGGCAGCTTGCAACGGCCGTAGGCCGGCCCACGCCCAACAGCCCAACGCCAAACTGAATAACCCCGCCCACAGCAATATCCGTTTCATACGCATTCCCTCATCACCGCACCTGTAATGTTAACGGTGCCCAATGTTTCCTGCCGGTCAAAAGCGCGCTTCGGGATAGTTGGCTCGTAAATTGTTTGCCGCCAGCCGAACTGTATCTACACTGCGTTTTTGGTGGGTCGTGGCCTGTTTGGCGCTGGGCTGGAGCGGCAACGGCCGTTACCTATTTTGCGCCGTGGTTGTAGCTGTGGTCCTAACAATTTGCTCATACTGTTGGGCCAGGGCGGCGAAGTAATCGGCAAAATCGCGCCAATTGTCGGCCATGGTTTGTCGGGTATTTTGTACCACTTCGTCTTCCCGTCCCCGGCGCACCCAGCGGATGGTGGTGCGTAGAATGTGGGAGACGCCCTCTAGAATTTGTGTTGCCAACTGGCTGAGAGGGCTACTGACGTGCTTTTTAAGGACGTGATGCATGGCGTGAAGAGCGGGTACGGCCGTTTCTGCACTATCCAGGTCTCCTCGGCGCAGCATGTGGTTCAGCAAAAAGGCGCGATGCCAATAATAACTTAACTGGTCAGCCGCTTCTTTGATGGTGAGAAAATAGAGTAGTTTGCGCGATAGACGCTTCAAAAACAGCCGCAGCAGTTTGAAAGGGGCCGTGAGGCAACCTTGCCACCAGGCGTCTGGGTCGCGGTTTATTTCGGCTATGATAGGAGCGGGAAGGGAACGGCCGTTGCGCCGGGCAATGGTTTGGGCCATGCGGCGCCGGAAAAACCACTCAAAAGCCACATCTAGCAGCGGAATGGGAATAAGCAGGGACAACCCGGCAAAAGTGGCATCAGCGTAAATTAGCCAATCAAATTGGGTGTTGGGAACGGTTTCATGAGTCTGCATCGTTTTGTGGACCCCTAAAGGTAACTTGGAAGACGCCAAGGAAAGGGCTTTATGCTGATGCCGGGTTCTCGTCGCTGGCGTTGGGGGCAAATCGCTGCACCAATTCCCCATTGTCCAGCACAAACACCTCTACCCCAGTTTCCTGCACAGCCCGGGCGAGATTAGACAAATATTGTTCCGTGGTCACGCCCGCGCCACTGCTTGAGGAACCGATAACGGCCGTATTCACCCCTTTTTCGCTGATGACGTCGGCCAATGCTTCCCGGAAAACGCCGTGCCGCACCAAAATTTCCGCTTCAACGCCCGCCTGGGTAGCGCGATCCCGCGCCATTTCCAACAAAAACTTGCCCATTTCGTCCAGTTCGTGGGAAATGTTTACCAGGATGGGGCTGGACAGGTTGTCGAGAAAGCGCACATCGGTGACATACAAGAAAATCAGGCGAGCATGGCGCTCTTTGGCCAGGCGAATAGCCCATTTCTGGTTGGGTACGCTAGATTTACCGCCACGAGTTGGGCACAAAATGACAGACATACTAGAAAAATCTCCTTTGAAAATGTAGCGCCAGCATCTTGCTGGCGTCGCCACCTGGAAGATGGCGCTCCGTTTTCATTCATGGTGGTCGGTGAAGTCTCATGTAGCCCAGGTTGCCAAACCTGGAAGATATGCGAGTTTGGTAACCTGCGTTACAGATTTTCATGCATGGGCACACGACCATGCATGAAGTCTCCTTAAAAAAGTGGCGCCGCTATTGGCTAAAAATAGCAAAACGCACAGCCAGCCACAAAAAGCCAGCCAGCAGCGTCAGATATGTTACCGGCAATCCAACCTTCATAAATTCCTTAAACGAAATGGGCGAATCCGCCTGTGCGGTGATGCCCGCCGTTACCAAATTTGCCTCGGCGCTAATTAACAAACCGTTGCCGCCCATAGCGGCGCCCATAGACAAGGCGTAATATAGCACCTTATTGCTGGCCCCCGGCACCGTGCCCGAAAGAAACTCTACCACTGGCAACAGCGAGGCGGCAAGAGGAATATTCGCCACTACCACCGACATGGTGCCCACGCCGAACACCACAAAAAACACTGCCAGGGGCAAACTTTCGCCAACCAGTGTGCTGACAGCCTGGGCAATGGCGCTGATGAGGCCTACTTCTTGCACTGCTCCCACTACGATGAACAAGGCCATGAAGAAAACCAGCGTCGTCCAGTCGACTGCTTTAATCATCTTTTGCACATCGGGCTTGAGCCAGACCAATAGTACCGTGGCGCCGAACAGCGCTGGCACGGCGGGCACAATGTGAAATTGCTCGCCAATAACAAAGCCTACCAGGACAAACAGAAAGACGATGCCCGATTTGGCTAACACATCTGGCTTTTCGATGCGCGCATTTTTCTCTAGCCGGGCGTAGAGTACCGGCGAAATACCTGCCGCGCCCCGGAAAAGCTCTTGCCGGTAGTAGTATAAGACAAAGGCGCCCATAAGGGCCAGGCCAATGAGTACACCTACCGTTTGGTTTACGAGAAAATCGCTGAAGCCGATGCCCGCATAGGCGCCAATGAGGATGTTGGTGGGTGTGCCAATGAGGGTGCTGATGCCGCCAACGTTGGAGGCCAGCACTTCAGGGATGATAAGGGCCAGGGGGTTGATGCCCAGGGCAATGCCGATTTGTAGGCTGATAGGGGTCATTAGCAGCATGGTGGTGAAGTTGTCGAGGAGGGCGGAAGCAACGGCCGTTACCAGCATCAAAATCAGCATCAGCAACCACAGCCGTCCCCGGCTCAGCCGGTACGCCTGAAAGGCCAGCCATTGGAAGATGCCCGTTTCTTCGATGATGGCAATAACGATCATCATCGCCATCACCAGAAAAATGACTTCCCAATTGATGTAGTGCAGTGCCCGCTCGAAATCGAAGATAAACCAATCTGCATCAAAGGCGCGGCCAATAAAGGTGCTGGTGAATATGAGGGAAAGCCCCACCAGGGCGGCGGTGGTACTGTGCAGCTTTTCCAAGGCGATGAGCAGCAAGACGAGGACGAAAACGAGGGTTGCCACCCAAAAAGCAATGGTGATTTGGCGATCCATGGTGAGGGGGCCGATGTTGTAGGTGCCGGTATTTTGTAACTGTTGCCGTACGGCCGTATCCAGGGGCACCGTCAGGGGAGCAAAGTGGGGGCGTTCAATGACCAACTCCGCATCCGCCGGGGGAAGCTGGGCCAGACCCAAAGTCCACACCCCATTCTCCTGGCTTTCCGTTTCCACCTCGCCAAGCCGAATTGTTGCCAGGGGCACGGGCTGTTCTTGCTGGTCTAGCAGTTGGCCGGTAAGCAGCACGGCCGTTTCGGCGGGCTGGCTGGCGGGCGCTGCGTGGACGACGATATTACCAACGGCCGTCAGGCACAAAAGCAAGAGGGGGAGGAACGACCGTTGCCATCTATGCCACAGAGTCACCATCGCCACATCTCCTTGTGTTAAGTAGCTTCGCTAAATTGAAATTCCTCCACAGATGTTACACGATTTTCTCGTCCTGGGTAGCTAAGCCAGTTCATGGCTATGTTTAGCTCCTGAACTACGTTGGCGGCTTCAATGAGCACGCCATTCTCAAGCGCCATCGTGTGCGTCGTGTGGGCATCTTTGAGTAAAGTCAGATCATACCCCCGGTCCAATGCGCCATAGGCTGTGGCGCGAATGCACCAATTGGTTGCCGCCCCCGCCAACACAACGCGGGTGATACCCAATTGCGCCAGGGTTTCTTCCAATGGGGTTTGCTCAAAAGATGAGTTGAACTGCTTGAAGATGCGGATTTCCCCTTCTGCGGGCGTTAGTTCTGGCGCCCACTGCCACTCAGGGCTTCCGTACACCAACTCCTCATCTGCGTGCTGCACCCAAATAACCGGCAGGCCTTGCTTTCGCGCTTTTGCAACGGCCGTGCCGATATTCTTGATGATGCGCGGCGCCTCCCACGCCTCGCGCATGACGCCTACCTGAACGTCCACAATGATCAGAGCACTCTTGTTACCTTCCCGCACAGTTGCCATTGAACAGGCCTCCTTTCAGATATTGTTTGGTTTCATGGGATAAAACGTATCGTCAGGCCAACTCGTACGCAAAGGTATAGTAATGTTGACCCTCTTCAATGTTGATACTCATTTCCCCCGTCAATCCAGCGAGTTCACCAGACCCTGAATCCGGGACAACTTCAAGGACGAGTCTATTATTTCCCCGATTCATTATTCCGAAGTGCTGTAGCACAAACCCTCCATTTTTCCCCTCCAAAGAGCCGGAAACTTGCTCGATGGCCACGTATCCGGCCGAGCCTTTCACCGGCGTCATGGCGCTGAGCATTTCCCCCTTGCTGGTGGCGTCCAGATCGCCATAAAATATCTTGTCAATGGACAATCGGCTCAGAGCGATGCCTTCCACACCTTGCGCATAACTGTCTATAGGTTTTAGCGTAACCTCAAATTTTCCTGTGACTTTCATAGATTTTCCTTTTTGAAAGGTAACCCTTCAGACTTTTGATGTTTATTTCCCCGATCAAAACTTCAAAAGTCTCCAGAGGGACTGTACGCTTACTTTGAAAGCTTAACGGCCGTTTCCACCGTACCTTTTGCGCCCCAAGATCAAAGGTGCTGATCCACCAGAATCGGATTCCCGTCAGGATCAACGACGACAAAACTTGCCGGTCCCGTCGTGCTCTCATCTGCTTCGCTCATGAACGCGATTCCCCGCTCCTTGAGCTGCCGCTGCAGCTCACGAACGTCAGTAAAGGTCTCCAAAGGGTGAGCATCTTGGTCCCAGCCCGGATTGAAGGTCAAAATGTTCTTTTCAAACATGCCCTGAAAAAGACCTATAACGTGGTCACCATTTTTCATAATGAGCCAATTCTGGGATATGTCTCCGCCGAACTCTTTGAACCCCAACTTCTCATAAAATTCCTTTGAAGTCTGGATATCTTTAACTGCCAGGCTAATGGAAAAAGCGCCAAGTTTCATCAATGACCTCTCTGTTTAACCCCCGGCTATTGCGCCAATAATTCTAAATGGTTCCTCGCCGCTAGCCACAGCCTCAGGCAGCGGGGCGTCAGGTGACTGGTGGGATAAATCTTGCATGCAGGCAAAGAAGCGCAGAAACGGCCGTCTCTCCTGCGTCACATGATCACGAATCGTCCCCCGCAGCACAGGATAACGCGCTTCCAGAGCATCCAACACCGTGCGCTGCGTCACCTCCCCGGCAACCTCCACAGTTACCTCTGCACCAACGCCCGCCAGCGTACGCAAATGATGCGGAATCGTTACCCGAATCATGACAACGTTTGCACTTCCACAGACAAAACCGGCGGCAAGTCATGCACAATCGCCTGCCAGCTATCCCCGGCATCAGCGGAGACATAAACCTGCCCACCTGTGGTGCCAAAATAAACCCCACACGGTTCCAGCGTATCCACCGCCATAGCGTCGCGCAGCACATTGACGTAACAGTTTTGTTGCGGCAACCCTTTGGTAAGCGCCTCCCACTCATTTCCGCCGGTACGGCTGCGGTAAACGCGCAGCTTCCCTTCCGGCGGATAATGCTCCGAGTCACTTTTGATGGGTAGCACGTACACCGTTTCCGGCTCGTGGGCGTGTACATCTACCACAAAACCAAAATCGCTGGGCAAATTCCCGCTCACTTCATACCAGGAGTCGCCCGCATTGTCGCTGCGCATCACGTCCCAATGCTTTTGCATAAAAAGCACCTCTGGCCGCGCTGGATGCAGGGCAATCCGGTGCACGCAATGGCCTACCTCGGCGTCCGGGTCAGGAATATATTCTGACTTCAGACCCTGGTTGATGGGCTGCCATGTCTGCCCGCCATTGTCGGTGCGAAAAGCGCCAGCAGCGGAAATGGCAATGAACATGCGGTCTGGGTTTTTGGGGTCCAACAAGATTGTGTGCAAACAAAGTCCGCCCGCCCCCGGCTGCCAGTTTGGCCCGGAACCGTGGCCGCGCAGGCCATCCAGCTCTTGCCACGTCACCCCACCATCCGTAGAGCGAAACAATGCTGCATCTTCGACACCGGCAAAAACGGTATCCGCGTCGCTGAGGGAGGGTTCCAGATGCCACACGCGCTTAAACTCCCATGGCCGAGGCGTGCCGTCAAACCATTGGTGCGTGCCCGGAATGCCGGTGTACGTAAACGCATTGCCCACGGTTTGCCACGTTTTGCCGCCATCATCCGAACGGTGGACGACTTGCCCAAACCAACTGCTTGATTGGGAGGCATACAGGCGATCCGGATTTACCGGGGAGCCTTTCATGTGGAAAATTTCCCAGCCACCAAAATGGGGGCCACTGACACGCCACTGCTCCCGCTTGCCATCTGCTGTGAGAATGAAAGCACCTTTGCGGGTGCCTACCAAAACGCGCACTTTGCTCATGTTTCTCTCCTTGTGGGGGTTTTTATTGTTGACGGCCGTGTTGACTTGTTGCTTGTCCAAGACTTGAGGATAGGTTTTTATTTTAGAACGTATGCTCTAATTCGTCAATGGGCAATTCGGCGGGTTTTGCCGCAGCGTCTCTTATCCCAGGCGAATGCGCGGATTAAGCGCCGCGTAGAGCAGGTCCGCCAATAAATTTGCCAGGGCAAAGCCCAGCACGGTGATCATGGTGATCGCTTGCAGGGTGGGCAGGTCGCGGCGGTCAATGGCAAAGACCAGCAGCCGCCCAATCCCGGGGTAGTTGAAGACGTTTTCAATGACAATCAGGCCGCTGATGAGCCAGCCAAAGCTGATGGCAATCACGGTAATGGTAGGCAGCAGGGCGTTGCGCAGCACGTGTTTGACGATGACGGTGCGCCGCGGCAACCCCTTGAGAGTGGCGGTGCGTACATACGGCCGTTTCAATTCCTCCACCACCCCCGCTCGCGTCAGCCGCGCAATGTAGGCCAGCAAGACTAGGGTCGCCGTCAGGGCGGGCAGTACCAGCATGGGCAGCGCCTCGGCAAAGGTCGCCTCCAGGGGGATGGACGAATTGGCCGGGAACAGCCGCCAGCGCCGCGAGAGCAGCTCGATCAGCACCAGCCCGGTGACAAACTCCGGCAGCCCCACCACCGACAGGGCGGCAATGCTGATGGCGTTGTCTGCCAGCCGCCCTTCGTTTAGCCCGGCGATCACCCCCAGAAGCACCGCCAGCGGCACGGCAATCACCAGGGTCACCAGGGCCAGCATTAGCGAGTTGCGCAGTCGCTGCATCACCGTGGGGAATATTTCCGTGCGCGTGCTCAGGGATTCGCCCCAGTCGCCGCGCACAAAGTTGACCAGCCAACGGCCGTACTGCACCGGCAGCGGGTCATTCAGGCCAAACTCCTCCCGGTACGCGGATAGCGCCGCTTCCCCTGCTTCGCGCCCCAGCACCACCCGCGCCACGTCACCCGGCAAAAGCTGCGTTATGGCAAACACAATCAGGGACGTTAACAGCAGCGTGAGCAGTAAAAATCCCAGGCGTCGCAGCACATACCTACGCATCTGGCAGGTCCTCCCAGGTCGTGATGTGGCAGAAAATTTGCTTGCCGCCGGGCAGCTCTTGCCAGGGTGGCGTTTTCGTGCGGCAAATGTCGCCCAAATAGCGCGGGCAGCGGGGATGGAAGGGGCAGCCGGTCAGCTCGCTGGTTTGGCTGGGCACGTCGCCTTCCAGGCGAATGTGCTCTTGCTCGACCTGCGGATCGGCCACGGGAATGGCTGAGAGCAGGGCTGTGGTGTAAGGGTGCTGTGGCGGCGTAAAGAGGTCAGCTGCCGCGGCAATTTCCATAATTTGCCCCAGGTACATCACGGCAATGGTGTCTGCCAGATAGCCCACCACAGCCAGGTCGTGGGAGATGAAGAGCAGCGCGTTGCCGTGTTCAGCTTGCAGGTCATTGAGCAGGTTGAGAATAGAGGCCTGGACAGAAACGTCCAGGGCAGAGACGGCCTCGTCGGCAATGAGCAGATCCGGGTGCGCGGCAAAGGCGCGGGCAATGGCTACGCGCTGCTTTTCACCCCCGCTGAGCTGGTGAGGGAAGCGTTGGGCGTAGTCGGCGGAGAGGCTGACGGCCGTCAGCAACTTGTGCGCCTCCCTCTGTGCGGCCTGACGAGAGAGCTTTTGCAGGGTGAGAAACGGCCGTGCCAATGTTTCGCCTACCGTCATGTAGGGGTTCAGCGCCTCTTCCGGGTTCTGAAACACATATTGCAAATGGCGCAGTACTTCCTGGCTGCGGGCAGCCACTGTAGGGGGCAAGGGTGTTTGTCGCAGCGTCATTTCCCCGCTGGTGGGGGGCGTCAGACCAATGATGGCCCGGGCCAGGGTAGTTTTGCCGCTGCCGCTTTCGCCTACCAGCCCCAGGGTTTGCCCCTGCCTGGTCGCCAGGCTGACGCCGTCTACCGCCCGCACCGGCCTTTGGCCCCGCCCTCGCCGAAAATGCACTTTCAGGTCTTTTACTGTAAGCAAACTGGCGGTTGGAGATTGGGTATTGGCGGTTGAGCGCTGCGGGTTGGGGGCGGTCCCTCCATCCGCCATCGCCCCGGCTGCTACGTCGCGCCAGCGGTGGCAGCGCACGGATTGATCGGGGCGTGCTTCTTCCAGCAACGGCCGTTCCGCGTGGCACTTCTCGACAGCCAGGGGGCAGCGGGGGGCAAACACACAGCCGGAAGGCCGATTGCCCAAGGATGGAATCTGCCCCGGAATGGCCTGGAGCTGCACCTGGGCTTTGTTTTGCCCCAATTGGGGCACGCTGTCTAGCAGGCCCCTGGTGTAAGGATGCAGCGGCTGGCGATAGAGGTCGTTGGTAGAAGCGTCTTCCACCAATTCCCCAGCGTACAGCACGGCCACCCGGTCGCAAATGCGGGCCACCACGCCCAGGTTATGGGTGACGTAGAGCACGGCCGTATGCCGTTGGGCAATCAAATCGCGGAACAGGTCCAGCACAGCCGCCTGAGTGGTGACGTCCAGGTTGGTGGTTGGTTCATCCAGAATGAGCAGCGGCGGTTCGGTGCTCAGGGCCATGGCAATCATCACCCGCTGCTGCATGCCCCCGCTGATCTGGTGCGGGTAGCTGGCGGCAACGCGGGCAGGGTCGGGCACGCGCACGGTGTCCAGCAGCTCCGCGGCGCGGGCAGCGGCGGCATCCTTGCTCAGCCCCAGGTGCAGCCGCAGTCCCTCGGCCAACTGCTCGCCAATGCGCAGCGCGGGATTGAGGGCCGAAAGGGGGTCTTGGGGCACCAGGCCAATGCCCCGGCCCCACACCAGGCGCATGGCGGTGGGAGAGAGGGTAAGCAGGTCGCGGTTTTGGAAGCGGATCTGGCCAGATTGGACACGGCCGTTGCGCAAATAGCGCATTACCGCCAGGGCCACCGTGGACTTACCGGAACCGCTTTCTCCTACCAGCCCATAAGTTTGCCCGGCAGCGATTTGCAGGTGAAAATCCCGCACCGCATCCAGCCAACCAGCACCCTGGCGGTACGCCACCGCCAAATTTTCAACGCGCAAGACGGAATCTGCCATCATTTTTCTCAGAAAAAAGCCATGTCATGGGCAAGAAACTGCTCTTCCATTAACTCTCACCCTTGCTCTCGCTCTAGCTTTCCGCCCCCTGCAAGGCGCGCTTCAAGCCATCTGCCATCAGGTTCACGCCAATAACGACCAGGGCAATGGCGCCCGCCGGATAATATAAAGCCCAGGGCATCTGCCCCACGTACTGCCGTGCTTCGCTGACCATCAACCCCCAGTTGGGGCTGGGCGGCTGCACGCCTACGCCCAAAAATCCCAGAGAAGCCACCAGGAAAATGGCGTAAGAAAAGCGTAAGGAAGCCTCCACAGCCAGGGCGGGCAAAACTGAAGGCAAAATCTCGCGAAACAGAATGTGCCCCAGGGACTCCCCTTGAATCCGCGCCGCTTCCACGAAGGCTTTCGTTTTCACGGAAAGCACCACGCTGCGCACTACCCGCGCCACGATGGGCGTGTATACCAGCGGAATAACGATGAGCACGCTGCTGGTGGAAGGCCCTAACGTGCCCAGCAGCAGCAAAGCCAGCAGCAGCGCAGGTAAGGCCAGCAGGCTGTCAAAAAAGCGCATGAACAGTTCGTCGAGCCAGCCGCCATAGTAGCCGCTGAGCAGGCCAAAAGTGGCCCCGCTAAAAACTGCCAGCAGCGTGCCCAACCCGGCCAGAATAAGAATGTCGCGAGCGCCCAGAATGACGCGGCTGAACACGTCGCGGCCCAGGTTGTCGGTGCCAAACCAGTGGGCGGCGGAAGGAGCTTGCCGCGCGTCGGCGTAAATTTGTTGGTTGAGTTCGTAGGGGGCCAGCAGGGGACCAAAGAGAGCCAGCAGCAGAAACAGGAGAAAGATGGTGGTGCCTACTGCTGAGGCTGGCGTTGAGAATATCTGCCGGAGTAATGTTCGACGGCGGGGTGGGGGAACGGCCGTTTCCACGGACTGTTGCATGGCAAAAAGTAGGCGTAGAGAGATTGGCGCCGAAGGGAAAGACTATCCCCCCGGCGCTACTCTCTCCGGCTTGTCTACTGTCCGCTGTAGCTTACGCCCCGGAAATCGGTGCGTCCGGCAAAGGCTTTTAGCTCAAAGCCGGTGAACTCATCGCGGATGGCGCCGAGCTGGGCGAAGAAGTAGGGAATAATCACCGGCCCCCGGTCCACCAGTAGCTTTTGGATATCGCTGTAGGCCTGGATGCGCGCCTGTTCATCCAAAGTAGTGCCTGCCGTTTGCGCCAGGGCGTCCAATTCGGCGTCGGCAAAGTGGGACTCGTTCCATTGGGCATCGGAGACCAGCATCACGTCCAGGTAGAATTGAGGATACGGCCGTGCCCCCCAGCCGGTGATGCCCAAATCCACCTCCAGCCAGCCATCGTCGCCGTAATATACGCTTTCTGGCTCTACGCTCAGCTCAATTTGCGCCCCGGCCTCTTCCCACTGCTGCTTCAACACAGCCGCCAGGTCAGGGCGGTTGCCGGTGTCCGGCGTGTGCAGGGTCAATTGCAGCGGGTTGCTCTCATCGTAACCCGCTGCGGCCAGCAGGGCGCGAGCGGCTTCCACGTCCCGCGTCGGAGGCTGGACGTTGGGATCGTGGTAAGCGGCATACAGCGGGCCAATGGGGCTATCATTGCCAATGGCTCCATATCCCTGCTGCACGACGTTGAAAATGGCTTCCCGGTCTGTGGCCAGGCGCAGCGCTTCAATGACGCGGGGGTCATCACCAGGAGCGCGGTCCGCGCGCAGGCGTACCAGGTCGAAGCCGTTGGTGGGAATATCTACTGTGGTAATGCCAGGTTCCCCCTTGAGCGTTTCGAAAAGCGACGAAGACATTCGCATAGCCACGTCAACTTGCCCGCCCCGCAACGCGTCCACAGCGGCGGTATCCTCATTAAAGAAGATAATTTCCAGCCCGGACAGTTTGGGCATTCCGGCCACAAAATAGCTTTCATTGGCTTCCATAACGATGCGGTCTTCGGGCGTGTAGGAAACCACCTTAAAGGGGCCGGTGCCATTAAAGCTGGTGTCGGCAGTGGTGGTACCTTCTTGGAGCACCAGGGCGTGGTTATCGCTGAGATCGTAGAGGAAGAAGGGGTTAGCCTCGGCCAGGGTAAAGGTGACTTCCAGGTCGCCGGTGGCTTCCACGGCGGTGACGTTGGCGTAGAGGTCGGCGGTGGGTGTGCCTTCGGTGTTGCGCAGCCGGTTAAAGGTCCACGCCACGTCGGCGGCGCTAAAGGGGCTGCCGTCGTGCCAGGTGACGCCCTCAGCCAGGGTGAAGGTGTAGGTACGGCCGTCCTCGCTAATCACCCAATCCGTGGCCAGCCGCGCCACGGGGTTTGACTGGGGATCAATGTCTACCAGGTAATCATAAACGTGGTTGGCTACCAGCACCTCGCTGTCAGAAGAGATGGCAATGGGGTCAATGTTGACGATGGGCTGCATGGCCACGCGCAATATGCCCTGGCGCGCCAAGACGTTGTCTGCATTGTTGGGCGTGTCTGCTGTTTGATTGTTGTTATTTGCTTGGGAATTGGGAGTCTCTTCGCTGGTTTCAGATGGGGTATTGTTAACGGCGCCACCACATGCTGCTAAAGCCAATAAAACCACTAAGATCAGCGCGCTTATTAACCGTTTATTGTGCAAGGGAAAATTTGTACCTAAAAACATGCTTATCCTCCAGTAATTTTAGAGCGAACCAGATTTGAACGTGCACGGGCAGCGAAGAAGATAGAGGAAATTACACTCTGACACGCCTTGTGATATGTAGTTGATGGCATGATAGCATGGCTTGATGAGGATTCCAAAAGTTGGTGACGAGTAAGAAAGACACGGCCGGTGCCCTATAGCGCGCACCGGCCGTGTCTGTAGGTGTCCAAAATGCCAATGCCTGCCAATGATGTCCTCTGAATTTATGGCAACGGGAATAGTAGCGTACCGGTATTTCCCATGGACAAAAATAGAATTGGGTAGTTAGCAAGCAGTATTAATCATCATCGTCGTCATCATCATCGTCGTCATCACCATTGTCATCATCATCACCGTCGTCATCGTCATCGTCATCGTCATCACCATTGTCGTCGTTGTCGCCTCCGCCGTTGCCAGGATTGTCATCATCGCCGCCTCCTACGCTACCAGACCCGACAGAGTCGTCATTTTGGTCATCATCACGGCCGTCATCATCATCTCTATTCCCATCATCATTATGATCATCATTTCCGGGCATGGGCGGCATAATCGTTGGCAAAGGTGGCTGCGGCGTGGGCGTGGGCATTAACGTAGCCGTGGGTTCAGGGGTTGTCGTGGCGGTGGGGGCAATTGTTGCCGTTGCCGTTGCTGGCGTTGTTGGTGCAGGTGTTGCGGTTGCGCTGACGGGCGGTAACTCTAGCTCCACCCGATTGTTCAGGCGCATTTCTGAGTTCTGGGACTCCTTCTGCGTCCGCTCTGCGGTTTGCCCTAACCCAAGCTGCTGTAACTGCAACGCGGGTTGCTGCAAATTGTACAGCCAATCTCCCGGTTCGCTGGCGGCGGCGGCGCTGACAGCCACGTTAATCAGCGAGAAAAAGCTGACGGCCGTTACCACTATCACCGGCAACAGCAATCCGGCCCATTTTGTACGCATTCTCATATTTTTGAGCATCGGTGAAACTCCTTGAATCATCAAATCTTTGTGGTCTTGTATAAGATATAAGATGTTCTGCGCTGTAAAAATACAGCAAAATCGGATGGCTCGAGGAACATGAGGGGGATCCCTCCTCGTTTCACCGTCTATGGCAGCAAACGCAGTTGCGCTTCGATGGCCGTTACCAGCGCCGCTTCCGGGTTCAGGGCCAACGCCTGGCTAAACGCCTCTCGCGCCTCTGCGCCGCGCTGCCAGTAAGCATACACCTGCCCCAGTTCGTAAAGGAGCGTAGCATCGGGAGGGGAAAGGGTGACGGCCGTTTCCAGCGCTGCGGCGGCCTCGGCCAGATTCCCCAAATTCGCCTGCGTGACGCCCACGCTGCGCTGCCATTCCGCCGAGTCTGGCTCCAGCACGGCCGCTTGTTGGTAATAGGACAATGCGGCATACAGCCGTTCCTGGGCTGCGTACAAGCTGCCCAGTGCCCCATACACCGGCGCCAGCAAGGGATCAATGGCCAGTGCTGCCTGATAAGCCTCCTCGGCCGCCCGAAAATTTCCCGCCAATTGGTGCGCCATTCCCGTTTCAAATAATTCCTGAGCCTGCGCCAGGGGTTCCAGCGTAGGTGCGGGGGTGGCGTCTAGGGGCGTGCCCAGGACCATTTCTGTCTCATCCACTTGGGCCAACGTCACAAAAGCCAGCACCGTAATGACCAGCGGGGGTAAGAGTAGCGCCAGGTGTCTAAGAGCCATGTGCCGGTTAGGAAAAAACATCTTACGCCACCTCCGCCCACGCCGGCTGCGCCTGGCCATTGGCGGCCACTACCACCGAGGGCAAATCTGCGCCGCCACTCTGTAAGCGCACCAGACGCGCATAATGCCCATCTCGCTGCAACAGCTCATCATGGGAGCCCACCTCCATCACCTGCCCCTGATCCATCACCACAATTTTGTCCGCATTGCGAATGGTGGTGAGCCGGTGGGCGATGATAAAGGTGGTGCGGCCCTCCATTAGCCGATCCAAGGCGCCCATGACCAATGCCTCCGAACCGGCATCCAGCGCGGCCGTTGGCTCATCCAGCACCAAAATCGGCGCGTTGCGCAGCACAGCGCGGGCAATGGCCAAGCGCTGCCGCTGCCCACCCGAGAGGGTGCCCCCGCGCTCGCCCAGCAGCGTGTCATACCCGTCTGGCTGGGCCATAATAAACTCGTGGGCGTTGGCAGCTTTAGCGGCGGCCACAATGGCCTCGTCGCTGGCTTGCGGGTTGCCGTAGGCAATGTTGTCGCGGATGGAGCTGGCAAAAAGGACCGACTCCTGGGGGACAATGGCAAACTGGCGGCGTAAATCCGCCACGCGAATCTGGCGCACGTCAAAGCCATCCAGCAGCACCCGACCACTGTCCACCTCATAAAAGCGCATCAGCAGGTTCATCAGCGTGGACTTGCCTGACCCGGTGCCGCCCACCAGAGCGACGACCTCGCCTGGCTGCACGTCCAGCGTCACGTCATGCAAAATCTGCTTGTCTGGTGCGCCGGGGTACGCAAAGTTGACCCAGGCAAAATGTACCGAGCCGCGCGCCCGCGCTAACGGCCGTGCATTGGGTGCATCGGTGATTTTGACGTCAGCGTCCAGCACTTTGCCCAGGCGGTCACCGCTGACGGCCGCCTTTTGCAGCGCCACCGACAGCTTACTGAATTTCCGCAGCGGGCTGTACATATCCTTCAAATAGGTGATAAAGATGAGCAGCGCGCCGACGGTGAATTGACCCAGAAGCATTTGGGAAACGCCATACCACAGCACAGCCGCCGTGCTGGCTGCCTGAATAAAATCCACCACCGGGCTAAAAGAGGCTTCCCAGCGAATAGAGCGCAGCGCCGAGCGCACCCGCGTGCGTTCATGGGCCTCAAATTGGGCCAACTGCTCCTTCTCCCGGCCAAATGCCTTCACTTCGCGGATGGCCCCCAGCGTTTCCAGAGTCAGGTTCATAATTTCCCCCTCCTGGTTGCGCGCCTCGTGGGCTGTGTCGCGGATGTTTTGGCGGAAGGTTTTGTACAGGGCAAAGAGCAGGGGCACATAGGCCAGCACAATCACCGAAAAGCGCCAGTTGAGGTAAAGCATCACCCCGGCAAAGCCAATGAACTTGATGGCGTTGACCAGCAAATCGGCCATGCTGGTGACGAGGGCCACCATGATTTTGCCCGCGTCCTCGGTGATGCGCTTCAGGATGTCGCCGACGCGGTTTTGGTCGAAATACTCTAGGGGCAGGCTTTGGATGTGCGCAAAGACGTGGCGGCGCAGGGAATGGGTTGCCCGCTCCTGAATGATCCCGTTGAGATATTCGTAGGCGAAAGCGGCCGCGCCCTGGGCTACCGTCACCGCCAGGAGCATAAAGCCAAAGGCAGCCGCCAGCAGCCGCTGGTCACTGCCCAGTTGTTCCACCATCCCCATGCCAAAGGGATCGGTAAACGGCCGTCCGCCAATCACGTTGTCTACAATATACTTCAGCGGCCAGGGAGCGATGATGCCCAAGCCCGCCACCAGGAAAATCAAGACCAGGCAGAGCAGCAGCAAGCCGCCATACGGCCGTAAATAGCGCAAATAACGGGCATCTATCCCCAAAAAGGGGATGTAGCGCACCCCTTTCCGTTTCTTTTTCTTACGTTTTTCGTTTTCCATAAAATATTGCTCTGATTGATGAGATTAGATGAATTGGATGGGTTGGTTTACCAACCAACTAACCAACTAACAAACCCACCTTCTGTCCCGCTAACGCCGCCTGGGTGTGGGCCAGCAGCGCCGGGAATAAATGCTGTACGGCTGGGCGCGGCGCAATGACGTTAAGCAGGCGGAAAAAGGTGGATGCCTGGTAGAAGGCCACCCGCGCCAAAAAGGTGGCGTCAGTTGCGCTGGAATCCAGGTAGACCCGCAGAAAGTCGGCAATTTCCTGGTCGAAACGGGTCAGGTCACCAAACTGCTCCAGCCCCAGGTAGGCCAGATGGGCGGTAAAGTTAGCCACGTCCACAGCCGCATCGCCCCAGGCCATCAGGTCGAAGTCAATCAGGTGCAAGCGCAGCCCGTCAAAGAGCACCTGGCTGTAGTAGAAGTCGCGGTGCAAGGGCACGGCCGTTTCCGCTTCCGGCAACCTTTCTGCCCAGGCCAACAGCCCACTTCGCAGCCGTTCAATTTCCAGCATCGCTTTTGGGCGGGTCTCTGCCAGCCGCGCCGTGTAATCATCCAGCCCGCGCAGTTCGTCGGCCAGGGTGTAGGACCTTAATCGTACGCCGTCACCGGTCATCGGTAATCCGTTAATCACCCCCTGAATGGAAGTTTGATGCAGCTTTGCCAGCCCTTCCGCGCAGCGGCGCACCTGTTGGCGTACTTCGCCGCGCAGCGTTAGCGCATCTAAAGTCTGCCCCGGGGCGCTGGCCTGCACAAACATGCGCATTTCGGGGACATAAGCCAGCGGTTGGGGCACGTGGATGCCATCAGCAGCTTCCGGCCCAAACCCACCCTGATACAGTGCCGCTTGCAGGGCGCACAACCGTTCTCCCCGCCCGTCACGGAACACCTTGCCAATGACGGTCTGGGTGATAGGCTGGTTGGTCAATTTGTGACGGCCGTTCAACTCGTACGCCAGCACGCAGCGCCGCCCCGGCTTGTACTTAAATATCTGCGGTATGTCAACCTGTTCCAACTGGTAGTCCCCCTTTTTGTTGAAGCGGGCCAGCCGGCGCGCCAGCAGCGGCGCTGCCAGGTCCGGGCGGGTGGCGCGGTAGAGCCGCTGGCGCAGCTTGGCGTCCAGAATGGGCAGCGGAGCGCTTGTTTCTAGCTGGCTTCTGGTCGGCAAGGATGCTGGCGCGCCGTTTGTGAACCAATCCAACACGCGGGCGGCATTTTGTGCCCAGGTGTACTGCCCTAAGACCATTTCCGCACCATGCCACGCTACCTGCCGGGCGTGGGCAGGGTCGTCAACCAGCTTTTGAATGGCTGCCGCTAATGCCACATCATCCCCGGGGGGATAGAGGTAGCCGTTATGGCCGGGCTGAATGAGTTGGCTGGGCTGCCCAATGGCGGCAGCGACGGTGGGCACGCCGCAGGCCAGGTACTCAAAGAGCTTTAGCGGCGAAAAGTAAAAATGTTCGTCATGGGCGGGAGCATGGGAGCTGACGGCCACGTCCATAGCGGCCAGGTGTTCCGGCACGGCCGTGTGGGGGATAGGGCCGGTATTGGTGACGGCCGTTTCTAGCCCCAGGGCGGCCACTCCGGCCAGCAACTCCGGCGACATCTCGCCCACCAGCAGCAAGTGGGTAGCTGGATTGGTGGCGTGCAGGCGGGCAAAGGCGCGCAGCAGGGTAGGGCCATCGTGCCAGGGGCGCATCCGCCCGGCAAACCCCACGATGATACGGCCGTGCAGCCCGTACCGGGCGCGCACGCTGCCGCCGCGCACCGCCGGGTGAAACTCAAGAGGATCGACGCCGTTGGGCAGCACGTGGACGTTGGCCGGATTTGCGCCACGGGCGGTTACATATTCGGCCAGGGGTTCGGAAACCACCGCCAGAAAGTCAGCGGCGGCAAACTGCGTTGCTTCAATTTGCGCGGCCAGGCCATCGTGATGAAGAGAGCGGTGGCGGGCTGCTTCTGCGCGCAAAGGGGCGTTGACTTCCAACACCAGTGGTACCCCGGTGGCCTTCCGCAGCCGCGCCCCCACGTCGCTCCACAGCGAATAGCGCTCGTAGATCAAATCGCAAGGATTTTCGGATAGCCAATTTAGGGCCACCGCCGCCAGCGCGTCGCCATAGGCGTGTAACTGGCGCTCTTGGCGCGCGGCAATATCTTCGCCATGTTCTGGCAAAGGGGGCAGAGGAACTTCCACAAGGGCGGCCTTTGGCGCAGGGCCGTCCATTGGGCCAGGGCGCGGCGAAAAAATTGTCACCGCATGGCCGGCCTGGGCGAAGGCGTTGGCCAGGGCGCGCACGTGGACGGCCGCACCTTTATGGCCACGAATGGGGATACCGCGGTCAGGGCACAGATAGAGGATATTCATCAGGACAGCACCTCCTCCAGCAGCGGCGCCGGCGGGATTGCCGGAACGAGAAACGGCACGGGCACGGGGAAACCATCTTCGACGGCCGTCTGGATGAGCGGTGGAACCGGTTCGGTCAGCCACGCGCGCAGTTGGCGCACGTTTTGGCGCACGTCAAAATATCGCTCTACCTTCATGCGGGCAGTCAGGCTCATTTGTCGCCGCTGCACGTCATCTTGCAGAAGATCGGCCAGGGCATTGGCCAGAGCCAGGGGATCGTTTTCGGGGATAAGACGGCCGTTGATCCCATCGTCCACAATTTCCGGATTCCCGGTAACGGGCGTGGTAACGACAGGCAGGCCGCAGGCCATTGCTTCTAGCAGCACTGTGGGGAGGCCGTCCCGATTGCCGTCACTCCCGATGCGGCAGGGTAAGGCAAACACGGTCGCCTGCTGGTAGGCGAGGCGCACCTCGTCCTGGGGACGCGGCCCGGCAAGTATGACCTTCTCTTCCAGGTTATGGGCGGCGATTTGCCTGGCCAACGGGCCGTGCAGGTCCCCCTTGCCCACAATTTCGCAGCGAAAGTCAACACCACGGCGGTCTAAAATGGCGCAGGCGTCTACCAGCACGTCAAACCCTTTCTTTTCAACCAGTCGCCCTACAGCCAAAATGAGCGTCGGTTTGCGGTGGTTGGCGGGATCGGGGCGGAAGTGGCGCAGGTCAATGCCGTTGTAGAGACAGCGCACGTCGCCGGGAGCGTCATGCTGCACTTCTTGCTGTAAGTAGGTCTGGTTGAAGCGACTGACGGTGACGACAAAGCGGGCATCGGCAATTTTGCGCTGCAAAGAAGCGGGGTTTACTTCCTCGTGGAAGATGTCTTTGGCGTGGGCGGTGAAGCTGTAGGGAATGCCGCTGAGCCGGGTGACGAAATTGGCGACGCGGGTAGCGCTGGAGGCGAAGTGAGCGTGCAGGGCGTCTACCGGGTTTTTCAGCAGGTGGGCGGCGATGTAGCCAGCCTGTAAAAAGCGCTTCAGGGCGTAAGGTTGGCTGACGGCTTCCACCTCGGCGCGCAGGGCGGCGTAGGCGGCGGGGTTGGCGGCGGCCACAGCGGCGTGGGCGGTGCGGACGCGCTCTGGCTCCATCTGCGGGTATTGGGGCACGTAGATGACGTTGGCTTTGACGCGGGACAGGGAGGGATGGAAACGGCCGTCGTCGGGTTTACGCAAAGAGTAAATGCGTACATCTACGCCCTGGCGCTCCAGCTCCAATATTTCGTTGACGATGAAGGTTTCCGAAAAGCGGGGGTACATTTTCAAAATATAGGCAATGTGAGTCATGAGTTGGTTTCTCCTTAAGATGGGCTAATTGGTTAGTTGGTTGGGTGGGTCGCCACCTATCAAACCATCAAACCCTCTAGCTGTAATTGAGATGGGGGGCGGTAGATGGCTTCTGGGTGCAGCAGGCCGCTGATGGCGCGGCTGATGTTATCCAGGCCGTTCAGATTCAGAATGGGGGTAGGGCGGGGTGCGGCCAGGGCGGCGTCAATGGCGCAGCGCAGGCGCGCTGGCGTCAATTCTTGGGGCAGCAGCATGTGGGCTTGCCCTTGCTCTGCCAGCATGAGGGCGCGAATGCGCTGCTCGGCGCGGGTATGGCCACGGGGAATCAGTAAGTTTCGTTGCCCCAGAGACAGAAGTTCGCACACGCTGTTGTAGCCCGCCATGCTTACCACCAGATCGGCGGCGGCCAGGTAGCTGTCCAGGTCAGCGGTGAATTCCATAAAGCTGACGGGCAGGTCGGCGGCGAGGCGGCGCAGGGCCTGGCGCTTGTTTTGGGGCATGAGGGGGCCGGTGACCAGCAGGCTATGGGCGGCGGAGGGGCTGCCGCCTTGTTGCAGCATTTCCAGGTAGGTCTTGAGGATGTCGTAGCCATCACCCCCGCCGCCCACGGTAACGACGATGAACGGCCGTTCCTCTGTGTTTAGCTCGCGGCGCACGTCCGCGGCGGGACGAGTGTGGCTAATGCGGCGCAAATAGCCGCAGGGGATAAGCTTGCTAGCGGCATCAGGGGACATGTTGTAAGCGACCACGGGATCAAACATACTCTGTTCGCCATAGAGTAAAATGGCGTCATACATCTGGGCCAGGAGTTGGGGCGTACCGTTCGCTGCCCATTCACGGCGGGTGGCTTCAGGGCTGTCCTCGATGTCGCGCATGCCCAGGACAAGGCGCGTGTGGGGGGCATAGGCTTTCAGGTAACGCAGAGCGGGCAGCAGTTCGCCCTGTACACCGGCGGCCACTTTATCCACCAGCACCAGGTCGGGCTTAAAATTGCTGACAGCCTGCAAAATCATTTCCTCGCGCCAGGTGATGGTTTGCTTGAGGGTGAGGGGCAAAACGCGGGCCTTGTAACGGCCGCTGCTGCGTTTACTCAGCGCGGGCAGTTTGATGATGTCCAGGCGTGGTGGCAGATCAAAGGCCCCGGCTACCATAGAGCCGGTGATTAGCAGCTGGTGCGCCTGGGGAACGTTGCGGGCGATTTGCCCGGCGATAGCCAGGCTGCGCCGCAGGTGGCCCAGGCCAAAAGTATCATGGGAGTAGAGTAATATTTTCGGTTTCTTCATCATATTTTCCTATGTTTTGCCGCAAGGTTTTGACAAGTACCTGATATAAGACGGATAAAGCGGAAAAAATACAGGATTAATCTACAACTCATAAAGTGGAATATTGATGACAAAAACAGGCGTGAGTGACTTGCACCACTCACGCCTGTTTACCTGGCGGATAGACAGGTTATTTTTTCAAAAGAGAAAAGGCAACTTCATGAAGTGGGCATACTCCCACAACAAATTGCCCATTAGCGTTATTGGCAGCCGGGAGCTAACGGTCCCAGGATCGAGTTGCTGCCCGCTGCTTTGAGCGCCCCTTGCCCAACCATCTGAATACACAAGAGCGCATTGTTGGAGCCGGAAACATCCTGGCCGCTGCGGGGCGAGAAAAGGAGGGCGCGCTGCACCACGTTAACATTGCTGCCAGATATTTTGATGCTGGTGGCCTCGTCGCTAAAAGGCTGGTCGGTCCAGGCCAGCACGCCATAGGCCGCTGGCGCCAGGTAGTGGTTGGAGCCACTGATCTCGATTAGCCCGTGGGAAATCATGGTGATCCGGAAGGGATTGGCCAGCGTTCCCAGCCCGCTGTCACTGATCGTGATGGGATCGCCCCCATTGCAAATGACCTTGCCATTGTCGGCTTCTGTAATTTCGATGACGCCGGAATGGGTCAGGGAGCCGCGGTCACAGGCCATGCCGGGCAAAACCTGGGTGATGTCATTGCCGAAGGTCATGCCGTTGGCGTCCAGAAAATCACCCAGGTCGCCCGGCCACCCTTTTGGCCCAATCTGGAAGGGTCCCTGAATGTCGGTGGGATTGCCGTTGCCGCTGATGTTAAGGGGATAGCCGCTGCTGAAGGTGTTGCTGTCTTCGGCCTGGAGCTGGCAGGAGGAAGAAGGCCCATCATTAACCCCGTAAGTCAGCTCCGGATTGGGTGGATAGGTATCGTGAAACCAGTTGTCAGACCCGGAGATGGCCAGGTCGGCGTTGCTGTGGATACGGCCGTAAACGTGGCTGTTGCTCCCGCTGAAGTCGGCCTGCTTGTCATTGGCATCGTCACACACCGGCTCGAAGGCTTTCGGGTCGTCGGTTTCGCCATCGCCAGCCGCTTTGGCAAACATGAAGTAATCCCCGGCGGCGTGAGCGGTGTTGGGGTTGGGATTGCCTCCGCCATCATCATCATCATCGCCGCAGTCGTCGTCCAGCAGTTCCAGGTTGGGAATGATGCCGGCTTGCAGACTATTGAGGCTGGCGGCCACGTTGATGAGGCCCAGACCGAGCTGGTTGGGATAGCTGGGATTGAACGGGTTCAAGTTAACGGCCGTGCCGCCCATCAAATCTGCCACCTGCACTGCGTTCAGCCCGGGATTCATGCTCAACAGCAGCGCGGCTTGCCCGGCGGCAAAGGGGGCCGCCATGGAGGTGCCGCTCCAACTGCCATAGCCATCCACAGGCAGGGTGCTGTAAATGCCTACCCCCGGTGCGGAGAGCAGTAGCCAGTTCCCGTAGTTGGCAAAGTCTGCTTTTATCCGGTCAGCGTTGACGGCCGTTACGCTCACCACACATTCCGTAGCTGCCGGGTACTGTGGCTGCGTGCTGTTCAAATTACCGGCAGAGGCCACAAACACCACTCCTTCCTCGGCGGCATCTTCAATCACGTCTTCCAAAAAGTCTGACTGGAAGGGCATGCCCAGGCTGAGATTGATGACCCGTGCCCCATTCTCCACGGCAAACAAGATTGCTTCCGCCACCGTGAAGGAATAGCCTCGACCATCGGTGTCTAAAACGCGAATGGGCATAATTTGCGCCTGGGGGGCCACCAGGTTGACGATGCCTGCCACGTGGGTGCCGTGCCCGGCGCCGTAATCATTACCGCCGCTGAATTCGTCCTCTGGCACGTCATCGCCATCCACAAAATCAATGCGAGCGGTGGTCAGGCGCGGAGCCAAAGCAGGGTGGTTCAGCTGCACGCCGGTGTCAATGACGGCTACGATGATTCCCGCGCCCTGGCTGAGGACGTGGGCGGCGGGCAGCCCCAGCATTTCCTGGGCATACTGCTCGTTGTAGGGGCCATCATCTTGACCACCCCAGGAAAAGGCTTCCCGGCCAATGGCTTCTGGCGCGTCAGTGGCGCGGTTTGGTTCGGCATAGAGAATGCGAGCGTCATTGGTCATGGTTGCCGCGAGCTGTTCCGGGTCCGCGCCGGCAGGGGCTTGCAGCAGGTAAATGGCGCGGGTGGGGGAGAACGGCCGTATCGTGGTGGTGCCGTAGGTCTGGTTAATGGCCGCAATGGTGGCATCTGGCTGCTGCACATCCAGCTTTACGATGACCTCGTTTTGCATTGCCGGTGGTGGTTCCGAGGCTATCGAAGGTAAAAAAATAGTATGCGCATCATTGCTCTGTGTTGGATTGGCAGAGGAGGTCTGGGGGGAAACGGCCGCTATCAGCAGCAGCGCCAGACCAATGATCCAAAGTGTTTTTGGTAAAGTTTGTTTCATGATTGCTCCTCAAATCGCAAAATTGATTTGGGATTATCCTGGAAAACAGTGTTTAGAAGGCAAAATTTCCCCAAGAAATCCGCGATTTTTAGTATTTCTTAACAGATATAAGGCCGGGGAGAAGGCTAAAAATACACCAATTTTGTCGGGGGCGGCAGACAGGGATTTAATTCTTGGGGCTGCCAGATCAAGACCCGATCAGAATAAAGGGCGCCCAGTAATAGGGGTGGGGATGACGTTCTTTGAGGGCAAATTGGGCCTGGCGCAGCGCTGCTGGGTGGCCATACCCTTGTGTCAAGCAATGGTAAAACTCAGTCATAATGGCGGCAGTGGTCTCGTCTTCCACCAGCCATAGCGTCACCAGCAGGCCAGCGGCGCCCGCACCTAAAAACGCGTGGGTTAGCCCCAGCAGCTCGTCGCCACCAATGACCTCACTGCGTCCTGATTCACAGGCGCTAAGGGTGACAAAAGCGCCGGGCAGCCTCAGCTGCAGCACTTCCCCAGCTGTCAGCCAGCCGTCATGAAGCTTGAGCGCAGAGAAAAAGGGATTGTCGCGGCGAAAGAGACCGTGGCAGGCCAGATGAAGCACGGCACAATCGCTGGCGTTTTCATGGAGGTTGGCCAGGGTAGCTTCCTGGCCCAGACGCAGTTGGGGTTGGGGCAGGTGGTGGCTGACCGTGGTTGCCTCTTCCCTGGCGAAGGGAATCAGGGGGTCGTCCACGCCAAAGATGAGCGCCTTTCCTTGCTGCCGCAGCGGTCGCTGGCGGCTGAGGTTGAGGACGGTGACGCTGGGAGCAATGCTGATGACGAACTGGTCTAGCAGATAGGAACGGCCGTCAAACAATGCGGCAAAAGGCAGATGATGGAGCAGACCATGGGGGATGATAGCCAACCCCTGGCTGCCCTCTAACAGCGGCAGCAGCGGCGCCATGAGTTCCTGGTGCAGCGCCTGGAGAATGGACTGGGTGGATTGAGTTAGCCGGGACAAATGGCGCTGTATGAAGACGGGGTCAGCCTGAAAGCGCTGCCACTCAATTTCCAGGGCGTCCAGATGTTGGGCTATGACGGCCGTGCGGCTGAGGTGCCGCCTAATTTGCAAAAGGCCGTTCCGGTAAACAAAAGCCAGCAGTTCCTCATCCAATACATAATAGACCAACAAAGCGTGGTCAGGGGGTAAAGTTTCGCGTAGGGCAGCTAGAGGCAAGGGTTGGATCAGGGGGGTTACCCCTTGCGCGCTATCTGCTTGCAAGCGCAGACGGCTAATTTCTTCTTCCAATTGGGTAGCGCGGGCATTTAGCGCCACCAGGCGGGCCGTGCGGTCTCCTTCGGGGCTGTCGCGCAGCGCCTCATTGTAAATGGCGTGCAGGTCAGCTTGCAGCGTTTGCAGCCGTTGAGCCAGATCGGGGTCTTGAGTTTGGCCCAGTTGGGCGGCCACGTCGCTACTCAGCAGGTCTACCAGGGCGCGAGACTTGGCTTGCTCGGCTACATTAAAGGCTTTTTGCAGGCTGGTCTCGTCTCCCCGTGCCAGGTAAAGGCGGGTGAGGTCGGAATAAACGGCCGTTTTGTCTTGCAAAAAGGAGGTGCGCAAACTTTGTTGGGCCAGGGAGCCGCGCAATTGTTCTACGGCAGCCACGGCTGCCGCCAGCATCATTTCCGCCTCGCTTTCACGCCCCTGCAACAGGTAGAGACGCCCCAAACGCTGCTGCACGCGAAAGCGCAAGGGGGGTAAGGGTAAGTTGGCACTGGTTTGTTGGGCGTCTAGCAGCAGGGGTTCAGCTGCGGCTGTGTCTGGCAGCAGGTAGTCGGCCAGGCGCATTTGGGCATACACCCGCTGCACCGGCCAATCCTGCCCGGCGCTGAGGTCTAACGCTTGCCGGGTTTGCTGCACGGCCGTTGCCCTATCTCCCTGGGCCTCCGCCAGCGCTGCCTGCTCCAACAAAACGGCCGCCCGCAAATGATGGTTGCCAGCGGCGGCAAATATATCGGCGGCGCGGCTCAGGAATTCGGCTGCTTCAGCCAGACGATTGCGGCGCAGCAGCGCAGCCCCCAACCCCCACTGTGCCCAGGCCAGATAGTGGGGCGACGCCTGCGCCTCGTCCCCCGCCTCCAATCCGGCAACGGCCGTGCGGTAAGCGGCCGTTGCCTCCGGCAGCAGATTTAGAGCCAGATAAGCATCGGCCGTCATTCTTTCCAGGATGTGTCGTTCCAGAGGCGCATCTATCGTGGCAAAAAGCTCCCGCGCAGCGGCAAAGGCTTCCAGGCTTTGGCTGTAATTGCCCATCCAGAGGTGCAGCTCCCCCATGTTTTCCAGATTTTGCGCCTGGCGGCGGCGGTTGCCGGTTTGCGCGTAAATGGCCGCGGCGGCTTCGTAGGCGGCCATGGCTTCGCTGCCGTACCCCAATTCCGCCAGCAACACGCCCCGGTTCATTTGCATGTTAGCGGCGTCTTCGTCCTGGCCCATGGCGCGAAACTGGGTTTCGGCGTCTTGGTAGGCCGCGGCAGCCTCGGCGTAGCGCCCCATAAATTTGTAACAGATACCCCGATTGTTTTGCAGGTGAGCGGAGAGCTGTACGGCCGTTTCCTCTGGCAGGTCCGTAGCTTGGGCAATGGCAGTCAAGGTAGATTCGGCCGTTTCCAGCGCCTCGGCGTAGCGCCCCAGGTGAATGAGCACGTTGAGCCGCCCGACGTTGGTGCGCAGGGCAGCGGCCGTTTGGCCCGTTTCCAGGAAGTCTTGCTGCGCCTGGGCAATTTCGTCCAGGGCTTGCGTAAATTCACCGCTCATGGCCAAAGTTTGGGCCCGCAGGTAAATGGCTTGGGGGCGCAGAGTGGGAGCCAACTCCGGCGCGAAGGCAGCGCAGGTATCCAGCAGTCGCCGCGCCTGGGGCAAATCCTGGTTGATGCGCTGCCCTCCGGCCTGAATCAGTTTTGCCAGGCCAGCTTCGTGCCACAGGTTGGCCTGTTGCAGAAATTGAGCCTGGGCCGCCGTCGTAGGCTGGGCCAGCAACTCAGCAATCCATTCTGGCGTCAGGGCTGCTTCTGGGGGTGTGGTCATGGTGTTCACCAAAGATTGGGGATGAGGGACTTGTGCAATCCCGAATCTCCACTCTCTTTCGCTATCCTAGCGCTAATGGCCCAAGCTCAATTTCCACGTCGGTGCGGCTGAGGAGAAGGTTATACTCACCGGGGGCGAGTTCGGCGAGGTGGAATTTGCCCAGGGCATCAGCGAAAACGAGACGGCACTCCACGCCATTTTGCAGCAGTTGCACAATGAAATCGGCCGGGTCCCTGTCATCCAGGGGAAAGATTTGGCCGTCCAGGTCAATCTGCTGGCTGCCGGCCTGCATGCGGGCATTGAGGGCTACGTCAGCCAGATCGCTGCTGTAGATGAGCTGGCGCGGTTCGCTGCGCAGGCTGACGTTGCGGGCACCAGCCAGGGCAGGGCGCTGCCAGTTGTCGGCGGTGAGGCTGGCGATGAAAGTGCGCAGCCGGTTGGGGGGACGTTTTGCCTGGGCGTAAGCGGCAAAGGCGGCATTGGCTGCCTGGCGCACAGACGCCGGCGGATGGGCCAGGGTGGTGGTGCGGCTGAGTTGCAAGAATTCTTGCAACCAGGTGACCTGTTGCTGAAGGTCTGGATTGGCGGCGACCAGTTGGGCGAGAACGGCCGTTTCCTCCGCCGATAATTTACCTTCCAGCCAGTCTGCTAACTGGGACATACTGGGAATTGGAGAATCTGCCATGACAATCATTCCTCAAAGTGTTTGGGTTGGGTGATCGATCAACAATTTAACCAACCAGACGAACTATTAACCCATTCACCCTATATAAGCCCCCATCCGCGCAAAAAATACAGCAATATCCAAACTCACTCTGCGCGTTCTTCCAAAATAACCCGCAGGCGATCTAAACAGCGGCCACGAATGGGGCCAATGCTGCCCACGCGCAGCCCTAGCTGCGCGGCGACTTCTTCGTAGGCTGGCTGCTCCTCGGCAAAGTAGAGCAGCAGCAGCAGTTCCCGGCAGCGCTCGTCTAGCAAGTCTAGCCCCTGGTTGAGCCAGTCTACCTTATCCCAATGGGCGGTGGCGTCGCTGCCGGGGGTATTGAGCAGGAAGTGGCTTTCGGCCACGTCTTCTTCTTCGCCCAAAAACTCCCGCTTATGTTTGCGCAAATGGTGGAGCGCATGCCGCCGGGCTACCGTTGCCAGCCAGCCCCCCAGGTTGCTGTCTGGGCGCAGGCGATCTAAATGCTCTACCAGGGTGGTAAACGTAAGCTGGGCAATGTCGGCCGCGTCGGCGCGGGTTAGGCCATAGTTCAGCGGGATGGAAAAAATGAGCCGTTCATAGCGGGTTAGCACCTGCTGCCAGGCTTCTTGCTGGCCCTGGCGACACATTTCAAGGAGTTGCTGGTCGGTAAATTTATTGGTAGTGTTCACGGTTTGCCCTGATGTTGGGGAAAGCTGCTTTGCAGGCACAACAACCTCGGCCTGACTTATTTCCTGGCGGATTATAGCCTTAAAACCCCGTCTCTAGCATGTTGATTTTTTCAGATTAGCGCCAGCGGTGGATGGCTGCAGGCCGCAGATAGGGCACGGCCGTTTCCACACTGCTGATGAGCAGCAGCGCCATCAGTACAGCCGAGGCCAGGCACCAGGCACAAACCGCGCCAATGACAAAAATTTCCAGATAGGTGAGATAGATGGAGAAAAGTACGCCCGCACCGGTCAGGCCCACCAGCACCAGGGCCGGACGGCCGTCAGCGCGTTTGCGACTCCAGCCCCAGGCTAACAAAATAAGGGCGTAGCCTGCCACACCCAACACGCCCACGGGGATGCCCAAGAAAGAGGCGTAGGGGCTGGTTTGCACGGCATTACAATCGCCAATGGGGCCACATACGGCCGTTACCGCCTGGGTCTCCACATAGGCCAGGTAGGCCGCCACCCCAATGCCCAAAACGGCCACCAGGGGCAGGGCAAGTTGTGTCCAGACTGGCGCTTGCCTTCGCGTAGCCAATTTACTACAGCGAGCCTGCCAGAGCCGCACCAGGGCATAGAGAAGGGTTAACCCCATGCCTACTAACACCACTGTTGCCAGGGTAAAGCCTGTGGCAACAGGCACGGCCGTTGAAGATGGGGTTTCGCTTCCGGTGGGGCGGGGGATCTCTGTTCCGGCTTGGCCCACTTCCGGTAGGAACCATTCCAGCCCCGGGGCCTGGGGCCAACCTACGCCGCCTTCCGCCAGGTATTCCTCTACCAACCCTGGCAGCTCCGTTGGTATCTGTTCAGAGCCGATGAGGACGTGCTCGCCAATGAGCAAAAAGGGCACGCCGATGCTGCCGCGCGGCACGCCCAAGGCGGCTCCCAGGGCAAACAGACGGTCGAAATCTTCGGCGCTGCGCAATTCAATAAGCGCCATTTGCCACTGCTCGTCGTATTGGGCAGCCAGGGGTGGCAGCACGTTATCCCTGATCCAGTCACAATGGCCACACCCATCTGTCCAGAACATGACGAGGTGTACAATGGGTTGCTCTTGGGCTTGAGTGGCAGGAACGGCCGTTGCCCATAGCATCATCCCGGCGAATAGTAAACCAAGAGCATAGGTTTGCATTCTGTGTGTTGTCTTCATTGCCACCCATTATGCCACAATCAGAAAAAGACCCAACGGTAGAGGAAATTTGCATTGTGAGTTATCTATGATAAAGTTATATCAAAACAAATCGATATAATATGTTTTGATATGTCTACGAGCGCATTGCCGACCGATTCCCCTCCCAAATTTCTCAAACTATTGGCGCACGACATGCGTTGGGCGCTGATGATCGCCTTGGCTGAAAGCGACCGCCGTGTGCAAGAACTGGTGGCCCTGCTACAACGGCCGCAAAACCTGATTTCTTATCATTTGCGGCTATTGCGGGAGGGGCAGGTGGTGAAAGAGCGCCGCAGCAGCGCCGATGGGCGCGACGTCTATTACAGCCTGGATCTAAATTATCTACGCGCTCTTTACCTGGAAAGTGGCCAAATGTTACATCCCGTTTTGGTTCAGGGCTGCACGAAATCTGGAGACATTTTGCCACCACCAACGAATATGAGGGAAGGGCAACGGCCGTGGCGCATCTTGTTTCTTTGCACCCATAACAGCGCCCGGTCCCAATTGGCCGAAGGCATCATGCGCGCCAGCGGCAGCGATTTGGTAGAGGTATTCAGCGCTGGGAATGAACCGGGACAGGTTCACCCCCTGGCCATTCGTGCTGCTGCTGCGCTGCAAATTGACATCAGCGGGCAATATTCCAAGCAAATGGATGAATTTGCCGGGCAATCTTTTGATTACGTCATAACCGTCTGCGACCGCGTGCGCGAAGTTTGCCCCGTTTTTCCGGGCGAACCGCGGCAGATGCATTGGAGTTTCCCCGATCCAGCAGCCGTATCTGGCTCAGAAGAGGAACAATTGGCGGCGTTTTTGCAAACGGCCCGTGAGCTATCTACCCGCATCAGCTATTTACGCTTGATGATGGCGCGACAAAAAAAGGAGAATTGATGGATCAAATTATTGTTTTTGGGGACATTCACGCTAATTTACCGGCGCTGGAAGCTGTTTTTACCCATGTGGATGCCCAGGGTGTCAAAAACGCGATCTGCTTAGGCGATCTGGTGGGGTACGGCGTATGGCCTAACGAAGTCATTGCCGCTATCCGGGAACGACAGATTCCCACAATTATGGGCAATTATGATCTGGGTGTAGGTTACGACAGCGATGATTGCGGGTGTGCTTACAAAACCCCAGAAGCCCAGGCGCTGGGCGAGCGGTCCATTGCCTGGTCTAATGCCCACACCACAGCCGAGAACAAAGCATACCTGCGCCAACTGGCAGACAAAATCGCGCTTCAGGTAGGCGACTTGCGGGTCGTGCTGGTGCATGGCAGCCCCCGTAAGGTGAACGAGTATCTTTACGCGGATCGCCCGGAAGCCAGCCTGGAGCGATTGCTGGATATGGTAGAGGCGGACGTGCTGGTTTGTGGGCACACGCATTTGCCATATCACCGCGTGTTGGGTAGTGGTCGCCACGTCATTAACGCGGGCAGCGTGGGTAAACCCAAGGATCATGATTCTCGTGCTTGCTACCTGCTGCTGAGGGCTGACGGCCGTGACCTGGCGGTGGAGTTTGTGCGGGTGCCCTATGATGTAGAGAAGGCGGCCCAGGCTATTGAGGCCACAGAGATGCCCAATGAATTTGCGGAGATGCTGCGGTTGGGGCGCGGCTAAGGTTTCCTACAGACGGCCCGTAGGCAAGCCACCCTGGTCAAGGACGGCCGTTTGCTCTGGTGTAAAAGGTGGCTCAAACAGGGCGGCTGACGTATGGAAGCAGCGAAATAGATCGGCAATAAAGTGCAGCCGGTCGACCAGGTCACCCCAATAGGCGGCGCCTGAGGCTGCCGGGCTGTCTGGTGTCGGGTCAATTTGTGCCAACAAAGCTGCCAGGTCTGGGTTGGTGATTCGCCGCAGCACCGCCGGAAAATCCTCCGCCAGGTCTTGCCCCAGCCGCAATCGCCTGCCCGGTGGCAGCTCAATGCTCATCATGGTTTGGGTGACAAGAAGCTGGGCCTGCCGGCGGGCCGTAGTCAGGTACTGCTCCACAAAAGCAGGGAACCCAATCAGCCCACCAACGCCGCGCAAAACCAGATAGAGCAAATCCGCCAGCCGCGGATTCTGGGGGTAATAAGCCCTGAGTAATTTCTGCGTGAACGCGTCAGGCGTCAGCACAGGGGCGGTTAACGCCTCATTGATTTCCGGCTGTAAGCGGGTTTGCTCGTGGAATCCAATCAGTAAATTTGCCAGCAGCAGCAGCTCGCTGCGCGTTTTGGCCTGACTCTCGAAAAGGGCCTGATAGTAGGCCAGGAAAGCCCGGCGCAGAGAATCTTGTCCTTCCGGAGGAGGGCCGGCGCGCAGGCCAGCCAGAAAGCGGGTGATCTTGGTCTGATCATAGCGGGTGTCTGCCAGGCATTCAGCATAAAAGCGGGCAAACTCATGGCCAATTTCCGCAAAGACTTTGAGGTTGCCCTGGGCTACTGCCTGGCTGGAATGGGCGAAAGCTGCTTCTGGGTCTACAGCTTGCCACATCAGTTTCACCAGCTTATTGCTTTGCAGCCTGATGCCCAAACGGCTGAGGGAGGCCACAAATTGCTGGACAATTTGCTGCTGTGCCTCCGCTTTCAGGAAGGTTTCCAGAGTGCGCGCCAGGTCTTCTTTGCGAATGGTCTGCCCGGCCTGTTTGGAGGCCCAGGTGGCAAAGGTACACCAATTTGCCTGGAGTCCCAGGCGCTCAGCGGGCGCCAGCGCCAACCGGTGATAGCATTGGGTAATTTGTAAATTGCGGACCACGGGATCAGGTATGGCGGCCATGCGCGCCACGTCGGAAACGGTAGGGATAGTCATGGTTCTCTCCGCTTTGGGTGGGGACAGTTTGCGGAGATTATAACGCGGTTTTTTGGCCTTCAGATAATATTTTATGGATCAGTCGCTATAGACTGCGGTGGTCTGGACTTTGTCTTTTACGACTAAATTGGCCTGCGCAATCAGCTTGTGCAGCCGTTCCGCAATGCTGCGTGCCTCAACGGAGGGTGTTTCTCCTGTTTCTAGCAGCATGGTTTCAACGGCCGTTAACCGTTCGCGCAGCACCGCCAATTGGGTAATAGTGCCCGGCAATACAGATGCTTTCTGTGCTACCTGTAAATTGAGTGCAAAGAGCTGCACGGCCGCCGACAGCGGCGGGGCGACAATCAATCCCAAAATCCCGAAATCCTCAATCAACACCAGCATGATCAAAACAGTGAGAATAGGACTGTAGCGGCGCCGGTTAAAGAATCGCGGCTCGACAACCAGCTCCAGCACCAGCAGCACGATCGCCGTGTAAAAAACGGCCGCTACGCCCAACGCCGTTCCCTCCATCAACCCGACGGCCAGCACCGGGGCTACCGTGAACACAACGCCAACCAGCGGCACCAGCCAGGCAATCCCGCCCAACAGCGCCAGCAGCGCCGGATACGGCAGGCCGATCAGCAAATAACCGGCGTAAAGCAAAATGATGCCAATAAACCCCTGCACAATTTCACTGCGGATATACGCGCCCATACCCTCGTCGATTGCCTGCCAGATACGCCGCGCCCGGCTGCGCTGGCCGGCCGGCAGCAGCGACAGCCACAGCCGCTCAAAGCGCGCCCTGTCTACCGTCCAGTAAACGCTGAGCACCAGCGCCACAACAAAACCACCGAGAAGCGTAGACACATCCGCGGTCATTTCAAAAAGGCGTTGCGCCAACAGTTCCCCATCCGGCCCAACAATGGCCGTAAAAAGCTGGCTGGGCGCAGGTAAACGAGCGGCAATCGCCTGCTGGGACGCAGCGCCTTCCATCCAGGCCAGCCAGGTATTCTCGTAAGCCGCGGCGATTGCCCCGGCCAGATCATACGCTTCGGCCAACAGCGACGTGCCCAACAGAAACAGCAGTCCAGCCGCCAGCGCCAGCCCAGCCAGGTAGGTAAGCAGGATAGCCAGCGACAGCGGGAAGCCGCGCTGCATCAGACGGTTTACCGGTGGGCGCGCCGCACTGGCGATGGCCAGCGACAGCAGGAACAGCGCCAGAATGGCGCGAAACTGCCACAGTAAAATCACGCCCATCAATGTGAACAGCACAACGGCCGTATATCCAGCCAATCGCTTCACAGCCTCTCTCCTCAGCTTACTGCTGGCTGCCGGCTGCCCGCTGCCGGTTTATCACCAGCACCTGATCCAGATCAGCGGCAATCGTTTCCAACAAATCTTCAATCTGGTCGCTTTCAGCGCTGGCAGCCGCTTTCTTAAACCGAATCTGCTTGCGAATGTCCTGCACCAAATCCTGCACTTCATAACGCAAAACGCTCAACTGATCACGGCCGTCCGGCGCTGCCTGTTCGGCCGTAAAGGTGCGCTCAAATACAAGCTGCAAAACGGCCGCAATAGGAATCGCCACCAGCGCACCGGCAATCCCAAAGAGCAGCCCAAAGGCCATAATCGAAAGCAGCGTCACCAGCGGATGCACGCCTACCGAACGGTTCATAATGCGCGGCAGCAGCAGGCTGTTCTCCAACTGCTGAATGATGATGGTGGCGGCGATTACCCAGATCGCTTTCACCGGGTCTACGGAATATGCCACAATCAGCGCCGGGACCGCGCCCAACACCGGCCCCAAAATGGGGACCAGTTCAAAAACGCCGGCCACGACCGCCAGCCCCACCGCGTATGGTAAATCCAGCAGCAGATAGGCAACCAGGGCCATGC
>CAZDEO010000029.1:0-58774 GCA_964504445.1 uncultured Anaerolinea sp. | reverse complement strand
GGGCGGGGGTGGGGCAACGGCCGTGGTCTTTGGGTGGGGGGCGGGCAGGGGTACGGCCGTAGTCGCTTCTTCCGGGGGAGCAATTTGCTCCGCAAACTGCCGCAGCTCTTCGGATAGCCTTTGCAGCCACTGTTGGGCGTCGCGCCAGCCATAGCTGGTAACCAGCGACAGCCCGCTGAGGAGCACCAGTAGAAAGAGGAGTATGGTGAGAATGGGGCCAAAGAACGCCAGCAGGGGTTCGGACAAAGCCCAGCCTACCAAACCGCCTCCCCGGCCCAAGTGCGCTTCGGCCAGGGTAGTGCGGGTGATGACGTGGCTGAGGGGAAGTAAGGTGAGCAGGAGCAATTCCAACCCCATGACTTGTCGGGGCGTGATGTGATACGGCCGTTCTACCCGGTGCAGGGTTAGATGCAGCCCGCCTGCCGCCACGCTGAGGAACAAGGGGTACGCCCCCCAGCCAAAAATCTGGCGCATCAGCCGCGCCCACCACCAGTCTGCTTTATTCCAGCCGGGCAGAGCCAGCAGCGTTATCAGCGCAAACAGAAACAGGGCAATGCCCGCCATTTCTACCCGCCAGGGCCGCAGCGCATCAATGGCCCGCTCATCCCAGGTTGGTGGTGCAGGAGTGGGTTGGCGGGGTGTGGTATTACTGTTTTGCGTAGATTTTTTCCGAGCCATAAAAATAAACAGTCAGCATTTTAGCAATTCAGGCGGCCAACACCTTGGTTTGCCAGTCTGTAACCTGGCAGGCCAAACCTTACGGTGTATTGTATGTTGGTTAGCGGCGGGGATCAATCTGTGGGGGTTTCGTCAGGGGGTACGGCGCGCAGGCTAAGGGTTAGCCGCTTTTTAGCGCCGTCCACATGCAGGACTCGCGCCCGCACCTGTTGGTCGCGCTGAACCACGTCGCGAGGGTGCAAAAAACTGCCTTCGGCCAGTTCGGAAATGTGGATCAGCCCTTCTAGCTCGTCTTCTAGCTGCACAAAGGCGCCGTAGCTGACGATGCTGTTGACCACGCCCTGGACGATTTGGCCAGGGTAGTAGCGGCTTTCGAGGTCGTGCCAGGGATCGGGTTTTAGGCGTTTGCGGCTGAGGGCGATACGGCCGTTTGCCCGATCAACCCCTAGCACGATAACGGCCGTTTCCTCATTGGGATGCAGCACCTGGCTAGGGTGGGTGACCCGGCTCCAAGATAATTCAGAGATGTGGATCAATCCTTCCACACCGCCTAACTCAATGAAAGCGCCGAAATCGGTCAGGTTGGTGACCATGCCGTGCAAAATGTCGCCGGGTTTTACGCGGCGCAGCAACCGGTCTCGGTCTTGGGCATCTACCTGAGCGGCCCGTTCGGAAAAGACAAGGCGGTTGGCAGCTGGATTAAGCTCGATGATTTTGAGGTCTAGCCAGGCGCCAACCCATTCTTTTAATGCTTGCCGCCGTTGGCGTTCTATGTGGAATTGGGGTAAGTTGACCAATTGGGAGGCTGGTACAAATCCTTGCAGGAGGTTGAAGCGCACAATGAGTCCGCCTTTGTTGTAATCGATCACCTGTAGATGTAGGATTTCGTCATTTAACAGGCAGTCTTGGGCTTGTTGCCAGGGTGATGGGGTTGGGAAGCAAGGGCTTTCCTCAACGGGATTTGTTTTTATGGGCGTACGCTCTTCTACGGGTAAGTGACGGTCTACGTCTTCCGCAAAGAGGGCTTCCCAATAGGAATTGTCTTTCCTGGGCGAATTGTCGGGTACGGGTTTTGTGCTCTTTTCCACGACTCAATCAGGCCCACCAAAAGCCCACCTTCTGTAGAGGGCTTTGTTTTGTTACTACGGTTGCTACAAGTACAACTATGGGTATGCTGTTGATTATTATAAGCAAGAAGGGTGGGGCACACAAACTTGTATAGAAGGTGTGTGGAGAGCGTGATAAAATGGGCGGGTGATGACTGAGTTGCAGGAAACGGCCGTGCTGCCCCATTTGACCACCCGCTGGCTGGGACGGCCGTATCATTACCACGAGACCATTGGCTCCACCAATGAATGGTTGAAGCAGTTAGTCGCCACTGGCAGTCCCCAGGATCCGCCGGCCGGAACCCTGGTGCTGGCAAACTATCAGAGCCAGGGACGCGGGCGGCTAGAGCGGCGCTGGGAGGCGCCACCGGGTACGTCGCTGCTCTTTTCCGTGTTGCTGCGCCCGGCCTGGCCCGCCACACAGGGCAACTGGCTAACCATGATGGCCAGTTTGGCGGCGGTGCGGGCTATTGAGGTGTTGTGTGGGCTATTGGTCGCCATCAAATGGCCCAATGACGTGATGGTGCAGCAAGACGGGCAGTGGCGTAAGGTGGGCGGGCTGCTGTTAGAGGGGGAGGTGGATGAGAACGGCCGTTACGCCAGCGCCATTATTGGGATTGGCCTCAATGTCAACATACCCCCAACGCAGTTACCGGAGGCTATCACTCCTGCCACCAGTCTCCTGGCCGCCACAGGGCAGCCAGTATCGCGGCGGGCGCTGCTTGTTGCGTTACTGGCCGAACTGGAGCATTTGCTAGATGCTGCCACAGCGGGCACATCCCCCCATGGGGCCTGGGAAGCGCGGCTGCTGACGCTGGGCCAGCCGGTGCAGGTGACCTTTGCCGGAGACGGCCGTATGCTTCGCGGTACCGCCACCGGCACCGACCGCTGGGGACATTTACAGGTTACCGACTCTGGCGGGCAAGTCCACACCGTTACCGCTGGCGATGTGACGCTCCGCCTATCCTAGGGCTATCGCATACTCCCTGAAAGGACTTTGACTAGATCGTCATTCTCCTAAGCTGCTGGCAAATTTTTTACTTTGATACCTCTCTTGCCCGTTTTTTCCTGGTTTAGCAAGTTGGTTGCCATATTCCGTGCGCCTAACAGACTTTTTTTCGCGAACAGTTACGGCCGTAAGGTTGGTTTGCGAAAAATGAGGGGCGGTTGATGGGGTCGGGCTTATGTGGCAATCGACTCAAAGGTAAGTAAAATTAGTCGTATATGATGGGTAAGGTGATATTGGGATGAGGATAAAGGAAGAAAAAGGGATTTTGCGCGGACAAAACGTTTTTTTTCCCCCTCTATTTTGGCTGGCTGTTTGCCTGGTCACGGCCGTTCTCGTGGGCTGCGCCAACCCAGAACGACAGCCGGCGTCTCTGTCAACGGCCGTTAGCGAACCAGTACGCATTCAAGATTTGGTCATTAGCACAGGCCAAACAGTTTACGTGCCAGCTTATGCCAAAATTTTCATTGATGCCCGAGGACGTACCATTGATCTGGTGGTGACCCTGACCATCCACAACACCGACTTCCAAAATGAAATCATCCTTACCTCTGTGCGCTATTTCAACGCGCAGGGCGAATTGCGCAAAGAATATTTGCCACAGCCCATGCGCCTGAGTCCCCTCGCTACAACCGAGTTCCTGGTGGAAAATAGCGCCGATGATGGGGGCATGGGGACGAACTTTGTGGTGGAGTGGGTTGCCGCGCAACCTGTCTATGAACCCATTGTCGAGGCTATCATGATTCAAGTGGCCTCTGGTCAGGGCATCTCTTTCACCAGCCCGGGACGGGTTATTTACGAAATTTCACCGGAAAACCAATAAGGTCTGGAACCCAACGCGGCTATGAACGACGGCACAACCATTGTTACCAGTGTAGGCGTTATGATTTTGGGCGCAGCTGTCATGATGCTGCTATCGCGCCGCCTGCGTATTCCCAGCATTGTCGCCTACATCTTAACCGGCCTTGTGCTAGGCCCCATCGGCTTTAACCTGTTGACTTTACCCACCGGTCACGGCGCCGACCAGTACACGGCCGTTGCCATCGCCGCCGAGTTGGGTATTGTGCTGCTGCTTTTCCTCGTGGGGCTAGAGTTGAGTTTGGACAATATCCGCGCCGTGGGGAAGGTGGCCGTCGCCGCGGGCATTGGGCAGGTGGTTTTTACGGCCGTCTTGGGGTTTGGCCTCTCTTTGCTGCTAGGCTTCAACACCATAGAAGCGCTTTTCCTAGCGACCGCCCTCACCTTCAGCAGCACGGTAGTGGTGGTCAAACTGTTGGACCAGAAAAAACAACTGCACACATTGTTTGGCCGCATCGCCGTTGGCATTTTTCTGGTACAAGATTTGGTGGTCATCATCGTCCTCACCTTTCTCACCGGGCTGGGCGACCCGCAGAGCGCCACCTTCGCCAGCCTGGCCGGAGGAATCGGGCGTTCTTTTTTGGGTATGGCAATCATGCTGAGCATCGCCCTCCTGGCTTCCCGCTTTTTGCTGCCGCGCCCCATGGCCTGGGCCGCCTCCTCTGCCGAAACCAGCCTGATCTGGAGCCTGGGCTGGTGTTTCGCCTTTGTCGTCGCCTCAGAAAAGCTGTCGCTTTCGCCGGAAATTGGCGCATTTCTGGCCGGACTGAGCCTGGCCCAACTGCCTCTGGCCCACGATTTGCGCCGACGCCTGCATCCCCTGATGAACTTTTTCATCGCTATCTTTTTCATTTCTCTGGGGGTGCAAATGGAGCTGCAAGCGGCTACCGCCCACTGGGCGGCAGCCATTGTGCTGGCGCTGTTTGTGCTGGTGGGCAATCCCTTCATTTTTATGCTGATTATCGCCCGTGCTGGCTACAGCGAGCGCACATCTTTTATGACCAGCGTCACCGTAGCCCAAATCAGTGAGTTTTCCTTCATTTTTGCCGCCGTAGGGCTGAGTGCCGGACTGATTGACGAGAGTGTTTTGTCGCTAATTACCGTTATTGGCCTGATCACTATTGCCGTGAGCGCCTACATGATTTTGTACAGCGAGGGGCTATATGATTGGGTACGGCGGCGGGGGGTGTTACGGCCGTTTCGCGCCGTGCAAACCGATGATGAGCAACCCTCTGTCCCCCTACAAGGTCACATTATTGTGGTGGGCATGAACGCCATGGGGCGGTATCTTGTTACCCAGCTTCACCAACGGGGCGAGATGATGCTGGCTGTGGACAGCGACGCCCGCAAACTGGTGGGTTTGCCCGGCCTGACCTTGTTGGGCAACATGGATTACCTGGCTGTTACCGAAGAAGCCTTTTTAGAGCAGGCCAAGTTAGTTGTTTCCACCCTGCACATCGAAAATAGCAATAATTTACTGGCCTACCGCTGCCAACAAGCTGGCGTGCCCACGGCTATTCACGCCTTCGACGCCTCTGTAATTCCCGACCTGGAACAATTGGGGGTTGATTATTTGCTAGACCCCAAGAAAGCGTGGGTGAAAGAGGCCGTGTCCGCCCTGGCTACTCTTCCCTCCCTACCGGAGGCGCCGTCATGACTATTTTGCTGACCATATTGGCGGCGGCAGCCCTGGCGCTAGGGCTGGCCCATTGGCTCAAGCTGCCCCTCATTCCGCTGCTGGTTTTAGCTGGCATTGGCCTTTCTGCTTTGGGCCTGGTGAATGATGCGACGCTCTTCCAAGATGCGCTGCTTTTGGGGCTGACTTTTTTGCTGTTTAGCGCCGGCGCAGAAATGAACCCGCGGCGCGTGGGGATGCAGCAAACGGCCGCCATTCGCGTGGGGCTGGCCCAGTTCTTTGCCTTTGTGCTGGTGGGCCTGGGCCTGGCCTGGCTGTTGGGCTTTGATTGGCTAACGGCCGTGTACGTGGCCCTGGCTTTGGCCGCCAGCTCTACCCTGGTCGTCATTCGGTTGCTCAAGCAGCGCCAGCAGTTATTTGAGCCTTTTGGCCGCCTGGTGTTGGGCGTGCTGCTGGTGCAAGATGGCCTGATCATTCTGGCATTGGCGGCAGTGAATGGGCTGGAGGAAGGCGCCACGGCCGTTTTTGTCAGCGTCAACGGCACCCTGGGGCTAATGCTGCTGGCGTATTTATGCCAACGTTGGGCGACACCCTGGTTGTTGTTGCGCCAGAGACTAGACGAAGAAGAACGACTGCTGGTTGCGCTAGCCATCTTGTTCTTTTTCATCGGTGCGGCCAGTTTAATCCAGGCGCCCATTGCCATCGGTGCCTTTTTAGCCGGTGTTGCCATCTCATCCTTTCCCGTCAGCGGTATCTTGCGCGGCCAGATGGCGTCGCTCACCGACTTTTTCCTGGCACTCTTTTTTGTCACGCTGGGCGCATTGCTGACGCTCCCTACCTGGCGTGGGCTACTGCTGGCTCTGCTGCTGGCCACGTCCGTACTGTCTCTGACACCGGTGCTGGTGACGCTGATTGCCCGCCGCACCGGCCTCACCACCCGCACCGGCCTGGAGAGCGGCTTTTTGCTGGCTCAAACCAGCGAGTTCTCGCTGGTCGTGGCCCTTATCGGCATGGAACAAAACCACTTGAGCGCCGAGTTGTTGAGCGTGCTAACCATTACCACCGTGTTGACGATGATGGTGACGCCGCTGCTGTCTGCGGACCGCGTTACCATTCAGCTGCTGCATTGGCTGGCGCGCAGACGGCCGTTAACCGCCCCACCTCTGCCCCCCAACCACATCCTGCTGCTGGGCTGTGGCGAACGGGGACGGCCGTTGCTGGAATGGCTGCTAGATCAGGGGGAGCCGGTGGTGGTGGTGGATGACGATGCGGCAGTTGTGACTCAATTAAAAGAACGGGGAGTAACGGCCGTTTATGGCAATGCCGCCAACCCGCAGGTGTTGGCAGCAGCAGGCGCGGCCCAGGCCAGAGTCATCGTCGCCACCATCAAGCGCCTGGCCTACAATGATGGCTTTTTGCAGGTCATGGCCAGGGTGCCCGTCTTGATAACGCTGTTCGAGCCGGATGTTGCCAGGCGCATTGAACGACAGGGGGGCAAAGTTGTGGTGGAATCTTACGCTGCGGTAGACGAATTTATGACTTGGTTTGTTGGTAAGTAAGCGTTTAGCCCCTCTGACGGTTACGTTGGTAATACAGCGTAACTGTACAGGTCTTTATGTTGAAAACCTTTAGGAACGCAGAGCTTCACTGAGGTTACGCAGAGTTTCGCTGAGAAAGGGCGGAAATCTCTTTACTCTCTGCGTAACTCTGCGGTTCTCTGTGTCACTCTGCGTTCCTGCTGTATAGATACAATACAGCCAAGAATGACAATAATCAGATCTAAAAGCCCTTCTCTGCAAATTCTCTGTGTAAAGGACCGCCCCTGGCCAAAGGAATAACATGAAGTCTAATAACTGGCATACCACACCTATTAACGATGTGGCGCACGCGCTGAAAACCAACCTGATTACCGGCCTCAGCGATGAGGAAGCCGCTGCCCGCCGGAAACAGGTTGGCCCCAATGAGCTGGAAGAGCGGGGTGGTGTCTCCCCCCTTAAACTCTTGCTGGCCCAGCTTACCAACACCATGGTCCTCATCCTCATCGCCGCCGCCGTGGTTTCTGGCTTCCTGGGCAAGGTAACGGAAACGGCTGCCATCGCCGCCATCGTCGTTCTATTTGCCCTCTTAGGCTTCTTCCAGGAATATCGCGCCGAGCAGGCAATGGCTGCCCTCAAGCGGATGGCTGTGCCGCTGGTGCGTGTCCGGCGCAACGAGGACCTGCGGGAACTTTCGGCCAAAGAGCTAGTTCCTGGTGACGTGGTACTGCTAGAGGCGGGTAACGCCATTCCCGCGGACATGCGCCTGGTGGAAAGCGTCAATTTGCGTATTCAGGAGGCCGCCCTCACGGGGGAATCGGAGCCAGTGGAGAAGCACGCCGACCCCTTGCCCCACGCAGACGTAGCCCTGGGCGACCGCCGTAACATGGCGTACATGGGCACGGTGGCGACCTATGGCCGGGGCACGGCCGTTGTCACTGGCACGGGCATGGCCACGGAGCTGGGCAAAATTGCCACGCTGCTGCAAAGCGTCGAATCGGGCATGACGCCCTTGCAGCAGCGGCTGGACCGGGTTGGCAAGCAGTTGGCTATGGGCGGCGTCATCGTGGCCGCCCTCATTCTGCTTATTGGCGTGCTGCGCGGCGAAACGGTGGAGGAGATGTTTTTAACGGCCGTTTCTGTGGCCGTGGCCGTGGTGCCAGAGGGGCTGCCCGCCGTCGTTACCGTAACCCTGGCCCTGGGCGCCCAACGCATGTTGCGCCGCCGCGCCCTCATTCGCAAGCTGCCCGCCGTAGAAACTCTCGGCTCCGTCACCACCATCTGCTCCGACAAGACGGGCACCCTCACCGAAAACCGCATGACCGTGACCATCATTGACGTAGCCGGGCACTTTCTGGAGCTGCAAGGCACGGCGCGCCATCCCGCGTCCTCTTTACAACTGCCTGATGCCAGCCCGGAATTTCTTACCAGCCAGCCCCCGGAAATTGGGCTGGCCCTGGCGGCTGGAGCCTTGTGCAATGATGCCTCTTTGCGCCCTGACCCGCAAACGGGCCGCTACCTGGCGCTGGGTGACCCGACGGAAGGCGCGCTGTTGGTAGCTGCGTCTCAGGCTGGCTTGCGCAAAAGCGCGCTGCAAGCCATTATGCCGCGCGTGGGTGAACTGCCTTTTGATGCGGACCGTAAGCGCATGACCACGGTCCATCAGCTGCCTGATGACCGGACGACGCTGCCTGTTGCCCTAAAAGCCCTGACCGCCGCTCCTGACCCTTTTGTCGCCTTTACCAAAGGGGCGGTGGATGGGCTGCTGTCGCTCTGCCGGGGAATCTGGCTCAACGGCACGGCCGTACCACTGGATGACCCGTGGCGACAGCGGATCACCATAGCGAACGAGGAGATGGCGCAAAACGGAATGCGCGTCTTGGGGCTGGCGCTGCGCGGGCAGGATGACGCCACGCCGGTAGAAGATGGCCTCATTTTCATTGGCCTGACGGGTATGATTGACCCGCCCCGCCCGGAAGTGAAAACGGCCGTGGCCACGGCGAAAGCGGCTGGCATTCGGCCCATCATGATTACCGGTGACCACCCCCTGACGGCCCGTTTTATCGCCCACGACCTGGGTATTACCGACAATATGCGCGTGAAGACCGGCCAGGATTTGAGCCGCATGTCGCCCGCTGAACTGGCGGCAGTGGTGGGGGAGGTGTCCGTTTATGCGCGGGTGACGCCGGAGCACAAACTGCGCATTGTGGAATCGCTGCAAAATCAGGGACAAATCGTCGCCATGACCGGTGATGGCGTCAACGACTCCCCGGCCCTGCGCAAAGCTGACATTGGCATTGCCATGGGCATCACGGGTACCGACGTTTCTAAAGAAGCATCGGAGATGGTGTTGCTAGACGACAACTTTGCCACGATTGTGGCCGCCGTGGAGGAAGGGCGGGCCATTTACGACAATATTCGCCGCTTCGTAAAATTTTCCATTGCTGGAAATGTAGGCAAAGTGCTGGTCATGCTGCTGGCGCCTTTCTTGGGCATGAATGTGGCACTGCTACCGTTGCAGTTGCTTTGGCTGAATCTGCTTACTGACGGCCTGCTGGGGCTGGGATTGGGTGTAGAACCGGCAGAACGAAACACGATGAAACGGCCGCCTCGCGCACCGCAGGAGAGCCTCTTCAGCGGTGGACTGGCGCGGCACGTAGTCTGGGTGGGCCTGGTGATTGGGTTGACGGGGCTGGCCGTAGGGGCTTTGTTTCGCGATCCGCTTAATCCTACCGATAACCGTTGGCAGACGATGATTTTTACAGCGCTGGCTTTTATGCAAATGGGGCAGGCGCTGGCTTCGCGCTCCACACAGGAATCGCTCTGGTCGCTGGGGTTGGGGACGAATCCGGTGTTGCTGGGGCTGGTGGGGGTGACGGCCGTTTTGCAGCTTGTTGTCATTTACGTTCCGGCCTTAGATCAGTTTTTCCAGGTGACGCCGCTGCGCATTGCTGAGCTACTGATTTGCCTGGCCCTGGGCCTGGCTGTGCTGCTGCTCATTGAGCTGGAAAAGGCGTGGCTGCGCCGTCTGGGGAAAGCATGACCGTAGAGAGTAGACACATTGCTCTGTTGCTGCTGGGGTTGGCGCTGCTGGCGGTTTTGGGTTGGCTGGTGGTGGTGCTAAGACCGCTGCTGGTGGCGCTGCTCATTGCCGCGCTGCTGGCTTACTTGCTCAATCCTGCGGTGGTGTGGCTGGCAGACAAACTGCAGGGGAGACGGCCGTTGGCGGCGGTGCTAGTGTTTGCCCTGGCGCTACTTTTGCTGGCGGGGCTGCTCGTTGCCTTAGGGGCTGTCGTGTGGGACCAATGGCCGCAGTTGCGGGCAGAATTGGGTGAAGCGTTAGTGGTTATGGAAGGATGGCTGGCACGGCCGTTTTCGCTCTTTGGCTTTGAGGTACACCCCGAAACCATTCTGGCAAACCTGCGTTCGGCCGGGACCAACGCCCTCTCTTCCTTCACCATCGGCTCCGACGGCTTGCTTGCTGGCCTTACCGACAACCTCTTGTGGTCGCTGGTGGTGCTGATGAGCTTTTACTACCTGCTGAAAGACGGCCATCGCCTTGCTTCGGGAATCATGGCTTTTGTACCGGCAGCGCATCGCGACAGCGCTGAACAGCTTTTGGCCGAAATTGATACCGTGTGGGGTGTTTTTCTGCGAGTGCAGTTGTTTATCTTTGCCGTGCTGGCTGTGCTGCTGGTCAGCAGTACAGGGCTAATAATTTGGCTGTTTCGCCAGGGGTGGCTGCCTCTCTCGCCCATTGGGCTGGCGCTGTTGCTGGTGGCCGTGTATGCGGCCATTCAGCAGGTAGATAATTTGTGGCTGCGACCGCAGCTCATGGGCCAGGCGTTAAAATTACACCCTGGGGTCATTTTTGTGGGGCTGATTGCCGGGCTGGCTTTGGGGGGCGTGCTGGGGGCGTTGTTAATTGTGCCGGTTCTGGCCACGGTGAAGGTGATCGGCCGTTTTGCTTATGGCCGCCTAGCACCCGCCGCACCTCCGCTGCCGGAGAACGAGAAGCCGGGACCTGCGGAACCAGTGGTAGAGTCTGAGACCAAAACAGAGACCTCCTGAACAAAATGCGAACTCACCCCCTCTGTTGACCCTACTCATTCCGCGCATACCACGCTTGGGTTCATCGCTTAGAGTGCCTTAGTCATGTAGTAGCGTGTGTGGCTGGGCGGGAAATCATTCAGTTCGCCAAAGATTCGGTAGCCGTGTTTTGTGTAAAATTCGGGAGCCTGGAAGCTGAAGGTGTCGAAAAAGGCGTTGGTTGCCCCCCGTTTGCGCGCCTCCTCCTCGGTCTGGGTCAGCAGTTGGTGACCATAACCCTGCCCGCGCAGCTCTTCGCGGACAAACAAGAGGTTGATGTAAAGCCAGCCCCAGTAGATTTCGCCAATCAAGCCGCCGGCCACCTTGCCGTCCACATCATAAAGCGCGAAACAAAGATGTTGGAAGCCCTCCGGACCGCCATGCTGCTGGTTGTATTGGCCGATGCCGCCGCCGATGACTGCCCACATTTCGTCGGTGGGTTTTTCGACAGGAAGAATGTGATAGTTTGGTTTCATGGTTAGAGATGACTCCTTTGTGAGTGTGATTAATCGCCGGCTATGCTGCTTAACATTTCCACCACGTTTGCCCAGTCAGGCTGGATGGCTAGCGTCCGGCGCAGCGCGGCCGCAACCTGGGCTTACCACTTGTTGAGCAAGGTACACCTGGCCGAGGCCAAAACCAGCGTCCGTTGCCAGGTCTCTCATTATTATAAAGGCATTTTGAAGGCAATGGGTGAGGGTTCTTGCGCTCTCCTTTCCCCGTTTTTGCCCTTATCCATGAAAGCAATGGTGGTTAGCCTGCAATTTACCAGCGCACCGGCAGCGCCTCCAGGCTGCGAAACATGGGCGCCAACCGCCACCGCAGCTGGTTCAACGGTACGGCGGGCTGCATATCTGGCAGGCGGCGCAGCAGGGTGGCCAGGGCAATCTCTGTTTCCATGCGGGCCAGCGGCGCGCCCACGCAGTAATGCACCCCTTTGCCAAAAGCCATGTGGGCATTTACCGTCCGGGTAATGTCTAGCGCATCGGGGTTTTCAAAGTGACGCGGATCGCGGTTGGCTGCGCCGATGATGGGAATAATGATGCTGCCTTTGGGAAGCGTGATGCCCCCAATGTCCATATCTTTCGTGGCCCAACGGTTGAACGTGCGCTCTACGGGGCCATCATACCGCAGAAGTTCTTCTACGGCCGTTTTCATCAACTCCGGTTTCTCTTTTAGCAAGGCCAGCTGGCTGGGGTGCTGCCACAAGGCCACCATGGCGTTGCCAATCAGGCTCACCGTGGTCTCGTGTCCGGCGACAATAAGCAAAAACAGCATCGAGAACAGCTCCTGTTCGCTGAGGCGGTCGCCATCTTCTTCCGCCTGAATCAGTGCCGAAGTCAAATCCTCCCGTGGGTTGGCGCGGCGGTCGGCAAAAAACTGCTGCAAAAAAGCCGTGAATTCCTGCAGATGAGCCATGGACGCCGCCAGCGACGCCTCGTCCAGCGCCGGCGTGACGGCTGCATTGGCCCAGACTCGGAACTTCTCACGGGCAGCGGCGGGCACGCCCAGCAGCTCAGAAATGACAATGGTAGGCAGGTGAAAGGCAAAGTCAGCCACCAGGTCCATTTCCCCTTTGGTGGCGGCAGCATCAAGCAGCTCGTCGGCAATGGCCTGCACCCGTGGTTCCAGCTGGCGCACCATGCGCGGCGTAAATGCCTTGCTTACCAGAGTGCGCAGCCGCTGGTGATCGTCCCAATCCTTGTTGAGCATGTGGCTGTTTATCATCCGGTCGAAATCACTCATTTCGTAAGGCTCATACCCCAGAGCGTTTTTCGGCTCGCGTACAAAGTGGCGGTCGTCGCGCAAAACAGCCTCTACCTCATCGTAACCGGTCACAAACCAAATCATCGTTTCGCCGTCTAGCCCTGGCTGGCAAATCAAAGGATGTTCGGCGCGCATTTGGGCGTGAATGGCGTGGATGTTGGCCTTGGCGTCGTGACTATACAGATCGTATTTACGTGCGGACATGGGATTTCATTCCTCCAATAGGGTGTGTGGGGGCAACTTTTTGCTCAAAAAGCATAGGAGGAGACGGAGAGCATGTCAAGAAAATATTGCCCAATGCTATGCAGCCTGTCATACTTGCCGGTATGATCAACAGCCCGCTTTTTGTCCCGAATTTAGAGCTTTTACGGGAGATACGGCCGTCACTCACTCCCTTCACCCGTCTCTATTGGCTCATCGGCGGGGCGGGCACGGGTAAGTCCACCCTCAGCCGCGCCCTGGCGGCGCAAGCCGGCATCACCCGCTACGACATGGACGAGCACAGCTTTGGCGACTACGGCCCCCGCTACACCGCCGAGCGCCACCCCGCCACCCACACCTGGTACACGGCCGGGAACCCCTTCGGCTGGATGCTTTCCCTGGACTGGGACCACTTTGCTGCCCTTTACCGCGCCGCCAACGTGGAAATGCTGGATTTGTTCGCCGCCGACTTGCAGGCCAACTACGATCCGCAACGGCCGTTGCTGGTGGACGGCGGCATCACCCACCCCTCTTTGCTGGCCCAGGTACTGCCGCCAGAGCGCATCCTCTGCCTGGCTATCCCACCCGGCGCGGGGGCGCGGCTGTGGCAGACCGACCCCAACCGCCGCCAGATGCTGGAGATGACTCTGGCCCTGCCCGACGGCGAGGCGGCGTGGCAGCGCTTCCTGGACTATGACCAGAAGCTGCATGACCTCTGCGTGGGCGAAAGCCGGGAGGCGGGTATTCGTGTCATTGAGCGTGGGCAAGAAACGGCCGTAGCCGAGCTAACCCGTCAGATAGCAACCTGCTGGCGGTTTTAACAACATGGCATTAGGCGATTGCCCAAACGCCCATGGGGTTAAAGTTGACTTTTGGGCTAATTCAGAGTAGCCTTCTTATGTCTACCAAATCAACAAAAAACAGCGAGCAAACTAACCAACAGACTACCAAAGCATCAAACCAGGAAAAACGGACTGAAATAACTATCCAATCAATTACCCAACCAATCACCGCTATACCAGCTAGCAGGAGGTAAAAATGGCAGACGACTTTACCAACAATTTTCGCGACAGTAACTTTGGCGATGAAGAAGGACCAGACTGGGTTCAAGACCTGGATTTGGGCAGCGAATCCGGCGCCGCTGATGCCCCAGGTGCAGGTGAGGAGTTTGATGAGTTTGAAGAGCTGCGGCAGCGCAGTGCCCGAGCTGGCACGGCCTATGAAGAAGTGGATTTTGCCGATGACGCATCTTCACAAGGGTCTGCTTTTTCTCTGAACCAGTTCACCCCTGGCCAACGTATGATTTTGGCTATCTTGGTGCTGCTAAACGTCATTGTAGGGGGCATTGCCATTCTGGCGCTAACAGGCATTATTGGTTAACTGATTACCGGGTGAGCGGTGGCTAGGCGCCCCGCGCGGCGCCGCTTACCCGGGCTTGTTCATCTTCTGGCCGGGACTCCAGCTCTAATTTATTCTGAATATGCGTTCTTTTGAACCATGCCGCTGGCAGGAACATGGTTGTTTTGGCGTCTTTGGATGAAAAGTTTGTCAGGAGTGGCTGAAGAAATTGCATGGATGGTGGAAAATGGGGGTCAAATTCTTTGAGGGAGTACCTGAATGAAACAATTTGGGAGAATGATGCTCATTGTTTTGGCAGCACTGTTGGGTGTGCTGCTGGTGGGGCCGTTTTTGGTACCGGTACGGCCGTTGGATGGGTTACAGCCACCCCAGGCATTGGCTGGGCCAGAGAGCCGGTTTGTCACTGTGCCCTTCGCCGGTACAAATGGCATTGAGTTCCATTACATAGAAGCGGGGGCTGGCGAACCGACTTTTTTGCTGTTGCATGGCTTTTCTTCTAATGTTTACACATGGGACAAAGTGATTGATTTTTTTGCGGAGCGGGGCACGGCCGTTGCCTATGATCGCATTCCCTTTGGCCTGAGCGAACGGCTGGTGGCGGGTGACTGGAACGAAGCAAACCCCTACACCCCAGACGCCACCCTGGACCAACTGCTGGCCTTTATGGACGCCATGGGCCTGGAAAAAGCGGTACTGGTGGGCAATTCCGCCGGGGGGCTGCTGGCGGCACGGGCGGCCCTGGCGCATCCAGAACGGGTGCAGGCCCTCATTTTGGTAGACGCGGCCATTTACACCGGGGGGGCGCCGGCGTTCATTGCGCCGCTGACCAATACCCCGCAGCTGCGCCACCTGGGGCCGCTGATAGCCCGCGCCTTTGCCAACAGTGACGCCTTGCTGGCGCAGGCGTATCACGACCTGGACAACCTGACACCAGAAGCGCTGGAGAAGGCGATGCTCAGCGTGCAGGTGGAAAATTGGGACGCTGCTTTTTGGGAGTTTACGGCCGTTTCCAGTGGCCAACCCGACATCACCGGCCAACTGGGGCAAATCACCATGCCGACCCTGGTCATCACCGGCGACGATGACCGTATTGTGCCCCCGGAAGAGAGCATCCAGTTGGCCGCAGAAATTCCCGGTGCAGAGCTGGCGGTGCTGCCAGCCTGCGGCCACGTGCCCCAAGATGAATGCCCCCAGGCCTTTATGGAGGCCGTGGAAGCGTGGTGGGGAAGCGTGGAGACTGGAGACTAGAAACTGGTTCAGTCTCCAGTCTCCAGTCTTTCTTCATTAAGGCTGCAAGATGAGGTGATCGGTGGCGGCGGCTTCAACGGCCGCGCGGCCAAAAAGCATGGGGTGATACTCGCCACTGAGCCACATCTCGACCATGTCGTCATAGTGGGGATGGAAGGCGTGCCCGCTTTGGCCGGTAGGGTGAATGGCGCGGCTGTTTTCCAGGTCGCTGAAGTCCACCACCATGCGCATGGAAGGATGGCCCCGCACCACGGCCGGATTGCTCAGGCTCCAACTGTTGGCGTTGACGATGCTGGTGCCGCCACCGACCGCCCGCGGCCCGCGGTTAAACAGGTTTTCAATGGCGGCAATGCCGCTTTGCCCCAGCACGCCGTCGCGGAAGGTAATGGTGTGCAGCCGGCCCCAGGTCCAGTCGCCCATGCGGCCCCCCTGGTTTTCCTCCAGCCAGGCGAGGGCGTCTTGGAGGCTTTGGGCCAGGATCTCTACGGCCGTTTCCATCTCTGGCGTGCCCCGCACGTCCCACCACGCCGCGTTGGGCATGCCCGCCAGATGGGCCAGCGCAACCTGGCGCGTCACGTGCTGCACGTTCTCCTCCCCCAGGTCATCCGCCAGGGCATTTTCCGCCAGGTGCAGGAAGGTCATTTCCCACAAGGTTGCGGCCACGCTGTCGGCATCTGCCTGAAAATCCCAGTCATTCAAATAATTTAACGCCTCCTGCATTTGAGGGTCGCTGCTTTCAATTTGTGCCCACAGCGGCGCATAGGTTTCGGCCAGCAGCGACTTATTGTCCATTTGCATGCGCATAAAATCTTCAACCGTGAATTTGTTCCCCGCTGCCAGCGCCTCCTCAATCATGTCTACAATGCGCTGGGCGCGATCGCCGTCGTTGCCATTGTAGTCAATGAAGTATGTGTAACTGTTGTCTACCACGGCGTTATTAGCGGTGACAATGTACCCCTTGTCCGGGTTGAAGGCCATGGGCAGCTCTTCATAGGGAATCCAGCCCGTCCACTCGTAATGGTCAGTCCAGCCGGGCACGGGCGTTGCCCCATCCCCATTGGCGCGGATGGGCACACGGCCGCTCATGATGTAGCCAATGTTGCCCTCTATGTCCCCATAGATGATGCTTTGGGAGGGAATATCCCAGTAGCGGATAGCTTCGAAAAAGTCCCCATAGTTTTGGGCTTTGTTCAGCAAAATGACGGACTGCAAAATGCGCGAGGGTTCCGCTGCAGCCCAGCGCACGGCCAGCACGTCTGTCACCGGGTTTTCCTCGCTGCCCACCACTTCGGTAATAATGGGGCCATGGCGGGTCAGGCGCACGGTAATGGTTTCTTCCGTGCCGCCATTGGCCTTAATCACTTCTTCCACAAGCTCCATGTCCTGCCATTCGCCCATGTACTCGTATTGGTTGGGATTGTCGGGATTGGTGCGGATGATGTACAGGTCTTGGACGTCCGGCGAGGAGGTGGTCACGCCCCAGGCAATTTGCCCGGTGTGGCCCACAATGACACCGGGCACGCCAGCGAAGGAAAAGCCCACCACGTCGAGACCGGGAGCGTGCAGGCCCACTTCGTACCAGATGGAGGGCATTTGCACGCCGAGATGGGGATCGTTGGCCAGCAACGGGTGCCCGCTGGCGGTATGCTGCCCACTAACCACCCAGTTATTGCTGCCCACAAAGGGTCCCTGGCCAAAACCAAGGTAGTCGGGCAGGGGGTCACCGATGAGCTGCGTGCTGATGGCATCCCAATTAACGGCCGTTACAGCAACTTCACGGGCGGGTTCCACCGCACCCATGATGGCCAACTCGTCTCCCGTGACGATGACCGGACGGGTGCGGTAAGGGTAACCGGGGGCCAGCACGCGCCGCTGCTCCTCTGTTAAGGCCTGGATGCGCCGCAGGTTGGCCAATTCCCGCCCATAGTTGCTGGCCAGGTTGTCGGACATGACCACGCCCCAGGAAACGGTGTTGACGGGCGTCCACGGCTCGATCTCCCAGGATTCCTGCACCAGCCCCAAAATAGTGATTTGCGCCGCCAGCGCGCCTTCGTTGTCGGCGATGTAGGCGTTGACGCCGGCGCTGTATGCTTCCAAGATGGCGTAGAATTCAGGCGCTTCCGTGCGGTAATACTCTGTGATATCTGCGGCGATGCGGTGCCAGCCGAAGGTGCGGATAAATTTGTCGCTGCTGATGGCGGAAGGCCCGGCAATTTCGGCCACGCGCCCCTGGCCAATGTGCCGCCAGAACTCCATTTGCCAGAAGCGATCCTGGGCGTGGACGTACCCCTGGGCAAAGAACAGGTCGTGCTCATTGTCGGCATAAATGTGGGGGATGCCGTAGTCGTCGCGGTAAACGGTTACGGGGGCCTGCAAGCCAGAGATGGTGAGGGTGCCGTTGGTGGTGGGAAACGGCCGGCGCAGCACCACCGCTACGGCCGTGCCCGCCACCAGCACAATGACGAGCAACACGCTCACGATTACAAGGGCAATACGGGCAGCGCGATTCATATTCTCTCTCCTTTCTAATTCTGTTGGGTATGCTTGATGGCGAATAGAGAAGCTTTGCTCAATTCGGACATGCAAGCCGGGTATAATGGATTTAAATGATACCGCGTTTGCGTGGTTTGCATAGAATTTACGCAACCTGGCGGCAAGGAGTGAGGTGAATGATGAAGAAATGGATACCTTTGGTGATTTTCATGGCGACGTTGGCGCTGGTCGCCGGGCTGTTGGGCGCATTGCGTGATGGGGTTTTGGCGGCAGAGGCGGAGTTTCAGCCGGAACTGGGAGCCGGGAACACGGCTGTTCCCATCTCTTTTGCCCTTTTCAACACCTGCACGGGCGCCAATTTGCTGCAAAACTCCGGCTTTGAGGGCGCATACACCGCTTATCAGTTTCCGCCGCCGGGGCACCCTGATTGCCAGACCTGGGATCCCAACGAGCCGAACCAATACTGCGAGCGGGCGCAGATGCCGGCGGGCTGGCACCCGCGCTGGCTGCCTGATGGGACGGAGGAATGGATAATCATGCCAGAGTACACGGCTTCCACGCCCGACCAGGTGAACCCGGACCGGGTGCGCAGTGGGGAAAAGTCGCTGCACTACTGGTCGTTTTGGTCCCGGCACGAGTCGGCGGTACACCAGCAGGTAACGGCCGTGCCCGGCGCCACCTACTGCTTTAGCGTGTGGGGTCATGCCTGGAGCGACCGCAACAGCGATGACTGGTACAGCGCCACGCCAGACCGCCCGCAGGATGATGGGCAGCTTTATCAGAAGGTGGGCATTGACCCTACCGGCGGCACCGACTGGCAAAGCCCCACCGTCATCTGGGGGGATGCGCGCAAACAGTACGATTATTTTGGCGAATTTGTGATTACGGCCACGGCCCAGGCGGAACAGATAACGGTGTTTATGTGGTCGCGGGCAGAAGTGCCGGTGAAGCACAACGAGGCGTACTGGGACGACGCTTTTCTGGCGGTGGCTACGCTGGATATGGCCGGAGTACAGGTGGCGGCTATGGCCGCGGTGACGGAGCCCATCACGGTTTTGCAAGCCTTTCCCATCAATCTAACGCCGGGGTACACCTGGACGGCCGTTCTCACGCCAGGGCACACTATTACCCCCACCTTTTACCCCACCAGCGGCAGCGCCGGAGACTACCTGACGGTGACGCTGAGCAGCGCCAGCTTGCTGACGGGCACTTACACGGCCACGCTGATGATTGTGGCCAGCCCCGGCGTAGTAGGCAGTCCGGCGGCTGTGCCCGTCACGCTCTACGTGGTGCCCCACATTGCGCGCACGTACCTGCCGCAAATTGTAAAGCCGTAAAGAGGTTGAGGTGGGCGCGTATGCGGGTTTGTGGTACGCGCCCACCCACATACTGGCTATAATCCCTCCATCATGATAAATCTCCTCTTTACCCTGATTGGTTTGTTGGCCGGCGTGGTCATTAATGCCCTGGCCGACGATTTGCCGCAGCGACAACGGCCGTCTCTACCCCACTGCCATACCTGCCAACGGCCGTACCCGGCATGGCAGTGGCTGGGGGTGGGGCACTGCGCCCAATGCGGCGCCAAACCGCGCTGGCGGGTCCCGGCGGTGGTGGCCGGTACGGCCGTGCTCTTTGCCCTGCTGCCCGCCCTCATTGCCGATCCCGTCAACCTGGTGGTGAATAGTTTTTATACGGCCGTGTTCATTCTCATCATCGTCATCGACCTGGAACACCGCCTCATCCTCAACGTCGTCACCTTCCCCGTCACCCTGTTGGCCATCGGCCTCAGCTTCCTCGTCACGGACAATAGCTGGCTGGCGGCCCTGGTGGGCGCGGCCGTGGGCTACGGCTTCTTCTTCCTCATCTACTGGGTGGCCCAACTCATTTACGGCGCGGGGTCCGTGGCCTTTGGTCTGGGCGACGTGAAGCTGGCCATGGCTATGGGGGCTATGCTCGGATTTCATCGCGTCGTTTTCGCCTTCATTCTGGGCATATTGTTAGGCGGCGTGGTCAGCCTGCTGGTCATTTTGCTGCGCTCCGGCAACCGCCGCCTGCACCTGCCCTATGGGCAGTATCTGGCTATCGCTGGTATCGTCATGCTGATTTGGGGCGGGCAAATTGCCGCCTGGTATGCCGGGGTTGGGCAATAACCTATGAGTCAATCACCCCCTATTGACATTCATCCCATCACCACTCTCAGCGACATGCAGCAGGTGGAAGAGGTGCAGCGCGCCGCCTGGAATATTCCCGACCTGGAAATCGTGGGGGTGCACGTCCTGCACGCCTTACAGCACAATGGCGCGCCCCTCATTGGCGCCTATGACGGCGAGCGGCTGGTGGGTTTTTGCCTGGGGGTGCTGGGTACGATAGATGCTCCCGACCGCCGTGACCAGGTGGCGGCGGCGCGGCTAAAGCTTTATTCGGTGATGGCGGGCGTGCGGCCCGAATACCAAAGCCACAACATTGGCTACCGGCTTAAAGTCGCCCAGCGGCAGTTTGCCCTGGAGATTGGCGTGCGCCTGATTACCTGGACCTATGACCCCCTGGAAAGCCGCAATGCGCATTTCAACATCAGCAAATTGGGGGCCATTTGCCACACCTATCGCCTCAATTTTCATGGGGACCTGGGGGGCATTAACGCTGGCCTGCCCACTGACCGCTTTGAGGTGGCGTGGTGGGTGACGAGTACCCGGGTGGCACGGAAGATGGAGAATGCGCGACGGCCGTTACCCCTGTCCATCCTCCTCCAATCTGGCGCGCTGCTGGTGAACGAAGCCACTTTCAACCAGGCCGGGTTGCCTGTGCCGCCGCCCAACTATGTCAGCCGCCCCAGCAACCTGATGCTGGTGGAAGTTCCTGCCGACTTTCAGGGGCTCAAACAGCAAGACCTGGGCCTGGCCCAGCAGTGGCGGCTGCACACCCGCCAGCTTTTTACCCAGCTTTTCGCCGATGGTTTCGTGGTCACCGACTTTGTCACCGACACGGGGCCAGCCGGCAACCGGCGCAGCTTTTACCTGCTTACCCACGAGAGCGCCTGAGCAAACTTGCCCCCCTTCACTGATTTGCTAGAATCCACCTGATGGTGGATACGTTGGAGCCACAGCCTGGTGCGTATGACGACAAATTCTGATGCGGCCCCGTATAGACCGCAGCCCCGCTATGATCTGCTGCAAATGCCCCTCATTGGGCGGCTGCTGCGCTGGCGCTGGGGGCGGCTGGCGGGGCAGCTCATGCTCCTCGGCGTGGCCTTGCTCATGGTGTACGATGGCTTCACCGGCCCGCGGCTGGCCCCCACCAACGTGGCGACGGTGCTGGCCTGGGTGCATTATCGCGGCTTTGTCATGTTTGTGCTGCTGTTATTGGGTAACCTTTTTTGCATGAACTGCCCTTTTACCCTGCCGCGCACCCTGGCCCGCCGCCTGAGTCTGTACGGCCGTCGCTGGCCCCGCCCGCTGCGCAACAAGTGGACGGCTATCGCCTTGCTCTTGACCTTCTTCTGGCTTTACGAATGGTTCGATCTTTGGGCCAGCCCCTGGCTAACGGCCTGGCTCATCGTCGGCTACTTTGTTGCCGCCTTCGTGCTGGAAGCATTTTTTGCCGAGTCTCCCTTTTGCAAATACGTCTGCCCTTTGGGCACCTTCAACTTCGTTAGCAGCACCATCTCTCCTTTGCAAATTACCGTGCACAGCCAGGACGTGTGTCGCACCTGCGTGGGCAAGGAGTGCATCAACGGCAGCGCCAGCGTGCCCGGCTGCGGCACCGAACTCTTTGCGCCACAAATTAAAAGCAACATGGACTGCGTTTTTTGCCTGGACTGCGCCCGCGCCTGCCCCCACGACAACGTGGCCCTGGCCTGGCGCCATCCGTTGGCTGAAGTCAGCCGCCCCGCCGCCTGGCCCCGCCGCTGGGATTTGAACCTGCTGGTGGTTATTTTCGCCTTTATTGGCGTGGGCAACGCCTTTGGCATGGTTCCGCCGGTGTACGAACTGCAGCTATGGTTGGCGGACGCGCTGCGCCTACAGAGCGAAGGGCTGGTGCTGCTGCTGATTTTTGGCGTGCTGCATGGCCTGCTGCCGGTGGGCCTGGCCCTGGGTGCGGCCTGGCTCAGCCGCCGTCTGGCCCGGCGCCCCGAACCTCTGCGCCTGACGTTGGCCCGCTATGCGCCGGCTTTTATGCCCCTGGCCTTTGCCATCTGGTTTGTGCATTATGCCGGATTTCATTTTCTCACTGGGGCGCTGACGATTATTCCCGTCATGCAGAATTTTTTGCTGGACGTGGGCCTTGGCTGGTTTGGCCAGCCTAATTGGGCGCTGGGCGCGGTGCTGCCCGCCAGTTGGATGGATCCGCTGGAGTTGATCATTTTGCTGGCAGGGGTGGCCCTGAGTTTGCACGTGGTGGGGGAACGGGCACGGCCGTTTCGCGACACCCTGCCCGCGCAACTTCCCTGGATACTCATCCTCGTGGGCCTGGCGGTGGCGGCCATCTTCATCATGTACCTGCCCATGGAAATGCGGGGAACCATGTTTGGATAGTTTACGGGTGACGGATTACGGAACACGGATTACGGAAAACAGACCCATGAAAAAACTCATCATACTCGTTGCTTTGCTTTTGGTGCTAGGAGCGTGCCAGGCAGAGCCGGAATATTTTGGCACGCTGTGGCCCAGCCCCCAAGAGGCGGCCGACTTTACCCTGACCAGCGCCACCGGCCCGGTCAGCCTCAGTGATTATGAGGGGAAAGTGGTGCTGCTGTATTTTGGCTATACCTTTTGCCCGGACATTTGCCCCGGAACCCTGGCTGACCTGGGGCAGGTTTTGCGCGAAATGGGGGATGATGCTGCCGATATCCAGGTCATTATGGTCACCGTGGACCCGGAACGGGACACGCCAGAGCAGTTGGCCGAATACATGAGCCATTTTCACCCCTCTTTTGTGGGCCTGAGCGGTACAGAGCAGGAAATTGGCACCGTGGCGGCTCAGTATGGCGTGTTTTATGAACGCCATGAGGGTACGGCAGCCACCGGCTATCTGGTTGACCACACGGCGCGGGTGTTTGTCATTGACCAGCAAGGGGAATATTGGCTTTCTTTTCCCTTTGGCATGGAGCGAGAGCAGATGAAGTCGGATTTACAACATGTGCTTGAACAAGGGTCGTAGTTCGCTTATTTCCTCAATTCAAATAAGGAGCAGCTTGATGAACATTAGTGATTTGATTCCCAAAGAACAGGTGCAGCAAATTTGTCGGGAACTGGGTATTCGCGATTGGACAAGCCTGACTGATGCCCAGGTGACGCTGGAGGAAGCGCGTATTATTCAATCTGTGGTGGGGGCCGAAGCGGCGCAAATCCCGGTTGAGAGCTTTCAGCAAGGGCTGGAAGTGGAATTAGAGCACGGGATGCGTTTTGCAGATGCCAACGTGACCAATAATCACCCCATTCTGACCGGGAAGATTGTCTTGGCGCATTTGAAGGAGATGCTGGATTATTACGGCCGTCTGCAGGTTGCAGAGCTTGAGGGTGATTTGCTGAAGGCGTTTAAGAATAGAGATAGTGAGAAATTGGCCCGAATTTACAAAGAACTAATCGCCGCGCGGGTGGCATTAAGCGAGTATGAAAAATCCCAGGTAGAGGACTCGCTGAATCTTTGAGATATTCGGCGCAGCGAAATGAGCTATCTGATTTCTCAGAAAAATCGGATGGTTGTTCCCTGGTTATTTCAATTTGCCGCTAAAAGGTATTTGAGAGAAAACGTATCTATTCAGAACCCAGAGTAAGGCAGAGAGAAAACACACAGAGGACACAAAATTTCCTCTCCGTATTCTCTGTGAATTCTTAGTGTGCTCTGTGTGCCTGCTGTAAAGTTAGGAGAAAACTATGTTTACCTATGATGGTTTGCGCCGCTCACCCCGTTTATGGGTGTTAATCAGTGCCGTGATTTTGCTGCTGGGGGTGGGGTGCCGGCAGAGTCAACAAACGGGCACGGCCGACCTCACTATTGAGCTGATCTCGCCCCAAAATCCCTCTATGGCTAATGACCGCGAAATGAGCCTGCAGGTCACCACTGCTGATGGACAGCCGGTGAACAACGCTGTGCTAGACATTAAAGGGGATATGGCCCACGCGGGCATGGTGCCTGTTTTGGCCAGTGCGGAAAATGGGGTAGAGGGTGTGTACACCACGCCCTTTGTTTGGACAATGACGGGTGACTGGATTGTCACCGTGCGCGCCACGCTGCCGGATGATACCTGGCACGAGACGGAGTTTTCCCTGCGCGTGGGGCAGTGAGCGGTGGGTTGGATCCTGAATGATCAACCTAATCAACCAACAAACCAACCAAAAGGAGCCAAAATGAAAGCAATGCTAAAAATGCTGAGTGTGTTGTGGGTAACGGCCGTTTTCCTGGCTGCTTGCGGCGGTTCCGGCGACATGGAAGTGACCGATGTGTGGGGCCGCACCTCCCCGGCGGCAGCGGCAAACGGCGCTTTTTACATGACCATCACCAACAACACTGGTGAAGATGACAAATTGCTCAGCGCCAGCGCCGACGTGTGCCGCGTGGTGGAGCTGCACGAAATGTATATGCGCGAAAACGACGTGATGGGCATGCGCCCCGTGCCCGATGGCTACATTGCACTACCCGACGGCGAAACCGTGGCGCTGAAAGTGGGTGGATTACACGTCATGTGCATTGACAAGCTGCAAGAATTTACCGCTGGCGACGCCATTCCCCTGACCCTGGTCTTTGAAAAGGCGGGAACCATTGAGATTACGGCCGAAATCCGCGACATGGCCGACATGCCCGCCACTATGCCGGAGATGGAACCATAATTCCGTGGGCGGTATTTGGCTGAAGCGTACGGCCGTTTCCCTGTGCCCCACCACCGCACTCCCTCGTCCCACATACGCAACTTTGCGTTACAATATAGCCCATGAAAATTGAACAGGTTGACCTATACCATATCAGCATGCCCCTGGTAAGCGACTTCACCACCAGTTTTGGTTCCCAGCGGCAGCGGGACTGCATTATTGTCGCCCTGCGCGCCGATGGGCTGACCGGTTGGGGGGAGTGTGTGGCCACCAATGACCCCGGCTACAGCTATGAAACCGTGCAAACTGCCTGGCATATCATGACCGACTTTTTAATTCCGGCCATGTTGGGCCAGGATTTAGGTGAGGCGGAGGATTTGGTGGGCTGGTTCAAGCCCGTGCGTGGTCATCCCCTGGCCAAAGCAGGACTGGAGCAGGCTGCCTGGGACCTCACAGCCCGGCGGGATGGCCTGCCCCTGGCCCAAAAGCTGGCAATGCCTTACCCGGAAGGCCCCCGCGAGCGGGTGAAAGTGGGTGTCAGCATTGGCATTCAGTCATCCATCATGGAAACGCTGGGGGTTATTGAGACTTACCTGGTGCAGGGTTACGGCCGTATCAAACTCAAAATTAAGCCGGGCCATGACGTGGGCCTGGCTCGTGCCGCCCGCGCCGCCTACCCCGATTTACCCATTATGCTTGACGCCAACTCCGCCTACACCCTGGACGACGCGCCTATTTTGCAACAGCTTGACGACCTCAACTTGCTGATGCTGGAGCAGCCCCTGGGGTATGAAGACATCTACGACCACAGCCAACTGCGCTCGCAAATTCAAACCCCCCTTTGCCTGGATGAAAGCATCCACTCTACTGACCATGCGCGCACGGCCGTTGCCCTAGGCGCCTGCGACATCATCAACATCAAACCCTCTCGCGTTAGTGGCTGGACCGAAGCCCGCCGCATTCACGACCTGGGTGTGGCTGCCGGCCTGGGGCTGTGGGTAGGTGGCATGTTAGAAACCGGCATTGGCCGCGCCGCCCAACTGGCTCTGGCCTCCTTGCCCGGCTTCAACTTGCCCGGCGACATTTCCGCCACCGAGCGTTACTACGTGCCCGACATCACCCCACCCTTCATGCTCAACCCGGAAGATAGCACCATCACTGTGCCCACCGGCGCGGGCTTAGGTGTGGAAGTAGACATAAACCGACTGGAGGCCGTTACCCTGCGCCATCAGCGGCTGACAGGGTGATGGAAAAGAGCCGCGATTGCCAACCCCGCCTACTCTGGCGCGATTAAAAATCGGGGCTGCCAACCAACCGACAAACAAACCACCAAACCAGTTAGTCCCAGGAGATCCTCATGTTCGCAGACCAAACCATTGCCTTCATCGGCGCCGGAATTATGGGCGAAGCGATGATTCGCGGCTTGCTGAATCAAAAAATAGTTACCCCGGAGCAAATCATCGCTTCTGACCCTTGGGAAGAGCGGTTAGCCACCCTGAAGGCGCAGTACGCCATTCACGTCACCACCAAAAATATAGAGGCCGCCGAGGCCGGGCAGGTGGTGGTGCTGTCCATTAAGCCGCAAACGCTGGATAAAGTGTTGCCGGACATTCGTGGCCATTTGCGGCGACGGGATTTGTTGTTGTCCATTTTGGCGGGCACACCCATTCGCAAACTGGCGAATGGCGCAGCGCATACCGCCGTAGTGCGGGCCATGCCCAATACTCCGGCCCAAATTGGGCAGGGCATTACCGTGTGGACGGCTACGCCGGAAGTGGACGATACCCATAAGCAGCAGGCCCAGGCTATTTTGGGATCTTTGGGTGAAGAGATTTTTATGGATGATGAGCGTTACCTGGATATGGCGACAGCGCTCAGCGGGACGGGGCCGGCATATGTGTTTATGGTGATGGAGGCGATGATTGATGCCGGGGTGCACTTAGGGTTTTCGCGGCACATTGCTACCCGGCTGGTTTTTCAGACGATGCTGGGGTCGGTGGAGTATGCGGCGCAGTCGGGCAAACACGTGGCGGAGCTGCGCAACCAGGTAACCTCCCCGGGGGGGACTACGGCCTCGGCCCTGTACCATTTGGAGAAAGGGGGACTGCGCACGGTGTTATCGCGGGGCATTTGGGCGGCCTATGAGCGTTCGGTAGAGTTGGGGCGGGGCCAGAAAGAAGAGCATGTGGCATAGGAAACGGCCGTGCTAACCCAACAGGATCGGCTAACGGCCGTGCTGCTGTTCCTCTTTTTCTCGGCGCTCTATTTTGCCACGGCGTCGGGCATTACCAGCAGCAATGACGGCAGCCATTATGCGTTGGTGCGCGCCATGGCAGCGTACGGCCGTTTCGAGCTGACCCCCTTTGACAATTATGCCGAAGGAAATGACGTGGCCATTGTGGATGACCGTTTGTACAGCGACCGCCCCCCGGGCACGGCCGTTACCGCCATGCCCTTCTACTTACTAGGGGGCTTCTTGCCGGAGCCATTCACCTCATTGCCTTCCCGCCACGACGCGGCGAACCCTGCCTTGCTGTATGTGCTGCTACTACCGGTGTGGGCCGGGGCGGGGGCGCTGGCGCTGCTCTATGCCCTGCTGCGCCGCCAGCAAGTGAGCCAAACGGCGGCCCTGCTGGCCTGCCTGGTGCTGGGCTTGGGCACAGTCCATTGGAAGTACAGCAGCGTTTTGTTTTCCCATGCCCTCTCTGGCTTTTTGGTGCTGCTGGCGGTGTATCTGGCCCTGGCGCTGGCGCAACGGCCGTCTGCCCCCTGGGGGCGCTACGCCATGCTAGGGCTGGTGCTGGGCTGGGCGGTGGTGGTGGAGTATTCGAATGGGCTGCTGGTGCTGCTGGTGGGGTTGTTTGTGCTGGCATGGGGGATACGGCCCTATACTCCCCAACGCCTGATCGCCACCTTGTGCCCCTTTGCTCTGGCGGGGCTGCTGTTCGCCGCCTTTTTAGGTTATTACAACACCATCAACTTCGGCAGCCCCTTTACCCTTTCCTACGCCTATGCCCTGAACTATCCTTGGGCGGGGGAGTTTGCTACCACCTTTAGCGCGCCCCTATTACCCGGTCTGAAAGCGATGCTTTATTTTGGCGAAAGCGGCGGCTGGTGCGGCGGACCTTGTTACAACCAGGGCATATTTTTGCTCTCGCCGGTGCTGCTGCTGGCTCTACCCGGTTTTTACAGGTATGCGCGACGGCAGGGGCGGGCAATGGGGCTGACGACGGCCGTATTCCTGGCCTACCTGTTCCTTTTTGCCACCCACCATACCGCTCACGGCTTCACCGCTGACGGCCGTTACCTGGTTCCCTTCTACAGCCTGTTGGCAATTCCCCTGGCCTATACCCTGGAATGGGTGGAACAACGGCCGTGGAGTAGCAGCAAATTGTTGCTGCACCTGGGCGTGGCTGCCCTCTTCTTCCTTTCCTTACGAAACATGCTCCTGCACATCGGGTTTTCGTACAATTATACTCTTGACCTGGCCCAGCTAAACCCCATGGTGACCCATCCGGACAACTGGCGCTATCTGGCTCAAACAATTTTCCCAAACTGGGGCAATTTGCCCCTACTCATGTTGGCAAATGGCGGGCTGCTGGTAGTGGCGCTGGCCCTGGTGCGCGGCTGGCGGCGGTTTGCGGGTTAATCTGCCATTAAGAATTGTGGGGTGGGGCAACGGCCGTTTCTCTGAAAAACGCCCATACGGTGGTGAGTTGGGGAATCTATGCTAAAATTCCGGTTTGCTTAGGGCGCAATCCACATTGCGCTCTTTCTGTGAAATTAGCGAGAGGAAGCAAGGTAAGCAATAAACCTTGCGGAGGAATAAGTATGCCAAGCAAAAAAATAATCGCCTTACTGGCAATGGGTCTCATGTTGGCGGTAGCCATGATCACGGTGGCCCAACCTACCATAGCTCAATCTAGCCCCAACCTGCTAACCAACCCCGGTTTCGAGGGTGGGCACTACAACCAGGACGGCATTGCTGAAATCACCGTACCCAATGGCTGGCGCATGCATTGGCTGGATGGCGTCACCTTTTTTGACGCCCACGAAGGGCTGGCGGCCCGCCGCCCAGAAACCGTGGTGTGGAATGCCACCGGTGGCGTGCCCGCTGGCGAAGAGGTTTTCTGGCGGGATGGCATTTACACGTTGAAAATTTTCAAGAGCTGGGCGCCCATGTACGCTGCTGTGTCACAGGACGTTGGTGGTTTGCAAGTTGGCCGCCGTTACCAGCTCGTGGCCCCTGTGTACACCGACGTTTACGATTGGGAGGGGGGCAAAGTGCCACCGGGAGATCCTACTCATGGACAGGTGCGTTTGGGCGCCAGCCCGGTGGGCGCTGCCTGGCGCGATGAAGGCGCTATCGCCTATTCTGGTTGGTTTGCCTCTACCTTTGGCGCTTACGGCATTTTTGCCTACGAATTCACCGCCACCCAGACGGACATGACGGTTTGGATTGAGGTGAAAGGGCGTTACCCGCACAGCAATAATGGCTTCTTCATTGACACGGTGGGCTTGTATGCCCTGGAAGAGTTTGGCACAGTGAGCAACCCTGGAGAGGGTAGTGCGCCTGCCGCCCCAGTGGTGCAAGCTGGCCCCTCGCCCACCCCTGTGCCGCCCCCTACGCCTCGTGCCGATGGCTCTGTGGTGCACGTTGTGCAGGCCAATGATTCTATGTGGAGCATTGCCATACGGTACGCGAGTGTGATGGGATTGACCCCTGAGGAAGCGCTGCCCGCCATTCAGGAGTTGAACAACAACCCTGCTTTCATTGTTCCTGGGCAGGAACTGTTAATTGTGGAAGCCCGCGCCGCGGCTGCCCAGGCAGTTGTGGAAGAGCCGGCGGAGGAAACGGCCGTTGCAGAAGCGCCTGAGGAAACTGCAGAAACGGACGCCACTGCCCTGGGTGGCGCGCCGGAAGAAAGCACGCCCACCCCCGAAGCGGTGGCGGCTGTTCCCGAAACCACTGGCGCAACCTTGTGCGTTTCCGCCTTCAACGATGACAATGGCGATGGCCTTTTGAATGCTGGCGCAGAGAGCTTGCTGCCCGATGCGGCGCTGACCATTGCTCGGGACAGCCAAACGGTTGTGACCACCGTGACCGATGGCGTAACCGGCGAGCATTGCTTTGATGATTTGGCGCCGGACACCTATCAGGTGCAGTTCTACCCGCCGGCGGACTACGTTTCTTCGACGGATGATAGCTGGGCGGTGGTTTTGTCTGAAGGAATGCGGGTTGCGGTGAGTTTTGGCGCGCAGTTTAACCCGGCAGCTGAGGAAGTGGCCGCAGTAGCTGTTGAAGAGGGCGCCGGCGTAGAAGGGGAAACGGCCGTTGCCGTAGACGCCCCCACCGCCGAAGCGGCCCCTGAAGCCCAGCCCGCCGAATCGGGTTCGCGTATTGGGACCATTATCATAGGTATTGCTGTTTTTCTGGTTGTTTTGGCGGCAGTTGGCGTGGTGTTGCTGCGCCGCGCTTAAGACAATCTGGCCTTTACCGGTAAAAGCCTTTCTGAAGCGGGGTCAGTTTGCCAAAACTGGCCCCGTTTGTATTGAGCGTCACCGTTGCGTCCCCTTTCCGCCCACTTCGCGCACAGTAATCATGCGCCACCTGGCCTATACTAAGGTAGTCGGGTGATGGTAGACCGTTGCCGGGCACTTCAATGCATTTTTAGGAACCCTAGCGAGGCTTTTTATGAATCAAGTACATCCATCCCAACCGTTGACACCCCCTGTGCCACCCGCCCGCCGACGGGGCTGTGGCGGCTGCCTGGGGCGCGCCTTTATCATGGGCTTGCTGCTGCTGGCGTTGCTGGTTTTTACCGGCGCTATCATTACGGGCACCCTGATATACGCTGACTTTTCCCGCGAGATTGAGGCCGGTATTGCCCAGCTAGATGCGGCGCGTGACCGGGAAACCTTTGAGACGACGGTGATAACCGACCGGGATGGGGAAACCCTGTGGGAAATTTTTGGCGAGGGCAAACGCACGGCCGTTTCCTTCTCCCAAATTCCTACCCAACTCATCCAGGCCACCGTCGCCGTGGAAGATGACACGTTCTACGATAACATTGGCCTCGATGCGCCCTCCCTGGTGGCAGCCATCATTGCCAATTTGCGTAACCCCGATGAGCGTCCCGTGGGGGGCAGCACCATCACCCAGCAGTTGGTGCGCCACCTGGCTTTTGATTATGAGGAGCGCACGGCCGTTTCCTACAACCGCAAAACCAAGGAAATCATCCTCGCCTGGGTTATGACCCGCAACTACAGCAAAGAAGAAATCCTGGAGATGTACCTCAACGAAATTTATTACGGCAACCTGGCCTATGGCATTGAAGCCGCCGCCCAGACTTACTTTGGCAAAACGGCCGTTAACCTCACCCTGGCCGAATCCACTCTCTTAGCCGGGCTGCCCCAAAGCCCGGTAGAATTGGACCCCTTCACCAACTTTGAGGCAGCCAAAGAGCGGCAGTGGCTGGTACTCAACCTGATGGCCAGCGAAGGCTATCTCAATCAAGACCAGGTGCTGGCGACGTATCAGGAGCCGCTAACCTTTGCTCAGCAGACGGTGAGCCTGGCGGCGCCTCATTTTGCCGTTTATGTGCGCCAACTGCTGGAAGAACAGTTTGGCGCGGAGGTGGTGGCTAATGGCGGCTTGCGCGTAACCACTACCCTGGACCTGGATTACCAGCGGCTGGCTGAACAATTGGCGCGGCAGCACGTGTCCGCCGTGGGGCCAGAGCATAATCTGACCAATGCCGCCCTGGTTGCCCTGAAACCGGGCACGGGGGAAGTGCTGGCGATGCTGGGCAGCGTCAATTATCACAACGATGCCATTGATGGCCGTGTCAACGTTACCCTCTCCCCACAGCAGCCGGGCAGCGCCATCAAACCCATCACCTATGCCGCCGCCCTGTCCCCGGTAGATGGCGACGCGCCGGCCTGGACGCCCGCCGACATTTTGTGGGACGTGGAGGTGGAATACAAACAGTTTGATGGCACCACCTACGCGCCGGTGAATTATGACGGCCGTTTCCATGGGCCGGTGCGCCTGCGCGTTGCTTTAGCCAACAGCTACAACGTGCCCGCTGTGTTGACCCTGCAAGACGTGGGGCTGCCCCGCACCATTGAGTTGGCGCGGCAAATGGGTATCAGCAGTTGGCAAGATGACCCCAGCCGCTACGGGCTTTCCCTCACCCTGGGCGGCGGCGAAGTGACCCCGCTGGAGCTAACGGCCGCTTATGCCGTATTTGCCAATGGGGGCCAAAAAGTGCCGCCAGTAGCCATTTTGCGCGTAGAAAAACGGAATGGCGAGGTGCTGTATGCCTACGAGCCTCCTGTTGCCACGCAGGTGCTAGATTCCCGGGTGGCCTTCCTCATCAGCGACATTTTGGATGACGACGCGGCGCGGGTTCCAGCCATGGGGCGGGACAATCCCCTGGTGCTGCCCTTCCCGGCGGCGGCCAAAACAGGCACGACCAACGATTACCGCGACAATTGGACTATGGGCTACACGCCGGGGCTGGTGGTGGGGGTGTGGACGGGCAACACGGACAACAGCGAGATGCTCAATATTAGCGGCCTGACGGGAGCCGCGCCCCTATGGCGGGATTTTATGCTGGGCGTTTATGGCGACCCCGCCTTGCGAGAGGCGCTGTGGGTGAATGGCGTGGCCCCAGCCTTGGAATTTGTGCCGCCGAGTGGGGTGGAGAAACGGCCGTTATGCGCCCTCTCTTCCATTACCGTTGGGGCCACAGAGTGCGCGCAAAGCGGCAGCGAATGGTTCCTGGCAGAGTCCCTGGTGGCTGACGAGACACCCATTGCCCCGGACAGCGTGAACTGGGAGCAGGTGGAACCGGCGGTGTGGCGGGTAACGGCCGTGCCGCTGCCTCCCGTTCCTGCGGAAGTGCTAGCCGGAGTGGTAGATGAAGATGCGCCACCGCCGCAGTTGTTTTGCCACTTTGCCGTGGGAACGGCCGTGGCTACCCTACCGCCCGATGCGCTGCCCCAACTCTTCCTGGCTCCGCCGCGCAACCCTGAAAGCCTCAAAGCTGCGCATGAATGGGCGCAAGCCAACAATGTGGCGCTGCTGCCTACCGAAACCTGCAACGAAGAGCTGCTGGCCCTGGCCCGCGACCCCAACACCCCCGCCATCTGGCGCATTCTTACGCCAGCCACCGGCGAAACCGTCAGCGGCGTGCTGCCCATCATTGGTACGGCCGACTTCGATCCGGCCGTTGTCCAATTCTACAAAATCGAGCTGGGTATCCCCGATGGTGATAACGTCAACTGGGTTACCCTGGGCGAAACCCACAGCACCCCCGTTGTTAACGGCACTTTGGAAATGCTCCACGCCGATGCCCTGTCCCCCGGCACCTACTTCCTGCGCCTCATTGTCGTCAAAGACAGCAACTACGTCGGCGAACCGCATACCATTGAAATTACCGTTCAATCATCCTGAGGTGAGCCAAACGTTAGATGTGTGCAGCGAACCGTTAATCAATTATCAGAAACCAGAGGGAGACCCGCCCGGTTTGCTAAACTTGGCGGGTCTTTTGTTATATTCTCGTAATCTTGAATTCACATTACAGTAAAAAAGAGAATCTACTATATGACGTAACACCAGGAATTAAAAAATCGAAATGCATTGTAAGGGCGGAAAATTTTCCGCCCTTACAACCGAGTGACAAGAGGAATATTATGCTGTTAAAGAAGCGGACCAATCACGAAATACCTGCATCAGAGATTACCCCGGAACACATTTACCGCTCGCGGCGCCAGTTCATGAAAGGCGCTGCTGCTCTTTCAGCCACCTCGTTTATTGCCACGGCCTGTGGTTCGCGCATGGAAAATGCACCACGGGGCCGCGCCGATACCACCGGCAGCGAGGGCCAAAATCCTGGCGTGGTGTCAACCACCACCGACGAACTGGGTGATCCCCTGAATGAGTACCAGGACATTATCACCTACAACAACTACTACGAGTTCACGACCGACAAGGCTGGTGTGGCCCCGCTTGCGGAAAATTTTACCACCTCACCGTGGCAGGTGGAGGTAACGGGTCTGGTGCGTAACCCCGGGGTATATGACGTGGATGACTTACGCACCCGTTTTGACCAGGAAGAGCGCATTTATCGTTTGCGCTGCGTGGAGGCGTGGTCGATGGTCATTCCCTGGATGGGCTTTCCCCTGCACAAGCTGCTGGATGAGGTGGAACCTCTGACCAACGCCACTCACGTGCGTTTTGAAACGCTGTACGATCCGGATCAAATGCCCGGCCAAAAACGGCGCAGTTTCAACTGGCCTTATGTCGAAGGGCTGCGCCTGGATGAGGCCCAACATGACCTGACATTGCTGGCGACGGGCCTTTATGGCCAGAGTTTGCTGCCCCAAAATGGCGCGCCTATTCGCCTGGTCGTGCCCTGGAAGTATGGCTTTAAGAGCATTAAGTCTATTGTCAAAATTGAGCTAGTGGATTACCAGCCGGTTTCGCTGTGGATGGACGCGGCGCCTAACGAGTATGGTTTTTATGCCAATGTGAACCCAAAGGTGGCGCATCCACGCTGGTCCCAGGCAACCGAGCGGCGCATTGGCGAATTTGGGCGGCGTGATACCCTCATGTTTAATGGCTATGAAGAGCAGGTTGCCGCCCTTTACGCTGGCCAAGATTTAACCCGGGACTTTTGAAAAGCAATCCGCTAAAGTCGGGTATAACCCTCATGAAACCAGGTAAAAAAACAAGGACGCACATGTTGCGTTGGCTTACCCACGGGGGGGCGCTGTTCCCTCTGGCCCTGCTCGGCTGGCATTTTTATGCAAACCAGCTTGGCGCGGACCCCATTCGGGAAATAACGCTGCGCACTGGTAAAATGGGCTTAATCTTGCTCATCCTATCTTTAGCTGTAACCCCGGTAAACATTTTGACTGGTTGGAAACAGGTGCTGCCCTTGCGCAGACCTTTGGGTCTTTACGCTTTTTTGTATGTTTCCCTCCACCTGTTTACTTTTTTGTACCTGGATTACGGGCTGCGTTGGGGCTTGATTCAGGAGGCAATTTTTGAGAAGCGGTATGCATTGGTGGGGCTTGCTTCTTTTTTAATTTTGCTGCCCTTGGCGCTTACTTCTACCAAATGGGCCATGCGTAAGCTGGGGAAAAACTGGAAGAGGTTGCATAAATGGGTGTATGGGGCTGGTGTGTTGGCTGTGATTCATTTTTTCTGGTTGGTAAAGAATGTGTACACGGAGCCGATTTTTTTTGCTGTGGTGCTGGCGCTGCTGCTGGCAGTGCGGGTGCCACAAATTAAACAGGGGGTAATACGCCTGCGCCGCGCAGTGCGTAGGCGGTTGGGTGTACGGACGATCTGATTCCCTTGAATATTTGGAAAAAAAGCCTGGTAAGCAGTGTAGCTTGCCAGGCTTTTTTCTTTTTGTTCACAGTTGCTTTCTTAAAACTTTGACCTTCGTCCTTCACATCGTGGTGGGTTTGGTGTATACTGAGGCAAATTGTGGTGGAAAATGGGGCAAAGTGGGATAGAAGGGCATGATTTCCTGCTAAAAAACAGGGTAAAATGGGGCAATTGAAACAAATGTTCTAATTTTACAACCCGTATTTCACGAACGGACTGTGAAACTCATGTTTTTGGGCGAATATACGCACACCATTGATGACAAGGGCAGACTTACAATCCCGGCGAAATTCCGGGGGTTGTTGGCAGCCGGCTTGGTGGTGACGCGGGGTTTTGACCAGAACTTGATGTTGTTTCCGATGGATGAGTGGCAGGGGCTGGCGCAACGTGTTGCGGAACGGCCGTTATCCGATGAGGGGGTGCGCGCTTTCCGCCGGCGTGTCTTCTCAGGTGCTGTGGACCTGTCGCCCGACCGTCAGGGACGAATTTTGGTGCCGCCATACCTGCGTGAATTTGCCGGCATTGATGGCGATGTCGTCATTGCCGGCATGTTCAACTACATTGAATTGTGGAGCGCAGTAGCCTGGCAGTCCGTGCGCGAATCGGTGGAAAATAGCAGCGATGCCCGCCGTTGGGAAGACCTGGGTATTTAGGGATTAGCAATGGGGTGTTGTGTGAACCGGTTGACGTACTGACTGACCGCCCGACATCACTTCACCAGGACAATTCATGAACCCCAACGCCCACATTCCCGTTCTATACCACGAGGTGCTGGACCTGTTGCAGCCTGCGCCGAAGGGCCGTTTTGTGGATGGTACCGTTGGGGCTGGCGGTCATGCGGCGGGGTTACTTGAGCGATCCGCGCCCGATGGGCGCGTTTTGGCCTTTGATCGCGATCTAGCAGCAATCGCATACGCGCAAAAAAGATTGGCCCCATTTGGTGAGCGGGTCATTTTTGTCAATGCCAGCTATGCGGAGATGGGCCATTTGGCCCCCGCCTATGGCTTTGCAGTTTTGGACGGTGTTTTGCTTGATTTAGGCCTTTCGTCCCGGCAGTTGGAAGACGAAAGACGCGGCTTTTCTTTTATGCGGGAGGGTCCACTGGACATGCGGTTTGACCCGACCCAAGGAGAAACAGCTGCAGACCTGATTAACAATTTAACAGAAGCAGATCTGGCAGACATTTTTTGGCGCTATGGCGAGGAAAAGCAAAGCCGGCGAATTGCGCGTTTGGTGGTGGCAGAACGGCCGTTTCACACCACAACCCAACTGGCTGACGCCATCGTTCGTGGCGTTTCACAACGTCGGCGTATCCATCCTGCGACCCAGGTTTTCCAGGCTTTGCGCATTGCCGTTAACCATGAACTGGAAGCGGTTGAGCAGGGTGTGAAAACGGCCGTTACCCTACTGCGTCCCGGCGGAAGATTGGCGGTTATAAGCTTCCATTCATTGGAAGACCGCTTCGTCAAACAATACTTCCGCCAGCTAAGCCAGGACTGCGTCTGCCCGCCAAACCAACCCGTCTGCACCTGTCAGGCCCGCGCCACCGTCCGGCTCATCACGCGCAAAGCGGTCAAAGCCGACGCCCGCGAACTTGAAGCCAATCCACGCAGTCGTAGCGCCAGACTGCGCGTCATCGAAAAGTTAGCCGCATCCTAAAATATCAAGCAAAGCAACAGTCTTCTTTGGGAAAGAAATGGTACAGGAAAAAGTGACAAATCAAGAGCATCCCTCAGCCCGCAAAGCGCGCGAACACCTGCGCCGACTAAGCTGGCTCACCGAAGCCCAAGCAGCTTTAGGTTGGGGCATCATTTTGATTTTAGCTGCCCTTTTGGGCGTTATTTATCTTAGCCAGTCCAGTCGTATAGCTACCGTGGGGCGCCGCGTACAATTTTTGCAAGAAAGATTAGACACCCTGCACCGCGAGAATTCCACCCTGGAACGAAAAATAGCCGAAGCCCAATCTTTAACACGCTTGCAGCAAGAGGCCATTCGATTGGGCTTTGCCCAGGCTAGCCCTGATGCCATTGAGTACCTAATTGTCGAAAACTTTCCAGCCAGCACGCCCATGCCCATTACCTATGTGCCTACACCACAACCACCAGCCGAAACCATGACTGAGGCTTTGTGGTTCGCCATACGGGGCAGCATCACTGGTCTGATACGTGGAGAAGCCAGCAAGTGAAGGATGGATGAGAGAAGATGAACAAAAGCCAGATAAGACGTTTATGGATCATCTTGATAGGCTTGATCTTTGCAACTGTCATCATTGTTGGTCGCCTGGTGGCGTTTCAAATTATACAAGGGCCAGATTGGGAAAAACGCACCATTGATGTGCAAATTGTTACTGCCCAGCCCGAGCGCGGTGCGATTTATGACCGCAATGGCGCTGTTTTAGCGGCCAATGGAGCTGATTATCAGATAGGTGTAGCGCCTAACCTGGTATATGAACCCGAAGAGCTGTCATCTGCATTGTCATCTATCTTGCAACGCCCGCAACTAGAAATTAAGGCAATTTTAGAGCAAGATATCCTTTACTACACCTTGGACGGCCGTGTATCTGAAGATGTGGCAGATCTAGTGCGCAATTTGCCTTACGAAGGTATGCAAATTGACCCACTGCCGCGCCGTTTTTACCCTCAGGGTGAATTGATGTGTTACATCCTGGGCTACGTGGATTTTAGTGGCAATGGTGGCGCTGGATTGGAAGGTCATTATCAGGCCGAATTGGCTGGGGAACCAAACCGCGCCATTGTTAATATTTCACCGTTGGCTACCCAGCAGAGCGTAAAAGCCCGTGAAGGTACGGATTTAGTGCTGACAGTTGATCGGACAGTGCAGTATTTGGTGGAGCAACATCTTTGGCAAGGTGTTCAAAAATATGGCGCAGAAAGTGGCACTATCATTGTAATGGATCCGCGCACGGGGGCGATTTTGGCCATGGCTAGCTACCCTTGTTATGACCCTTATAACTTCTATAAGGAAGATGAAAGCTTGCTGTTAGATCCGGCGGTCAGCAAACAGTATGAGCCAGGTTCAGTGATGAAGTTGGTAACCATGGCTGCTGCGCTAGATTCGGGCACGGTAACGCCACAAAGTACCTATTACGACGCGGGCGTGCTGGAAGTTGGTGGGCATCTCACTTATAACTGGGATCGTAGCGCACCGGGCACAGTGGACATGACAACGCTGTTGGCGCGTTCCTTGAATGTGGGGGCGGCAACCCTGGCTACGTGGATGGGGCCAGAGACTTTTTATAGCTACTACCAGCAGTTTGGTTTTGGCAAACCCTCTGGCATTGACCTGATGGCGGAAATTGGGGGCACCTTACCGTTACCGGGCAGTGAGTCGTGGACGGACGCGCAGTTGGCGACAAACTCTTATGGGCAGGGTTTGGCAACAACGCCGCTGCAAATGATTTCGGCCGTTTCGGCGTTGGCGAATGAGGGGAAATTGATGCAGCCGTATTTGGTACAGGAGCGGCGCGGCCCCAATGGTACGTTTGTGCATGAGCCTATGGTGCTGCACCGGCCTATCGGCGCAGAAGCGGCGCGGATGGTAACGGCAATGGCGATTACGGCCGTTTCCCAAGAAGTGTACGAAGCCCAAATAGAAGGGTACACCATTGCGGGTAAAACCGGCACGGCGCAAATTCCTGAATCTTACGGCTACCACCCCAGTGACACTATCGCTTCCTTCATTGGCTGGTTGCCCGCCGATGCCCCCGAAATTATCGTGCTGGTGAAGCTCGATCGCCCTCAGGTTTCTCCTTGGGGTTCTACCACCGCGGCGCCCTTGTTTGCCGACCTGGTGAAAGAGTTGGTAGTGCTGTTGGGCATTCCCCCCGACAACGTGCGTTTGCAAGCAGACATTATGGCTGCCCGAGGAAATGGTCAGTAGTCAATGGTCAATGGTTAATTGTTATGTTAACACTCGCCCACTTTCTGCAAACATTTTTGCCCTATCAGGCGACCGGCTTCGAGCCGGTGGTTTCATCTGTGGTGGTGGATAGCCGGGAAGTGAGGCCAGGTAGTTTGTTTGTGGCTTTTGCTGGTGAGCAGGTGGATGGGCATGACTTTGTGGGGCAGGCGTTTGCCCACGGGGCGGTGGCGGCGTTGGTGCAACGGCCGTTGCCCAATTTTCCTGTTCTGGATACCCGCAGTGGTCAAGTACCCGTACCGGCAGACTTGCGGCAGCCCGTTTGCTTGCTGGTAGAAGATACCCTCTCTGCTCTACAAAAAGGGGCCAAAGCGTGGCGCGATAAACTCAACGTGCGTGTGGTGGGCATTACCGGCAGCGTGGGCAAAACCACCACCAAAGAACTGACCCACACTGTCCTTTCCCAACGCTTTCACACCCTCAAGTCGCCGGGCAACCGCAACAACGAAATTGGTTTACCCCTTACCCTGCTCGAGCTGCGCCCAAAGCATGAGCGGGCCGTGCTAGAGATGGGCATGTATACCACTGGCGAAATCTCCTTGCTGTGCGAATTGGCCCAGCCCTTTATTGGCGTCGTAACCATGGTCGGCCCGGTACATTTAGAGCGGGTAGGCAGCATGGAAGGCATTGTAAAAGCGAAGCGTGAGCTGGTAGAGGCGCTGCCGCCTGATGGCTTTGCCATCCTCAACCGCGACGACGAGCGTGTCATGAGTATGGCGGCACATACCCAGGCGCACATTTTTACCTATGGCCTGCACCCCAATGCCGATTTGTGGGCGACCGATATTCGCTCTATGGGGCTAGAGGGGGTGCAGTTTACCCTGACCTGTGGGCGCGAGGCGCTGAAGGTGAAGGTGCCACTGTTGGGGCGACACAATGTGCATACGGCGTTGCGGGCGGCAGCTGTAGGGTTGGTAGAAGGACTGGGTTGGGATGAGATTGTGGCTGGTTTGACGCAGATGACACCGCAATTGCGTTTGGTCACTGTGCCCGGTCCTAACGGGTCGCTGCTTATTGATGATACGTACAACTCTAGCCCCGACTCGGCGCTGGCGGCGCTGAACCTGCTGCAAGATTTGGACGGCCGTAAAGTGGCTGTGCTGGGTGACATGCTGGAGTTAGGGCAGGTAGAAGAGGCGTCTCACCGGCTGGTGGGGCGTCGCGCCAGGGATGTGGCGCACATTTTGGTGGCAGTTGGCCCCCGCGGGCGTTGGATTGCCGAAGAGGCGCTGGCGGTAGGCATGTCTCCCCAGCGGGTACATGTGGCAAAAGATGTGGAAACGGCCGTAACCATCCTGCAAACCCTCATTCGTCAAGACGACACCATTCTCATTAAAGGCTCTTTAGGCATGCAAATGGGGCGCATTGTAGACGCATTAAGCAAGGATACGTCATGGCCTTTGCACTGACACTAGGTGGCTTCACCTTTCTCATGGCGGTTATTTGGGGCAGCCCATTAGTGGAACTGATGCGCCGCTTTAGGTTGGGCGCGCAAATTCGCATTGATGGTCCCCAAACCCATATGACCAAAATGGGCACCCCCGCCATGGGTGGCATTCTCATTGTGGGGTGGACGCTGCTGGTGAGCATTGTGGTGAACATTGTGCAGATTGTACAGGCGCTAGAAATTGCCGAAAGCGTTGCCGTTCCCCTGGGCGTTATGGTTGCCTACGCCATTTTAGGAGGCATTGATGATTACCTGGGCTTTCGCCCCCGCCCCCATGGCGAGAAGGGGATGCGGGCCCGCGTGAAAATTTGGTTTCAACTAGGCATTGCTTTGGTGGCCGCTCTACTCATTTACTTTGTGGTGAATCGGGGTAACGGATATACGGCCGTACCCACCGCCCCCTTTTTGGTGGATATTGGCATCGTGTATATTCCTATAGCCGTCATCATCATTGCCGGCACGGCCAACGCCGTCAACATTACCGATGGTTTGGACGGACTGGCAGGTATCATTGCCGCCACCGCCTTTGCTGCCTACGGCATCATCGCCCTGCTGCAAGACCAGCAATTTTTGGTCGTTTTCAGCTTCATTGTGGTGGGCGCTTGCTTCGCCTTTTTGTGGTTCAACGCCAAGCCTGCGCAAATGTTTATGGGCGATGTGGGTTCCCAAGCGTTGGGTGGCGCATTGGGTGTGGTAGCGCTCATGACCAATCAATGGCTTATTTTGCCCATTATCGCCGTGGTGCCCATTGCCACCATGCTTTCTAGTACTTTGCAAGTGCTGTATTTCAAGGCCACCGGCGGCAAGCGGCTATTCAAAATGGCGCCGCTGCACCATCATTTTGAGCTGATTGGTTGGAGCGAAACCCAAATTGTGCAACGTTGGTGGCTCATTGGCATTTTGGCCGCCATGGTGGGCATTGCCCTGGCGCTGGTGTAGCTTGCAGCCATTAGCTAACAGCTAACAGCTTCTATGGACGATTTGTACGGTAAACGGCTGGTGATTTTAGGATTGGCGCGGCAAGGTGTGGCGCTGGCCCGTTTTGCGGCCGAGGCAGGGGCGCAGGTGGTGGTTTCTGACCTACGCCCGCCGGAACAGCTAACGGCCGTTACACAACAACTAGCCGATTTATCTCTGGAGTATGTATTGGGCGAACATCCGATGAGTTTACTGGATAACACAGATGTGCTGGCGATTAGCGGCGGCGTTGCCGCCGATGCGCCGCTGGTGCAGGCTGCCCGCGAAAAAGGCATCGCCATCACCAACGACTCGCAAGAGTTTATGCGCCGCACGCCCGCCGCTGTGATAGGCATTACCGGCTCGGCAGGCAAAACAACCACGACGGCGCTAACGGGCGCGATGGGTATGGCGGAAGGACGGCGCACCTGGGTTGGGGGCAACATTGGCCGCCCGCTTATTGCTGACTTACACAAAATGGGCGCCGACGACATGGTCGTGCAAGAGCTATCCAGTTTTCAGTTAGAGATTTGGCAACACAGTCCGGCAGTAGCGGCCGTGCTAAACATTACGCCCAACCATTTAGACCGCCACAAGACGATGGCGGCCTATACGGCAGCCAAGGCCAATATTTTACGCTTCCAGGGCACAGATGATGTGGCGGCGCTGTGCGCCGACGACCCCGGCGCCCTGGCTCTGACCCCGTTGGTGCAGGGGCGGTTGCGGCTGTTTAGCGCCCGGCAGGAGGTGACTGATGGTGCTTTTGTGCGCCATGGGCAGGTGTGGCTACGAAATGGACATGAGGTGGCGGTGCTGCCGCTGGGCGACATTCCATTGCGCGGCGCGCACAATGTACTGAACGTACTGGCAGCGGTAACGCTAGCCGACAGCGTAGGTATTGCCCCAGAGACGATGGCTCAAGCCATTCGCACCTTTCGTGGGGTGGAACACCGGCTGGAGCAGGTGGCCGTGGTAGATGGGGTGCAGTATGTAAACGACTCCATTGCCACCGCCCCAGAGCGGGCGCTGGCGGCGCTGGCCTCCTTTACGGACCCTATTGTGCTGTTGGCTGGTGGGCAAGACAAGGAGATGGTGTGGGATGGCTGGGTACGCCAGGTGACGGCGCAGGTGAAGCATGTGGTGTTGTTTGGCGCGCTGGCAGAGATGCTGGAAGGGCGGCTAGCCGCGGTGGGCTATGGGCAGATGACGCGGGTAGCCACATTGGCAGAGGCGGTGCAGGTGGCCAGGGAAACGGCCGTTGCTGGCGACATTGTTCTCCTTTCCCCTGGCGGTACCAGTTTCGATGCATTTCAAGATTTTGCGGCGAGAGGTACAGCATTTCGGGAATTGGTAAAAAAGTTGGGCGCGAGATCGGAGATTGATTAATCGCTAATGGCGAAACAGTGAATGCTGAAGAGGTAACCATGGCAACAGTAAACGTAGTACGCAAACGCAGCAATCGGGTAATGCCCGCCATACGCTTTCAGTTTGATTACTGGCTGCTGTTAACGGTGGCTGGCCTGCTGGTGGTGGGCATGCTGATGGTTTACAGCACCACTTTTGACTATGGCATCCGCTTTAGAGATGAGGCTACCTACTATATTGAGCGGCAGATTATAGCTTTGCTCTTGGGTGTAGCGGCCATTGTGGTTATTATGCAGTTCGATTACCATGTCTTGCGGCGCATTTCTGTGCCCTTTTTGGGGCTAACCCTGGTGGCCTTGTTTTTCTTGCTGGTGTTTGGCGAAGCGATATTTGGGGCGCGGCGCGGTATTTTTGAAGGTTCTTACCAGCCTTCTGAGGTGGCTAAGTTGGCTACGATTTTGTATATCGCCCATTGGCTTTCAACGAAAGGGGACCGCATCAAGATTCTGACGTATGGCCTGCTGCCCTTTTCTGTGATTACGGGTGTGGTTTGTGCGCTGATTGTGCGCCAGCCCGACTTGAGTACGGCCGTTCTCATTGCCCTGGTTAGCTTCACGCTCTTCTTTGTTGCCGGCGCTGATTGGCGACAGTTTGCGCTGGCCGGCGCACTGGGTGGGTCTGTGTTTGTGTTTCTCATGCTCACCTTGCCCCATGCGCGCAGCCGGGTAGATGATTTTACCATTGCCCTGCGCAACCCAGAGCTGGCGGGCTGGCACGTGCAGCAATCACTGATTGCCCTGGGGCGCGGTGGGTGGACGGGAGTTGGCCTGGGCGAAAGTACGCAAAAATTTGGCGCCCTACCAGCCGCGCATACCGATGGTGTTTTTGCCGTATTGGGTGAAGAACTAGGCCTGTTGGGCACGCTGATGGTGATTGGATTGTTGATAATGCTTGTGTGGCGCGGTGTGCGAGCAGCGCGCAATGCCCGAGACAGCTATGGCTTTTTACTGGCGTTGGGGATTACCTGCTGGCTGGCGTACCAGGCATTGATTAACATTGCGGTGATTACGGCCGTTATCCCCTTCACCGGCATTCCCCTACCCTTTCTCAGCTATGGCGGCTCATCGTTGCTCTTTTCCCTCATTGGTGTTGGCATTTTGCTCAGCATTTCCCGCGACACAGCCATGACTCGGCGCATTCAGCCCCGCCGCCAGCAGCCGACCAAACGTGGGTGAGAGAAAAATGACCCAGATAAAAAACAGGGATTTAGAAAACGATTTTGGCTTTTCTGCGCAGTCTACAAACACGGCCTGGCAGCAATCCAAAATTGTTAACCGAAAATGATGAAGGTCCTAATTTGCGCCGGAGGGACAGGCGGCGGCATTTATCCGGCTTTAGCCGTAGCAACAGAATTACAACACCTGGGTTTGAAGCGGGAAGAGTTATTATGGATTGGCTCCCGTGGTGAGATGGAAGAGGAGTTGGTACCCCGGGCCGGAATTCACTTAAAGACAATTCGCGGCGGCGCGATTGTGAGCGTTCCGCCCCACGTGATGATAATGAATGCAGCGAAATTGATGTGGAGCATTGGCACGGCCTCAGGCATCATGCGGCGATTTAAGCCCGACGTGATGTTCATGACCGGCGGTTACATGGCCGTACCGGTTTCCTTGGCTGCACGGCTGCATGGCGTTCCCATTATCATCTACCTGCCCGACGTGGAACCCGGCTCCGCTATCAAGTTTGTGATGCCGTTGGCGCAGAAGGTAGCCTGCACCACGGATGGCTCCCGCGCCTATGTTCCAGCGGAGAAGATGATTGTTACCGGCTACCCGGTGCGCCCAGAACTGCGGGCGGCGGCGACTATGAGCAAAGACCGGGCGCTGGCCCACTTTGACTTACAAATGGAGCGTCCCACGCTTTTTGTGTTTGGTGGCAGCCGTGGGGCGCAGGCCATTAACCGGGCACTGATGGCTGCCTTGCCGGCCCTGTTAGGACAGGTACAGGTTATTCACATTAGCGGCACGGCTACTTGGCCGGAAGTAGAGGCCAACCTGGCCAATTTATCAGATGAACAGTTGGTTTATTATCGGCCGTATCCATATTTGCACGAGCGTATGGGCGCGGCATTCCGTGCGGCTGACCTGGTGTTGGCTCGGGCTGGAGCCAGTATGCTCGGTGAAGGGCCTGCTTTCGGTTTGCCGTCTATTTTAGTCCCGCTGGCCTGGGCGTGGCGTTACCAAAAGGTGAATGCGGACTTTTTGACAGAGCGGAATGCCGCGGTGCAGTTAACGGATGAAACGCTCCAGGATGAATTGGTGCCTACGGTGTTGGGTTTGCTCAATGATGAGGCGCGGCTGGCACAGATGCAAGCTGCGGCCCAGGTTTTGGATATTCCTGATGCGGCGACGCGGTTGGCGCAATGGGTGCTGGATTTGGCAGAAGAGGTGACGGCATGATTAGCCTGGACACCATGTTTTGGTTACTGGTGGGCTTTTTTGCGCTCATTGGCGCTCTGCGTGGCTGGACCAGAGAGGTGATTGCTACATCTGGGCTAGTTTTGTCGCTTTTTGCTTTGAATCAGTTTGGGCCATTTCTGATTTCTTTGCTAGGCGCCACAATTGACCCGGCTCTGCCTGACCCTGCGGCGCTGCGGAGGCGACAGTATTATATTTTGGTGGCGGTGCATTTGACCATTACTTTTTTCAGTTACCAGGGGCCGGCTTTTGCTGGATCGCGTCTGGCTGACCGGTTGCGGGTGCGGGATAGTTTTCAGGATAAGGTGATGGGGGCGATTGTGGGCGCGGTGAATGGGTATTTGATTGTGGGGACGTTGTGGGCTTTTTTGGAATACCAGATTGGGCCTGGCGGATATGCGCCGTTGGCGCCAGGGGTAAATTACCCTTTTGATATGCAAACGCTGATGCGCCCTGGTTTGGGTACTGTGCCGGTTAGTGCAATTATTGATAATTTGCCATTGCCTTTTTTGGCCCCTTATTTGCCTGTTTTGGTGGTGTTGGTCTTTTTGTTTGTGATTGTGGTGATGATTTAGGAATTGCTGAGTAGGGCCTGAAGATGGGGTTCACCCAATCTTCAGGCGGAATGAATGGACTGTCATGGTGAAGCCGAGATCGATGATGAAAGATTCGACGTTTGTGCTACGGCCAGGAATGCATTTGCACCTGGTGGGGATTGGTGGTGCGGGGATTTCGGCGATTGCGCGGGTGTTGCTGGGACGTGGTTTTGTGGTGTCGGGTTCGGATGTGCAGATGAATGCGTTAACGGCCGTTCTCCAATCTGAGGGGGCGATGGTGTTTATGGGACATGCCGCTGAGCATATTGTTGGGGCTGAGGCGCTGGTTATTTCCTCTGCTGTGCCGGAAAGTAACCCGGAGGTGGTGGCGGCTCAACAGGCGGGCCTGCCGATTTTGAAGCGTGCTGATTTGTTGGGTCACCTGATGGCTGATGACAGGGGCATTGCCGTGGCTGGCTCTCACGGGAAGACGACGACGACAGGTATGATTGCCCAGATTTTGCTGGATGGTGGGCTGGATCCTACGGTGATTGTGGGGGGTGTGCTGCCGGCGCTGGGTGGTAACGGCCGTTTTGGGCAAGGGGGGTTCTTTGTTATCGAGGCCGACGAGTATGATTATATGTTTCTTGGCTTGCGCCCGGAAGTGGCTGTGCTTACCAACATTGAATATGACCACCCGGACATTTTCCCTACGCCGGAGCAGTATGGGGCGGCCTTTGCTAAGTTTGTGAAGCTGTTGCCGGCAAACGGCCGTTTCATTGCTTGTGTTGATGACCCTGGTGTGCGTGATTTGCTGGCGGGGCTGACTTTGCCCGACGTGCAAACAACAACCTTCAGCGCGGCTGAAAACGGCCGTGCCCGCGAGGCCCACTTTCAGGCTCTGGATTTGCGGCCTAACCCCCTGGGTGGTATGGATTTTGTCGTGCAGCAAGATGAGCGGCTTGTGGGGCTGGCGCGGCTGCGCGTGCCTGGCGTCCACAACGTCCGTAACGCTTTGGCCGCCATCATTGTAGGGCTTGATGCGGGTATAGATTTTAACAACATCCGGCAGTCGCTGGCGGAGTTTGGTGGTGTAGGACGGCGGTTTCAGGTGCAGGGTGAGGTCGGACAGGTGACGGTGATTGATGATTATGCTCATCACCCCACAGAAATTCGGGTGACCCTGGCAGCCGCCCGGCAACGCTTTCCAGGGCGGCGCATTTGGGCTGTGTGGCAGCCCCATACTTTTAGCCGCACAAAGTTGTACTTGCAAGAATTTGCGGCAAGCTTTGCCGAGGCGGATCGTGTGGTGGCGCTAGATATTTATCGCAGCCGCGAGACGGATACCCTGGGTATGGATACGGCCGTTATCATCCAGGCCATGTCCCACCCGCATGCCATCCATATCCCCCGCCGCGAAGATGCAGCAGCCTACATTTTGGACCGTGTCTTGCCCGATGATGTGATTTTGACTTTGGGTGCTGGGGATGGACATGAAGTAGGCGAGTGGATTTTGGAAGGCTTGAAAAAGAAAGTGGGCAATTCCCAGCCCCTGGACAGGAGGGAGAAGGACACATGAATGTGAGCACCTCATTACGCGCAGTAGAACACTTTCGCGCCGTTTTTGGCGACCAATTGCAAATTGGCGTGCCTTTGTCCCGCTATACCTCGGCCCGGGTAGGCGGCCCAGCCGAGCTATTTTTAGTAGTAAATGATGCGTCGGAGTTGGGAACGGCCGTGGAACTGGCCTACAACCAGCGCATTGCCTATTTCATTTTGGGCGGCGGCTCCAACATTCTCGTTTCAGATGCTGGAATTCGTGGCCTGGTCATCCTGAATAAAGCCAAAAAAGTCAGATTTCGGCATACCGGCGCCGGTGTCATTTGTACGGCTGAATCCGGGGCCAACCTTTCCTCTCTGGCGCGCCAATGTATTTCCAAGGGCCTGGGCGGGTTGGAATGGGCTGTCGGTGTGCCCGGCACTGTGGGTGGCGCCGTAGTTGGTAATTCTGGCGCTCATGGCGCTGATATGAACAGCAATGTGCGGGCCGCCACCATTTGGGAACCTGGTCGCGGTTCGCGTATTTATAGTAACGAAGAAATGCAGTATGGCTACCGAGATAGCATTCTAAAACGTGAACACGGCAAAGACATCTGGCGGCGAGTGGTGTTGTCGGCTGAACTGGCGTTGACGTTGGAAGACCCGGAAGTATTGGCGGCTCGCGCCAACGCCTTTACCACCCACCGCAAGCAAACGCAGCCAGGGGGCGCAAGCTGTGGTTCTATGTTTAAGAACCCGGAAAATTATTACGCCGGCTACCTCATTGAAACCGCTGGCCTAAAGGGGCTGCGCATAGGCGGCGCGCACATTTCTGAGAAACACGCCAATTTTTTTGTCAATGATGAGGATGCTACGGCTGAGGAAGTCCGTGCCCTATTTGCCGAAGCGTGGAACATTGTGCGCGATCAGTTCGGCGTGGAGATGGACCTGGAAGTGGAATTGGTGGGAGATTGGCAATTTGATTAATGCCACTGCCTATGGGTCACTCGCTGGTGGCCTTTTGAACGAGAGTGATGACTGAGGAATCGAAAGCAATGCGCAAAATCCGTGTGGGTGTCATCTTTGGTGGCCGGTCAGGCGAGCATGAGGTGTCGCTACAGTCGGCGCGCTCGGTGATGGGGGCGTTGGATAAGGACAAGTATGAGGTGGTGCCAGTGGGGATTACCAGGGCTGGTCGTTGGGTGACGGGTGATGTGTTGGCGGCATTGGCTGAAGGGCAAGACACGGCCAAACCGGCGGCGCTGTTGCCTGACCCGCAGGCTTCGGCGCTGATGCAGGTGGAAATGGAGGCGGCTAAACCGGCGGCACTGTCGGAGGTGGCCCAATTAGATGTTATTTTCCCGGTGCTTCATGGCCCTTATGGCGAGGATGGCACGGTGCAAGGGCTGCTGGAATTGGCGGGTTTGCCCTACGTGGGCGCAGGTGTGGTTGGTTCGGCAGTGGGCATGGATAAGGCTATGTTCAAGTATGTGATGGTAGCGAATGAACTGCCGGTGCTGCCGTGGTTGTTATTTACGCGATTGGATTGGCGGCAACGGCCGTTTGCTATCCTGGATGAAATTGAAGCCAAATTGCACTACCCGGTTTTCACCAAGCCCGCCAATTTGGGTTCCAGCGTGGGTATTCGCAAATGCCACCATCGTGCCGAACTAGAGCAGGGTATGGCCGAAGCCGCCGAGTATGATCGGCGTATTGTCGTTGAGCAGGGTATTAATGCGCGCGAGCTGGAAATTTCTGTGTTGGGCAACGAAGAGCCTATTGCCAGCGTGGTGGGCGAGATTCGGCCGCGCCGGGAATTTTACGACTATGTGGCTAAATATCTGGCCGAGCCTGACTCTGACGATTACTCAGAGTTGATCATTCCGGCAGACATTTCAACTGCACTGGCGGAAGATCTGCGGGCGCTGGCGGTGCGCGCCTACAAAGCAATTGATTGTGCCGGGTTGGGACGTGTTGATTTGCTGCTGGATAAGGATAGCGGCCAAGTTTATGTTAACGAAATTAATACCATTCCGGGGTTTACGCGCATTTCCATGTATCCAAAGCTGTGGGAGGCCACGGGTCTCAGTTATTCAGCGTTGCTAGACCGCTTGATTACCCTGGCTTTGGCGCGTAACGAGGAGCGGCAACATTCAAAAACCTCTTTTGAAGCATCTGGCAAATAGTGACGCAGCGGCTCAGTGGTGAGTGACCATGAAACGAAAGCAACAAACATCTCCATTACGCTCCCAAAATAGTGGGAAAAAATTGCGAAAGCAGCCCAAAATGCGGCGTATGCACACGGCCCATGTGGTGAGCGGGGCAAAATTAGAAGTACCCCGAACGGCTCAGCGGCGGCGGCGGCGCAATAAGCGCCCGGTGCAACTGCCGACAACACAAATCAAACAGTTTGTTTTTTCGGCGCGCTGGGTGAGTTTGAGTTTGTTGGCGCTGATGGTGTATGCCATTTATCTGGTAGGAATGGATGTGAACTTTTACCTGACGACGGTGCCTGTGGAAGGCGTAGATACGATTCCTGCGGCAGAAATTGTGGCCGCTAGTGGGTTGGGAGGAAACCATGTCTTTGCGGTGAATCCAGTGGAAGCGGCGGAGCGTATCCAGGCTGTGCCGGGAGTGATTTCGGCGACGGTGACGCTGCGCTGGCCCAATGAGGTGCTGATTCAGGTGGCGGAGGATGATCCGATTGCAGTGTGGCAAGAAGGGGGTAGGGATTATTGGGTGATGAAGGACGGCCGTTTGCTACCGTCACGAGGTGTGGCGGCGGGGTTGTTGCGCATTGTGTCGGAACGTCAGCCATCTCGGGCAGAGGTTGAGGGTGTGGCAATAGGGGAGGAGGAAACGGCCGTTGATCAACCAGACATCCGTTTCATTTCTTCCCAAGTCCTGGATGGCGCCCTGCAACTGCGTCAACTGCGCCCCAACATTGAACAACTTTACTACACCCCCGCCGAAGGCTTAAGTTACCAAGATGGACGAGGCTGGCGCGCTTATTTTGGTGCCGGAGCTGATATGGCCCAAAAACTTGTTGTTTACGAAGCAATCATTGACAACCTGCTAGCCCAAGGGTTAACGCCAACCTACGTCAGCGTGAGCAATCAACAGAAACCCTACTACCTGGCGCAATAAAAAAGCCCCTGGACAGACTGTGGCATGAGGTAAGAGATGGAACAAATCATTTTTGCACTAGACATCGGCACAACCAAACTATGCGCCCTGGTTGGGGCTGTCCGTGATCGTCAATTACAAATCATTGGCCTGGGTATCCAGCCCTCCCGTGGCATGCGGAAGGGCATGATTGTGGACGTAAATGAAGCTTCGGTAGCCATTGCCAAAGCTGTTGAAGCAGCTGAACAAACTTCTGGCTACCATTTGTCTGAAGCCTTTGTGAGCATGGCTGGTGAGCATATTAGCTGTACCAACAGCCGCGGCGCTGTTGCCATTGGCCGAAATGATACTGGCGTAACGCCACAAGACATCGAACGTGCTCTGGACGCAGCCCAGGCCATCCCCGTGCCACACAACCGGCAGATTGTGCATCTCATTCCGCGGAGTTACACCATTGATGAGCAAGACGGCGTGCGCAGCCCACTGGGCATGCACGGTTTTCGTCTTGAGGTAGAGGCACACATAGTTACCGCGGCTTCGTCTGCTTTGCAAAACCTGACCACCTGTACAGACAATGTTGGCATTGTGCCCAACGAGTATGTTCTCAACGCCATTGCTTCTGCTGAGGCTGTTTTAGAAGCCAATGAGCGGGAGATGGGTGTGGTGGTAGCTGATATTGGTGGCGGAACTACGGACATTGCTCTGTATAAACAAGGTACTGTCTGGCATACAAAAGTGCTTCCTGTGGGCGGTTACCATATTACCAATGATATTGCCATTGGCTTGCGCGCTCCTTATGAGGTCGCTGAGGAAGTTAAGATTCGATATGGAGATTGCCGCCCAAATGAAATTGACCCGGACTACGTCTTTACCGTTGAACCCTTTGGCGGCGAAAAGATTCAGGTGGGACGGCAAGATCTGGCATATGTTGTTGAGGCCCGTGTTGAGGAAGTGTTCCAGCTTATTTTGCAAGAAATCCAGCGTTCTGGTTACGATGGTTTGTTGCCCGCTGGTATTGTGCTCACCGGCGGCTCGGCGCAACTGCGGGGCATTACCCAGGTGGCAGAGCGTGTGTTGAATGTGCCCGCTCGTGTAGCAATGCCACGCAACCTGGTGGGATTGGTGGATGCGTTGCAAAGCCCGGCTTTTGCCACGAGCGTAGGGCTTTTGCAATGGGCGATGAGCGGGCAAAATGCTTTCCGTCCGCGTCCACAGCAAGCGCGGCAGTGGTCTCGTCGTTTTGGTGGTATTTTGCGGGCGTTACTGCCCGATGACAATTAGTAGCGGTGCAGGATGATGGATACCGGTGTCGTTTATTACAGTGTAAATGGTGGATGGATTGTACAAGGTGCTGCTTGGCAACAAACCATCTGTTTAAAATTTTTCAGAGCAGAGGGGTGATAATATGAATAATTCAAAACCAACAATGCAAAGGATGCCAGCGGCAGAAGGGTCGGCGCTCATTCGCGTAGTCGGCGTGGGCGGGGGCGGCGGTAATGCAGTGAACCGGATGATTGAGGAGAATATTGTCGGGGTTGACTTCATTACGATTAATACGGATAGTCAGGCGTTGCTGAGTAGCCGTGCCCGACGGCAAATTCAAATTGGTGAACGAACAACTCGTGGCCTGGGTTCTGGAGGTAATCCGGAGGTTGGCGCCAAGGCTGCTGAGGAGTCTTTGGATGTGCTGCATGAGGCGCTGCATGGCTCGGATATGGTGTTTGTGACGGCTGGTATGGGCGGCGGCACAGGCACGGGGGCTGCGCCGCTTGTGGCTAAGGCTGCACGAGATGAAGGTGCGCTGACGATTGGGGTGGTGACACGGCCGTTTATGTTTGAAGGGTCGCAGCGTATGCGTGCCGCCGAGGCTGGCATTGAAGCCCTGAAAGAGCATGTGGACACCTTGATTGTCATTCCCAATGACCGCCTCTTGGAAATGGCTGACAAACGTATGTCTTTGCTTGATTCCTTCCGCATGGCCGATGACGTGCTGCGCCAGGGTATTCAGGGTATCAGTGAGCTGATTACCGTGCCAGGTTTGATTAACCTGGATTTTGCTGATGTACAAACCATCATGTCTATGGGCGGCGCTGCTTTGATGGCTGTGGGGCGTGGCTCCGGTGATGAACGTGCCCGCGAAGCAGCAGAGCAGGCGCTTTCTAGCCGTTTGCTGGATGTGACCATTGAAGGTGCGCGGGGCATTTTGTTCAATGTTACCGGCGGGCGCGACTTGAGCTTGTATGAGATTAACCAGGCGGCGGCGATTATTCGTGAAACTGCCCATCCAGACGTGAATCTGATTTTTGGTGCGGTCATTGATGAAGCCATGCAGGATGAAATTCGCATTACGGTCATTGCCACAGGCTTCGAGCATTCTGGCCCTATGGTGCGCCAGATGGCTCGCCAGGTTGAACGGCGTCCGGCACAACGGCCGTCTTCTACCTACAGTGCGCCCGTCACAGCCAAACCTCAGACGCCCCCACCAACCCGTTCGCCAGAACCCAAGTTCCCTTTGAATGATGTAGATATTCCTGCATTTTTGCGCAAACGGGGTAATCAGTAAAGAATAGCCACTGCGAGAGAGGGGACATCCGATTTTCCCGAAAATCGGATGCCCCTCCCACGCCCTTTGTTCCTGTAGCCCTAACTCCTGAAGAACAGCGGTAATAAGTTTTAAGGTTTTTTAACGGGAAGCTTGCTTGCTACGCTCTTTTCCGTATGTTATAATCCCTCAGTAGCAGTGCCAGATGTGGGGGTAAAATTATGGTCATCCCCCATATATGGCGTATTCCTGCAAAATATACCCTTTTACCCATAACTGGGTTTGAGGCGTCTCTGGTGAGGTTTTCCGGTGAAGTGTCCCTATTGTAATAACAAAAAAACCCGCGTTATTGATACCAGCCACGATGGGCGTGGCGGTACGAGGCGACGGCGGATATGTGACAAATGCGATCGGCGGTTTAGTTCATATGAACGGCCAATCTTAGCGACGCCACTTCTTGTCAAGCGGGACGGTACGCGGGAAGAATTTGACCGGGACAAGTTGATTGCGGGGTTGCGCGTGTCTTGCGCGAAGCGGCCCGTAGCTGCCTCGGACATTGATCGTATTGCTGGGGAAGTGGAAGCGGAGTTACAGCAAATTGGGCGCTCTGAAGTGCCCAGCCGGTTGGTGGGGGATCGCGTCATCAACAAGCTAAAGGAACTGGATGAGGTGGCGTATATTCGTTATGCCATTGTTTATCTGCGGCTTGATGATTTGGAATCCATTCGACACGAAATCGATCGCTTGCTAAGCGAATAGTTGAATTACTGGCCTTGGGGCATGCACCGCCTGTGGGGTGAGTGCATGGTTTGTGTTTATTAAAAATGGTTTTTTAAGGAGAAGGTTCATGTCGGGTAAACAAGAGAAAAGTAACGTTATTGACAAGCAGATAAGTAATGGTGTGAATGGAAAGAATGGCTCTGCCCCCATGAATGCGGACAGTATTTATTTTAAGGTGTCGGTGCCTAAGCAGATTGTGAAGCGAGACGGCCGTATTGTGCCCTTTGAGGTGGAGCGTATTGCCAATGCCTTGCGGAAATGCTTTGCCAGTTTGGAAAATGAACCCCACACCTCCGTAGAAGAGCTGACCCAACAGGTCGTCAACGTGGTAGCGGCCAAATACGATCTACCCACAGTAGAAAAGGTACAAGATATTGTGGAAATGGCGCTACAAGCTGCCGGTGAGTATGAAGCGGCTAAACATTACATTCTCTACCGGGCCGAACATGCTAAAATGCGTTCCCGGCGTCCTGTTCCCGACGAAGTACGCCAGGCTTTTGCTGAATCGGATAAATATTTCCCTACGCAATTGCAAAAGTTCCAATTCTACGACAAATATTCCCGCTTCAATTACGAATTAGGCCGACGCGAAACCTGGATTGAGACCGTGGATCGGGCCGTTGATTTCTTAAAAGAACTTTCGGAATATCGTTTGCCCCCGGAAACCTACGAGCGTATTCGCCAGGGTATTCTGGAAATGAGGGTAATGCCCTCTATGCGTCTCTTAGCTATGGCTGGCCCGGCAGCTCGTCGTAACAACATTGCCATTTACAACTGCTCCTACATGCCTGTAGACAGTATTGATTCTTTTGTCGAAGCTTTGATTATTTCCATGAGCGGTTGTGGTGTTGGCTTTTCGGTAGAAAGCCGTTATGTGGAGCAGTTCCCGCGCATTCGTCGCCAAAAAGGAAACGCACCCAAGACCTTTATCATTCCCGATTCGTCTGAAGGATGGGCGCAAGCGGTACGTGTAGGTTTGGAAGCGTGGTTTGCAGGAGAAGATGTGATCTTTGATTATTCGCAGGTCCGACCGGCAGGGGCGCCCCTGCGAGTTAAGGGGGGCCGGGCGTCGGGGCCAGAGCCGTTGCGGAAGATGCTGGACTTTGCCCGCATGCGTATTTTATCTCGCCAGGGCAGTTTTTTGCGCCCGCTAGATGCCCATGACATCATGTGTGCTGTGGGAGATGCGGCGGTTTCTGGCGGTGTGCGGCGCACAGCCATGATTTCTTTGTTTGATTATGATGATAAGGAAATGCGTCATTGCAAGGATGGTGATTTTTGGCGAAATAATAGCCAGCGCTGGAATGCGAACAACTCGGCCGTGTGGCCTGAACGGGAATTGCAGCAGACGGAAATTACGCGATTTGTGTTGGATATGGTGGAGTCAGGCCGGGGTGAGCCAGGGATTTTTAACCGCCGAGCAGCTATTGAAAGTCGCCCGACGCGGCGGAAGCTGGCTGTGTTTGGAACAAATCCGTGTGGAGAAATTATTTTACGGCCGTATCAATTCTGCAATTTAACCAGTATTGTTGCCCGCGCAGACGATACCCTAGAAACCCTGGTAGAAAAAGCGGAATTGGCAACCATTATTGGTACGATTCAGTCTATGGCAACCTACTTCCCTGGGCTGCGTCCACAATGGAAAGAAAACTGCATTGAGGAAAGATTGCTGGGCGTAGACTTAAATGGGCAAATGGATAGCCTGTTGGCTCAAGATTCAGAAGTCCAAGAGCGATTGCAAGCCGTTGTGGTTGAAACAAACCGGGTTACAGCCGCCCAACTCGATATTAACCAATCGGCGGCTACAACCTGTGTGAAGCCCTCGGGTAACTCTTCTCAATTGCTCAATTCATCATCCGGATTGCATGCCCGTTGGGCACCTTACTATATTCGCAACGTGCGTGTAGGTGCGCACACCCCGGTTATGAAAGTTCTTCGTGATGCTGGGGTGCCCATGGATCCGGAAAATGGACAGACACGAGAAAATGCCAATACTTGGGTGGTGCATTTTCCTGTGAAAGCTCCCGAACAAGCCATTACACGGAACCAGCGTTCAGCCATTCAGCAGTGCGCGTATTGGCTGCAAAACAAGACCCATTACACAGAGCATAACCCCAGTGTCACAATTACTTATAAGTCTGAAGAAGTGATAGATATGATCAAATGGATATGGGAACACCAGGACAAAATTGGTGGCATGGCTTTCTTGCCTGCCTTTGATGCCCAATATGATCAGATGCCCTATATGGAAATTAATGAAGAAACATATGAACAGTTAAGCAAAGAATTTCCAGAAATTGATTTTTCCAAAATATATCGCTACGAGGAAGAAGACTTAACCACGGCAGCGCAAGAATTTGCTTGCATGGCTGGTGGATGTGACGTATAAGGTGAGGCCAAGCTGCTGACGGAAAAGAACTAACCTGGCTGCATGTTAGTACACTGTAACAAAAGAGTTTCAACTTTCCCGGAAGCGGCGAAAGCGTCTTTGCCAGAGCGCTTGGTTCGCAGCTTCCGGGAAAATGATGAATAAAACCTTCGTTATAGTGTAGTTAGGCTTAATTTCCTATATTCTCGCTGTGGCGCACCAGTTACGATTAGTAATGCTATTTGTAAGATCCAAAATCTATATTGGCATTCAAGAATGCAAAAGTTGACAATATTCCTTTACCTATCCATAATAGATTTAAGTATTTCTATGTCGGATGTCAAAACTTGTGTCTAGTATTAGTAGGGGTTGAATTAATTTCGTCGAATCTAACTCAAAAGGAACCGTAAAGTAATTATGAAACTGGTAGAAAAAGGTCAAAACAGAGAAACTAAAGGTGGGCAACGCTTGCGCTATGAAACTCCAGCGGTAATTTACGAATCAGTCATTACGACTCGTGCAGGATCGCCGCTATCCATTACTGACGATCCAGATCCGTCGGGTGTTGATCCCGCCGACCTGTTTGGGAATGGCTAATTGTTTGCGCTTGAGTCGCCAAGAGTGGTTTCCTGACGTTAAAGCAACAGGGTTATACTTCTGATAATTAAAGAAAGATAGAAAATAAAGGCTTTTTTGAGTTAGGAAAGTAAGCGAAGATTTAAACGCCCGTATGTGCTTTTAGGCATACGGGCGTTTCTACTTGTTAAGGGAGCTGCCCGGGATTGGGAAAGGGCCAGATGCGAAAATCGAGGGTGCAGTCGTCGGTGTCGCGCCAAAAGGGGAAGCGTTCCAGGCTGTTGTTGGCGGTAGGAACAAGAGGGCAGCCAATGACGCCAGGATATGAGCCAGAGCCGTAGGTGATTACATCCACGACTTCATCATTGGGATTGCGCAGTAGGACTTCGTCACCCTGGTTGCCTAGCTGCAGAAAAGTGGCGGGATCTCCCCAGGTCAGGTCGTCGATGAGGTTGGGCACGGCCGTATCCGTTTCCAATATTTCAAAGTCGGGATTAAAGCCGAACACATTTCGGAATCCAGAGGCCGTGGTAGCTATTACTACAGCCTGCCGCCCGGCCAGCACGGTGCCGGGTGGAAAACGACGCACGTCCTCAAAATCGGTACGATTTACGGCGTCCCCAAGGCTGTACCCACTTAGATCAATGGGCAGGTAAGTGGGGTTTGCCAGCTCAATGAATTCTGCATCATCACTGCCGGAGGGATCATAGAGAACTTCGCTGATGAGAGGATAAGTGGCAGGGCCTAAATAGGCGTTGAATAGGATGGGCAAATAAAGGCGGTAAGGCCAGTCATAGCTAAACATGGTCGCTAATAGCGCATAGGCTTCATCTGACTGAATTTGGATGGCCAGCTCACGATTGCCTTTGTTGGCCTGCTCGGTGCCGTTGATGCTGCCGATGTGTACGTAGCCACGGCCGTTTATCTGTGCCAGCACCATTTTATTATGAATGCCCAGGCCCGTGGGGTTCGCACGGGCGCAAAACAGCTTTAACTTCTCTTGCCGGGCAATCTCGATAACATAATCGCAGGTTGCTTGATTACTGTTTGCCATCGAAGCGATGTCAAAAAACTCATCGAGCAAAATGCGCACCGTGGCGCCCCGCCGGGCTGCGGCAATGTAGGCTTCTAGTCGGGGATTAGGATCATGCGCGGGGTTGCTGATGGAAGCTCCCCAATACGGCCGTTCCGCCAGCTGCTGCACCAGAAGCGTGTCCCCCGCTCCGACCCGGTTTACCAGCCCCAACAACCCGTCCAGATTCCGCAGGCTGTTCTCCGGCGATTGCACGATTTCAAAGGGCAAGGCGCCGCTGAAGACGGCCGTTTCCGGGAAGCGTACCGGGTAAGTGATACCCCCCGTTACCGTGATGGGCACGAAATTCGGTGCGGGCAGCCCATAAATAGCTGACGCCGCGTCCCAGCGCAAAATATCTGCGTGTTGGCCAGGCGCAAAATCCACGTTAAAGACAGCTTGCACGTGCTGCACCACCCCCGGTGCGTCCGTCAGCAGCACCACGCCCCGCCGTCCCCAGGTGCCGTCATCCTTGTCATCATAGGGCATGCTGTTGGGGCTAAGGTTCTCACTACTAATGATTACCTGCTGTCCATCAATCAAGATAAATTTCGCATGTAAAAAGCGGTAGCGGTCGGCAATGTCGCTGTCATCATCGCTGATCATAAACCAGCAAGCGCCACCCGCCGCCTCAATTTGGGCGCAAATGTATTTTTCCTGGTCGGGGATGCCACCCGGAGGTGCACCCTCTAGCAGAACGGTTACGCTGACGCCGCGAACGGCCGCGCGTTCCAGAGCAGCAGCAAGGCCCAAATTCTCAAAGGTCTGGCTTTCAATCTCGATGGATTGGCTGGCGGCGTCCAGGGCGGCCACGACCATGTCATAGGCGTTATCTGGGGCGATGGCTAGCGTGATGACGGCCG
>CAZDEO010000028.1:0-59146 GCA_964504445.1 uncultured Anaerolinea sp. | reverse complement strand
GCCGTTCACCCTTAAATTAGTGATTTTGTGGTCTTGACAATGGGGGTCACTTTACTGGCCCGGTATCGCCGCCAGGGAATTTACATGTCTGAAGTTGAGTTGGTACGCAAGCTCCTGTACGCTGAATTTTACCGGGAAGAGCTTACTATAGTAAATGAGACTCAAGACTATAGTAATGCAGGTTAATAAATAGTTAGGTGGCGTTCTCGCGTAGAAGTCTAAACTGCAATGGACAAAATCCGCGCTCACAATCTCGCTTACTGTCTAAATTAGAACAAATGTAGTAAACTATCCTCATAATTCAAGTTAAGCATTTAAAATGATTATGCCATCAAGAAAATACCAAAGAACAGTTCCAGAATTACGTAAACTAGCTTCAATGTTTTGGCCTTCCGAATTATCCGAAGAAGCGGCAAAACTTAGTGTAATCCCTATTCTTCTCGAAACACAAGATGAGTTCATAGCCATTTTAAGCGTGCCTGTGCCTAATGTACGTAATCTATTTCAAATTGTAAACGCCTCATCATTTTCTGGAAACCTGTTTCTGAAACATTTGATCATTCTGGCAGACTTTGGTGGGGAGCAGCTTCAACGAGTTAATAGCAACTTTGAAATGCTATTTCCTGACGGCACGATGGAATTTTTTTGGAATGGTGAATTGCATAGCTACCCATTCCAAGAATTACCAGTAACCAATCTAACTAATAGCCGGTTAAGTGTTTCAAGTAAACGGCTGCTCAAAAAACGCAAACTTGACGCATTGCTTCAGGATGTAGCCGCTATTTTAATCTTCGGCAGTGCTTGCACGAATGGAATAACAGCCGAAGTTTTAAGCAAATGCGAGATCGGTGACTATTTGGGCCAGCCCGAAACATTAGAGCGATTTATCAAGCAACGTTACATTTGGGTAAGTCGCATTACAATGGGGTCTCGTTCAAATAATTTAGGCCAATTAGCTCAGCAATTTGTAATGGAATACCTAGAGAAAAATCTTGGTATTAAAGATACAGAATTTCACTCAAACGGAAATATTCCCGGTATCACTCATACAGACGAACAAACAAATCGCCCAACTTCTTTTGATATTGTCATTGCAAAAAATGGCAGGTACGTAGCAATAGAGGTTAGTTTTCAGGTTACAACCAATAGCGTAATTGAACGAAAAGCGGGTCAGTCCCAGGCTCGCTATAATCAAATCGAGAATAGCGGACATAAAATTGCCTACGTTTTAGATGGTGCGGGCAATTTTCAGAGGGAGACTGCGTTGAGCACAATATGCTCATATAGCCACTGCAATGTGGCTTTTTCTCGTTCAGAACTGGAAATTCTGTGCGAATTTATTCGGGGTTACTTGACATGACACATCTTTCGGAAAATAGTAGACGGTTAAAAATAAATCAGATTGCTGGAACATGCCAAGAGCCGACTCAAAAAGAACTTGCCAACTTTGATGACGTTTGCTTGTTAATTTTGCCGATAAAACCACACGATCAAAGAAGCAATTCAGTTGAGGCTATTAACTCCTTAATTGATAATGTAATCAGTTACTTAGGCCCAAATGCCACTTTGATAACTATTGGCGAGACTATTGATTTAGTACATGCTCATGCTCGGCTGTCTCCACCAATGCAGTATCAATTGTGGATTTCCATCAAACGCATCACACCAAAAGTGTTTGAGCATAATTTGGCATTACCGGAACACCATTTTGGGGCATTAGTCCATACAAAATATAGCGGTTCATTGAACCATACAAAAACAAGAACAGAATATACTTATTGTCCCGCATGTCATAAAACAACCAAAGATTATGGCGGGAAAAAACACACCTACAATTCTTACGGAACGCTTATTTCTGATATTTGGCGAGATATTGAAGCAGACCTTGAAGGTGATTTGAGTAACGTTGTTGAACGCTTTGCTGATTTGTTTGGTGTGGAAACATATTCTAATCTCTTGGTACTTGACTATCGTAAGGTAGAGACTATTACCGCTGTCAATGAAGAACGAATAGACTACACTGTTCAACCCTCATTTTTTACCCCCTTGAAAGACGAAACAAGCCAAAGCCGATTAATTATGGGCGATTCATTAGAGGAATTACGTAGATTACCGGATAATAGCGTTGACTTTGCTTTTGCTGATCCCCCATATAATCTAAAGAAAAAATACAATGGCTATTCGGACGATTTGTCTATCACCGAATATTTTGAGTGGTGTGATCGTTGGATTACTGAACTAACCCGTGTGTTGCGCCCCGGTAGAACATGTGCGATTCTTAACATCCCTCTCTGGGATATACGCCATTTCTTACACATGGAAAAAAACCTTCAATTTCAAAATTGGATAGCCTGGGATGCTCTTTCTTTCCCTGTGCGTCTCATTATGCCAGCGCACTATGGCATTATTTGTTTTAGTAAGGGTGACTCTCGCCCATTGCCAGGATTAACGGGAAAAGCGGGAGAATTTAACATACAAAATTCTTCTCAAACCTTCCAACCGCTTGAACCTCTCGCTGAAGGGTACTGCCTGCGTTCAAAATGTGTAAGAACAAGACAGTTGATGAAAATAAATGATCGAGGACCATTGACTGATTTATGGTGGGACATTCACCGTTTGAAACACAATAGCCGACGGGTTGACCACCCTTGCCAACTTCCGCCGCAACTCATGTATCGCTTGATTTCGATTTTCACTGAGCCAGGAGAGATCGTGTTAGATTGCTTTAATGGTGCTGGAACAACAACTTTAACGGCTCATCAGTTGCAGAGACAGTACATAGGCATAGAACTTTCAAAGAAATATCATCAAATTTCCAAGTCGCGTCATGATGAAATATCTAAGGGACTGGATCCCTTCAGAAAAACAAAGCGAAAATTAACCGAAAAAAATAGCCCCGTTGAGCGGGTGTCAGATCAAACTTATGAAGTGCCGAAGAAAACCTTACAATTAGAGGTTAGGCGTGTTTCCAAAATGTTAGGAAAACTACCAGATCGAAACGAAATGATTAAACATGGGAAATACCCAATCAGGTACTATGATGAATACTTTGTAAGCTGGGGCGAAGTATGTGCGGCAGCACGTCATGACGGAATGTCCGAAGTAAGAAATAATGGGGAAAACTCGGAGCCTATAGTTAAACAATTAAGTTTATTCGAGTCGAGTAAACGAGGGAAAAATAGCAATTAGTCAATGTGACTTCCTATTAGCCACCTAACAATCCTTCCACTTGACGCTGGCGCGATGCCTTGGACGGCTAAGATTTTGATGATTAGCAAAGGCTTTGGACGACCGCGCCAGCGCAAGTGAAGGCGGCGTTAGCTGGCAAAAGCTGCGGGCTGGTTTCATTGACTTCTTGCTGCTTGACCACTATTCTCCAGGGCATGACGCCCTACGAAAACCTCACGTATACTGGCAAAAGGCGCCGGCTCCATGCGTTGGCCCAGGCTGCCCTGGCCCATTACGCGCTGGATGAACCGGCGCTCCAGTTCCATGCGGCTATCACCAACGTGCATTACCGGGTGACGACGCGGCGGGGGCAGCGTTTTATTTTGCGGCTGGGCCACCCGGCGTGGCGCACGCTGCGCGATCTGCAATCGGAAGCGCTGTGGCTGGAGGCGCTGGCCCGCGATACGGAGGTGGGCGCGCCAGAAATCGTGCGAACGCGAAACGGCCGTGCCACATTCCCCCTGGAAATCCCCGGCGTAGTTCCACTGCGCCACGTTACCCTTATGACCTGGGTGCCTGGCCGCGTGCTGGGCCGTTACCTGACACCGCGCAACCTGGAGCGCATGGGCGCCCTATTTGCCACATTGCACCATCATGGCAAGCAGTGGACACCGCCGCCGGGCTTCACCCAGCGCCGCTTTGAGCATTGGCTCTCACGGGGCGAACCCAATGTGCTGTTGGAAACCGCCACTCTAGAAAAACTCCCTGCCCTTCAGCGCGAGATGATTGTGCGCCTGCACCACCACGTTGAAGAGGCTTATGCACACATAGACCGTGCCGACTTGCGCGTCATTCACTGCGACTTGTGGCACGACAACATCAAGCTGCACCAGGGCACGCTGCACCCCTTCGATTTTGAAGATACCATCAACGGCTTCCGCGCCCACGACATCGCTATGGCCATGCTAGATTTGCTGGAAGAAACCGATGACGACACATACGCAACCCTGCTGGCCGCTTTCCGTCGTGGTTACCAGGCGCTTCTGCCCTGGCCCGTTGACCCTATCGAACCGCTGCAAATGGGGCGCATCTTGTGGAAGATGAACTATGTGGCCCGTTTTCAGGGGCAATGGCTACCACAGATGGTGGAGCGCCATATGATCATGATGACGATTTACGAAGGAACGCGGCGAATAGTTTACTAATGAAACGACAAAACCCCTAGACAGAGGTGTTATGATGAAAATGTCACGAATAGAATCGGGAATACGCCTGGTATTGGCCTTGAACGAGGCCTTTAACCGGCATGATGTTGCGGGTATGATGGTCCTCATGAGCGATGATTGTGTTTTTGAGAATACGGCGCCGGCCCCAGACGGCACAATGTATGTGGGCAAGGAAGCGGTTACGCAATTTTGGCGGGAATTTTTTCGCCAGTCGCCTCAGGCCCACATTGAGATAGAGGATCTATTTGGCTTGGGAATGCGCTGTGTAGCCCGTTGGCGATATGACTGGGTGGATGCCCATGGGGAAAAGGGGCACGTGCGGGGGGTTGACATTTACCAGCTGCGTGACGGCCGTATTAGTGACAAGCTCTCGTATGTGAAGGGATAATAGCTGCGGGGGTGTGGGAGGTTACGGCCGTTTCCGCTAAAATAACCCCATCCCAATCCCATCTTCTACAAGGAGGCCCCAATGACCGAAAATCTTCACGCCAGACTCCGGCACACCATTAGCCAACTTTACCAAAATGCGCCAGGCTTCCGCCAGCGCATGGACAAAGCCAGCCTCACCCCCGCCGACCTGCAAACCGTGGCCGATCTTTCCCGGCTGCCGGTGCTGCGCAAAGACGACCTGCTCGCCTTGCAGCAGCAAGACCCACCTTTTGGCGGTCTGTTAGCTGTGCCCATCAGCCAATTGCGGCGTGTTTTTCAATCCCCAGGCCCCATTAACGAACCCGAACCCGACATACCCGACGCGGGCAATTGGGCGCCTGGCCTGGAAGCAGCCAGCTTTCAGGCTGGTGAGGTCGTCATCAACGCCTTTAGCTATCACCTGACCCCTGCAGGAGCCTCCCTTGAGGATGGACTTCGCACCCGGGGCTGCGTCGTCATACCTGGTGGCATCGGCAACCTGGAGCAGCAGATACAGGCCATGGCGGCCTTTGGGGCAACGGGCTATGTGGGCTTACCTAGCTACCTTAAGGCGCTGCTAGACAAGGCCGCCGAGTTGGGTGTTACCTTGCAAGTCAATAAAGCTTTTGTATTGGCTGAACCCCTGCCTCCCTCACTGCGGCAAGAACTCAAAGAGCGCGGGGTAATCGTTTACCAGGCCTATGGCACGGCCGAGTGTGGTAATTTAGGCTACGAATGCGCTGCTCTAGAGGGCTGGCATATTCCTGATGGCGTGCTGGTGCAAATTTGCGACATCAACACGGGCGAGCCACTGCCTGACGGCGAAACGGGCGAAGTGGTGGTGACTTTGCTGCACGGCCATTACGCCATTGTGCGCTTTGGGGTCGGGGATTTGTCATCCATCATTGCCGCACCGTGCGCCTGTGGGCGGACCAGCCTCCGCTTAAATGGCTGGCAGGGGCGCGTGGGCGCGGCAACCAAAGTGCGCGGCATGTTCCTGCACCCCAAACAGTTAGCAGACATGATGGCGCGCTTTCCACAAGTGACCGCTTACCAGGCTGTTATCACCCGTGAGGAGCACAAAGATTACCTCGCCCTGCACGTGGTGCTGGCTGAAGGCGTAGATGGCGAAACAATGGCTCAGACCATCCAGCAAACTGCCCGCGACAGTATCAAGTTCCGTTTGGAGGTGGTGGTTGTAGAGACGTTGCCTGCCGATGCGTCACCTATTCGAGATGATCGCAGTTGGGAATAATGGATGTTGGCGGGTTCGTTGGAAAGATAGCTGGTTGGTTAGTTTGATGATTTGCTGGTTGTTTCGCGTTTGGATAGAAGGGTAGCCTATGAGCTGCCCTTTTTGTGTATTGGGGTATAACTTGGGCAACTCTACCAGACCTGTAACAGATCTGTAACTTTTTTGGGGTATAACAGGGCCAAGCGAACATTTGTTTTTAATCGTTGGTTCTAGCAAGTTTCACGTGCGGGCGAACGGTAAATGTTGACGATATGTTGAAGAGGTAAGTATGGGTGAGGGTCAGGAAATCTTGGTCGTGGATGATGAGGCTTCGGTGGTGGAAGTGGTCACCCTGTACCTGAAGCGAGATGGCTTTCGGGTACGTACGGCGCAGACGGGGCGGGAGGCGCTGGACGCTATGCGCGACAGGCTGCCTGCGCTGGTGGTACTGGACGTTATGCTGCCAGAGGTGGATGGCCTGGAGATTGTGCGCCGGCTGCAGCAAGACCCTACTTCTAACGTGCCGGTGATTTTGCTCACGTCCCGCAGCCAGGAAACGGACCGCATTGTTGGCCTGGAGCTGGGTGCGGATGATTATGTAACCAAACCTTTTTCTCCGGCGGAGCTGGTTTCGCGGGTGAAGGCGGTGCTGCGGCGGGCAGCGGGGGGGCAGCAAGTGGGGCAGGAGGAACGGCCGTTACGTTTTGGCCCCCTGCTCATCAATCCCATTACCCACGAAGTGCTGAAAAATGGCCAACCCATTGACCTCACTGCCACCGAGTTTGACCTGCTCTGGTTTATGGCCCGGCACCCGCGCCAGGTTTTCAGGCGTGACCAGCTTTTGGAAAACGTGTGGGGTTTTTCTGAATTTGTTGATCCCAGCACCGTAACCGTCCACATTCGTCGTCTCCGTGAAAAAATTGAGACAGACCCCAGCAAGCCCGCCTGGTTGCTCACCGTGTGGGGCGTGGGGTACAAGTTCGATCCTCATTAGCCGTTCAGGATGTCACCATGACTAACACAACCCTTGGTTCCGATACGGGCCTCTTTTCCTGGGTGAATGAAGCCCCCTGGCGTATTCTTGTCATTGGCGCGCTGCTAGCTTTGTTACTGGTAGCCCTGCTCATGCACCTGCTCATGCAGGCTCCGTCTCAGGAAATTCTTCTTCTCATTACCACGCTGACCCTGACATCCCTGGTTTCTTTAGGGTTGGGCTACATCATTTATTTGCGGGGTTGGACACGCTTTTCCTCTCTGCGCCTGGCCCTGTTAGGCAGTTATGTGTGGGCGGCGCTGCTCATTTTGTTTAATGTGTGGTTCATGGCCCGCCAGATGTTTGTCAGTGATCATGATCTGCTGCTTAGTGGGGTTTTGCTTATTTTTGCGGCCATCATCGCCACTAGCTTTGGCATTTTTGTGACCGCAACCGTTACAGAGGGGCTGCGCCAGGTGGCCCAAACCTCCCGCCACATTGCAGAAGGCGATCTTGCCGCCAGGGTGACCGTTACTGGGCGAGATGAGGTGGCCCAGGTAGCGGCTACTTTCAACGAGATGGCTGACCAATTGCAGCAAACGGCACAACAGCGGGAAGAGCTGGACAGGTTGCGCCGCGATCTGATCGCCTGGACCTCCCATGACTTGCGCACACCTTTGACTAGTGTGCGGGTGATGGTGGAGGCGCTGCATGACGGCCTGGTGACGGATGAGGAGACGGTGCAGCGTTATTACCGCACCATTCGCGGCGATATTTTGGCATTGAACAGCCTGATTAATGACCTGTTTGAGCTAGCTCAACTGGATGCGGGTGGGGTGAAATTGGAGGCATCCTGGCATGATTTGGCGGATCTGATCTCTGATGCCCTGGAGAGCTTTTCTGCTCTGGCAGGGCAGCAAGGTGTGCAATTGACTGGTGATGTGGCGGATGATTTACCGCTAGTACTGCTGAATGCCAGCAAAATCAGCCGGGTGCTGGCGAATTTATTGGGCAATGCGCTGCGCCACACGCCTGTGGGAGGATCGATTTACGTGAAGGTAACGGCCGTTGCTGAGGGGGTGCAGGTAGCTATACAGGACAGCGGGCCGGGATTTGATCCGCAAGATTTACCCCGTATTTTCGAACAGTTTTACCGTGGGGAGCTGGCGCGCAGCCGGGCTACTGGCGGTGCCGGGTTGGGGTTGGCCATTGCCCGCGGCATTGTGGAAGCGCATAACGGCCGTATCTGGGCCGAAAATCCACCAGGAGGTGGCGCTTTGGTGGGGTTTGTGTTGCCCACCACGGCCTGCTAAGCGGTTAACCCTTCCTGCTGCCCTTGCTCGCTAACAACCTTACCAGCCGCTCCCGCCCGCGCTGAATATCCAGGCGGCGCAGTTGCCAGGTACCCACAATGCCATAAGGAATGAACATCACCAACACAATGTATACCACCCCTAGAAGAAAGCTGGCAGATTCGCCAAACCAACGGTCCAAATAAAATTGCAGCAGGCGAAACACGGCCGCGCCCACAATAGCCCCGCTCAGGGTGCCAATGCCGCCCATGAGAATCATTAACAAGGCCGCGACAGTGTACCCCAGTCCAGCTACGGTAGGGCTGACAATGGGATGATGGATGGTATGCAAGAATCCAGCTAGGGCAGCCGTAATGGAGGAGACAATAAGCGCTGTAAGCTTGAAGTAGAAGGTGTTGTAACCCAACATCAGCGCCCGGTTTTCGTTTTCGCGGATGGCAATGCACACGCGCCCGGTAGGGGAGTCTACAAAGCGGCGGTAGATGAGGTAAACCATAAGCGTCAGAAAGAGGGTGATGAGGTAAAGACGAAAACGCTCGGTAGAGGTATTGATCCAGGCGGGCACGACGACGCCTTGCAGCCCCACGTCTGCACCCGTGTACGCTTGCAGTTCAGTAGATTTGACGATGATTTCAAAGACCGACGCTAAGCCGAGAGTGACCAGGGCAAAGGTGATGCCTTTGACGCGGGGCAAAACCAGCCCAAACAGGAATGCATTGATGAGGCCTGCCAGCAATACAGCCCCCAGGGTAGCCAGAATCCCCCACTCGAAACTTCTAATCATGATGCCAGACGTGTAAGCCCCCACGGCAAAAAACATGGCGTGGCCAAAGGAGAGCAGTCCGGTAATGCCCAGAATGAGGTCGTAGCTAATGGCAAAGATGGCCAGAATAAAAATTTCGATCATCAACCCTTGCATGAAGCGGGAATTGCCCGTTTCATTGGCCAGGACGCTGCTGAGAGATTTGCCATCTAACAAGGCCAGCAAGAAGGGCAGGGCGACCATAAAAGCCATAAGCGCAAATAGCCCGCGGTGGGTTTTGAACCAGCCGGCAAGGCCATTGGCAGATGGGTTGGGTATTGTTGTCTGCATGTAACGCTTACTCCTTTCGGCCAAAGAGGCCTTGGGGCAAAATGAGCAAAATGATGACCATGAGCATGACCGTGGAGGCTGGCACGAGCGGCGGGGAGGGCTTGAAGGGTTCGGCCATGAAGGGTAGGTTGATGCCGATTTGACCGTATTTGATGATGAATTGCTGCAAAAGACCTACCAGTACCGCTCCAGCGGCGGCGCCAGGGAAGCTGGTGAGGCCGCCTATGGCCAGGGCAATGAGAGCCAGCAGCAGTACCTGGGTGCCCATGCCGTTGGAGAGACCGAGGGATGGCCCAGCCAGAACGCCGCCTAAGGCGGCTAGGCCGACACCCAGGGCGAAAACGAAGGTAAAAACGCGGCGGACGTTGATGCCGAGAGCCTCGACCATGTCGCGGTCTTGTACGCCAGCGCGAATGATCATGCCGATGCGGGTGCGCTGAAGTAGAAGCCAAACGGCGAGAAGTACGCCAATCCCGACGAAGATGACGAAGATTTCGTTGTAGGTGCGCACACGGCCGTCGAATAAAAACACTGTCGAGCATTGATTGGCAATACGTTCCCAAAAATGGACGACATCGCGCCCGCATTCGGGGCCAGTTGCCGCGAAGAGGGCGGGTTTGGGCATGGTGAATTCGGGGCGGCCCCAAATGGCGCGCACGGTTTCGATGCCAATGAAGCTCAGGCCCAGGGTAAGCATGATCTGATAGATGGGGCGGTCGTACAACGGCCGTATCAAACTCACCTCGATGCCGGCCCCCAGCAGCACACCGCTCAGCGTGGCCACCAGCATAGCGACGAAAAAGAGGGCCGTGGTGTTCATGCTTGCCAGGGCGCCGGTCAGGTTGTCGTTACCCAAGTAGGCAGCCAGGCCAGCCAGCAAAAGCAAACCAGACACGATGAGGGGGGATTTGGGCAGCTGTGCGGCGGTTGCGAACCGGTCTCGCCGCAGGCCAAAGCCCACAATAGCCGCGGCTAGCAGGACCCCACCCAGCAAAATGCCGCCCAGCAATAAAATTGGGGCAATGTCGCCCGCTACCGGCGCAGGCAGCGTTAGCATGCCCTGGCTCATGGCTAAAGAGAAGGTAGCCGGGCTGGCGGCATACTCTTCCGGGTTCCAAATGGTAATGGGGTAGCGCGGAAGGGTCAGGGCCAGCAGGCCAAAGGCAGCCAGCAACCCCACCCAGGGCCAGATTTGGGTGAGTTTGGTGGGCAAAGAGAGGCGAGAGAGAAACGGCCGTAGCACCGGCACCAACACCAAACCAGCCCCTAATACCGCCACTGGCGCCAGCACATCTACAAACGTATCCGGGCGTACGTACACTGTCCAGCCAACGTACGCTCCCAGCATAAACAGCTCCCCATGAGCCAGGTTCAGCACATCCATCAAGCCCAAAATCAGCGAAAAACCGGCAGCCACCAAAAAGGTCAGCGCTCCCACCGACAGCCCCCGCAGCACCGTAATTGCCCAATCAGCCAACTCCATGCTTTGCAGCGCCGACAAAAACAGCAGAGCCAGCACTGCAATCACCACAATTTGTGTACGATTCTTCCTGAACGTCTCGATCATAATCCGTTTTCCGTTGTCCGTAATCCGTTGTCCGTAATCCGATAAGGCCCTACAGTTCACGGGTTACGGGTTACGGTTCATGATTCATCCCTCTAGGCAGCCCCCAAATAACGGTGGATCGTTTCTTTGTCGTCCACCAAGTCCGCCATCAACCCTTGTTTCACCGATTGCCCTTCTTCAATAATGACATAGCGTTCCGCCAGCTTGCTGGCGACAATGAAATTTTGTTCCACCAGTAGCACCGTCGTCGTTTTCGATAGCTCCTGTATTGCCTCAATCATCTGCTCAATAATTACCGGGGCCAACCCTTCACTGGGTTCATCAATGAGCAGCAGCTTATTGTCTGGCACCAGGGCACGGGCCACAGCTAACATTTGCTGCTGTCCCCCAGAAAGATTTGTGCCCGGCAGCTTAATCAGCCGCTTCAAATCAGGAAAAAGACCAAAGATAAACGCCTCTTTGCGTGCCAGATCCCCTTTTTGCCTTTCCGCAATACGCAGGTTCTCTAACACGCTCAAATCCCGAAAAATGGCGCGATGCTCTGGCACAAAGCCAATGCCCATAGCGGCAATGTCAAAACTTCGGCGACCCTGAATTTCCTGCCCGGCAAAAATAATTTGACCATCCCTGGGTGGCGCCAGTCCCAGTACCGACTTGAGCGTTGTCGTTTTGCCCGCTCCGTTGCGTCCCAGCAGCACCGTAATGCTCCCCTGCGGTACCCCCACGTTGACGCCTTCCAATATGTGGAATTGGCCGATGAAGGTATTGATATTTTTTACTTCGAGTAAGTTAGGCATACAACGCCCCCAAATACGCTTGCTGGACCGTTTCGTTAGCTGCAATTTCCCCTGGCGAGCCTTCCGCCAAAACTTGCCCATGATGCATAACAGTGATGGCATCTGATACATTCATCACCACGTTCATGTTATGCTCCACCAGCATCACGGTTTTGTTTCCAGCCCTTTGAATTTCTTGAATCAGCGCCATCAATTCTGGCACCTGTTCCGAAGCCATGCCCGCCGTGGGTTCATCCAGCAACAGCAGCTCTGGGTCAGGGGCTAGAATCATGCCCAGTTCCAGCTTGCGCTGATCGCCATGGGGCAGGGTGCGGGCCGGCATCAACGCCCGCTCTTTTAGTCCTACCTGACTAATTATTTCCCAGGCGCGTTCTTCATATTGCTTGAAATGGCGGTGCGAGCGAAACAGACGAAAATTATCCTTGCCCAATGCCTGACTGGCCAGGCGAATGTTTTCCAGCACCGTCAGGGTGGGGAAGATATTGGTGATTTGAAAAGAACGGCCGATGCCTAAATGCGCCGTCCGGTGCAAAGGCAACCGCGTAATATCTTGCCCCTTATAAAAAACTTGCCCGCTGGTTGGGGTCAGATTGCCGCTCAGCAAGTTGAAAAACGTGGTTTTACCGGCACCATTGGGGCCAATAATTGAGTGTAGCGCCCTAGACCGTACCTGAATACTCACATCGGCTACAGCCACCAGTGCCCCGAACTCGCGTCGCAACTTCCGGGTTTCTAAAATAATATCATCGGCCATCATTTACTCCGCCAGGTGGAGGCGCAGGGGTGCAGGGGGGCAAGGGAGAAATCCCCCGCACCTCTGCACCCGCGCACTCCTGCACAAATCTATTCGCCGCTCAGGCTGCCGATGGGCAGATCGCCACAACGATCTACCAATGCTTCCGGCAGCAAGCAAGGTACATCAGGTCGGGTAGTGGCTACTGTTTCAAAGAACTTGAATTCGGGGTCATCTACATTGGTTAGCGTCACAATGTACATATCCTGAATGGCCACGTGGTCTTCGGGACGAATGTAAATGGTGCCCTTTGGCCCTTCAAACTCCATCCCCTCCATGGCGGCAATCATGGCCATTGCTGTGGTGTCACCTCCCGTGGCCTTCAACGCCTCAGTCAGCAGAATGGCTGCATTCATGCCATCGGCATCAAACAAGTCGGGGAAAGTGCCAAACTGAGCCTGGGTTTTCTCGACCAGCCAATCATTGATGGGATTGTTGGGCGAGGTGTAATGGTAAAGGATGCCGCTGGTTTGGCCAATGGCGTTGGCGAAGAAGACGGGCATGACGGCGTTGTCTACGAAGCCGGAGGCCATGGACATTTCATCCATCACGCCCAATTCGCTGGCTGCTTGCATCATAGGCACGAAACCGCCACCAGCCCAGGTTACCAGGAAGGCGTCTGCGCCAGAGTTCAATACTTCCTCCATGTAAGGGGTAAACTCGGTGGTGTCAGCCGGAGCGAAGATGTCGTCGGCGACAAATTCGCCGCCAAAGAGGGTGCAGGCGTCACGGAACGCCTGTGCGCCACCGTAACCAAAGGAGTAGTCGGGGGCAATTTGCACAAAGGTGTCGTACTGGTCGGTCATGTAGTCGCAAATGTTGACGGCGTCCTGGTAGTTATTGCGACTGGTGCGGAAGGTGTATTCGTTGAAGGCGATGCCAGTAATGTCGTTAGCTGCGGCGGGGGCTACGATGAGGGGAATCTGGTTTTCGCGGGCCAGCTCTTGCAGCGTGGCGGTTGCCCCAGAGCTTACGGTGCCGACGAGGATGCTGACGCCAACTTCCTCGATGAGTTCACGGCCTACGGTGGCGGTGGTTTCGGGGTTGCTCTGGTCGTCGCGGATGTAAACCTGGATTTCACAGCTCTCCAGCGTGTAGCTGGTGTAAGCGCCATTGTCTACGCCGGGGGCGCCGGTTGCGTACTCCATGCCCAACGGGAAGCTGCGCAGAATGTGCGCACCATAGATGGCCAGGGAGCCGGTGGCGTCGGTAATCAGGCCTACTTTAACAGGCTCGGCGCAGGATAGGCCACCCGCTGCGGGTTCTTCGGCGACTTCGGGTTCTTCGGCAACTTCTGGCTCTTCTACTACTGTTTCTGGGGTAGGTTCCGCGGCGGTATTGGTTGTCCCTTCATTGCCGCCACAGGCGACTACAAAAAGGCTTAACAGCAATAAAAAGGTGACGAGTAAAATTGTTTGACGTTTCATTGAATCCTCCTCATAGGGAAATTAAATTGATTTTTGCTTTTCAGGTTGTTAGCCTGGCGGCTTTTTAGCAATCAGGCTGAGTGACTGAATCGCTGCATGGGTGTTTTGGGTAAAGTTTGAGTTATTGTTTATTTCATATGCGCCTCTTCTCCTCCAAAAGGTTCCTTGCCAGGTGTGTTGTGTAGGGTGATGGTTTATGCTGTGAAAGCCAGGAAGGTGCGGGGGTTTTCGGCTGAGCCTCGCTCGACAAAGGCGACGGTGAGGGGAATACCAATCTGTATGGTAGCTGGTTGGGTAGGGTCCAGGCCAATAATTTGGGCGCTCATCATGGGACCTTCTTCTAGCTGAACGATGCCGGTGATGTAGGGATTGGTGCGGTCGTAGCCTGCTTCTATCATGGCGGTGGGGGCGATGTGTACGGCCGTAAAGGCCACCAACTCTCCTTTGCCCGACAAGGCCACCCATTCCATCTCCTCACTCTGGGTTTCCGGGTCAATGGGGCGGGGGGGTACATACACCTTGCCCGTGGTTTTACTGCGCGTGCCCATCAATTTGTGTTCCTGCAAAAATTGTTGAAAAGCGTAAGCGGTAAATGGTCTGTTGTTCATGGTCTTTCCTAATTATTGATTGGCTAGTTGATCAACCAACCAACCTGCTATCTTCTTTCATACACATGTACTACGGCCGTTTGTCCCGTACCGCCTACATTATGCGTCAACGCCAGGTCCACACCCCGGTCAACCTGGCGTTCTCCGGCCTGACCACGCATTTGCTTAAACACCTCTACCACCTGCCCTGCGCCCGATGCGCCCACGGGATGCCCCTTCGATTTTAGGCCGCCGGAGGTGTTGATGGGGTGGGGGCCATGGCGTGCTGTTAAGCCTTCCTCGGCAGCAACGTGCCCCTCGCCGGGGGTAAAAAAGCCCAGGTCTTCGGTGGCAATGATTTCGGCAATAGTAAAGCAGTCGTGCACTTCGGCTATTTTAATATCCTGGGGCAAAATCCCGGCCATGTCGTAGGCCATTTGGCTGGCGCGCCGGGCGGCGCCGATGCTGGTCAGGTTGGGGCGATCGTGCAGTGCGCCGTCGCTGGCTTGCCCACTGCCAACAATGTGAATAGGATCGTCGGTGAACTGTCGGGCAATGTCGGTGGATACAAGGAGAACGGCCGTGGCTCCATCCGTCACGGGCGAACAATCAAACAGGCGTAAAGGCCAGGCAATCATCGGGTTTGCCCGGTCGTCCTGTAAAAACGCCATCTCATCTGCCCAAACCGGAATAGGGCGACCCTTCTTTTCCGCACTACGCCTTTTACTTTCCATCACCCCGGCAATCGTTTGGTTAAACTGCGCCTTGGGGTTTAGCGCCCCATTGTCATGGTTTTTCAGCGCCACCCGCATCAGCGCCTCCGGCGATGCGCCATACTTATGCATGTACGCCGTCGCCATGGCTGCATAAAAGCCGGGGAAAGTAAAGCCTGCGGGAATCTCAAACAGTACATCGCCAGCCGTAGCCAGGGTGTCCGTCACTTCAGCAATGGGCAGGTTGGTCATCTTTTCAATGCCACCCACCAGCACCACGTCATACGCGCCAGAGGCCACCGCCAGTAAACCCTGGCGCAGCGCCACGCCAGAACTGGCGCAGGCGTCCTCAATGCGGGTCGCCGGGCGTGGCGTCAATCCCAGCCAATCCGCCATAATGGGCGCTGTGTGCCCCTGGCCTTCAAATAGCTCGCTGCTGTAGTTGCCAATGTACAACGCCTCAATGTCGTTAGGATCCAGCCCCTTGTCCACCGAACTGCGCAGCTCCTTAAATGCTTCCACAAAGAGGTCGCGGCTGTTCTTTTCGGGGAATGCGCCAAATTGGCTCATGCCCACGCCGACAACCGCCACCCCCCGCCCTAGTTTGCGTTCTCTCATAATCTCCTCCAGATTGTTACACGGAGTTACATAGAGGGGCACAGGGTTTTAAAACCCCCCCAATTCTTCGTGTCTCTTCCGTGTTCCTTCGTGAAATAAATCAAACTTCACCCAATTAGAAATTTAACAACCACTTCATTCGCCGCTTCTGGCGTTTCAATGGGAAAAAAGTGCCCGGCATTGGGCAATATGTAAATGGTGCTGTGCGGAATTTTTGCCGCCAATAGGTCAGCATTGCCGGGAGGGACAACCTTGTCGTGCGCTCCAAAAAGGATGAGAGTTTGCGCCTGGACTTGAGGCAGCTTGTTTTCAAAAGCGGCAGCCTCGGCCAGCAGCCCCAGCCCCACGGCCATTTGCGCCTGGTAAGCGGCGGGGTCAATAGGATTCTCAACGCGCCAGGCCAGCCATGTTTCAATCATCTCCGGATTGGCCTCCGCCCAGCCGGGAGCGGTGCTGACCACCAACCCGTTTTTGAAGCGCGTTACCGGGTCGCTGGTCATGTCCGTGAGGACGGCCATGGCTTCTTGGGTAATGGGCAGATGGCGTGGCCCGCCAAAGTTGGTGGAGGCGAGGATGAGTTTGTTCACCATTTCCTGGTGGCTCAGGGCGATCTCCTGGGCGATGAAGCCGCCCATGCTGTGCCCCATGATGTGGGCTTTGGCAATGCCCAACTCGCGCAGCAAGCCAACGGTGTCGGCGGCAAGCATAGCAGCGCTGTATGGACCAGCGGGCTTGTCGCTTTGCCCTACGCCGCGATTGTCGAAGGTGATGACCTGGAACTGTTCAGCCAGCCCCGGCACCATTTTGTGCCATTGCCAGTTGTTGTAGCCCAGGCCGGAAATAAGTATCAGCGGCGTGCCGGAGCCGTGAACTTCATAATAGATATTGATGCCGTTGGCGGTTGTTTGGGGCATGTTGCACTCCGTGCGAGATTAGAGATTGAAGCTCTTTTTCAATCTCTAATCTCCAATGAACTTTTCCTTTAACCTGATTTTTTCAACCTTGCCATAAGGTGAATAGGGCAGTTGGTCTACAAAGATGACTTCTTTGGGCACTTTGTAGCGGGCCAGGCGGCTTTGGCAAAAGGCGCGCAGCTCTTCGGGGGTAGCGGTTTGGCCGGGTTTGAGGACGGTGATCATGAGGCCGACTTCGCCCCATTTGTCGTCGGGTTTGCCGATGAGGGCGGCTTCGGCAACGGCCGTATGCTCCCGAAACACCGCCTCCACTTCCGCCGCATACACATTTTCTCCACCAGAGATGATCATGTCCTTGAACCGGCCCACAATGGTGTAAAAGCCCTCTTCGTCCATACGCGCCATGTCACCCGTGTGGAACCAGCCATCATTCAATGCCTTGGCTGTGGCTGCCGGATTTTTCCAATAACCGGTGCAGACGTGGGGGCCTCTAATGCACAATTCGCCCGTTTCGCCAGAAGGCACACGGTTGCCATGGGCATCTATTAGCTTCATGTCGCTGTGCAAAATGGGCTTACCCACGCTGCCCGTCTTAGGCACGCTTTCCTCATCGGTCATGCTGAAACAGTTGGGGCCAACCTCAGTGAGGCCATATCCCTGGCGAAAGACGACCCTTTTTTCGCGCCGCCACGTTTCGATAAGGGCGGGTGGGCAGGGGGCGCCACCACTGATGAAGAAGTGCACGTGGCTGAAATCGGCCGTTTTGTACAGAGGGGATTGCCGCCACAGTTGGAACAGGGTGGGTACGCCCAAAATGACGGTGCATTTTTCTTCTTGGATGACGCGCAATGATGCGTCGGGATCAAAATCTCTGGCTAAAATGATGCGCCCACCCAGGTAGAGCAGGGGGGTTAGGAAGGCGAAGAGGCCGCCGGCATGAAAGAGGGGCGTAAAAACGGGGCTGACGTCTTTTTCGGTCAGGCCCCAGCTAATGGCGGTGTTGATGCAGTTCCACAAAACCTGGCGCTGGGGAATGATGGCCCCTTTGGGGCGCCCGGTGGTGCCGGAGGTGTAGAGGATGCAGTGGGGAGCGTCGGGGGTGAGGGTGTATGGCCGTTCTGGTTCCGTGGCTGCCGCTTCTGCCAATCCCACTTCATAAACCAGCGCGTCGGCTACCTGCGCGCCCCCCAAAGCGACATATGTCGGCACAGCCACCAGGGGGCGCATCTCTGCCAGCACATCTGTAAATTCCGGGCCACAAATCAATACCTTTGGCGTGCTGTCGTTGACAATGTACGCCAGCTCCCGCGCTACCAGCCGCCAATTCAACGGGGTAAAAACCGCCCCAATTTTCGCCACCCCATAGAACAGGTCCAGGTAGGCCACGCTGTTATGAGCCAGGATTGCCACCCGGTCACCCGCTTCCACGCCCAGGCCTAACAGCCAGTTGGCGGCCCGGCTGGCGCGTTCATTCAGTTCCGCGTAGGTATAACGTTTGCCGGTTTCCAGCTCCAGCAGCGCCTCGCGTGTGGGGGTTAGTCGTGCCCGGTTGCTTAGTAAGGTTGTGGTGTCCATGGGTTCGTTTTCGTCGTCTAATCCGTTGTTCGTAATCCGTAATCCGTTGTCCGTAATCCGTTGTCCGAAGTTGGCTTACGGTTCATGGCTCACGGCTCACGTGCCTACCACAATGCCGCCATCCACGCGCAGGGTTTCGCCAGAGATGAAGCTGGCTTCGTCGGAGGCCAGGAAGAGATAGGCGTTAGCGATGTCGCGGGGCTGGCCCATACGGCGCAGGGGGGTGCGCGCCACCATGCCGTCCAGGACTTTTTGCGGCATTTGCTGCACCATTTCGGTGAGAGTGAAGCCGGGGGCGACAGCGTTAACGCGAATGCCGTAGCGTCCCAGTTCCCGCGCCCACACTTTGGTCATGCCAATCACGGCCGATTTCGTGGCCACGTAGTTTGTTTGCCCAAAGTTACCATCCAACCCCACAATGGAAGAGGCGTTGAGAATGACGCCGCCGCCTTGCTGAATCATGACGGGAGCGACGGCCTGGGTGCAGTTGAAGACACCCTTCAAATTGACGTTGATGACCAGGTCGAAGTCAGCCTCGCTCATGAAGCCGGTGAGTTCGCCATCTTTGAATTTGACGAGCTGGCCATCACGCAGGACGCCGGCGTTGTTGACGAGAATGTCGATACGGCCGTATTCCGCCACCACCGCTTCTACCCACTCCTGCACCGCCAGCCGGTCAGTAATATTCACTTTGTAAAATTTTGCGCCGATTTCGGCTGCGGCAGCCTGTCCCGCCTCCTCGTTCACGTCACAAATAACCACTTTTGCGTCTTCTTCGGCAAAGCGCACGGCCGTGGCCTTGCCAATGCCCGCCGCGCCGCCGGTGATGAGTGCTACTTTGTTTTGTAATCTCATTATTTAGCTCCTTTCGTTCTCACTCCATTTGAGAATCCAATTGTCAGATTGGTAAACGTCCGATTTTTTTGCTGATCGTATCCAATTGACGGCAAACATGCTGCCAATTTGGGTCTTTTTGACCATCTCCAGTTTAATTTGAGGCCAATACTTCTCCCATCGCCTTGTATTGGGTGCATTGTAACGCATCAAAACCACTAGATAGCACAATGGAGATTCTCGAAAACTGAGACTTAGCTTTCCAAATTCGTTGATTGTCCCTGTTGTACGGCCACTGCTCCAACCTTTATTATCAAGTTTGAATTCAATAATTGCTTGAAGTGGGATGATTTTGGTATCGCGTGGCGCACTGATAGTTCGGTTAGTGACCGTTTCTATCGAGTGCGCCTTTACAAATTCAGGGTTCAAAATAACGGTGTCATAATGTCCGCGTTTTGCTGGTGGGCCTAAACGCTCAGTGGGGTCTTTATCTGCAAAACGAAAAAAGGTTGGGTATTCTCTGTGGATCAAACCAGTTTCAAAACCATCCTTTGTGATAGCTCTCTCATTTAGAACTACATTTTCGCTTAATAGTTGATGGAACCGCGCTACAGCATCAGCTTCCGTAAAAAACCTGTAGGGAGCCTCAATAAATTCACGAACAAGGTGAAGAATAGCCTTTTCTACCTCTTGCTGAAGTGTTAACGGCCAGTTGCTCATCCCTTAACTTCTCCCCACTGCACTATCCCCGCTGCCCAGACGTAGCCAATGCCGGCCGCCACAATTGCCATCAAGTTGCCGTCCTTCAGACGGCCGTGCTTCAGCCCCTCACGAATGCCAAACATGGCGTCCTGCTCACCCGTGTGGCCGATGTCGTGCAGGTAGACCGATTGTTCCTCCGTCAACCCCAGGCGCGTCAGCATCTCCTTGTGGCCGGAGGGCTTGATCAGCACCATGTTCAAGAAATCCAGGTCGGCTTTGGCGTAGGGAGTGCCGTCAGCCTTTGCGCCGCTTTTGCGCAGCGCTTCGTCCACACATTTTACCCAATTATCCATGCTCACCGCATTCAGGCGGTCTTTCATCAATTCCGGCTCCACCAGTTCAAAGTAAAAATCCGTTTCCGTGACGCCTTGCGGTGCAGCCATGGCCTGGGGTTTGGGAAACTGCGCCGTGCCGCTGGCTGGCACGACCACGTGTTTGCTCATGTAGCCATCGGTGATGAGGTGACTGCCCAGAACGTGATTGCGGGGGTGATTTTTGCGCAGCAGCATGGCTCCGCCGCCGCTGCCAATGTTCCACAAGAAGGTGGTGCGTGGGTTCTGGAAGTTGATGAAGTCGGAAACGCGGTAGCCCCCGGCAATAAGTACCGTGTTGATTTCCGGGTCGGCAATCATCATGTCTTTGGCCATTTTCATGGCTCCCACGGTAGTGGCGCAGCGGGTATGTACATCCATAGCCCAGGCGTTGATAGCCCCAATTTCGTAGGCCATGTGGATGCCGGATGTCCACAGCAGGTATTCGCGCCACTCTTCGGTGGTGTTCAGCACCACGTCAATCTCTTGGGGGTCTACGCCGCTGCCTTCCAGACAGTCTAGGGCGGCTTTGATGCCCATTTCGTTAGGGTGATCATCGGGGCCGCCAACGTATTTGCCGGTAATGCCCAGCTTGTCGCGGATAACCCATTCCGGGTAGCCGCTCAGTTCAGCGATGTCGGCGGCCGTCAGGTAGCTGGGTGGGGAGTAAGTGCCAATGCTGACGATGCCAATGGGAGGATGGTTGTTCATATCTTCGTGGTTAGAGATTGGAGAGCGGCGATTGGGTGCTTTTAGGCGCCAATTCCCAATCGCCAATCTCAACAAATTTGGCTATGAAGGTGAGGGCTTCGTTGATTTGCGTGAAGTGGGTTTCTTCGCTGGTTTGTACGTGGCGAATGAACCCGCGCCACGTGGCGGGGCTGGCCTCTGGTTCTTGGGTGAAGCGGACTACAAATGAAGTAACGGCCGTTTCCGACATTCCTTTTCCTACCTGTTTGCTTGAATGTGTGGGGGTGAGGACCAGACCGCACCGCCTTCTTTCTCTTCGTGCAGGTAGGGTAACACATCAGAGTTGCACGAAAGTAACAGCGTTGATGGAGAGGAGGGTTAACGAGGCTTATTCAACAACTCGAAACCAGAGATAATGTCTAGCAGCTCACTGGTAATGACGTTTTGGCGTTGATGATGATACAGTTTGTGTAGCTCATCTAACCTTTCTTCAATGTTGCGTTCGGCGGCTTGCATGGAGACCAGGCGGGCGGCATTTTCGCTGGCTAGCGATTCGGCAAAGGCGCGAAACAGCGAGACAAAAAGATGTTCCCGGAGCAGGGCGGAAAAGAGGGGTTGCCAGTCCATGGTGAAAGAAGGCAGCACTTTTGAGGGCCAGGGTTGGTTTTCCAGGTGACGCAGTTGTTTCAAGTTGATGGGCAGTAGGCGCTGCATGCGCGACCGATATGCGACTGTAGATTGCAACTGGTTGTAAAAAAGAAAGACTTGCTCAATGATGGGTTGTGTGGTCGGGTTTTGCCATTGGTCGCTGCGCAGCAGCATTTCTTGCACCATGGGGGTAATGCCAGCAACGCTGCCGGGAACGGCAAAGGTTTCCGCCACGTCCAGGCCATGCTCAGCCAGAGGGGGTACAACACGGGCGCCAATCGCAATGACGTGTAAATTCTGGGCGGAGATACCTAACCGGTCTAACTTTTCGGCTGTGTAGGCGGCAATTTGTTCGTTGAATTGGCCGCACATGCTTTGATCGGAGCCGAAGACGAGGATTCCGGTACCCATAGCAGACAGGGGTTTGCGGGAAACAGGGGGCAGCGCGTAGCCTTCGCGCACGGCCGTTGTTAGTACCACGTTCAACCCCAATTCCGTGGTACGATAATAGTCTGTCAATGATTCCACTGCCCGCTCGTATTGGCGGATACTGGTCATGGCCAGGGCGCGCATGGTACGGACAATGGCATGCAAATCTCCGGCGTTTTTAATTCGGCGCCTGATTTCCTCAATGGTTTCCATAAAAAGGATTGTGTGTTTGAAACAGCGAGTTACGTGGGTTGCCCGGAAACTGCCCCCACCATTTCCTCGTTTATCGTCTCTTGTATGCGGTTAATCAAACTTTGCCGGTCAGCATCGCCAAGTTTTTCGCCGTTCTCAATTCGACGGCATACGGCCGTTTCCTTTTGTACGACTTCCTCCTGTACGCGCCGACTGATCTGGTCGATTTTGCCTACCGGCACATTGTCGAACAGGCCGGTTGTTACTGCCAGCAGGATGGCAATTTGCTCTGCCACCGGCAGTGGTGCAAATTGAGGTTGCTTTAACACCTCTCTTACGCGGCGGCCTCGTTCAATGGCCTGCTGCGTCGCCTCATCCAGGCGCGTGCCAAAGCGCGCAAAATTCTCTAGCTCTTCAAATTGGCTGTAGGAGAGGCGCAAATCACCAGCAACAGCCCGGTAAGCGGGCAATTGCGTTTTGCCCCCCACCCGGGAGACAGAGCGCCCCACATCTACTGCGGGCAATACGCCCTTCTGGTACAGGTCCGGAGATAGGTAAATTTGACCATCTGTAATGGAAATGATATTGGTGGGAATGTAAGCAGAGACATTTTGTGCTTCTGTTTCCACAATGGGCAGGGCTGTCAATGAACCGCCACCCAACTCGGGGCGTAGCCGGGTGGAGCGTTCCAGCAGGCGGGAATGGAGGTAGAATATGTCGCCAGGAAAAGCTTCGCGACCAGGCGGGCGGCGCAGCAGTAGAGAGAGTTCTCGATAGGCCCAGGCGTGACGCGTCAGATCATCGTAAACAATAAGTACATCACGCCCTTGTTCCATGAAATATTCGCCAATTGTGGTAGCTGCGTAAGGCGCAATAAACTCCAGTCCAGGGGGCTCTTCGCCAGCAGCAACAACGACGGTTGTATATTCCATGGCGCCGCGCTGGCGCAGTTCGGCGATGACGCCGGCAACGGCTGAACTGCGTTGCCCGATGGCGCAGTAGACACATAGCACGTTTTTCCCTGCCTGGTTGAGAATGGTGTCTAGGGCGACGGCCGTTTTCCCCGTTTGCCGGTCGCCTAAAATCAATTCGCGTTGACCGCGCCCTACGGGAATCAGGGCGTCAATGGCCTTGAGGCCTGTTTGCAAAGGGACTGTCACTGGAGCGCGATCCATGATGGGTGTTACCGGGCGCTCCACAGGCCAACGCTCAATGGCCGGAATCAGACCACGGCCGTCTAACGGCCGTCCTGTAGGGTCCAACACCCGCCCCAACATCCCTTCACCCACCGGCACATCCAATACCCGGTGCAGCCGCCGAACTTCATCCCCGGCACGCAAATGTTGGCCGTCGCCCAGCAAAATTACGCCCACTTCGCCCTCATCCAGATTAAAGGCCATGCCTGTCACCCCCCCAGGAAAGCGAATCAACTCCTCAGCCCCCACTTCATAGAGACCATGGACGCGGGCAATGCCGTGCCCGACGTAGCTAATGTGCCCTACCTCCCAAACATGCAACTCTGGCCGGGATTGCTGCTGGGCCTGCTCAAAAGCAACAAAGGTTTCCTCCAATAGGGTTTGCAGCATGCCGTTAGCCATTCGTCGCTACCTCATCTTGCGCACGGGGCGGAATGGCCGCCAAAGTTTCCAATAATGCTTCCTCAAGTTCGTCCAGATAACTGGCCAGGCTCCAGGCGACCTTATGGCCTGGAGCCGTTAGCTCTAGGCCGCAGATCAGGTCAGGATGGGTATGGAAATGAATGGCCTGTCCCGGACCAAAGCGAGCAAAAATAGCCTGCCGCAGAGCCTGCCGTTCTGGGTTGTCGATTTCAAAGCTACTGTTGATGGTGAGAACGGCCGTTTCCCGTTTCAGAGTGGTAATCATCGAGTTAGCTTCAGCTTCTGGCAATGCCGCCACGCGCGCCAAAAAAATCTTCACAATGCGCGCTTCCAACTCTTCATCAGCCAGGTCCGCCAGGGCGCGGCGAATAACCCGGTATGTTTGCTGCCCGGTCTCCAGGCGCACGGTTTGCAGGAATGATTCCTTCTCTTCTGCCAGCGCCTTTTGCCAGCGAGTGCGCGTTTCCTCCACTTCGGTTCGTGCCCGATCCAGCCATGCTTGCTGGCGTTCCGCAACCTGCGCCTGCGCTTTCCGGATCAACATTTCCCGCTCTTGCTCAAAAGAGGCATTTTTTTGCTGGTACGCCTCAATTTCAGCCGCAGCCGCAGCCCGTTGCTGCTCCGCCTGCTCCAGGCGCCCAGCAATTTTACGCTCCCGTTCAGCCATGGCGTTCAAAATCGGCTGGTAGAGAAAACGGCGCAACAATAATACCAATACCAAAAAATTGACAATTTGAGCGACGACGGTGAACCAATCAATAAGCACCGCTAACCTCCTACGGCTGCTGTAGCGTAGTTCCAAAAGGGATTGACAAACAACAGAATGATGGCAATGACAAAGCAGTAAATGGCCGTAGACTCAATCATCGCCAGGCCGACGAAAAGAGTGCGGGTAATCGTGTTGGCTTCGTCTGGCTGTTGGGCCAGGGAACTGAGAGCCTGAGCAACAGCACGCCCTTGCCCCAGGGCAGGCCCCAACGACCCAAGAGCAATGGTGAAGCCTGCGGCAGCAATTGAAATAACGGCAATCCAGCTAAGGTTGTCCATGGTGAACTCCTTTATAAGGTATGAATTGTAAATAGTTGCTTTGCATAACCCTGCTCCAGGTTTCTATTCTTGGCTTGTTTCTTGACCCTGCACTTGCGTAGCAGAGGCAATGTAGACCATAGCCAGGACGGCGAAAATGTAAGCTTGAATGAAGCCGGTTACCAGCCCCAATACCTGCATGATGATGGGGAAAAACAAAGGGACGATAGAGAGTAGCACGCCGGCAATCATTGTGCCGCTCATGACGTTACCAAAGAGCCTTACAGCTAGAGCCAGGGTGCGCGAAAGCTCGCCGATGATGTTGAAGGGCAGCATGATGGGTGTGGGCTGGGTATATTGCTTCAGATAGGTTCTAAGGCCCAGGCGCGCTATACCGTAGAGAGGGACGGCTACAAAAACGCAAATGGCCAGAGCGGCGGTAGTGGAGAGCGACCCGGTGGGTGGCTGGTAGCCAGGTACAATAGCCAGCAGGTTGGCGGTGGCAATGAAGATGAATAGCGTGCCGATGAAGGGCAAATAACGCCCTGGCTGCTGCTGCCCAATTTCTGCTATCTGGTCATGCAAGGCCTGTACCAGTACTTCCAGTAAATTTTGTCCCCGTGAGAGATGTTCGTCGTGGGACAGGTTTCGTGTAACCAGCCAGGAGATGCTCACTAACAGGGTCATCACCAGCCAGGTGAAGAGAATGGTGGCATTTAGTTTGAATGGCCCATAGGCCAAAATGACGATATCGTCAGGACTTATTTCCATAGATTTTCCTCCATACTTCTGACCTTGGGGTTGTTGGCCCCCAGCGCCAAAGGAGTAACGTGCGCGCCAGGAGCATGCCCGCCAGGGCGCTTAATAGGTGGCTCCAGTGGGTGCTGGCAAGCAGGTAGATGGCGCCCAAAAGCAGGGTTAGCCGCAGCAGGAAGCTGCCCAGCAGCAGCAGTGTCGGGCGTTGGGCAGCAGGCAGTTGACGTACGGTGTACCACAGGCCGGTGAAGTAGAGACCGCCGGCAAGGGCGCCTGCCAGGAAGCTGAGTAGAAGTTGCGACACGCTGGTCATTTGGGTTTATCTGCGTTTGGGGACTGCACGGCCGTTTCCTCTGGAGGCAGTTCCGATAATTCCTGTTCAATACGGGCTTGTTCCTGGCTGACCCAGTACCAGGCATTCCAACAGCCCAATAGAATGCCTCCGACCAGCAGCATTAGCGTCCAGGAAAAGCGACCTGGCCAGGTGGCATCTATCCATAAACCCACGGCCAAGCCCAGCAAGGTAGGGATGGTAATAGACCATCCCACAATGCCGAACATACCCAGGCCAAACCAGACGCGTTCTTTTTGGTGGCGGCGTGCCCACAATTTGCGTTGCTCTTTGCGGGCAATGCGCCGTTCTAGTTCTTTGTGGGGGGTACGGCCGTTGCTTTCGTCCGTCACAGTTACAGCTCCATAAACCGGCGAATAAAATCTGCTTCAATTTTGGCCAGGGCCGAACGGGTTTGCTTCTCGCGCTCATCCAACTCAGCAAACTGTTCACGAATCAGCTTTTGCAATTGCCCCAGGTTGTTCCCCTGGACAGCATTGCGTGTAGAGACCAATACCTCTGCCCCGCACTTGACCAGAATGCCCTCATCTACTGCCAGGTACACTTCCTCACCTACGGCCGTTTCATAAGCCAACAGGCCCGGAACCAACGCCGAAACAAAATCCACATGGCGCGACAGCAAGCAAAAAGAACCATTTTGCCCTTCTGCCACCACTTTGTACACCTGTTCCTCCACCAGCACCTCTTTTGGCAGCAGCACCTTAAGAATCACAACTTCACCTACGCTTCCGCTTCGTCAACGGAACCAATCATATACAGCGCCCGCTCCGGATAATTGGCAAACTCGTCATTCAGAATCCGCTCACAACCATCCAGCGCCTCTTCTAACGACACCAACTTACCGCTCATACCGGTAAACTGTTCTGTGGTAAAAAAGGGCTGCGTCAGGAATCGCTCCAGCCGTCGTGCCCGTTCTACCACCCGTCTATCTTCCGGCGATAGCTCTTCCAACCCTAACATCGCAATGATATCCTTCAACTCCTCATAACCTGCCAGCGTACGGCGAATTTCCTGGGCAATACGATAATGACGCTCGCCCACGATGCGGGGAGTTAGCATTTTTGAGCCAGACTGTAACGGATCGATAGCCGGGTACAACCCCTCGCTAGCCCGCTTGCGCGAAAGAACAATGGAGGCTGTAAGGTAGCCAAACGTGTGAATGGCTGCCGGGTCGGTAAAGTCGTCGGCGGGCACGTAAACAGCCTGCACAGAAGTGATAGCCCCATTCGCTGTGTTGCAAATGCGCTCTTGCAGTTCCGCTAATTCTGTAGCCAGGGTAGGCTGGTAGCCAACGCGGGAAGGGATTTGTCCCATCAATCCAGACACTTCGGAACCGGCCTGAATGAAACGAAAAACATTGTCAATGAGCAAAAGCACATCCTGTTGCGCGTCGTCACGAAAATATTCGGCCATGGTCAAGGCCGCGTGGCCAACGCGAAAGCGCGCGCCAGGCGGTTCGTTCATCTGCCCAAAAATCATAACCGTGTTTGCCAATACCCCAGCTTCTTTCATGTCACGATACAGCTCTTCCGCCTCGCGACTGCGTTCGCCAATGCCGCAAAACAGGCTGACACCCTCATATTGACCAACGACGTTGTGAATCAATTCGGTAATGAGGACCGTTTTGCCAACGCCCGCGCCGCCAAATAGCCCTGCCCGCCCGCCCCGTTCTAATGGAGCCAGCACGTCAATGGCTTTAATGCCCGTGGTAAATATTTCTGACTGGACAGAGCGTTGGTGTAGGGGAATAGATGGTTGGTGGATGGCCCGCCACTCCCCGCCGCTAATAGGATCCAGGTTATCCAGGGTTTCGCCAAAGACATTGAAGATGCGACCGAGAACTCGCTGACCGACGGGAACTTGTAACGGCCGTTCCTCATTCACAATGGCGTCCCCTCTTGCCAAGCCTTGCGTAGGTGTCAAGGCCACACCACGCACCTGCTGCGCATCCAAATGAGCCACCACTTCGACCACGATTGGTCCATTCGGGCCGTCAGCACGCAATCTCTGGTACAGGTTCGGCAATTGGTAAGGGAACCGTGCATCGACCACACTGCCACGCACAGCCACAACCACACCTACCTTTGGAGTAGCTTCCGCATTTTGCTTCATCATGCAAAAGAGTATAACGACTATTGAGAGGCAGGCCAACCAGCTTCCAGCTCCTCTTAGGTCGCTAACGCAAACTTTGGTACAAATCCTGAGTAGCAGATGTTGGGTCTACCCCCAACTCCTCCTGCAGCCGCTCCTGGCAACGTTGATACACGCGAATGGCTTGCGCCCGCTTGCCCTGGGCGGCATAAGCCTGCATTAGCACCCGGTACGCCTGTTCCCAGCAATTGTCATGTTCCAGAATGGTATGCGCCATACGGATGGCCTCATCCCAGGCCTGCTGCGCCAGCAGCAGCAGCGTCAGCCGCTCCGCCGTTTGCAGAAACATGGTCAATAGGTGCTCGCGCCGTTCACTGCACCAGGTTTCGTAGGGGTACTCTTGCAAAAAATCGCCGTGGTAAAGTTGGATGGCCTGGCGGTAAACGGCCGTTGCCCCCCCATCCGGGTAAAGGGCATCCCCCCTTGCAACCAGACCCTCAAATTCAGCCGCATCTAGCCACACATCCGCCTCCGGGCGCAGCCCATAGCGCGTATCATCCCGCACAATAAAAGCAGAAGGAGCATTTCGTTCCCGGTTTGGCTCCAGCACATTCAGCAGCGAGCTGTAAGCAATCTTGAAATCTCGCTGCGCCTGTTCTGGGTCCAACTCCGGCCACAACATTTCTACAATTTGTTCCCGCTCCAGCATGGCGGGCTGTTGTGTAACCAGCAGCAAAAAGAGCTGCCGTGCCTTTTTACGCTTCCAATCCTGGACGGTAATTTCCGCCGCGCCGCGCCAGGCCTGGAATGGCCCCAAAAGCTGTAACCGCAATTGATAGCCAGGATGCAGTTGCAGCCGGGCCAGCCCCAGACTTTGCAATAGCTGGGTGGCGAAGGCGCTCTGGCTGGTATGATCACGCCCTGCCAGCAGTAGCGGCGTCAGCATGGGTGGGTGGGGCGGGCCAAGCAGCGTACGCCGCTGAAAGAGGTAGCCATACTGGTGCGTTTGGGCCAGGCGTAGCAGGTCGGTCACGTCCCGGTGCAGGCGGGCGGTGTCGTTGGTTTTGTGCCACACCACGCTTTGCCACAAGCGCGTAACGGTTTGCCCATAGCTGTCGCCAGACTCGCGAAAGCCGGCATCAGCCTGGGCTAGCCAGGGAATGGCTGCTTGGTACTCTTCAACCAGGGCATAGGCCGCGCCCAGCGTGGCGCGGATGCAGGCCAGCACCCACTCGTCCCCGGCGGCCTGGGCCAGGGCAATGCCGGCGACGGCCGTTTCCTGCGCCCTAACCAAATCACCCCGAAAGCCATAAGCCTGGCACAATCCCCAATAGGCTTCCACCTTCAGGCGCGGCACGTCAATTTGCTCGCTGAGGGAAACGGCCGTTGCAAAACAGCGCGCCGCCTCCTCATAACCCTGTTCATCCTTACGCAACAGCCAGGCGTGCCCCTGCCGCATATGACCAACGGCCGTCACAAACTGCGACTTCAGCCGTGCCCCACGCCGCGTCCCTTCTAGCGCATACTGAAAAGCCGCTTCCTGCTCTCCCTGAAAGGCCAAAATGAGAGAAAGAATCAGCAGCGTCTCCCGATGGGCACGGGGGCGCTGCACCGGCGCCACCTCTTCTGCCCGCAGCCGCTCTTCCAAGATGCGGCGCGCCTCGTCCAGCCTTCCGGTGCGCAGCAGCAGCCGCACCGGAATTTCCGCCACGTCTGGCCCTTCATGGCGCAGTGCTTGCGCCTGAGTCTGGTACGCTTGGGCTTGCTCCAGTCGCCCCAAATTGAGCATATTTTCCGCCAACAAATCTAGCAGACGGGCGCGGCTTTCCCGGTCATCCTGGCCTTCGCTCAGGCGCAGCGCCTCTTGCAGCAAGGCATCAGCCTGGGTCGCGTTCACGGTGTCCAGATAGATACGGGCCTGCCCGCGCAGCGCCTGACCAATGGCGGGAATGTTGTTTTGGGCGCGGCTGTGAATTTCTGCCTGTTTATACCAGCCCAGGGCTTCATCAAAATGGCTGCGCAGGCGGGCGATGTCGCCCAGGTAGGCCAACAAGGAGGGATATGTCTCCAGGGTTTGCGGTTCCAGGCGGGTAAGGGCGCTGGCGAGGGTGTCCAATCGCCCCGCCTGCACCATGTCGCGGCCTATGTCGCTAAGCAGCCTGGCGGCGGTATCATGGTCACCTGCCTCCAGCAAGTGGTAAATAGCTTCCTCATTTTGCGTGCCGACAAGATAAAGGGTAGCGGCCTTTTGGTGCCACAGTTGGCGTTGTTCTGGGGCAAGCTGTTGGTACAGTAGATCGCGAAAGAGATGATGGTAGCGCAGGTATCCGTCGCCCATGTCTACCAAGAAAAGGCTGTTTTCGCGTAGATAACGAAGGAGGGCGCGGCTATCGTACCGATGGCGCAGAGCGTCACACTGGGGGGCGGTAAATTGGCGCAGCACGGCCGTTTCCCGCAAAAATGCCTGTACATCTGGAGGTTGTTGCGCCAGCACCTCTTGGGCCAGGTAAGCAAACAGGTCGCCGCCGGAAAGCTGCCCCAGGGCTTCGTCCAGCGTGACGGATCCACTTTGCAGCCGCTGCCACACCAGTTGCAGCGCAATGGGCCACCCCTCACTTCGTGTAGCCAATAAATCAACTTGCTCAACTGTCAACGGAAAAGCGTACTGTTCCGTAAACAAGTGGGCAATTTCGCCGGAGGTGAAAGCCAGGGCTTCTTCAGCTACGTCAACTACTTCACCGCGCACGCGCCAGTTGAGCAGGGTGGGCAACTGCATGGGGTAGCGAGAGGAAAGGATGACGTGCAGGGTTTGCGGGCTGCGGCCAATAAAGCGATCAAGGATGCGCAGGGTTTCACCATTAGGGTTGAGATGATGGGCGTCGTCTAGCACCAGCAGCAGGGGATAGGGGTTTTGGCTAAGCTCGTTGACCAGGGTGTCGGCAACGGTCGTCCACATTTCGGCCGTTTGGTCTCGTTGTTCCAACAAAGCCAGCGGCGCGGCGGAGAGATTGGGCACGGTGGTTTGCAGAGCATGCACCAGGTGGAGCAAAAAAACCTGAGGGTCGGCGTCTTCGCCATCTAAATGATACCAGGCCAGAGGGATGGCCTCTTGCGCCAGGGCAGCCAGGGCGGTGCTTTTGCCGTAGCCGGTGCCTGCCTGCACCAGAGTCAGCCGGGCCTGTTGCGCCTCCATGAGCAGGGTTGTCAGGCGCGGGCGGGCCAGCGTGTGCCGGGGCAAACGGGGTGGGGTTAACTTAGTGTGGATGACCAGTCCGGTCTGTGCTGCTTGACTCACGCCTTTTCTCTTGCTGGTTTAGGGTGAGGCAATTGTAGCCAGGGTGGGGTGGTGTCGCAAAGTAGCAGATACTCCATCTGCTTTTGCGTAACGTACCATGGCTACAATGACAGCACCCGCCGACCGCCATCGTACACGGTAATGGGGCCGTCTTGCGAAACGGTGATAGCCAGGCAGTCGGCTTCTTTGCTCATTTTGGCGGCGCTGCTGTGGCGGGCGCCTTTGCCGGGGGCCAGCTCGACGCGAGTATGGGCGTCGGGGCGCAGTAAAATCATGCAGCCGCGGAAACGGCCGTGTTCATCCACCACCGTCGCTCCATCCTGCATGGCAAAATTAATCAGCTCCTCGTCGCTCATCTCCCCAATGGGGGCGCTGAGAATGGTAGCAAAGCCGCTGATTTCCGCTGCGTCAGACCCGGCCAAAATGCGCTCCGCATTGCCCAGCATAAAAATGGCCCCCAGGTTATTTTCCGACATACGGAATGCTACGCGCAGCAGGCGGCGCAGCACCACCAGGTCATAGCTACGGGTCTCCGCCAGTTCCGCCACCGCCTGATCCAGCTGGGCAAGGTTTTCCGGGTACCAGTCACCACCGGCGTAGCGCCCCACCAGCTTGCCGTTGGCAAACACCCGCACCTGCTTGCCGCCGTAAGGTACAAAAAACACCAGGGCATCACACTGGGCGGAAATGGCGGCGTGATGGCGAAACTGGGGGCCAAGAAGCAGGCTGCTCTGCTGCGCTAGAGGTACGTCGAGCTTGTGAATGCCGCGCACGTAGCCGTAGCGGTCCAGCACGTAGCCCAGCACCATGCCGTCCACCATTTTAGCCAGGGTCACCAGCACGTTGCGCATGCGGCGGATGTGGTCGTGGTACAAAAGCTGCACCTGGCTTTCGGGCAGCACCTGGCCAATGCGCACCGGGTCGCCAACAATGATGGCTGTGGAGAGGGGTTTCTCCTCGCTTTCAATTTGGGCAATGGTGGCAGCAATGTCGCAGACGTGAATCATGGAGGGGGCATCAATTTGCTTGTGGCGGGCCAGGTCAAAGAGAAATTCGATGCCGGCATCTTCCATCCAGGCGTCGAGGACGCTTTCTTTTTCCAGCAGAGAGCGCAGCCGTTCGGGGTCTACAGTCACCTGGGAGACCTCTTCAAGCTGCAAGGGCCGGGTGGTAGGGTAGAGCTTTTTCAATTCGGCGGCAAAGTGCTGGGCCAGGGCGTGACGGCCGTTTTCCGTGAGAATGCCGGGTTCCAGGCGGGCCGGATCCAGCAGGCGGTAGCGCTCAATGCGCTCCCAGCGGTCGCGGGGGGCGTTCAGTTGGGCCACCAATTCGTCAAAGATTTGCCGCACGCGGGGGTCATGTGGGTCAGCCAGGGGCGGATCGGCCTGTAAATGGGCGTTAACGGCCGTCAGGTCGGGCAGAATGAGGGCGGTGAGATAGGGCTGGTCGTCGCCGAACACGGCCGTTTCCGCCACAAAAGGGGAGCGGCGCAGCGCCTCCTCAATAGGCGCGGGGGAAATCTTGCGTCCCACCGACAGCACAATCACATGCTCCTTGCGCCCGGTGATGAAAAGATAGCCCTCCCCATCCAAATATCCCTGGTCACCGCTGTACAGCCAACCCTCAGCGTCAAAAGCCTGCTGCGTTTCTTGGGGCCGGCGCCAGTAGCGGCGCATTACCATCGCGCCACGCACCAGCACTTCCCCATCTTCCGCCAGGCGAATTTGGAAACCAGGGGCCACCTGCCCTGCTGATCCCCGGCGCTGCGCCTGGGGCTGGTTAGCCGCCGGGAAGCCGCCCGTTTGGGCCATGCTGTACAAATTCAGCACCGGCATACCGATGGCTTCGTAAAATTGCGTGAGCTGGCGCGGCAGGGTGGCCCCGGTGGCGTAGAGGTAGCGCAAACGCCCGCCCAGTTGCCCCCGCAGTTGGGTAAAAAAAGTCAGCTCGGCACGGCGATAGGTTTGGGCCAGGTCGGGCGAGGCCTCGGAACCGGCGGCCGAATAATCCAACCCCTTGCTCAGCGCCCACTGGAACACTTTTTGGTTGGATTCTGGCTGCTGCGCGAGCCAGGCCATGCAGTTGGCGTAAAATTGTTCCAGGCTGTGGGGGGTAGCCAAAAGCACGGTGGGGCTGGTTTGCTGCAAGGTTTCTAGCAGTTTGTCATCCCCTTCTGGCTGGGCAATGACGGGAATGCCGTGCAAAAAGCAGTGCAAGGTTGGCGTCAGGCTGTGGGCTTCGCCCCAGGTGGTGACAGGGCAAACAAGATCCTGTGGTTCAAAGGGGAAAATTTCGGCTGTGGCTTGCAGGCGGGTATGCAGTTGCCCATGCTCAAAAACCGCGCCCAGGGGTTTGCCGGTGGAACTGGAGACGTAGGAGATGGTGGCTAAACTGGTAGCCTCTACCTGCAAAGCGTGTTGGCGCACGGCCGTTTCCACCTCTTCCCCGCCCAAATGGCGCGTAGCGGACAGGGCGGCCTTGAGCTGCACAAAATCTGCTGGCAAGCTCTCGCTCTGCCCAATGACCAACACGTGCTGCAAATCAAAAAGGCGGTCTACGGTATCCTCTGCCAAGCCCTGGTCTACTGCCGCAATGTGGTGCGCCTGCTGCAAAACGGCCACCCGCGCCCCGCTGTCTTGCAGCACGTAGTGCAGAGCATCGCCCTGCAAGGAGGCGCGCAGAGGTACTGCAACTCCACCGCTTAGCAAAGTGGCCACGTAGGTAATCAACCATTCCAGAGAGTTGTCGGCAATGAGCGCCACGCGCTCGCCACGCACCACGTCTTGCTCGCGCAGGTAATTGGCCAGGCGCAGGGCCAGGGTGCGAAACTGGCGGTAGGTGATTTTGCGAAAGCGTTTGCCGTGGCGCACCAGTAAACACGGCCGTTCCTCAAACCTGTCCATGGCGTCCAGCAAAGCAGCGTTGAGTTGGGAAGTTTCCGTCGTCTGCATGGCTTCATTGTATCCACTCTCTCTGTAAGACCCAACTGATCAACCGGCAAGTACCCAGGGAGAATTACTCTTTCAAAGAGGGGCATTTTCCGGTACACTACAAATTTGGCAGGCTCTGGGGGAAGGGCGTGCGGAGAGAAAGGAGAAAACATGAACGACGCAGCGATTGTGGCCGAAGATTTGACCTATGAGTATGGTGCGTTAACGGCCGTAGACCACATCAATTTCAGCGTTGGCCAGGGAGAAATTCTGGGCTTTTTAGGCCCCAACGGAGCCGGAAAATCTACCACGATCAAGATGCTCACCGGCCAACTGCGCCCCAAGACTGGCAAGGCCACGCTGCTAGGGCTGGATATGGCCAAACATGCCAAAAAAGTGCAGGAACAAATTGGCGTTTCTTTTGAAATTACCAACCTGTATGAGCAAATGAGCGCCGTGGAAAACTTGACCCTCTTTGCCCGGCTCTTTGGCGTAAAGAATTTTGATGCCCAAGCCCTGCTTGACCGCGTGGGACTGGGCGGGCGCGGGCAAGAGCGCGTTGCAGGGTACTCCAAAGGCATGAAGCAGCGGTTAATGGTGGCCCGTGCCCTGGTAAACAAGCCTGCCATTCTCTTTTTAGATGAACCCACTGAAGGATTGGACCCGGCTTCAGCGCAGGCCATCCGCACCATTATTTTTGAGGAGCGGGAGCGCGGCGCCACGGTTTTTTTGACCACCCACGACATGGTAGAAGCAGATAAGCTAGCCGACCGGGTAGCCTTCATCAATCAGGGGCAAATTGTGGCTCTGGACACGCCGCACCGCCTGAAGCAGCAGTACGGTAGCCGGGTGCTGCGGGCGGAGGTGGAAGGGGCCAATGGCCTGCTGGAAACGCGGGAAGTGGTGCTGGATACAGAGGAAACGGCCGTGGTCATCGAGCAACTCTTCCGCCACGAAAAAGTCATCACCCTGCACAGCGAAGAAGCCAGCCTGGAAGACATCTTTATCCAGATTACCGGGCGAGGGCTAACCTGATGAACGGCGCAATGATCGGCACCCTGGTCCTCAAAGACCTCAAGCTGTATTTCCGCAACCGCTTCTTCGCCTTCATCACCGTCCTGGCCCTGGTCTTTTACATCATCATCTACTACGTCATGCCCAATACCGTTGATGAGACCCTGAAGCTGGGCCTGTACGCCCCCCAGTTTCCCGCTGCCCTGCTCAACAGCCTGGCCGAAGAGGGATTGGTCATTCAATCCACCAACTCAGAACAAGAGCTTCAAGACGTTGTGCTTGCCGGAGATGTAGACGCCGGTTTTGTTTTGCCTCCAGATGTGCTGGCTAATCTTGCTGGAGGTACGCGTCAGCCGGTTACCGTATACGTAGCAACCAGCGCCCCCCCCGAATTCCGTGACGTCTACAAACTGCTCTTTGAAGAAATCGCCGCCACCATGGTCGGCCAACCTTTGCAATATACCGTCAACGAAGAAATTCTAGGGCCAGACCTGGCCGGCGCACAAATTCCACCCCGGGATCGCATGCTACCCCTTTTTGCCGTCGTCGTGTTGATGATGGAAACGCTGGGATTAGCCAGCCTGGTCAGCTCCGAAGTGGAAGCAGGCACGATTCGCGCCCTGCTCGTTACGCCCTTGCGCATGGAAGGGTTGTTCCTGGCCAAAGGCATCATGGGCGTCAGCCTGGCCATGGTGCAGGCCGTGCTGCTTATGCTGGTGACGGGAGGGCTAGACCAGCAGCCCCTGCTCATTTTAGTCGCGCTCCTGTTGGGGTCCATGCTCACGGTCGGTCTTGGTTTCCTCATTGCTTCGGTAGCCCGAGATATGATGTCGGTGATGTCCTGGGGGATTTTAGCCATTCTGCTCCTGGTGCTGCCGGCTCTGGGCGTTCTCGTTCCGGGCGCCATGACAAACTGGATTAAACTATTGCCGTCTTATTTCCTGGTAGACATCGTGTACCGGGCCAGCAATTTTAACATGGGCTGGTTGGAGGCGTCGGGCAGTTTGCTGTTGCTGTTAGCCGCTGCGCTTCTTATCTTTGGTCTGGGCGTGGCTGTCTTGCGGAGGAAGTTCCAATGAATCTGCGTCGGGTAGGTATTCTTTTGAGCCGGGAATTGATTCGCGGCCCCAAAAACTTCATATTTACTTTTGCGCTGGTTATGCCGATTGCCTTAACTCTGGTCATTTCTCTGGCCTTTGGCACCTGGTTTTCAGGCAAAGCAACGTTGGGTATTGTGGACAATGGCGCTTCTCAGCTTGTGACCAAAATGACGGATATTGACGCTCTGGTGGTCAAAAAATATGACGATGCCGCTGACTTGCGTAGCGATGTGGCGCGGGGCACAGTAGACATGGGGCTGGTGCTGCCCGCCAACTTTGACGCTGAAGTACAGCAGGGCCACAACGTTTCCTTTGATGCCTACGTGTGGGGACAAAGCTTGCTGAAAGACCGGGCTTTGTTAGGGGTATCCTTGGCGCAAACTTTGCGGAACCTGTCTGGGCAAGAGCCACCCGTGGAGGCACAACTAGAAACGCTGGGGGACGATCCTGGGATTCCGTGGAATGAGCGGCTGCTGCCTTTTGTGGTGATGATGACGATTATGATTGGCGGTACCATGCTGCCAGCTACGTCTTTGGTGGAGGAGAAGCAGAAGCGAACCCTGCAAGCCTTGCTGGCAACGCCGACTTCGCTGGGGGAGGTGTTCCTGGCCAAGGGACTGATGGGCATGCTGCTCAGTTTGGTGATGGGGGTGGTGGTGCTGGTGATGAATCAGGCTTTTGGGGTACGGCCGTTGCTCCTCATCTTTGTTCTCGCTTTGGGGGCCGTGATGGCGTCGGCTATTGGCGTGCTGTTGGGCGCCTTCATCAAAGACATCAACACTCTCTTTGCCACCATTAAAGGCATGGGCATCTTTTTGTACGCACCCGCCCTGATTTACCTTTTCCCCGAACTACCTGAGTGGGTGGCGAAAATCTTCCCCACCTACTATATGATTGGACCTGTTATTACCATTACCCAAAAAGGGGGCGGCTGGAATGATATTGCGGTGGATATGGGCATTCTAGTTTTGCTCATTGCGGCATTGATTGTAGTTGTTGGCTATGCCGGACGCCGCCTGAACCAACGTGAATTGTAGGGTGTGGTCCGTTGGCATGCCGGCCTTTGCGCTGGCTTGCTGACTGCCGGCCTGCTTAAAGAAAGGATTATTTGATGACTTTTGCAAACTTACGATATCCTCCCAGCCCACCGGGCGATGTGGTAGACCAGTATCATGGTACGGCCGTTGCCGACCCTTTTCGCTGGCTAGAAGACCCCAAATCAACCGAGACCCGCACCTGGGTTGATGCACAAAACAAGGTAACGCGGGCCTTTCTTGACGCTGTGCCCCAGCGGGTGGCCATTCACCAACGCCTGACCGAACTGTGGGATTACCCCAAGCGGTTTGCCCCTCAGCGTAAAGGCCCCTGGTACTTTTACTATTTCAATGATGGTTTGCAAAACCAGGCTGTCCTTTACCGCACCCGCGCCTTGCAAGAGGCGGGGGAGGTGGCGCTAGATCCCAACACTCTGACGGAAGACGGCACAGCGGCCGTGACCAGCCAGGCTATTACCCAAAACGGCAACCTGCTGGCGTATGGTGTCTCTTTTGGCGGCAGCGACTGGCAGGAAGTGCGAATTCGCGACCTGGGGAGGGGCGAAGACTTGGCCGAGGTGCTGCACCACTGCCGCTTTGCCAGCATTGCCTGGCAGTATGATGACGCCGGCGTACCGCTGGGTTTCTTTTACAACCGTGACCCGGAACCTGACCCGGAACAGCCCGGCAAGCCGCCGCAAAATAACATGCTGTGCTGGCATGCCCTGGGCACGCCCCAAGAGCAAGATAAACTGGTTTATGCGCGGCCCGATGCGCCCGATTTGAAGTTCCCGCCCCACATCTCAGAAGACGGCCGATTCCTCATCCTCCACGTCTGGCACGCTGCCATCGCCCGCAACCGCCTCTATTACCGCGAGGTGGACAGCCAGGGTGATTTTGTTCGCCTCATTGATGAGCCGGATGCTTACTTCAACTTTATCGGCAACGTGGACGACACCTTTTACGTGCAAACAGATTGGCAGGCGCCTAACGGCCGTGTTATGGCCATTGACCTGGCCCAACCAGAACGCAGCCAGTGGCGCGAGGTTTTGCCAGAACAAGAGGAGATCCTCGTCAGCGCCCACATGGCTGGGGGCAAGCTGGTTGTCGTGACCATGCACAATGCCATCCACCGGCTGAACCTCTACGCCCTGGACGGCCGTCCTCACGCCGCAATTCCCCTGCCAGGGATGGGCGCGGTAACAGGTCTTTGGGCCAGAGCCAAATACGATGAGCTGTTTTTCAAGCACGAAACATTTTTACAGCCGGGAACCATTTACCGGCTTGACGTTCTAACGGGTCAGCTAGAGGTGGTGTGGGAAACGGCCGTACCATTCAACGCCGCGCAATACGAAAGCCACCAGGTTTTCTACCCCTCTCAGGATGGCACCCAGGTTTCCATGTTCCTCATCCACAAAAAGGGGCTGACGCTAGACGGTCGTCACCGGGTGCTGATGTACGGCTATGGCGGCTACAACAACAGCCATTTGCCCAACTACGCCCCCCAGCAAATTCAGTGGATCGAAAGCGGCGGCGTGTTCGTAGATGTCAACCTGCGCGGCGGGGGTGAGTATGGCGAAAAATGGCACCAGGACGGCATGTTGGATCGCAAGCAAAATGTTTTTGACGACTTCATTGCCGCCGCCGAATGGCTTATTGCCAATGGTTATACAAAGCCAGAGCGGCTGGCCATCATGGGGCGCAGCAACGGCGGTCTGCTGACGGCGGCCGTCATGCTGCAGCGCCCCGACCTCTTTGGCGCGGTGCTGTCCATTGTGCCCGTGACGGACATGCTGCGCTTTCACAAGTTTACGGTCGGGCGTTACTGGACGGCCGAATATGGCAACGCGGAAGAAGACCCCGAACATTTCCGCTTCCTCATGGCTTACTCGCCGCTGCACAACGTGAAAGAGGGCGTGGTCTACCCGGCCACGCTCATCACCACGGCCGATGGTGACGACCGGGTGGTGCCGCTGCATTCGTACAAATACGCAGCTGCCCTGCAAACGGCCGTGGCCCAGCAGCTAGACGCCAACCCCATTCTTCTGCGCGTAGACACCAAATCCGGGCATGGGCTGGGCAAGCCTACCAACAAATGGATTGACGAATGGGCCGACATTTTCGCCTTCCTTCACGCAAATCTAGCAAGAGATTAAAATGCCGTGATCCAGAAACCACAACGCATCTGGCAAAGATGGACAAAGCCCCAAATACCTTATGCAACCCGCGACGAAGAACATCGGGCGCAGCTTCTTGCCTCCATGCTGCTGTTGATGCTGTTCTTATCCATTCTGTATACATTTGCCCATCTGATTCTACTACCTGCAGCATACCATCCTGGCATTTTGCTTCCCCTGTTCCTCACCTACGGTGGCACCTTCATCGCTTATCTGATGAGTCGCGGGAAAGCAATAGGCTGGGCGCCTCTTGTTTTTACCCTTTCTTTTACGCTTGGCGTGCTGACCATGCTCATCATGGCTGGTCAATTTGCGGCCATTCCCCTGTTTTTTGTCATCCCCACCCTGGTTCTCTCTGTTTGCGTTGATCTCGTTTTCAATATCACCCTGACGTTGTTTAACTTCTTATTATTGCTAGGCATGCTAGCCTGGAACAGCACCATTCGCCTGTACATTTTGCAGGGCGAAAACTTCCTTCTATACCTGCTCATCGTCAGCGTAATATTGCTGTTTACCTGGATTCGCAATGTGATTGAGCGCAATCGGCAAGAAGCGATGGCAGAAAGCCAGTTGCGGCTGCTCACCTTTTTTGAAACCGCTAACGATTGGATCTTTATGCTAGATGCGCACGGGCAATTTTCCTTCATCAATGAAAAAATGTGTGCAGAAACCGGTTATGCTGCAGAGACGGTGTTAGGGCAGAAACCAGACGCGTTCTTAACAGAAGAAAGTGCAGGCTTAATTACCGCGGCGCTGACCAAAATTGCCACAGGCCAGACTATAGAAGTTTTTACGGCCGAAATTAATCTGCAAAACGGCCGTCATTTTTGGGTAGAAGTGCGTGGCCGAGCTTTGTACAACGCGCAGGGTAACTTAGAGCAAACCATGCACATTGCCCGCGATATTACCCGGCGCATGCAAATTGCCACGGCCGAGCAGCAGCAACGCCAACTGGCCGAAGCCATGAGCAATACGGCGGCAATTCTTAACAGCACCCTGGCCCTGGATGAGGTCTTGGACCACGTTTTGAACACAGTGCATCGCGTGGTTCCTTATGACGTGGCCAACATTACGCTTATTCGCGACGGAAAAACCAGGGTAGTGCGTCATCAGGGTTACCGGCCTGAAACGGTGCCTATCATCGAAAATGCGGAGTTCACCATTGCCCAGACGGCCGATTTGCAGCAGATGGTGGAAACGGGCCAGCCAATTGCCATTGCCGACGCGCGCACATTCCCCGGATGGGTGTGGATTAAGGGCCTGGATTGGATTCGGGCGGTGGCGGGCGCCCCCATTATTCGTGCGGGGGAATGTATTGGTTTTTTGCACGTGGCGCAACGCACTCCTGAAACTTATACGGCCGTCCACGCTGCCAGCCTGCAAGCCTTTGCCAACCACGTGGCCAATGCCATTCACAATGCCCGCCTTTATGAGGCGGAGCAGCGCCGCCGCCGCCTGGCGGAAACGCTGCGACAAACAACGGCCGTACTCAACAGCACCCTCTCGCTGGATACCGTCCTCAACCGCATTCTCGAGCAATTAAGCCATGCCATCTCTTTCGATACCGCTTCCTTACAAAAGCGCGATGGTCATCAGCTGATCATTCGTGCTGTAAAAGGATTTCACAACCCTAAAAAGCTGTTAGGCCTGGCCATTCCAGTGGGTACGGATTCGCCCAATTCTTACGTATTTGCCACCCGGGGTCCGGTTACCTTTCCGGACATTCCCGCCCAATTTACCCACTTTCAAGAGAAAGCCGACCTATATCAATCTGGCAATATTCGTTCCTGGCTGGCTGTGCCGCTCATGTTTGATGCGGAGATTATTGGCCTCATCACGCTGGATCGCCATGAGGTACGGCCGTTTACAGTCGAAGAAATTGAGGTAGCCACAGCCTTTGCCCAACACGCAGCAATTGCCTTGCATAATGCCAATTTATATGACCAACTGGCACGCTACAACGAAACTTTGGAAACGGCCGTGGCCCGCCGCACCGCCGAACTAGAGCAAACCACCCAACAAGTCAGCGCCATATTGCAAAACAGCCCTGACGCCATTCTCCTGCTCGACCACAACCTGCGTCCACGCCTGTTCAACCCCGCCTACTCAAACATGTTCGGCTACAAATCCGGGGATTTCTGCCCCAATTTCCCCATTTGCTTGGTTATTTCCCCAGACCAAAGCCGGTTTTCCAAAGCGCTACAAATTGTACGCAAAGAAAAACAGCCCATGCGGCTAGATTTTACCGCCCAACGCCAGGATGGCTCCCAATTCGACGCCGATATTGTGCTAGCACCCATACAACAGCCCACCTCGCCACCCACTCTCCTGTGCAGCATTCGCGACATCACCGCCCTTAAAGAAATTGAGCGCGTCAAAGACGACTTCGTCTCCAATGTTTCCCACGAACTGCGCACCCCCATTGCCAGCCTAAAACTGTATCACGATTTACTGACCTTAAATCCGGCCAAAAGCCAAGATTATATCGCCCGGCTAGGTCGCGAGATTACCCGTCTCAGCACCATTGTGGAAAGCTTGTTACAGCTATCTCGTTTTGATCAAGAACGGACCAAATGGGAAGAGGATGTTATTAACCTGAATGACCTGGTAAGTGAATATGCCACAGACCGCAAACCCCTGGCTGCTAGCCGCGACATCCACCTCAACTACCAACTAACTGCTAACCTGCCACGCGTCATGGGAGACCATCACTTATTAGGCCAGGTGCTCAGTATTTTGCTTACAAACGCCTTAAACTACACGCCCCCCGGCGGCAAAGTCCAAATAAAAACCGGAGAGCAGTTTCAAGATCAACAACGTTGGGTCTATTTTGAAGTCATTGATACGGGACAAGGCGTTTTACAAGATGAGCTGCCCCATGTTTTGAAAAGATTTTATCGGGGTTTTGCTGGTCGCACCTCGGGCGAACCGGGTACAGGATTAGGTCTGGCCATCGCTGACGAAATTGTGTCTCGCCATCAGGGAAAAATAGAGGTGCAGAGCATGGGCAAAGATCAGGGAGCCGCCTTCATTGTAAAACTACCCGCAGCCCCACCAATAGCGGATTCAAATTAACGATATGCTACCGCTTAGGTTGGGCGACCATGACCTTGCTTGTGGCGAAGTTGCAAGCAGAAACAACTTAGGCCTCATGGGGCGTAAAAGAGGTGAAAAATGGCAGAACTCAAAACAAAACCAACTGATACCAGCGTCACCGCCTATCTGAATAGCATAGAGCCTGAACAAAAACGGCAGGATAGCTGGCAAATTTTAGAGTTGATGCAAAAAGTCACCGGGCAGGAACCCCAAATGTGGGGGGACACCATTGTGGGTTTCGGCAGCTATCATTACAAGTATGCCAGCGGGCGGGAAGGGGACTGGTTTCTCACCGGCTTTGCGCCACGCAAGCAAAACCTAACGCTTTACATCATGGCGGGGTTCGACCAATATGACGAGTTAATGGAAAAGTTAGGCAAACACAAAACAGGCAAATCTTGCCTGTACATCAACAAACTTGCCGACATAAACCGGGACGTGCTGGAAAGCCTGGTCCGCCAATCGGTCAACCACATGATTGCGCAAAACGCATAACAAGGAAACGCAAAGTGCAAGAACAGTTGCTTTCATTGGCCCACAGGCTCCAGGGAACGGCCGCTTTCTACGTGAAACGCCTCTCCACGGGGGAAACCTATGCCCACAACGCCAACCTCCCTCTTCTGGCTGCCAGCCTGATCAAGCTGCCCATCCTGTGGGAATTTTACCGCCAGGTTAGCAACGGAGCACTGGACCCGCAGGAAGAACTGGCGGTTCCGCCAGCGGAAATTGTGGGAGGCTGCGGTGTCGTGCAAGACCTGGCGCCCGGCGCGCGCATGCGCTGTGCGGACCTGGCGCGGCTGATGATTGTCGTGAGTGACAACACGGCCACCAATCTACTGATTCACAAATTAGGGCAGGCCAACATCACGGCCACCATCCAGCAGTTGGGCATGATCCACACCGCCTTGCAGCGCAAGCTGATGGATTACGCCGCCCGCGATCGGGGACTGGACAATTTCACCTCGGCCGGCGACGTGGGGCTGTTGTTGGAAAAAATCGCGCGCAACGATGGCTTACCGCCAGCTGCCGGCCAGGAGATGCTGGGCATTTTGCGCCGCCAACAGTTGCGCAATAAGCTGCCGGCTTTGCTGCCGGAGGAGGCATGGCTGGCCCATAAAACCGGAGAGCAAACGGGCAGCGAACATGACGCCGGCATCATCAGGCGCGGAGAGGAAACGGCCGTCATCGTGGTCATGACCAACCAGATTGCGACGAAGCAGGAGGGGGTCGCTTTTTGCCAGCAGGTGGGGCGCGCCGTCTACGACTGGCTGGACAGCAGCCGGGGAGGATAGGATGAATCCGTACAGCCTTTACCAGGAAGAGGTGCTGCGCACCTGCCAGGAGCTGGCGCGCCAGGGGTATTTGGCGGGTACCGGGGGCAACGTTTCCCGGCGCATTCCAGGGGAGGCGGCTATGGCCATTACCCCTTCCGGGCGAGAGTACCACACGCTGGCGCCGGAGGAGATTGGCGTGGTGAGTTTTGCCGGGGAGCAGTTGGCGGGTGGTTTGCGTCCATCCATGGAGACGCCCACGCACACGGCCGTATACGCCCACCGCCCTGACGTTAACGCCATCGTGCACACCCACCAACCCTACGCCAGCATTTTTGCCCTGCTCAACGAACCGATTCCCGCCCTTTTTGACGAACAGGTGCTGCAGCTTGGTCCGGTGGTGGAGGTGGTGCCTTACGGCCGTTCGGGCAGCGCCGACCTGGCCCACAAGCTGGCGGCCCGGCTGGGCAATGGGTGCCACGCCTACATCTTACAAAACCATGGCGTCCTGTGTACTGGGACGACGCTGGCACAAACGGCCGTTAACGTCCAGGTGCTAGAAAAATGCGCCCTCGTCTACTACCACGCCCTGCTCAGCGGCAAAGCCATCACCCCCTTGCCCGCGTCCAGCATCCAGCACTTCTGGCCCGCCAGCCCCTCCCCCTAAAATCATGGCCTGGCCCAGCACTGGCTGGTGTAACGGTAGGTCGTAGCGCAGCCGACAGCCCATGGCCGGGTCTAATACGCGCGGCAATCTCCTGCTTCCTGGCGTAGAGGCTTAGGGCGCGGTAGCCGCGGGTTTCCGCCAGGAGCAGCAGTTCCAGACTCTCGGCATATAGCACAAACATCAGCCTGTAGAGGAAGGTCAGCGTCCCTTCATATACCCATTGCAGCGCCTCCTCGGAATCTTCTATCTTTGCTCCCTGAGCCTGTCGAAGCCCGCCTCCCTTCGATAGGCTCAGCCCGCGGGCCTGAATCTGTCGAATGAACCCTTTGGCGAAGTGGGGGAAAATCTCGGTAAAAACACGGTCCTTCAGTCGGTCATCCAGCCCTTTAGCGTAATCGGCCGACTGCTGCAAGCGGTCATCCAAGAAGCCGGTGAAGGCATCATGACGGAAGAACAGCCACCAGTACTTGAGCGCGACAAGCTGGTCCGGGGCCGCCAGCGCTTTTTCCAGGTCAATTTCGTCGTAGTTGGTGGCCGTGGCCGAGTATAGCCGCCACAGCTTGCCGTTGATCATCATCACCCAGGGCACATCGGTGTTTTCCAACACGCTGACCATCAGAGTGCTGGGGATTTCATCAGGGGTGTCGGGGTCGCGCTCCGGGTCTTCATCGTCCAGGTTACGGTTCCAGTTGCGGTTCTAAACGTAGGTTAGGGCCACCGGCTTGTCAGGCTGGCCGGGGGTGAATAGCTGGTAATCGGGTGCTTCTCAAACACAGCCATGGTTTCAGGGCACTGTCACAATTAGCGTGCCCACCATACCAGCCTCTTTGTGTCCAGCCACTGCACAAAAGAACTCGTACTCACCAGGCGTAGATGGCGTAAATTCAACGCTCAGGCTCTCACCCATTGGCGGGGCAATGTGAATTTCCGGCTCCATGTCCATATCGCCCATATCATGGCCAGCCATGCCGCCTTCCCCCTCTTCTGCCATCACTTCACCCGTATGTGGCATCTCCCTAATGCTAAAATCGTGCTCCAACGCGCCTTCGTTGCGCATTATTATCCGCACTGGCTGTCCAGCCACTACCTCTAAACGATTCACATCATAGGCAATATCCCTTGCCGTTAAGGTAATCTCCGTTATGGAATCAGATGTCGGCACATCTGAACTGCAAGCCGCCAACAAGACAGCCACAACGATAAAAACTACAATCATTCTTTTCACAAGTTTTCTTCTCCTTATAATGAGAGCGAATTCACCATATGGGCGTATCGATCATTTTAAGTGAGAAGCACTTATAAAAACTCCGCCATTTAGCCTACAGCAGCAAGGCCAAACGGCCTATGGTGCTGCAGGCGGCAAGATATTGGCCGCCAGTTCCACCACAAGTTCCGACTGCTGCGGATCATTGGAAGAGACAAAAACCTGGCGAATCAGTTCTCCCGTCAGCTCCGGACCGTGGGCGCCGGAATCAAATTCGATGTACAAGGTACCGCTGCCGCCCGGCGGAATGTTCGTTGGTTCCACGCTGGCTTGAGTACAGCCGCATGACGTGGTGACAGCATCAATTGTTAGTGCCGCCTGGCCCTTATTTTCTACCTGCAGGTTGCGTTCGATTATCTCGCCATTGACCACATCCCCTAGTTGTATAGTGGTTTCGCTGACCACAATCTGGGGTTGGCCGCCACAAGCACTCAACAGGACGCTCGTCAATAAACCTGCTGTAAATAGCCATATCCATTTTCTCATGATGTTTCTTCCAATTCAGGCTTGACTGTAGGGGGACCAAAGCGAGCATAGTCTGCCTCGATCTGCGTAAATATTTCTGCTGTGCTTAACCCCTCATCCAACAGGCGCATTGTATCCTGGGTAATGTCGATGCAAATGGCACAATATGTAGCGTGATTATCAAATTGCATCAGGCCATCTTCATCTACACCAGCGACGTAACAATCGTAGCTGGAAGTGTGCATTCCAGCACAGCCGCAATAACAAGGTATGGCGTCGGCAATCTCTGGGTTGGCAACGGCAAATTGGTAGGCCTCATAGGTTTTTCGCGCCGCCTGCTGCACATACGCAGGCATTTCTTCAATGGGGGCCATGGGGTGATTGTGCGTTACGGCCGTTCCCCCACATCCGGTTAGGACAAAACCAACGAGGAATAGTCCAATAACTATCAACGAGAAGGATTTTCTTTGCATGTTTTTTGCCTTTTTACTTTATTTCGACCGTACCGATGCCTGCACCCAGATTTCCGCTTGGGATTGGCTGGGATCGTTATTTTCGATAATCAACCCACGTCGTACCGTCTGCCCAGTCGCATCGTGATAACCGGCATCGAAGATAAGCTTGATGGTGGCTACCTTGCCCGGCGGAATGACGCTGGCGGAAATTTCGGCCGTGGTACAGCCGCAGGTGGTGTAGGCACGGCTGATGGTTAGAGGCCCTTCACCGGTATTGCGGAGGATAAACTCCCGTTCCACCACGTCCTGCGGACCAATAACCCCAAAGTTATAGGATTTTTCCGGTAGCTGAATGCGTGGTTGCGCCTGATTCCTGGGTAGAAAGGGAATGGGTGGCCCTGCTCCCATTTCATGAATGGCGAGAATCGGCTGCTCATGGGCCACATCTTCTTCTCTGTATTCCAGAGAGGCACCAGCGGCTGGCGGCGAGGAGATATAAGCGACCAATCCTCCCCCCAGCAGCAGGACACCAGCCGCCAGTAAGACAAGCGGCATCCAGTTCTGTTTCTTACGGTTATGGTGAGTTGCTTTTCTACGGTAGGCTTTTCCTTTCATGATTGACTCCTTCAGGAAACCATGATTCCTGTCATGCGATATGGCTCCCATCATAGAAAATGAACCTTTACGCAACGAGCGCCAAACGGCCTATCACCCCCAAAATTATGACAAAAAACGTTTTGTCATAAGCCAAATGGCTTACGAAGGCTCGCGCATTTGACGCTGTTATACAACCGACTGGCTCACAGCCTTGACCAACCATTCGTTGCCTGCTACCTTCTATGCTGGCGACGTATTTGGTTCTTTCAATGCCTGGATGCGCCTGCTCTCCGGGCTTCTCTTTGGCATTGTCTGGTTCGCCTATCCGCGTCTGCACGCCGCATCTAATGAGACCGCTGACCAGATAGCGCTGAAATTCCAACAGGCAGCGCTAAGAGCGGCAGAGGAAAGCTATGGAAACTGAGTCATTATCCGCAACCGAAACCAACCACCCCATCCGCGTGCTGCTGGCCGACGACCATGCCGTGGTGCGCGCCGGCATTCGCCAATTCCTGGAACAGGCAGACGACATCACCGTTATCGCCGAAGCCGACGATGGCGAGATGGCGCGCAGCCTCATTGCCCAACACAAGCCGGATGTGGCCGTGCTGGACATCCAGATGCCGAAAGCCACCGGCATTGAAGTCACCCGCTGGGTCCGCGCCAACCACCAGGATGTGGGCGTACTGGTCCTAACCGCCTATGACGACGACCCCTACGTTATGGCCGTGTTGCAGGCCGGCGCCAACGGCTACGTCCTGAAAACAGCATCGCCATTGAGCATTGTGCAGGCGGTGCGCGACGTCAATGAAGGCAAGTCGGCCCTGGACCCCGCGATCACCAGCCGACTGATGGCCCACATCGCCAGCCGCACGGCAAACGAGTTACCGGTTTATGAGGAGCTGACCGGCCGGGAACTGGAAGTGCTGACACTGGCTGGCAAGGGCTACACCAACAAGGCCATCGGCGTGCAATTGCGCATCAGTGACCGCACTGTGCAGGGACACCTGGCAAAAACGTATCACAAGCTTGACGCCAACAGCCGCACGGAGGCGGTGATGAAAGCCGTCTCCATTGGCCTCATTCCGGCGGAGATTGCAGATTGAGCAGCAAACGCTGGCGACGCATTCCTTCCCTTCCGCTCCAGCTTTTCATCATCACGGTCTTGCCCCTGACAGCACTACTGCTGCTGATTGCCTTTGGCAGCCTAGGCCTGCACCAGCGCGCCATGCGGGCCATGGTGGGCGAGCGGGATGAACGGGCCACGCGCGCGGCGGCGGCGGCCATTACTGAGCAAATCAATCACCGGCTGTCGGCCATACGCAGCGTCGCACTGCAGGCCGCCAACGGCACCAACGGTCCTGATCACGCGCTGGCCGACGCCGCCTACCTGCTGCCTGATTTTGAAGGCGGCATAGCCCTGTTCGCCGCCGATGGCACACTTGTTGCCGCTTCCAACGAGCCGGAACTCTGGCTGGCCCGCGCCGTGCCGAAGCGCTTGCCCACCATACAGGGCGTGAATGATGCTTTTTTCTTACCGCCCATTGTCGATCCAGTACAGGGTGAGGAGTTGGTGCTGGTGGCGGCTGTTGCCGGAGACATAACGGCCGTTGGCGCCTTTTTCCCCACAACCCTGGCCCGAGGGGCGCTAGCAGGTATTTTTGGCGGCAACGACCAGGCTACTGCTTACCTGGTCACCTCTTCCGGCAATATTCTCTACCAGACTGGCGCACCTCCGTGGTTCGATCTGCCGGTGCAGGAACACCCTGGTGTGGCTGATGCTTTGCGGAATGAAAGCGGCACCACCTACCTGACCGTCAATGGCGAAGAACATGTCGTTGCCTTCAGTCCCATTTCTTCGGTTGGCTGGGCGCTGGTCATCGTAGAGCCGTGGCGAGCAGTGACGGATCCGCTGCTACGCACAACGGAACTGGCGCCATTGATTCTGATTCCCATACTGGTGATTGCCCTCGTCGCGCTCTGGTTCGGGGTGCGCCAGGTCGTGCAACCATTACAGTCCCTGGAAAAGAAAGCCACAGAATTAGGATGGGGTAACTTCGAGGCTATTGCAGAACCCGTAGGCGGAATCAACGAAATCCAGCGGCTACAGGCCGAACTGGTCCATATGTCACGCAAAGTGCAGCTGGCGCAGCAAAGCCTGCGCGGCTATCTGGGGGCCATCACTACTGGCCAGGAAGAGGAACGCCGGCGCCTGGCGCGGGAATTGCATGACGACACCATTCAATCGCTGATCGCTCTTAACCAGCAGATTCAGCTGGCGCAAATGACAGCTCAGGATGAACCGAACCGGAAACGGCTAACGCTAATGCAGCAGATGGCGGAACAGACGGTGGACGACCTACGCCGCCTGACGCGAGACTTACGACCAATTTATCTGGAAGATCTGGGGCTGGCGCCGGCCCTGGAAATGCTGACTCGAGACATGGGCAGCCTGGTTGATTTGTCTATTACGTTTGAGACAAAAGGAGCCAGACGACGTCTCCCGCCAAATGCAGAGCTGGCGCTGTACCGCATTGCCCAGGAAGGGTTGAGCAACGTGGCGCGTCATGCCCAGGCGACACAGGCGGCGGTTAGCCTGGTGTTTGATACCGAAATAATATGCTTGTCTATCCGCGACAATGGGCGGGGATTTAAGGTACCGGATAGCCCGGCGGAAATGGCTCCTGCCGGCCATTTCGGTCTGCTGGGCATTCAGGAACGCGCCGAAGCGATTGGGGCGCGGCTGCATATTCAATCGGCAACTGGTGCAGGCACAACGTTAGAGGTGTGCCTGACGCTGATGTAGGCCATTTGGCGGGGTCATGCCACGTGAAATAGCCCTGCGGCATTAGATGAGATGCTGATAGAATAATGAGGATGCAAACGCCATCCCATTTCTTGCTAACGGCCGTTAGCCACCACAAAATTGCCAAACCCGCCGCCTGCTCTCGTCCACAAAAGGGCGCTGTTTGTTGGCTCGGTCCTGCCGGATATTCCCTTTATGGTCCTCACCGTGGAAGCAAGGTATTTTGATTTATGAGAGGTAACTTTGATGACCCAAGGCACAAATCAAACGCATGAACATGACGCAGAAACGGCCGTTTCCCCCCAACAACCATCCCACAGCGACCACACCAACCACCAAATGGACCATGACAGCCACACACAGCATAAAGAACACGGGGGCCACGGCGGCCACGGAAGCCACGCCGGCCACGGAAGCCACGCCGGGCATGAGAAAATGTTCCGCGACCGCTTCTGGGTGTCGCTGGTTCTCAGTTTGCCGGTACTGTTCTTCAGCCCAGCGTTGCAAAACTGGCTGGGCTATACAGCCCCCACCTTCCCCGGCAGCACCTGGATTACGCCGGTACTGGCCGTGGTCATTTTCATCTACGGCGGCCTGCCTTTCCTGCAGATGGCCACCTGGGAGCTGCGTGACCGCCAGCCAGGGATGATGACTTTGATTTCCCTGGCCATCTCCGTTGCCTTCATCTACAGCATCGCTACCCTTTTTGTCGATCTGGGCGAGAGCTTCTTCTGGGAGCTGGTGACCCTGATTGACGTGATGCTGCTGGGCCATTGGCTGGAAATGCGCAGCGTGCGTCAGGCTTCCGGCGCGCTGGATGAGCTGGCGAAGCTGATGCCGGATGAAGCAGAACGCATTGACGAGAATGGCCAGACCGAAACCGTCGCCGTGTCGCAGCTAAGCGCGGGTGACAAGGTGCTGGTCCGTCCCGGCGCCAGCATCCCGGCCGATGGCGAAGTCTACGATGGCCGTTCCGATGTCAACGAAGCGATGATTACCGGTGAGTCGAAGCTGGTGAAGAAAGAAGCCGGCAGCCGCGCCATCGGCGGCACCGTCAACGAAGGCAGCGGCAGCCTGCGCATTGAGGTCACGGCCACCGGCGATGAAACAGCGCTCTCCGGCATCATGCGCCTGGTAAAAGAAGCGCAGGACAGTAAGTCTAAAACGCAGCTATTGGCCGACCGGGCAGCAGCGTTCCTCTTTTATGCCGCGCTGGGAGCGGCGTTATTAACGGCCGTGATCTGGATTATCGCCACCGGCTTCGACGTGGAGGTGCTCAAGCGCGTCGTCACCGTGCTGGTCATCGCCTGTCCCCATGCCCTGGGGCTGGCTGTGCCGCTGGTGGTGGCCATCACCACCGCGCTGTCGGCCCGCAACGGCATTCTGGTGCGGGACCGGCGGGCGCTGGAAGCGGCCCGCGAGCTGGACACCATTATCTTCGACAAGACCGGCACCCTGACCAAAGGGGAACAGGGCGTGGTCGACATTGCCGTGGTGGATGGCGTAAAGGAAGACGAAGCATTGGCACTGGCGGGGGGTCTGGAGCGAGATTCGGAGCATGCTATTGCCCGCGCTATTGTCGCCGCTGCGCAAGAGCGGTTGGTGGACCCGGCCGAGGTCAATGAGTTTGAAGCGTTGAAAGGGCGCGGTGTGCGCGGTGTGGTGGACGGAACGGCCGTTTATGCTGGTGGCCCAAGACTACTGGAGCATCTGGAGCTTCAATCACCACAGGCCATTGCCGATTTTAGTGAACGGGCCGGCGAGAAAGGGCAAGCTGTCATTTACCTTATCCGCGAAAATTCAATTATCGCTGCCTTTGCCCTCGCCGACGTGATTCGCCCGGAAAGCCGCCATGCGATTCAGAAGCTGCACGAGATGGGCATCGAGGTGGCCATGCTCACCGGCGACAGCGAGGATGTGGCCAAGGCGGTGGCGGCTGAGTTGAATATCGATCGCTACTTTGCCGAAGTGCTGCCGGAAGACAAAGATAAGAAGGTGCGCGAGCTGCAGCAGCAAAACAAGAAAGTAGCCATGGTCGGCGACGGCGTCAATGATGCCCCGGCCCTGACCCGCGCCGACATCGGCATTGCCATCGGCAGCGGCACGGATGTAGCCGTGGAATCCGCCGGCCTGATTCTCGTACAGTCCAATCCGCTGGATGTGGTGAAGATTATTGAATTGAGCAAAGCCAGCCAGCGCAAGATGGTGCAGAATATCTGGTGGGCAGCGGGGTATAACATCCTTGCCATTCCCCTGGCCGCCGGTATTCTGTCGCCCTGGGGCATCAACATGCCGCCGGCCGTGGGCGCCCTGGTGATGTCGCTGAGCACCATCATCGTAGCCATCAACGCCCAGACGCTGCGGCGCACAGCGTTGAGTTACTGAGCCGAAAATAAATTACTCAATAGGTAATGTCAACCAGCCAGATTTGGTTGGGCCGCACGGCCGTAAACTTAAGAAGAACCAACGATCAAGGGTTCAGCTTGGGCGAAAATTCCTGAGCAAAGATGGCTTCAGCCGCAAGTTGATGCCCCAGGCGGTTAGGGTGCATCCAAACGTCGGCGAAGAGCAAGTTTTCATATCCTTCACAGACGTCACCACCCGCCTCCTCACAGGCCTGCTTGAAGATGGGCAGCATGTCCACCAGTGGGATTTGCGCCGCGGCGGCTCGCGCCGTGAGGGTGTCTTGTGGGATGGTAGGGTGGTGGGCGCTATTAACCTGATAGGCGGTGGGAAAAACAACCAATATCAGGCCGCTGTTTTGTTGTTGGGCAGCCTGCTGCATGATGGCGATGTGCTGCCACACTTTATCCCACAATTCGCTCTTGGCGCTGAGAGGGAAGTAAGCTTCGGCTTGCAGCGGCGGGTTGAGGACAGGAATAGCTTCTGGCCCAATCTTACGCGCCAGCAAAAAGCGGGTTTCGGTAGTGAGAAAGGGCCAACTGTAGGTGTGATCACGCAGCCAGGTGAACAACGTAACTTTTTTGTCTGGCACGGTCAGGCTGCAAATGTCATTGACTACAGTGATGTCAAGCAAAATAAGATCGGGTTGATAAGAGAGTCCTTCTTGCAAAAGAAAGTTGGTTTCGGCGCACAAATTCCATCCCGGCACGCCAGCGTTGATGACCTCGTAGCGCGGGCCATCGCTGTGGGTATTGAGCAAGCCTTCTAGCAGGCTGCCATAGGTTTCTTCTTGCCCTACTTTCCAGCCAAAGGCAACGGAATCGCCGAGGTTGAGAATGCGGATGGTGTTGGCGGGTTTGATAGTAGCAAATTCATCGCCTCGCAGTCCATGGGAATTGATGTGGACGGGGATGCCCTCCCAATTGTAGTTTTGGTTAGTGGTAAGCAGATCATACGGTCGGTCCGCACTTCCCAAACGGATAGTAGGCATTCGGCGCGAGGCGACCAGCGTCCAGCCCAATGGCCCCTGGGCAGTCTTTTGTTCCCAGCGGTAGCCAATGAATTCTAACGCGGCGAAAAAAAGGAGGATGGGAAGGATGGAGATGAGCAGTCGCTCGATGATGGAACGCAGCCGGTTTGGCCGCCTTTGCGAAAAGGATGCTGAAGGATGTATCAAGTTCATGTCAGACGCCTCCACTTGTGACGGTGATGGTGAAGAGGATGCACTATGGGATTAACGACAGGGTGTGTAAGGAAAAGAAAAAGATAAGCTCCCTGTTTCTTCTTTATAGTGTTTATAGTGTAATTGGATTGAGAGCGGGATTCAATGGGGTGAAGCACATAAAAGACACGGAATCAGACAAATTACAGAACCTTTCCCAAACGCGCATCCTCCTGCCTGTATTCTTTTGAGGAGTAGCTACTTAACAGGTAAAATCCTGCCTGGGGTTGTATGAGAAAGAGAATAAGAAGCAGGGGAGCAGAGGAGCGGGGAAAAGAAGGATGATGGGCAGATGTCGCAATTTTGAGAGAAAGGGTTCAATGCTACTCTTGAACGCAATCTGAAAGGATAAGGAGGGTTCATGACAGCAAACGTGATACAGGTTGATTACGATTTATTGGTGGAGGTGGCCCGCCGGTTCCAGCAGCAGGGGGAGGAGATAGAGGCACTGGAACGGGCGGTGTTGGGCTGCTTGCGGCCTTTGCAAAGTGGCGGCTGGCAGGGGCGGGGGTCCGAAGCCTTTTTTGCAGAAATGGATGAAGAGGTGCTGCCGGGAATGGGCCGGTTAGCCGCAGGGTTAGCGGAAGCCAGCGTTACGGTGCGCGCAATTGGCAACCTCTTTGCCATGGCGGAAGAAGAGGCAGCGGTCCAGCTTGAGGCCGGCTCCGGTGCGCCGATCGCGAGCAATGGCGGCGGCTCTGGTATTTCAGGGAACTTTGATTTAGCTTCTTTGTTTTTCCAACCTGGTCGGTTATTCCTGGACCTTGTTATGTTCGAGAAGTTAACCCCGCTTCTAAAGGAAATAGGTCAACTTTCTGACCCCCGAATTATCGGCCTGCTAGAAAGCAACCTTTTCAAAGGCGGCTTGGTTGGCGTGGACGCGCTCTTTGGCTTACTTGATGATCTAAATCAAGGAACCTATGGCGCTGATTTTCTAAAAGCGGTAGGCATCAACAGCATTGATTCCCTGATCCAGTTTGCGATTGGCGAAGTGCATCCTTATGCGGCGGCGGCTCTCATTGTCAATGGCATTGTGCAAATCGGAGGCGAGATTCAGATTGGTGTGCAAAGAACGCTGATAGACATGCTGGACATTGACGCGGAAATGGGCGCGCTGCTGCACCATGACCTGGACAATATGTCTGGAGCTTTGGAAAAGATGGACTTGGGCAACGTTACCAAAGAATTGAGCGAGGCTATTTACGAACCAGGCGCACGACGGCTGGGTATTTTAGCAGACCTGAGCCAGGTCAGCGCAAATGGCGCAATAGCCCTGGCGCGAGATCCTTCATTCCAAACCCTGTCTGGCGTAGCCAGCTCGTTTGCTCAGGCTGTTGATGGGCATGGCCTGGATTTATTCTACATGGCGAATCCGTTCACGGCTTTTTTGCCTTCTGGGTCAGGCAACGACTGGCATAACCTACTAGATGTTGGTAAGGCTGGTGTCAATGTTTTGGATGGCGCGGTTGATTGGAGCATTGCTTCAACCGCCTACAAATTTAACATGGGTCTCAATGATGTAGGGACATCTTTTCTTGTTCCTGATTCCATGAAACCGGGGATGGTTGAGGGAATCAAGGATTTCATTCATTGGGAACAAAAAATTACAGATGGGCTTATTGGCCTGGTTGGCTTTTAAGGGGGCTAAGGACAATGACCGAAAACAGCATTTCTATTCAACTTGGCCGCGAGGAGTTGGTCAGTTTACTAAATGTGATGGGCTTAAAAGGTATGTTGGGGCTGGGTGAGGATTATCTGGCCAACTTTGCCGAGGAGGGGCAGCGGCAGATTTTGCGGGCTGGAACGAACGCCCTGCGGGCCAAGGGCTGGCTGCGGGAGGAAGTGGCGGATGGCGAGGTGCGCCTGGGCGTGGATGGCACGATTCTGGCTTTGGTGGGGATGTGTGTATCCGCCGGGCGTTTGCTGTACATTAGCCATGGGCGCAGGGATGCCCTGCCGCGCATCTGGTATGTGCATTTGGGGGAGCATATGACGGTGATTCACCGCACGACGCGCCCTGGGGTACATGAACTGTGGGCCAGCGTGGACAAGGAGGAGGTGCGGGGGGAAATTGCCGCGCTGTTGCAGCTTGAGGAGGCGGCAGCGCTGGTCACGGGGATGAAGCTGGCGGTAAGTGCGGCGGGCATGGAGCAGGTGGTGGCTTTGGCCAGGGATGGGGCGGAGGGAGAAACGGCCGTGTCCGACTTGCTAGCCCAGGTGGAGGTCGCCGGGGAGGGGAGAGAGGCATTGGTAACGGCCGTGCAGAATATGCAGGCGAACAGCATGATCTCATTGTTGGAAATCCAGAATGGATCTGCTTCTGCGCCGGTGCGCTCTTTTTCGCTGCTGCAATCGGGCCGGGATTTGTGGTTGATGGAAACGGCCGTGGACGATGCGTCGCAGCTTGTGCTGGAACAAGCGTCTGCGGAGCGGGTGCTGATAGAGTTGGCGCAATTGATAGGGATTGATACATGATGCAAGATTTGGACAGGAAGTTGCTGGAAGCCTTTGTCCTGAACAATCCTGAACTGACCCAATTGGAAGCGCTGCTGCGACAAAAGCCCGACCATAAACCTTGTTAACAGAAACTGCATACTTGCTCATGCGATATTCTACCCATAGAGTCGTTTTTTCTGAGTATGGTTTTTTTAGGGGTATGCAGTAATGGTAGGGTGAATGGTAGGACTAGGGGTAGGTTGTTGTGGCGTAGGGGTCGGACCCTGAGGTCTAGAAGTGGGAATAGGCGTATGAGTGGGCGTATGTGTTGGTGTATTTGTGGGGCGCGCAGGTATTGTCGCGGCAACTGCGAGAGAATCAATATCAGCTACTGTTTCCGTCACGCTGGCCGCAACCCACCCCAAATCACCTTCGGGCATTTCTATCAAATACCATTCACCATCTTCTGTCCTGGCTAAAATCTTGATTTCATCATTCGCGTATAAGATATCTACAACGCCATAGACAACCCCTGGTCCAACACGTACATTTATCGAGGACAACACAACGCGAGCCAGGAACTCAGGTGTAAAAGTAGCGGTAGGGGTTTGAATGCTCACAGAGGCTCCTGGCCCCTGCGGCGTGCTGGTTGCGGTTGAACCGGTCGTGGGTGTAAGAGAAGGAGAGGGTGTCGCTGATGGGCTATTGGTTGTTGTGTCTAGCAGCAGGGTAGGGTCAACAGTGGATGTTGCCACGGTTGGCGTTGCAGTTTCCGTAACAGCGATCAGAGACTCGGGGGTGGTCGACGTGGAAATATTTCCATTTTCCTCGCTGCCCCAAACGCCCCAAATGCCTAGCGCAATTAAGGGAACCAGCAGGAGCGCCCAACGCCAGGTAAAGGTTATGCGGCGTTTGGTTCCAATGGGGGAAAGTATGGATGGTTGCTCACCGGGCACTACTGTTTCACCAGGTATTGATGATGCGACTGGTTCTGGACACAGTTCTGCTTCTAAGATGGTAGCCTGAGCGTCTAAAGAAGCAGCGGGCGCTTGCTGAGTAACCTGCTGTAAAGCAGTCAAAAGGTGGCTGGCAGTGGGAAACCGATTTTCCGGTTGCTTGTCCAGCGCGCGCCGCAAAACAAGCTGGCAGCCGGGGGCAAGCTGGTTATTATAGGTTAAGGGATCAGGGACAGCTTCCAGCAGATGCTGGCGCATGAGGCGGGCCGGGGTGTCGCCGCTGTAGGGTGGTTGGCCGGTCAGCATCTCGAAAATAATGACGCCCAGAGCGTAAAGGTCGCTGCGACCGTCTACTTTGCCACTCTCCCACTGCTCGGGGCTCATGTAGGCCGGGGTGCCAATCATCGTCATCGTATGCGTTGCTTCGGCCATGCGGGCGATACCAAAATCTGAGAGGTAGGGCAAGCCATCAGCGTCAAAGAGGATGTTATCCGGTTTGAGATCGCGGTGGATAATGCTCTGCTGGTGTGCCTTGTCCAGAGCGGGGGCTAGACGAGCGAGTAAATTGCTAGCCTGCTGTACGGTGAATGGCTGGCCCTGCATTCGCTGCCGCAGCGTACCGCCAGGCATATAACGCATGACAATGTAAGGAACGTCGTTATCCTCGCCAAAATCGTAAACGGGAACGATAGCCGGATGCTCCAGGCGGGCGATGATTTCTACTTCCTGTTGAAAACGTCTGCGAAAATCTGGCGAGAAGGAGAACTGGCGGGGTAGGGCTTTTACGGCAACTTCCCGTTTGATACGCGGATCCAGGCCTAAATAGACAACAGCCATACCACCACGCCCTAATTCACGAATGATCTGGTAACGGCCGATTTTCTCTGGTTGTTGCTCTAATGGCTGGTCGCTCACTGGCTTAACTCCTGATTACAGATATTTTATCATCTGCCTGCAAAGCAGGCATCAAGTTGCAAAGGTGTAATGGCTAGGAGGAGGGAATGGTGAATCGTCTGAAGTTTATCGAAAAGTGGGGTTCCGTTCAAACCGTGCCGACCGAGGAATGACGGATGATGGCGCGGCTACCAGTCTGGATGAAGGGGAACCCCACCTGGTCGCTGTCGATGCCTTTGTACATATGCACTTCATCTATCAGGAGTAAATCCAGCTTCCCTTTGCCCCGTTTCTTGATGTATCCGGCCAGAGGTACCTTGCCATAGCCGAAGGTGTCGCGGACGGCCGTGCCATGCCATTTCTGCAGTTCATGCAAAGGAACAGGCTGCCCTTTGTCGGGATAGCTGCGGATAAGTCGCTCGCGCTGGGCGTACAGCTTGAAGCTGCCGCGTACCTGGGTATCACTGCGGCGGCGGGTGAACTGGTATAGCGATGAGCGGCACTGCTCGTTGCTGCACGTCCACGTGGCGGTCTTGAGTTCATTGACGGTTAACGGCCGTCCGCTGCGGAACTGGGTTTCGCCACACACGGGGCAGCAAATGCCGCGCTGCTGCAGGGCCAGAATTTGTTTTTCGGTAAACGACCGTTCTTCGACGGGCAGATCCATCAATTTTCGCGCGGATATCACATTCCCCCACGGCCGCTCGATATCGCTGTACCCCTTGCTGCCGTAGTTGTGACTGGCCGGGCCGCCGTAGTCGTAGGCATGTTCCCAGCCAGAGGCGCTGCGGGCGGTGGTCTGCTTGAGGACGCCAACCAGCGGCGCATCATCGGGCTGGTTGCCGAAGAATTGATCGACGTCACTGATCGTTTGCAGATGCATCGTGCGCACACCGGGCCAGACGGCTTTGAATTCCCGCTGCCATTTGTCTACCAGGTGCGGCGGAC
>CAZDEO010000027.1:0-60152 GCA_964504445.1 uncultured Anaerolinea sp. | reverse complement strand
CTTTGATTACGCTGAGGGTACACGCTTTTTACAGAAAAATATTTGCATTATCCATTTAGTTGCACTGTCCAGCGTAGCGATGGTGTATATAACCAAGTAAAAGATCTCAACGGAAATTTGGATTATAATGATTGGCATCAGTCTAAACTACTGATTTCCACCGTGGAAGTGCGCACCCCATATTCAAGAAATGGTACTTCTGCTGGTAGTCACGATTTTGGTCATTTTGACGGAACCAGCCACAATTGGGATCCTCCATTGAGCGCCCAACAAACCTTCTATCCTTAATCTAAACAATCTCCAACGAATGAAGTCACTGGCAAGATAGCTCTTGCCAGTGACTTTTTGTTTGAGGGAAAATCAATTAATCGTGCAGACGTGGACGCCGATGGTGACCTGGCGCAGGTCGGGGCTGCGGTGCAGGCCATTAGACTAAACTTGATTTCGGATCAATCCTCCCAGTAACGGCAACCTGTTACACTTTCGGCGGATCGGGCAAAAAAGAATGCCTGATCCGCCGATGTGCAATCACGAAAAACGATTATGGTAGGATTTACGCAAAAATACCTTAATTGCCGGAGATTAAGCCTTTCGAAATCGGCTTCGATAAGCTCAGCTTACGTAGGTCCTATATCGTCAATAAGATACGTTCTGCGTACCTAAACTAACATAATTCGATACAATAAATGCATGAGTTCACTAAATCAACAAACCATCAGCAGCAACGGCATTGTGCGCCCTACCTATGCCGAAATTGACCTGGATCGTCTGACGGCCAATTACCGCGCCATCCAGCAGCACGTAGCTCCGGCCAGGGTGCTGGCGGTGCTGAAGGCTAACGCCTATGGCCACGGCCTGGTGGAGGTGGCGCGCCATATGGAAAAGCTGGGCGCCCCTTACCTGGGCGTGGCCGTGTTGGAAGAAGGCATTTTGCTGCGCGAGTGCGGCATAACCACGCCTATCCTGGTCATGGGCGGCATTTTGGGTAACCAGATCCCCCTGTTTTTGCAGCACGACCTGACTCTCACGGCCTCATCAGTAGAAAAACTGCAACAAATTGATGCAGCAGCGGCACAGAGGGGTAAGCAGGCCCGCGTCCACCTGAAAATTGACACCGGCATGGAGCGCATTGGCGTGCATTATTACAGTGCAGAGGCGCTGCTGGAAACGGCCGTCCACGCCACCCACTGCCATGTCGAAGGGATCTACTCCCACTTCGCCAACGCCGACGCTGCCGACCTCAGCTACACCCATCTCCAGCTAAACCGCTTTCAAGCAGTGCTCGCCTTTTACGACAAGCGCGGGTTCCCGTCCCCACCCCTGCGCCACATTGCCAACTCCGGTGGCATTCTGCAAATGCCCGCCAGCCACCTCGACATGGTGCGACCCGGCATTTTGCTATACGGTGTGTACCCCTCCCATGAAGTGCCCCGCACCGTAAACGTACAACCGGCCCTCTCATGGAAATCCCGCGTCGTGTATTTCAAGGTAATCCAGCCGGGTCATCCTGTCAGCTATGGTTCCACCTGGCAGAGCGACCACATGGTGCGCGCCGTCACCGTGCCCGTGGGCTACGGCGATGGCTATTTTCGGCGCATGTCCGGCCAGGCAGTGGTGCTCATTAACGGCAAAAGGTACCCGGTTATCGGGCGCATCTGCATGGACCAGATTATCGTCAACATCGAGTGGGACAGCGCGTATAATGGGGACGAGGTTATCTTGATTGGCGACGCAGGAAATGGGGTAACCATTTCTTGTGAGGACCTGGCCCAATGGGCGGGTACGATTCCCTATGAGGTGTTGACTAACATTAACACGCGCATTTCGCGGGTGTATGTAGGCGGCAATGAAAAAGCGCCCATTCAAGACCAGGAGGGAGAATCTTGAACAGGCGCTTTTGGCGACTTCATTTAAGAGTTTAGGCCGGTTTGTTAAATGCCACCTAAATTTAACCTGAGCGGTTGGTAAGCGTTCGACATTTCAGCCAGTCAGCACCTCGGCACTTCAGCGAGTCAGGTTCTTTGCCTGGCTAGCTGACAGACTGACCGGCTGGGCGGCTAACTACCGCCGATTTTGCAGCCGCCACCAGAGGCCCACCGGGTAGCCAATCATTTTTGCCACATCTCCCACAAAGCGGATGATAGGGATGAGGGCAAAGGCACGCAGTCTAGCAGGGGGACGCCAACCCCAGGTGTCGTCCCACAAGCGTTCGGCAGGGCGGCGGCAGTAAGCGCCCACACCCAGCAGCAGCAGAGGCACGCCCGCTTTGCGCTCTTGCCAGATGAGGCGCAAAATGAAGGGTAGCGCCAACAGGTAGGTAACGTAGCGCACGGCGTGGCGTCTGGCCCACAGGTTGGCTTTGCCGTCGCCGCGGGCGTAGAAGTAATATTGGCGGAAGAAAGCGCGTAAACTGCCGCGAGGGCGAAAGTAGGCAACGGCCGTATCCACAAACGGGAACGGTCCATATTTCTCGCGCAGCGCCAGGTCAAAAATCAAGTCCTCGCTGTAATCCAGCCACTCCGGGTACCCACTCACGGCTTCCCAGGCAGACTTTAGGAAAGCCACCGAGCGGCTGGAAGGCAAAAAGGTCTGTGGGTCAATGTCGTGGCGCGAAGGCAGCACCGTATCTCCCATCACCACCTCAAAGTCGGTAAAGGGATCTGGCTCAAACCAGCCGCTCACCACCGGCGCGCCTTGTTCTTCTATAGGCCGCACCAGGTCTTCTAGCCAATAAGGGGTTAGCACCACGCCAGCATCGGTAGAGGCAATTATGGGGCCAGCGGCCGCGGCAATGGCCAGGTTGCGCCCCCGGCTGATGTTGGCTCCTGGTTCGCTGACGATCGTCAGCGGCAGCCAGGCCATGTACTCTTGGAGAATTTCCAGGGTGTTGTCGGTGGAACCGCCATCGCAAATCACCAACTCGTCGGGTTGGCGGCTTTGCTCAATGAGGGAATCGAGCAACGGCCGTAGCGCCTCCCCCTCATTCAACACCGTGACAATAACAGAAACCTTCATTTGCACTATCCACGTTTGTACAAAAAATCACGTATCTGGACACTATAACCCACATACTTGCCTAAAGCTACGATCTGCTTTCAAGGTCAGACACGGCGTTCCGGCCTTTGCCTCCCATTTCTCACACTCGGCTACTTCAAGTATACTTGCCGCATTTAAAAGCCATGAAAGACTCTGACCACCCTTGCCACAGTTAACTGACAGCATGAACCCCCCCAAAAAAAACCTCTTTACCCCAAAAACCTGGAAGTTTTTAGCCCTGGCCCTGCTGCTTCTTGCCGTTCTCCGCGGTATTCGTTACCCAAACACCTGGTCTTACACCCATTATCTCTTCAACTATGACCTGGGTTTTGTGAAGAGAGGGCTGATGGGTGAAGTCATGAGCCAGTTAGGCAGCCCATATTTATTGACCTACGAATTTTTTGTCATTTTTAGCCTCCTCTTACTGGCGGCTAACATGATTTTGCTGGGCGTACTCATCCATGATATGGCCACCCGCCGGAATCCTGTTCTCATTGGGGGCGCACTCCTTTTTGCCTCCAGTCTTGCCGTTGTTTTTCTGGCGCATACCATTGGCTATCTGGAACATATTGGTCTGCTCGTCACCCTCATCGCCCTCAGAATTCGTGATTTCCCCAAAAAGCTAATCTTTTTGTGCCTCACCTTTCCCATTGCCCTCCTGGTTCATGAAGGCGTGCTCATTCTCCTATTTCCAATTAACTTCATGGCGCTTTTGAGTCATGGGCCGGGAGAGGTACGGGCCAAAAAGGTGGCGTGGCTGGGGGCGTTTTCGCTGCTCATGGTGGCCCTGGTCTTCACCATCAGTGAATACACTCTGGAAGAAGCAGAAGCTGAGCAGATGTACGTGACGCTGCAAGCAGATTTGGATTTTCCTTTGCGCCGGGATGCCTTTAACGTGCTGCACAGAGATGCGCAAGAAAATTTTCAGCGCACTTTGCAGCGCTGGTCTGCAGAACGTTTGCTGGAATTGCGCCAGTCGGTTTTGGTGACGGCCCCTACTATCTTGCTGCTGGTCTACTTGCTGGTTCTGACCATGCAACATGCGGCTGTGCCGCTATATTTGCGGGTGTTGGCCGTGCTGGCGGCGCTCTCTCCCTTGGTGATGTATGGATGGGGGTGGGACATGCACCGCTGGAACACTTTTGCTATTACCACCAGCTTTCTGATGCTGTACGTAGTGGGGACGGGTAACAAGCTGCCCTCCAAACTCCCTGCAGCTATTTATTTGCTATTAGTCTTTTTAATCTTGTTAAATTGCATGTCCACCATTACCCTGTTTGATGGGTATTATGTTAAGCAGTTCCCCTTTATGGAGCACCAAAACTATATCCTGAATCTGCTCCGTGGGATTGAAACTTGTCCTCACGCGCCGCCAGGTTGACCCGGTGCAGCGCCGAATCGGGCCTGGAAGTCGTGCTTTTTGGGCCAACTGTTGAGGGGGATGGGGTGCAACGGCCGTTTCTCCCCCATTACCGCTCCCCGCTTACCGTGATAAAATAGGTGGGCTAGGAAGAAAAGTATGGCTGATAAAGATTTGAGCATCGTCATTCCCGTCTACAACGAGGTGGAAAATTTACGGCCGTTAATGGCCGAAATTGCAGAGGCTTTGCAAGACCAGCACCTGGACTATGAGGTGTTGTTTATAGATGACGGCAGCAATGACGGCAGCACCGAGTTGCTGCGCGAAATGGCTGCCGCCAACGCCCGTGTGGTCGTCATCCAGTTTCGCCGCAATCACGGGCAAACAGCCGCCTTTGCCGCCGGTTTTGACCATGCTCACGGCCGTCTCATTCTCACCATGGACGCCGACCGCCAAAACGACCCCGCCGACATTTCCAAGCTCCTGGCCAAACTGCAAGAAGGGCACGACGTGGTCAACGGCTGGCGCGTTAACCGCCAGGATGCCTTCATCATGCGCAAAATTCCCTCCCTCCTTGCTAACCGCCTGATCGCCCACTTTTCCAAAGTGCCCCTGCACGACCGGGGCTGTTCCCTACGCCTATTTCGCGCCGAAGTGGTGCGCGACATGCACCTCTACGGCGAACTGCACCGCTTCATTCCCGAAATGGTCAACTTTGCCGGATTCAGCATGACCGAAGTGCCCGTCAACCACCGCCCCCGGGTAGCCGGGCAGGCCAAGTATGGTATCTCGCGCACCTTCCGCGTGCTGGTTGACCTGTTCACGGTCATTTTTTTGCGCAAATATGGTGACCGGCCCATGCACTTTTTTGGCGCATTGGCCATTCCCTTGGGCGGGCTGGGCAGCCTGCTGGCGCTGTATTTGGGGTTTACAAAGGTGTGGGCAGGCATCCAAGGGGGGATGGCTGGGTTCCGTAGCGTGCAAATTGGGGAACGGCCGTTGCTCTCCCTCAGCATTTTGCTCATCATCTTGGGCGTACAGTTCCTCGTCATGGGCTTGCTGGCTGAACTGCTGGTACGCACTTACTACGAAACCCAGGATAAACCTGTTTACTACGTAAAAGAGATTATTCGTAAAGAGCCATAAGCTGTGAACCGTGAGCCGCTTACGGGCAACGGACAACGGTTTACGGGCAACGGACAACGGTTTACGGACAACGGACAACAGATTATGAAACTACTTATCATCGGCTTTGACGGCGCCACATTTAACCTGATTCGTCCCTGGGCCGCCGCCGGATATCTGCCCAACCTGGCCCGCCTGATGCAAGAAGGCGTCTACCGCCAGCTCCACTCTACGCTGCCACCGGTCACCAGCCCCGCCTGGCCCACCTTTATGACTGGCTGCAACCCTGGCAAGCACGGCGTATTTGATTTTATCCAGCCCATGGGCTCGCGCTTCAAGCTGGTAAACGGCACCAGCATCAAGCAGCCCACCATCTGGCAAAGGCTTTCGCAGGCCAGCTACCGCGTAGGCGTTATGAACGTGCCGGTCACCTACCCCCCCCAAGAAGTAAATGGCTTTATGATTACCGGCATGCTCAGCCCGACTAACGGCCGTATCTCCCACCCCGCCGACCTCATCAGCCGCTACGAGTCAGAGCTTGGCCCCTATCAGGTTTTGCCCAAAGTTCAATACAAGCCTGGCAACGAAGCCGAATTTATTGCTGAAATTTATCGCGTGCTGCATCTGCGCGGCAAATGGGCGCTGACCCTTATGCGCCGTGAGCCTTGGGACGTAATCATGTTCCACTTTTTGGCCATGGACGTGATGAAACATGCCCTCTGGCGCTTCATGGACCACAGCCATCCCCGCTACCAGCCCAGCCCTTACGAGCACGCCATCCGCGATGGTTACGCTATCGTCGATGACTACATTGGCCAGCTTCTGGACCAGCTACCCCCCGACGCCAATGCCCTCATCATGTCTGATCATGGCTTTGGCCCGCTTAATCGCGTGGTTAATCTGAACGTTTATTTATGGCAAAAAGGGTTGTTAACCTTAAAGCGAGATGCCTGGACACAACTCAAAGCTTTTGCCTTTCGTCACGGCATTACGCCATCGAGCGCCTTTCAGTTTGCGGCAAAAATAGGTGTGCAAAACCTGGCGGCACAGGTTTCTAAGGAAAAGCGCAACAGCATTGTGGGCAAATTCCTCAGCTTCGACAACGTGGACTGGTCCCGCACAATTGCTTACAGTATGGGGCACATGGGGCAGGTGTACCTGAACCTGGCAGGGCGTGAACCTGCGGGCATTGTGCGCCCAGAGGTGTATGAGCAAACCCGACAACAGGTAAGAGAGGTGCTGCAAGCTTTACAGGATGAAAACTGCCGTTCCCTTGTCAGCCGCATCTACACCCGCGAAGAGGCCTACCATGGCCCCTACGCCGCCAACGGCGCCGACCTGCACCTCGTTCTCGATGATTACAACATGATCGCCTTCCCCCTCTTTGCTACCGAGGGCAAAATTCTCACCCAGCAAATCCGCGGCGACTCTGGTTGCCACCGCAGTGAAGGCATCTTCCTCGGCTATGGGCCAGACATTCGTGCCGCCGGCGAACTGCCTCAGGCCAACATTCTCGACCTGGCCCCGACGATTATGCACATGATGGGCACGGCCGTTCCCCGCATCATGGACGGGCAAGTGTTGCAAGACATCTTCACCACCGCCACCCCCATCACCTACAGCGATGACGCAGAAACAGAAACTGCCCCTGCCCCTGGCTTTAGCGCCGAAGAAGAAGCCCAGGTCGAAGAACGCCTGCGCGGCCTTGGCTATCTATGAGATGTTACAGTGGCGGAAACCTATTCCGGATTAGGCTAACATGAAGCGGAGAGAGTGGTGCCTGATTGTAGTTTTCTGGCTGATGGGGTGCGTGCCACAACCCGCGATATTGCCCACGCGCATGGCCGTAGCGGCTCCACCAATGTTCCCCACCGCGACAACCGTTACCTTACCTGTCCCCACGCCTCTGCTAACCTCCACGCCTCCCAGTACCGCCATTTCCCCCCAGCCAACACCATCCATTTTGCCCACGTCTACCTCACCAACCAGACCTTCAACTACCTTGCCACGCACGCCCACAAACACCCCAATCTCCCCCAACCCAGATCCCAACACCTGCCGTACCGCTGCCCAGCTAGCTGACGCCCAACCCACCTGGCGCGTGCAAGATGGCCCCTGGCCCCGTCCGGCGGCCTCTGCTGGTCTGCTAGGCCGCGCCCCTGATGCCGGTTTAAACTTGTTGCACCTCGGTTTTGACGTAGAGGGCGACCCCTACTTCATCGGCGACCTGCTGGACGTCCTCGACCGGCGGCAGGTGAAAACCACCCTGTTCATGCTCGGTTCCTGGGCCGACACTTACCCGGAGTGGGTGCAAGAGATGGCCCGTCGCGGCCACGAAATAGCCTCTCATGGCTACACTCACGCCGACATGGCCCAGATGACGGCCGTGCAGGTGCGTTGGGAGCTGGGACAAACGGAAACGGCCGTAGCCAACCTCATCGGCCAAACCACCCAGCCCTGGCTGCGCCCCCCCTTTGGTTCCTACTCCGGCGTAAGCCTAGAAGCTGCTTACGCCAGCGGCTACACCACCGTCATCTGGACAGGCAGCAGCAACGATTGGCGCAGCAACATGGACGCCACTAAAATGTGCGAAACCCTGCGCTACTACGCCGTGCCGGGAGCCATTTTGTACGCCCACACCAACCGCGCTGCCATTGTCGAAGCGGTTGATCGCTTCATAGCCGAAGCCCAGCTAGATGGCTTTATCTTTGTGCCCCTCTCGGTACTCATGGTCGACGACCCTGCCGCCTGGCTAGAGCTGGTGAACGACCAGCGGTAATCAATGAATGGTGAGCGGGGAGTGGCTTACCGTTTACCGATCACCGGCTGATTGGTACACTTGGCCCCTATGGAAAGATTGCGCCGCACCCGCCCATTTTTGCTGCTGACCTTGTTGGGACTGCCCCTGGTTACACCGCTGATGCGAGCTACGGCCGTGCCTTGCACCCACGACGGCCACCTTCACTATCACCGCATTGCCGCCATGCTCCACGCCTGGCAGAATGGCCTGCCCCTCACCCGTTGGCTGCCCGATCTGGCCTTTGGCTATGGCTATCCCTTCTTCATTTACCGGGAAGGCCCCCCGCTTTTTATTCCTATGTTTCTGCACATGGCGGGGCTGCCCATGTCGGCGGCGTCAAATCTGTTTTACGCCCTCACCATTTTGGCCTGCGGCTGGTTTATGTTTTTATGGGTGCGCGACATCTTGGGCGAAGGGGCAGCCCTGGTCTCTGCTGTGGCCTACATGGCCGCTCCCTACGTGCTGATTGATGCTCTCGTGCGCGGCAATTCGCCGGAATCACTGGCGCTGCCCTTGCTGCCCCTGCTGCTGTGGAGTGGGCGGCGTTGGCTGGTGGCGGGCACGGCCGTTTCTTTCATCATCAGCACCTTTGGCCTGGCCCTTTTAGCCCTCAGCCACAACATTTCCACCTTCATCTTCACGCCCACCCTGTTCATTTACCTGCTGGTTTTAGGCTGGCAGCACCGGTTGGGCTGGCGCGCCACGCTGCTGCGCGTGGGGTTGCTCTTTGGTCTGGGGTTGGGCATGACCATTTTTTACACCGGCGGCGCCCTGCTAGAAATGAACCAGGTTACTTTGCAGCAATCTACCGTAACGCGGGGCAACAATTTTCGCTTTAATTTTGCCAGCCTGGCGGAAATTTTTGCGCCAGTTCCTGTGGAAGACCCCCTGCTGCTGAACCCGCCGTTGCCGCTGCGCCTGGGCTGGGTGCCCACGGCGCTGACACTATTGGGCATAGTCCGGCTAATGGTGCCTGCCCGGCATCCAATTTCTCTGAGAAATCAGATGGCTCGCTTTCATGGTTGGCTGATGGTGGGGATTACGGCCGTTTACCTCCTCCTGTCCCTCTCCATTTCCCTGCCCATCTGGGAAAACGTACCCCTCATTGACTTTGTGCAATTTCCCTGGCGCTTTGTGGGGCGGGCGGCGCTGCCGCTGGCTTTTTTGGCTGGGCTGCCCTTTGCCTCCATAAGCAAGACTAAAGCGCCAGGGCGCCAGAGCGCCCAGGGGATTTCATCCCTCATCCTTCGGCCTTCATCCCTTGTTCTTCTCGCTATTGCTACCCTCACCATGGAGACCCTGCCCAACCTGTACCCTAGCAGTTGCCCGGAAGACCCCTTCCCCACCATCAACAATGTACACCGCTATGAAGCGGAAACGGGAATGGTTGGCGTTGATCCGGCGGGCAGCTACTTCCCCACCACCGTGCAGGAACGGCCGCAAACCTCCCCTCTGGTAGCCGACTACGAAGCGGGGCGCACGCCGCAGCGTTTTGATGTCGCTGTCCTGCCTGCTGAGGCGGTGCTGCATGAAGTCAGCTACCAGCCCCTGGGCGCGGCCATTCGCCTGACCACGCCGGAGCCTTTTACAGCCCGCTATTTCACCTTTGCCTTTCCTGGCTGGGTGGCGGAAGTGGACGGCACGGCCGTATCTATCACCCCCAGCCAGCCCAAAGGCCTTATCACCTTTCCTGTGCCCGCCGGCGAACACACCCTGACCATTGCCTGGCGCTCTACCCCCCTGCGTACCGCCCTGGTCAGCGCCAGCCTGCTGGCTTTTGCCTGCGCCCTGGGTGTCACTCTCTTGCTAGACCGCAAACCACCCCCGCAAACCCCAACACCAACCACGGATTACGGCTTACGGCCCACGGACTACGGCCTACTGTTTGTCATCGCTCTACTCCTCCTCGGCGGCAAGCTGCTGGCCGACCGCGTAGAAACGCCCCTGCGCCGCGCCGCGCCGCCCCCCGTAGAAAATAGCCTGACGCTGCAAGGTGGCGAACTGCGCCTGGAAGGGTTTAACCTGACCCACCAGCAGGTAGAGGCGGGCGGCTTGTTTGATGTGGATATGGCATGGACGGCCGTTGCCCACCCCCAGGCCAATTACCAGACCAACGTCTGGCTAGAAGGGCCAGATGGCTTAACCTGGAGCGCCAAAGAGACCTACCGCCCGCGCATTTACGAAGACGCGCCGCCAACCCTGGCGTGGCAGCCGGGCCAATGGGCGTGGGACAGCCGCGAGGTGCAGGTGTTCGCAGGCACGCCACCCGGCCAATACAACCTGGTGCTCACGCTGTTCGACCGCGCCACGCTGCAGCCGCTAACGCTGCACAATGCCCAAGGGGATGTGGTAGGGCCAACGGCCGTTTTGGGCCAGATTGAGGTGCTGATGCCTGCGGAACCACCTACGTTTACCCCTCTAAACCCGCTGGATGTGCTCCTGAATAAGGGCTTGCGTCTGCTGGGTTATCATCAGGATCGGGAAACGGCCGTGCCCGGCGACCCGCTGCTGCTCACCCTCTTCTGGCAAAAAGAGGATGATCCTGTGCCGCAAGCCCTCTCTCTGGCGCTGGTGGATGGCCACGGGACGGCCGTGCAAGAATGGACTTTGCCCCTCACCCGCGCCGACTTCAACCTAAACCAGTGGCACATAGGCCAGCGGCTGCGTGGGCAACACCCCCTGCGCCTGCCCGCCAGCCTGAACAGCGGCGCGTACCAGCTTGTGCTAGATGGGCTGCCCCTGGGTACGTTGCAAATCAATGCCCCGGAGCGGGTTTTCACAATGCCACCGGCGGAAACGGCCGTTACCATCCCCTTTGCGCCACCAAACGCCCAACCCCTTGTCACCCTCAGCGGCTACACCCTGGACCCCAGCGCCAACCAGCTTGCTCTCACCCTGGTGTGGCAAGCCCACGCCGAGATGCGCACCAGCTACCACGTCTTTGTGCATCTAGTTGACGAAGCTGGCAACCTCATCACCCAAAGCGACGGCGAACCCGCAAGCTGGAGCCGCCCCACCACCGGCTGGTCCTCCGGCGAATACATCACAGACCTGCACCAGCTTACCTTGCCTGCCAGCCGACCCGCCGGTTCCCTCACCCTGCGCGTTGGCCTCTACGACCCCTCCACCGGCCAACGCCTGCAAACCCCCTCCGGCGACTTTACCGCCATGCCCCTGCCGTAGCTAGTCAGCATGTCATCCTGACTAGCTGACCGGCTGGCTGGCCGACCCGCTAACGTTTCTCCAACACAGCTCATATAAACCTCTGATGTTCAACATACATTTTTCTAACGTGAACGGTGGAAAATAAGTGCCGTTAGTGGAAATCAATTACGATACAGACGAAACCTATATTCTATAATTTGCAACAACTGGAGGTTAATGAAAAATGGCAACTTTAGTACGTTGGAACCCGGTACGAAACCGCATGAATCTGTTTAATGAATTTGACCGCTTGATGAACGAAATGAATGATTGGGATGCCCCTACAGTGCCCAGCAACTGGAAGCTGGCTCTGGACGTGATGGAGAGCGAAGAAGCCTACACTGTGCAGGCGTCCATCCCCGGCATCGATCCCAATGACATTGACGTTACCCTGGAAGATGACGTGCTGACCATTAAGGCGGAAACGGGCGTGTCCGAAGCCGAAGAAACCACCCGCTACCACCTGCGCGAACGTCGCTTTGGCAGCTTCAGCCGCAGCCTACGCTTCCCCGTCGCCGTCAACGGCGACGCCGTAGAAGCCAGCTACGAACACGGCGTCCTCACCCTCAACATCCCCAAGGCTGAGGAAGTGAAGCCCAAGCGCATCGCCGTCAAAACCGTCATCTAAGCAACCGATTAACTAAATTTTGCGCTAAACCTTCGAGGTTTCCGAAACCTCGAAGGTTTTTTTGTTAAAGAGATGCAATTGAAGTGAGCAGCTTCCAGCGCACCCGGTTTGGCGCCAACGCAAACAAATGCGCCATCGCCCCCAAAATGCCCGGCGTGGTAAGCGTATTCGACAAATACCCCGTCCATTTTGCCTGGGGCAGGGCAAAAAAAGCCGCGAAAAACTCTTGGGTTAAGGTCTGGTCGAAGCGCAGCAGGTTTTGCAACCCAAACAGGTAGAGGGCGCGGCGGTGGCGGCGCTGAGGGGGCCACAAGGTTTGCCAGGCCGCGCGGGCCACTTTTGCCGGGGTGCTGCCAGGGGCGTCTAGCGCCTGGGCAATGGCGTGGGCCACTTCTGGTGCGTGGCGCAAAGCTGCCCCCACCTGGTAGCCCGAAACAGGGTGGACCATGCTGGCGGCGCCGCCGTAGGCAAAAACAGGCTGCCGCAGGTCGGGCAGGGGTAAGTTCATGGGGAAGAGACAATGCTCGACGTGGTGAATGTCGGTAACGGTGATGTCGTAGTAGGCTAATCGCTGGTGTAGCCGCCGCTCTAGCACATGGTAGGGGATGGCCGGGTAATGGGCCAGGGAGGTTTCTTCCACAAAATAAACGCCGTCGCCAAAGTCCATGGCGTAGAGAAAGGTGGGGGGGTGCTGCCGCTCTGCCACCGCCAGGTGGTCGGCGCGGAAGTCCATGAGCACCATTTGCTGGGGCTGCACGGGCGGGCGCGAGAAGCGCCCCACAATGCCGTAGGCGGCCTGCATAGCCACATTTTGCTTGGCTGGCCGCCAGGCAAAAATGGGGCGGTGGCCGCTGGCGTCTACCACCAGGCGGGCTTGCAGGCTACGGCCGTCTTGCGTCTGCACCTGGGAGGCAACGGCCGTGTGCCGAATCCCCGCCGCCAATCCCTGCTGCCACACCATGCCTCCCGCCGCGCACTGGGCCAGCAACTCCCCCTGCAAAACAGCATTATCAAACAAACCATAGGTGCGCGAAAGGGGAATTGCCTGCCCGGTGGCGTAAGCGACGCAGTTTTGCCACTGCCGCCCCAGCCAGTCCGGGTTCAGGCCGGGCGCTTCCAGCTCGTCCCGCCAGATGCCGTAGGTGTTGGGCCAGGGCGCGTCTGCGGGGGCTGGCGCAAGCCCTTGCACGCGCAGCCCCTGCGCGTTGAGGGCGGCGGCTAGAGCTACGGCTGCCGGGCCAGCGCCAATGATCAGTACGTCAGCAATGGGTTTGGGCATGGCGGTTATTTACGGTGGAAGAGCTTGCTGAGGCCGGTTTTGTCTAATTTGCGGCGAATGCTTTGAGCGTACGGCCGTTTCCGCAAATGGTGCAACCCCCGCAGCATCGCCATCCCCCCCGCCCCTTCCCGGCGAAAAACAATCGGTGTGGAACCCACCGCAAAAGCCAGCGGATCATCAAAATCGGCCGGTTTCAGGGCAAAGCCGCTTTTCCACGCCCCCCAATTGGCGCGCAAGCTAAGCCGTCCGTCATCCACGTACACTTCAAACTCGCCGCCAAACTGCTGCCAAAAGCGGAAGTTCGTGTTCCAGCCCGGCGTAGGCGCATAAAAGCCCACCAATTCCGGCCAAAGTTCCGGGTGGTCGGGCGGTTCCTCTGCGCCCTGCTTTTTGATAGGGCGCGGGTTGTAGCCCAGCGCCCGCTGCAAAAGCTGGCGCGCCAGCCCTACAATGGCTCCCGACGCGGCGCGATTGGTGACGGCAATGACGCCCAGGTCGGCGTCTGGGGCCACAAACATGGAGGAGACAAAGCCCAGCCAGAGGCCGTCGTGGGAGACGACGCGCTGGCCGCCCCAGGCGTCAATTTTAAAGCCGTAGCCCATGCCTTGCAGGCGCGAGTCTAGCTGGTAATGGGGGGTGAACATCATTTCTACCGTTTTTGGCTGGAGCAGTTGCCCAAATTCGTTGCGCCCGCCGTTCATCAGGGCGGTGATATAGCGGGCCATGTCCATCACGCTGGCGTTCATGGAACCGGCGGCAATGGTTACTTGCTCCAGATCGGGCACGGGCTTGAAGCGCTTTTGCTTCTCTTTGTAGCTGTAGCCGATGGCGAGATGAGGTTTGACGCGCTCGCTGCGCCAGAAATCGGCCGTTTCCATGCCCAGGGGGGCGAATATGTGCGCCCGTGTGTACTCAGGGAAGGTTTGTCCGCTGATGTCGGCTACAAGCTGGCCAATGGTGGCGTAGCCGTTGTTGGCGTAGCACCATTTTTCCCCGGCAGGGCGTTCGGCGGGTAGGGTACGGCCGTACAAATGGTGCAGCTCTGGCACCGGGCGGTTGGGTCGCACCACGTTGAAGTGGGCGCGGGGGCTGAGGTAGCGCCACAGGGGCGCAAACTCACCCAACCCCGCCGTATGGGTCAGCAGGTGGTGGAAAGTGACGGGCTGTGAACCCTGGTGCTGTACTTTGTATCCTTTTAGGTACGCATTCACCGGCTCGTGCAGGTCGAACTTGCCCTGTTCCCAAAGCTGCATCAGGGCTACGGCGGCAAAGGTCTTGGAGATGGAGGCAATGCGGAAGACCGTTTCCGGGGTGGCGGGCACGCGACGGGCCACATCCGCATAGCCGAAGCCCTGCGCGTAAATCACCTGGCCCTGGTAAACCAACCCTACGGCTATGCCGGGCAGGTGGTTTTCCTCCATGGCCTTGGTCACAGTGGCGTCGGCCGTTTCTAAGGTGTGTTGAATGGTTTCAGGTAACATTTTGTCTCCAATCCCTAATCTCCAAAACTTCCCCATTCATGCCGTCGGGGCGGGGGGTGTGCAGGCGGGTGGGGGTGATGCGGTTGAAGAGGTCGGCGGGGCCGGTGGCCTGCACGCGGATGTAGTTATCGGTGTAGCCAACCCACTGCAAGCCGGAGCCGTTGGCGGAAACGGCCGTTTCCCACAGCACATCCGCCTGCTGCCCCACAAACCCCGCATGAAAAGCGAGACTTAACTCTTGCCCTAAGGCAATCATGCGCCCCACGCGCTCCTTTTTGGTGGCTTTGGGCAGGTGGTTGGGCATACGGGCGGCGGCCGTGCCGGGGCGGCTACTGTAGGTAAACACATGCAGCCGCGAGAAAGCCATTTCGCGCACAAAGTCGACGCTCTCGCCAAACTCCGCCTCCGTTTCGCCGGGGAAACCCACAATGAGGTCGGTGGTCAGGCTGAGGTGGGGGATGGCGGCGCGGGCGGCGGCGACTAGCTGGCGGAAGCTGGCGCGGCTGGTGCGCCGGGCCATGCGCCGCAGCACCCCGTCGCTGCCAGACTGCAAGGGCATGTGCAAATGGGGCAGCAGGCGGGGATTGCCCCATAGCTCAAAAAAGCCGGGGGCGATGTCCCAGGGTTCCAGCGAGGAGAGGCGCAGGCGGGGAATGTCGGTGTGGGTGAGAATAGCCTGCACCAGTTCCTTTAGCCCGGCCTGATTGCCAAAATCGTGCCCGTAGCTGCCCAAATGCACGCCGGTGAGCACTGCTTCCCGGTATCCTGCCGCAGCCAGGGCCTGGATTTCGGCCACCACGTCCCCTAAATGGCGGCTTTGCCCCGCACCCCGCGCGATGGTGGTGACGCAGAAGGTGCAGCGGTTGTTGCAGCCATCCTGTACTTTGATGAAGGCGCGGGTGTTGGCGCTGGCTCCGGCCAAAAATTCGCGCAAAATTGGCTCCTGCTCGTAGAGGGGCAGGTCGGCGGGCGCTTGGGGGTCCATGATGTGCAGCAGGTTGGCTTTGTGCTGGTTGACGACGACGCGCCCCGCCCCTTCTACCTGGGCCAGCTTGTCTGGGGCGATGGTGGCGTAGCAGCCGGTGAGCAGGATTTCGGCGGCCTGGTTTTGGCGATGGAAGCGGCGGGTGAGGTTACGGCCGTCGCGGGCTGCCTCGGCGGTGACGGCGCAGGTGTTGAGCACAATTTTGTCTGCCTGGGCGGGGCTGTCTACCACCTGATGACCGGCAGCCAAAAGCTGGCGGGCCAGGGTTTCTAGCTCGCTCTGGTTCAGACGGCAGCCAATGGAATGGAGGTACACTTTCATGGGAGTGATTGTAGCGCAGGGAAGCGAGGGGGCAAGGGAGCGGAGGAGCAAGGGAGCAGAGGGGAAAACGGCCTATTCTTCCCCGCTCCGCCGCTATTCATGCACCACTTCTCCACCCACAATTGTCATTGCCACCTGGGTTTGGGCGATGGCGGCAGCGGAAATCTCAAAAAGATTGTTGGCGAGGAGGATGCAGTCGGCCCATTTACCGGGGGTGATGGAGCCTTGCTGGTGCGCTTTGCCGGAGAGGGCCGCCGGCCCCATGGTGTAGGCGTAGAGGGTTTCTTCCAATGTGAGGCTTTCTTGGGAGTACCAGCCGAAGGCGGGTTGCTGGGCGGCATTTTGGCGGGTAACGGCCGTAAACACCCCCAGCCACGGGTTCAATGGCGCCACCGGCGCATCGGAGCCGAAGGCCAATTGCGTGCCGTGCTGCAATAAACTGCGGAAGGCATAGGCGTAGCGGGCGCGTTCCCCCCACACGCGGTCGGCCGTCGGCCAATCTGTTTGCAGGTGGACGGGCTGCATAGAGGCAAAAACGCCCAACTGTGCCAGCCGGGGCAAATCGTCAGGGTGAATGAGCTGCACGTGCTCGATGCGGTGGGGCATGGGCAGTGGGCGCTGCTTGTCGGCGGGCTGTCGCTCGCTGAGCACGTCTAGCACCTCGCGCACGGCGCGGTCGCCAATGGCGTGTACGGAGAGGGGAAAACCCGCCTCGCCCGCGCTGACCGCCAGTTGAAATAACTCATCGGCAGAGGTAACGACCACGCCGGTATTGTGCGGTTCTCCCTCAAAGGAGGCCAGCATGTGCGCGGTGCGGGAGCCCATGGTGCCGTCGGCGAAGGCTTTGGCGTGCCCAATCCACAACCACTCGTCGCCAAAGCCGGGCTGCAAGCCCAGGGTGGCGGCTTCGCCCACAAAGTCAGCGGCAATGTTCATGTGTACGCGCAGCTTGAGCTGCCCGGCGCGGCGCACGCTTTGCCACAGGCGGAAGCTCTGCTGCCCTTCGCGCTCTACGCGCAGGTCGTGAATGCCGGTAAGGCCGTAGCGGTGGGCCTGGGCGATGGCGTCGCGCAGCCAGCGGGACAGGTCGGTCTCGTCGGGTTCGGGAATGTGGCGCTGCACCAGTTCGATGGCCTGCCATTCGCGCAAGATGCCGGTGGGGTTTCCGGCTTCGTCGCGCTCGATTTTGCTTTCGGGGGGGTCGGGGGTTTGGGCAGAAATACCCGCCAGGCGCAAGGCGGCGCCGTTGACCCACCAGGTGTGCATGTCCATGCGCGCCAGGGCGATGGGGGTGTGGGGGGCGATGGCGTCGAGGAGATCGGCGGTGGGGGCGGCGTCCCAGTGGAGTTCGTCCCAGCCCCAGCCGAGGAGCCATTGGCCGGATTTGGTGTGGGCAACGGCCGTTTCTACCCGGCGCAGTAGTTCAGCCAAATCATCTACGCCGAAGAGGTTGAGCTGCTGTTGGCGAATGGCGTGCTGCAAGAAGTGGACGTGGGCGTCTATGAGGCCGGGCAGCAGCAGGCGCCCGCCGGCGTCTATGTGGCGGGTGTGGGGGCCTGCCAGGGTTTTGATTTGTTCGTTGGCACCGACGGCCAGGAAACGGCCGTCGCGTACCGCTACCGCCTCCGCCCACGGCTGCCTTTCGTCGACTGTGTAAATTTTCGCATGGGTGATGATGAGATCGGCCGTCATGGTTTATGAATCTCCTTTTGTAAGGGCACGGGTGCAGGAGGGCAAGGCGCAGGGGAGAAAAGAATAGCCCTTGCCCCTGCGCTCCCCTGCTCCTCTACACAATTAAGCGTCGCCGGCCTCAATAGCCTGCTGCGTTACGCGGTACACCTCATCCAGCGTTGCCCCCCGCGCCTTTTCGATGCGCTCGATACGCTTGTTAAACTGGTTGGTGGCGTACTCAACGAAGTCGTCTAATTCCAGGCCAAAGGGCATGGGGTCGTACTGTTCAAAAACGTGGCCCACCACCGCCAGGGCGGGCATGAGCAGGTCATTCATGGTTTCTTCCACCACCTCCCATAGGCTGGGGTCTTCGGCCATGAGCCGTGAGATGAGGAAGATGCCGTAGGCGATATGGCGGGATTCATCTTGCTTGAGCAGGGCAATGCCTTTGCGCTGCCCTGGCAGCAAATTACTGCGCTCTAGGGCCTGGAAGTAGGCGTGGTAACCGGTTTCGGCCAGCACCCCTTCTACGACCATGTTGTAGGTTACGGCCGCTTTCACTTGCGCCGCCGGAGAAGGGTCTTCTTGTAGGGCCAGCAGCGCCTGGGGCAGCGCCTGGTAAAAGATGGTGTGGTAATCAGGGCCGTGATAGCGCGTCAGGTCTGGCTCGGCTTGCACCACCTCTTGCAAGAAGCGGTTGAAGAAGTCGGTGTGTTTGGCCTCTTCAAAAAGGAAGGTGGTCAGGTACAGCTCTTCTTCAATGCGCCCCTCTCTGGCAATGGTCATAATCAGGGGCAGTAAGTCTAGGGTGACGGCTTCTTCGCCGGCCTGGAACATGGCTGTGAGGCGCAGCAGTACGTCGCGCTCAGCGTCGCTCATGCGCGGCCAATCTTGCTTGTCCTGAGTAAAATTAATGTCGCTGGGGTTCCAGATGCCTAGTTTTTTCGCTTTTTCGTACAGGCGCATGGGTGGGGTGTGGCGCTGCAAACCCCGGCTGGTGGTGGCAAAGGTTTTGTGAATCATGGCGCACTCCTCTAAAAGAATTAAGGCGAAGATGCGAAGGAATAAGGATGCATAGAAGATGGGTGCAGAAGATGGTCATCGTTCATGGTGTTGAGCCTTGCGCGTTACTGCCTCTTTGCGTGGTAAAGTTGACAATAAGTTTACCGGGAATGGCGACAAATGCGTAGTGTAGAGCGGCTGGAAGTTGTAGGGTATGGGCATTGGCTTAATGTAGCGGTGTCGTTACAATTCAATTTGGAAGGTATTGTGAAGCCTAGTAAAAAAGCCAACGCAGAGGTGCGGAGATACCAAAGAGGATAGCCCCTATGTGGTTCCGCATCTCGGCGTTTTTTGATGAGCGTTGTTGTTTGAAGGAGTGAAATGATGATGAAAAGCAAAAATGTATATCGAGGGCATTGGCTGCTTTTGGGGCTGGTGCTGCTAACATTGGCAGCTTGCCAGCAGGAGACGCCAACGGTAACCCCCACAGAGGTGGCGGTGATGCCTACGCTGGCGGTTGTGGAGGAAAGGCCGATAGTGGCGGAAGCAACGGAAACGGCCGTGCCCCCCACTCCGCCTGCCACCTGGACACCAGCGCCAACGTTGCCGCCGCCGCCCACCAGCACCCCATTACCCACCGTAACCCTGGCGCCAACCAATACGCCCATTCCGCTGCCGACGAATACGCCGATACCGCCCACGGCAACGGCCGTGCCGCCCACCGCAACTTCCGCTGCCCCGCCACCGCCTACTCAGCCGCCGCCGCCCACCATTCCCCCCGAACCCGTCTATGGGGTTAACCTGCTGCCCAACCCCTCTTTTGAAGGGGGCTGGTACAACCAAAACGGTATACCGGAACTACAATTGCCCAACAGTTGGGTTTTTCAATGGGATGAAGGCCCTACCGGTTTTGGCGGCGCGCCATGGGATGTCTACGTGCGCCCCGAAACCCGCGTACTACCCGCCACCATGCTGCCGCCCGCTGAGCACCCCCTCTACATTTACGATGGGCAGTACACGGTTAAAATGTTTAAAGGCAATGGGGCTATTAGTTTCCGGGTACTAACTGATGTCATCCTGGAGCCAGGCACATACACCTTTGAAATCAACGCCTTCGCTGACCTGGTAGAGGGGTACAATGGCAACCAAAAAATTTGGGCCTCTGATCCCTATTCCGGGGAAATTCAATTTTTGATTGGCGGCGTAGCCTATGGGTGGATATTACCCAACTTCGGTCAACGAAACACATTGTCGCAAACCTTTACTGTCAGCGAAACGCAAACCATGCAAGTGGGCATTTGGGTGCGTGGGCGGTATGCCATTGCCAATAATGGCTGGTTCTTTGACGATTGGTCCCTTCGACGCATTCAAAATTAAGGCGCAACCCGGCGTTAAAGGATGCGTATTGAAGGGTGTATGAGTGGTCAAAAAATGGTAAGGAGTGATTAAAATGAGTGACGAAACCCCCAGTGTTGAAGAAATCAAAGCCCGGTTGAAGGTTGAAATTCCGGTGGAAGAAGAGGCCGCCAAAGCAGAGGCGCAGTCCCGTGATGTGGTTGAGGAATTAAAGGGGCTGGGCAAGCAGTTTGCGGAAACATTACAAACTGCCTGGAACAGCGAAGAGCGGCACAAGGTAGAGGGCGAAATCCGCGAAGGTATGAAGTCCTTTGTGAATGAGGTAGATAAAGCGATTCGCCAGGTGAAAGAGAGCGAAGTGACGCACAAGGTTAAGGTTGAAGCTGAGGAAGTGAAGACCAAAGTGGAAACTAGCGATCTGGGTCGCAAGGCGCGGGAAGGGTTTGTGCAAGGCCTGCAATGGCTAAGTGAGGAGCTGGGTAAGCTGGCTGACCAGTTTACGCCCCAAGAGAAAGAGCCGCCGACTGAGGAACCGGAACAAACGGCTGAATAGCGGCGGAAGTGGGGTACAGGTTTACAGGTTGCAGGTTAAGTTTTTTGTAACCTGTAACCTGTACTTTTTACTGCTGTACCTGGGGCAGCACTTGTGTGCCCAGGGTTTCCAATCCATCCATGTCGTCCAGGTCTAGCCATTGCAGCATGATGCGCTGGACGCCCGTTTCGGCCCATTTGCCAAGCTGGTCGACAATTTCACCAGGTGTGCCCAAAACTAAGCCGTGCTGGCGCAGCTCGGCAGGAGTGGCGCTGCTAAATTTTTGGCGTAGGATGGTCTCGTCGCCCATTTCCACACGGGTCATGAGGGAGCGGCGCACGTCGGTGGGTGTACGGCCGTTTTCCCCCAACAATTCGTCTAACAATTGACTGCGTTCGCGGAACGTCTCGTGAGAGGTGTACACGGCGTTCCACTCCCTGGCATAGCGCGCCGCCATGGGCAGCGTGCGTTGGGGGCCGTTGCCGCCAATGAGGATGGGTGGGCCGCCAGGGCGCTGCGGGCGCGGCAGCAAAATGCCTTCTTGCACCGTGTAATAGTCACCAGAGAAGGTCACCGGCTCGTCACTGTGCAGCAGCCGCGTAATGACTTCCAGCCCCTCCTCAAAGCGAGCAAAGCGTGGGCCAACCTCTAGCAGGTCCCAGCCATAGTTGGTATGCTCCCGCTCCTGCCAGCCCGCGCCCAGACCCAGAACGAGACGGCCGTTGCTCAAATCATCCACCGCCGCCGCCATCCGGGCTGTCATGGTGGGCTGCCGAAAAGAAACCGGCGACACCAGCGGGCCAAATTCAATGTGCCGTGTGTGGCTGGCTAACCAGGTCAGCGACACCCACAGCTCCAGCGAATCCTTATCTGGCGGATTGGCGTTGGTGTAATGGTCCGAGCGGTACAGCCCGGCAAAGCCTAGTTCATCTACCGCCTGGGCAATACGCTGCCAGCGTTCCCAATTCAGGCCATTTTGACCCTCAATCATAATAGCGACTTCAATCATCTTTTCTCCAGATAGCGTACAGAGATAGAGGGGAGCGTCAATGGTCTATCTTTACACACTAGTTTCTATACCCATAAAAAAACGCCTGCCCCAAGCATGGCACAGGCGTTTATCTCATTGGCAATTACCTGCTAAAGCTAATTCAGGTGGGGCAAAATTTTGGCAACAATGCGGTCTTTGGGCCACGCGCCGGTAATGCGCTCGACCACCTCGCCGCCTTTGAAGAGCATGACGGTGGGGATGCCGACGATGGCGTAGCGCCCCGGGGTTGCTGGGTTATCATCCACGTCCATTTTGGCTACGCGGATTTTGCCTTCATACTCTTCGGCAATCGCTTTGACAGAGGGGGCAATCATGCGACAAGGGCCACACCATTCAGCCCAAAAGTCTACCAGGACAGGGGTTTCAGAATTTAACACCTCGGTTTCAAAGGTGTCGTCAGTTACGTCAAAGGTTTTCCCTTCAGCCATTGTTTTCTCCTTAAAAATGCGTTTCTATTCTGTAGACGCAGTTGGGTATGGTATCCTTACTTGAAACGCTTTACAGTTTATCCCAAGCAATAAGGGTGTCAAGCAAATTTACGGATTTCAAATAGACGAAGTTGAATGTGTTGCATACTAACTTGGGAGGGTTAGAATCCATGAGTATGAAGGAACTACTGATAACCAACGGCCGTCTCGTCACCTGGGTAGATGGCCAAGAGATTATAGAAAAAGGGGCGGTGCTGGTGAGAAACGGCCGTATCGCCGCCATCGGTTCAACCGCCAACCTCATCCAAAAACACCCCAGTGCCACCCAGCTAGACGCCGGGGGACAGCTCGTCATGCCTGGTAACATCTGCGCCCACACCCACTTCTACGGCGCATTTGCCCGCGGCATGGCCATCCCTGGTCCTGCTCCCAAAGACTTCCCTGACATTCTAGAGCGGCTTTGGTGGCGGCTGGACCGTGCCCTGCTCGACGTGGACGTCAAATACAGCGCCCTGGTTTGCCTGGTAGACGCCATCAAGCATGGCACCACCACCCTGATTGACCATCACGCCAGCCCCAGCGCCATCGACAGCTCCCTCGACCAGATTGCCGACGCCGTAGACGAAGCCGGGGTGCGCGTGGCTACTTGCTACGAGGTCACCGACCGCAACGGCCCAAAAGAAGCGCAAGCGGGTATCAGCGAAAACGTGCGCTTTTTACACTCTCTTAAAGAACGCAACAGCAGCCTGCTGGCAGGCACCTTTGGCCTGCACGCCTCCCTCTCCCTCAGCGACGAGACCCTGGCGGCCTGCGTAGACGCCGCCCAAGGACTGGGCGCCGGCTTCCACATCCATGTGGCCGAGCATGAAGCCGACGAGTACGACTCACTCAACAAGTATGGCAAGCGGGTCGTAGACCGGCTGGCCGACGCGGGCATTCTCAGCCCTAAGAGCATCGTCGCCCACGCCATTCATATTGACCCGGCAGAAATGATGTTGCTCAAAGAGACGGGCACGTGGGTCACTCACCAGCCGCGTAGCAACATGAACAATGCCGTGGGCGCGGCCAACATTGAAGGAATGCTGCGCCTGGGCATTCCCCTTTGCCTGGGGAATGACGGTTTTAGCAATAACATGTGGGCGGAATGGAAAACGGCGTACCTGCTGCACAAGGTGGCCCACCGCGACCCGCGCCGCGCCAACGGCATGGACATTGCCCAAATGGCCATCCACAATAATGCCGCCCTTACCCGCATTTTTTGGCCTGATTTACCTATCGGCAAGCTGGAAGTAGGCGCTGCCGCGGACATCATTTTTGCCGATTACCACGCCACCACGCCGCTGAGTATGGGCAATTTACCCTGGCACATCATCTTTGGCTTCGAGGCCAGCATGGTAACCATGACCATGGTGGCGGGCAAAATTCTGATGAAAGACCGCCAACTATTGACGCTAGATGAAGTGGAAATCACCGCCCGCAGCCGGGAATTGGCAGCGCAGGTGTGGCAGCGCTTTGAAAAGCTGAGCGAGTGAGTGTTTGAGCGAATAAGATAGGTGGTTAGTTGATTGGTTTACTTGCCAACCCCCAAGCCATCTGGCTAACCAGCAAACGACAAAAGGAACACATCGTGAAAATTGCAATTTTAGGTGGAACAGGAAACGAAGGATTTGGCCTGGGCTTTCGCTGGGCGGCAGCCGGGCATGAAATTGTCATCGGGTCGCGGCTGGCGGAGAAGGGCGCCAATGCGGCAGCTGACATGCTGGCTCAACTGCCAGAAGGCGTCAGTGTAACAGGCACGGATAACCTGACGGCTACGCAAGAAGCGGAACTGGTGGTGCTTTCTGTGCCCTATGGGGCGCAAGAAAAGACGCTAGAGGCGGTGAAAGCGGCCCTGGACGGCAAGCTGCTAGTGACGGTGGTGGTGCCAGTGGGAGAAAAGGCGGCTCGCGTGTGGCGGCTGCCCAGTGGGCTGTCGGCGGCAGAAGAGGCCCAAGAGCAGGTAGGTGACATCACGCGGGTGGTGGCGGCTTTCCAGAACATTTCTGCTCATCATCTCATGGATTTGGAGCATGAGCTGGATTGTGACGTGCTGATTTGCGGCGATAAAGGGGCCGACAAGGCCATTGTGGAGCAGCTGTGCGCTGACGCCGGGATGCGCGGCGTCAATGCCGGTCCTTTGCAAAACGCCAGCGTAGCAGAAGGGCTGACGTCGGTGCTGATTGGCATAAACATTCGGCATAAAATTAAGAATGCGGGGATTCGCATTACTGGAATTTAGAGAGGAAACAGGAATCAGTGGGCCGTGAACGGTAATCAGTTTGCTGACCACTGACCAGTGACTACTGATGACCGATCGCCTGACACTCACGGCCGTTCCCCACATCCCTCACGTCCAACCCGGCGACAATGTGGCAGCGCTCATATTGCAGGGACTCAATCAAGCTGGTGTAACCCTCGTGGATGGCGACGTCCTCGCCATTGCCCAAAAAATCATCTCTAAAGCAGAAGGGCGGCGGGTTAACCTAGCCGACGTGAAACCTTCAGCGCGAGCCTTGGAAGTGGCTGAGCAAACGGCCAAAGACCCGCGGCTGGTAGAGCTGATTTTGCAGGAAAGCGACGAAATTTCGCGGATGAAAAAAGGGGTGCTGGTGGTGCGCCACAAGCTGGGTTTCACCAGCGCCAACGCGGGCATTGACCGCTCCAACGTGGGCCCGCCGGGTGCAGAGGAGTGGGTGCTGCTGCTGCCCCAAGACCCGGATGCCTCTGCCGCACACGTTCGCGCCGAAGTTTTAGCCCAGCTTGGCGTGGATGTGGGGGTGGTGATTACGGACAGTCATGGACGGCCGTTTCGGTTGGGCACCGTGGGCGTAGCCATTGGCGCAGCGGGCATCCCCGCCCTGTGGGACCGACGCGGTGAGCCAGATTTGTACGGCTATACCCTGGAACATACCGACGTGGGCGTGGCCGACGAAATCGCCGCGGCGGCTGGGTTGCTGATGGGGCAGGCGGCGGAAGGAACGCCCGTGGTTCTGATTCGCGGGCTGCATTTTGCGGCCCCAGCCGGTAACGCTACCGACTTGGTGCGTCCCAAGGAGTTTGACTTATACCGCTAGGACTATGGCAGGATTGCTAGATGAATTTTCATGATCAGAATGAGTAGGGTGAGTGCTTTTAGAGCGGGACTGCTAATTTTAACCTTTGGAATACTGCTGGCGGGTTGTGTCCTGGAATCGGCCGTCATCATTTTGCCTACGCGGGCGGCTGTGGCTGAAATTCCAGCGATTTTACCCCTTACCTTTACGCCCCCTCCGCCAACGGCCGTACCCACAACCACCCCCATCACCCCGCAACCAACACGGCAGGCCACTAACACACCCTTGCCCATTCCCACCAATACCCCAGTAACGCCGACGGCAACCCCCACAGAGACATCCACGCCCGATCCCAACGCCAGCGCCACGGCAACCCTCGTTGTCAAACCTGTGGACCAGTATGGCTATAATGAAATAATGCCTATAGAGGCCTACCCGGTGCCGGCCAATAACAATGGTTGGGGTATGCATTGGATCCCAACGACAACCCAGGAGCAAGGTGTGGTAGACCGCTTTGTGGCCGAAATGGTGCGCATGCACATCAAATGGGTGGTTTTTTTGAATGATAACGGGGATATGCAGGGCAATGAGTACTTGGTTGACCAACTGGTGGCCCATGGCATTATGCCCGTTATGCGCTTTTACCTGGGAACCATAGAGCCGTACCGGGATATTGGCCCTATTGTGCGCCACTATCGCGCCAAGGGGGTGTACTATTTCCAGATTTACAATGAGCCAAACACCAACGTAGAAAATACCCAGGGGTTTGCCAACCCTAACCGCTACGCCCTGGCCTGGGCGCTGACGGCGCGGCAGGTGGTAAACAACGGGGGGCTGCCAGGCATTGGCGCTTTTAGCCCTGGTGGCGAGTATGACCATTATGACTTTTTAGACCGCACCCTGCGCGCTTTGGCCTATAACGGGGATGGAGCATTGCTTAACCATGCCTGGTTATCGGTACACAATTATCATGGGTTACGGCCGTATGATGACCCGGAAGGCTTCTGGCTGTACCGGCGTTATGACGAAATTGTGCGCGCTCACCTGGGGCGTTCACTACCCATCATTGGTACCGAAGGCGGCTCTTATCACCCTGATCCCCAGGTGGAAAAGACATATTTGATTTGGCAGTATAGCTACATGCGGCAGCGGGAACCCTATTTTCTGGCGTACAGCCATTGGCTACTGGCCAACCGGGAAGGGGGCGGGCATGATGACGCTTGGGAATGGCAAACGCTGTTCCGGCCCAATTTCGTGCATCCGGTGGTTACGGAGTTCTTTTACCAGCACAGTCAATAAGCGATTAGGGGTTGGTTTTGCCATAAAAATCCGCCGTGTTTGGGAGCACGGCGGATTTTCCGCTATTTATTGTCTATTCCAAATCGTCCCCTTTGAGTTCCCGCTCTAGCTCTTGCCACAGCCAGTTGTAAGCGGCAAAGCGGGCCTGAGCGGCGCGGCGGGCCGGTTCAGTGTGCATGCTGGCGACGGTTTTGGCCTGCCAGGCGGCGCTGCGCCCACGGGCGATGAGATCTTCCAGGGTGCGCATTTTGGCCCCAGCCAGGGAACCGCCGGTCCAGTGGAATACGGCCGTTAGCCCAATCTTCGCCAACTTATCCGCATCCCACAATACCTGAGACTCCAGCATTTGCAGGGGTTCGTCGCGCCACAGCCCCATGTGCTCTTCAATGGCGCGAGCAACCTGCTCAATTTTGGCGGCGGGAAAATCTGTTTTGGGTAAAATTTGTCGCGCAAATTTGGCGCCCTCCATGGGGTGGTTGTCTTTGGTGTCTTTGCGTACGTCGTGCAGCCAGGCGGCTGCTTCTACCACTTCGGGGTCAGCATCCGTCAGGTGTGCCAGGCGGACGGCCAGGGTGACAACGGCCGTGACGTGTTCCCAGCGATAATTAAAGGAGGGGTCAACTTTGCCATGCCGGTCAACCAACTCGCGCTCGGTAGCCTGTCGCATGGCTTTTTGGGTCGCTTTGCGCCAATCTTTTTTCTTTGGTTGTTTTGCTTTCATGGTTGGGTTCAGAAACTTGAGGAAGGAAAAATGCCGCTCCGTTGCGAGGCTAGAAGCGGCTCAGGCAAATAGTACGGAATGGGAGGGAAGAAGGGGTAAGGGCGACCTCGTTACTGTTGCGAGAAGGCACGGGTATAGTCTGGAAGAAGGGTTGCCCGCAGGCGATCCCCAGAGGTTTGCGCCATCTTTTTCTGGGTTACCTGGTTCCATTGTTGGCTGGCGGCGATTTCTTCCAAGATGAAGGCGGCCAGCGCATCTTGCTCCCATTCTGGCAGTTGTTCCGCCTGGGCAAAAGCTTTTTTCAGTAATGTAGTCATCTATAGCTCCTGTATCAAAAAATTTATGCGTAATCTGATTATACAAGATAGTGTCAAGTAGTTTACACTTTGGCGGCTGGCGCATCTTTCCTAAATTCATCGGGTTATAATCTTTGGTTAATGAACGGCCGTTTTCCACCGAAACGGCCGTTTTCTATGGAGGCAATATGACAGCACCAACCCGACGCGTCGTCGTTACCGGCATGGGCACCTATAACCCGCTGGGGCACGATGCACAAACTACCTGGGACAATGTGGTCAACGGCCGTAGCGGCATCGGCCCCATCACTCACTTCGACGCCAGCGCCTACAAAACTCAATTCGCCGCTGAAGTCAAAGGGTTTGACCCTCTGGAACACTTTGATCGCAAAGATGCCCGGCGCATGTCCCGCGCCACCCAACTGGCCTTGGCTGCGGCAGCCCAGGCTGTCATCAACGCCCGGCTTCCCATCACTTCCGCCAATCAGGATCGCATTGGGGTGGTAGTTGGCAGCGGCATGGGCAGCCTGGACCCCGTTGTGGAAAATTTGCAAATCTTACAAGAGCGCGGCCCCAATCGCGTCAGCCCCTTCTTCGTACCTATGATGTTGGCCGACACGCCTGCCGCCCAGATATCCATCGCCCACGGCCTGTGCGGCCCCAACATGGCCGTCTACACCGCCTGCGCCACGGGCAACAACGCCATTGGCGAGGCTGGCAGCATCATCCGCCGCGGCGCAGCTGACGTGATGCTGGCTGGGGGCACAGAAGCGGCCATTCTCCCCCTTGCCTTTGCCGGTTTTGGCGTCATCGGCGCCATGTCTACCCGCAACAATAGCCCCCAGGACGCGTCGCGCCCCTTTGACAAAGAGCGGGATGGTTTTGTAACCGGTGAAGGAGCGGCTATTCTCGTCTTGGAATCTCTGGATCACGCGCTGGCCCGAGACGCAACCATCTATAGTGAATTGCTGGGTTATGGCACCAGTGCTGATGCCTACCATATCTCTATGCCTGCAGAAAACGGCGTTGGTGCGGCTAAGGCCATGCGCCACGCCCTGGACGATGCTGGTTTGGCGCCCCAGAAAGTAGACTACATCAACGCCCACGGTACCAGCACCCAGCTCAACGACAAAAGCGAAACGGCCGCCATCAAAAGCGTATTTGGCGCGTATGCTTACCAGTTGCCGGTTAGCTCCACCAAATCCATGCATGGCCATTTGCTGGGCGCAGCGGGTGCGCTGGAGGCCATCATTTGCTTACAGGCTTTGCACAGCGGCATCATTCCCCCAACCATCAATTATGAAACGCTCGACCCGGATTGCGATCTGGACTACGTTCCCAATGAGGCACGCCAAGCTGATTTGCGCGTGATTATGTCCAACGGGTTTGGATTGGGCGGCCACAATGCCACCCTTATTTTTGGGAAGTACGAAGGTTAGAGAGCTGGTGGGCTGGTGAGCTAAATGGCAGGTTGATACCTGTAGGCAACAACCAACTAACTAGCCACCTCTCACTCCAGTTCCCCAATGCGCCGTAATTTAGCCGCTAAATCTTTCTCGGTGATGCGCATGCCACTGTCTACGTGAGGAAAAGCCAGCCAGGCCAGCATTAACCCAAAGAGCGCGCCGGTGGCCGTGCGTAAGAAGGGGCTGCTTTCGCGGAGGGGGAAGATGCGCTGCATTTGCGCCAGAAAACCTGTTGCTGGGGAGCCATCAATGGGGGTGGCGTAGTAGCCAAAAAGCTGGCTGAAGCCATCCCAGGCAATGGGCAGCAGGCCAATGAGAATAAACAACCAGAAGGGCAGTGGGCGAATCCGAAAGCGCCGCCGCAGCATGGCGTATAGCAGCCCGCCTACCAGCAAAAAGCTGTAAATGCCCATATCGCGGGCACACAGGGCCATTTTGTAGCCCATCTCGGTGTTGCCCAAAAAGGTGCGCCCCGCCAGCAGGTAATAATCGACCCAATTGTTTTCATCCACGCCCGCATATTCTGGCAGATCAGGGGTGTAGGCTTCAATAGGCGTCAGATTGGCTCCAGCAATATTACGGGGGTAAGCGTACTGCTCGCCAAAGAGAAAGAAAGAACGGGTAGCCATCTGGTGACACATGGGCTTGTAAAGGGTGTAGATGACGTTGGCCGGGCCAGTGGCGCCAGCATTCATGAGGGTGGGAGCGAGAATGGGCAGGCCAACGTAGAGGGCCAGAACCACGTTGAAAAAGGCCAACCAATGCTTGCTAAACCAGTAAACGCCCTTGTCTACGCGGATGACCAGATCACGTTGCCAGCCGGTTACGGGCTGCTTTTGGGGAGGAGTGCTCATAAAGGTAGTTAGCTGCTGGGCAAGGTTTGGGCCAGGTAGGCTTCAAGCTGTTCTGGTACCAGCAAGCCGCGGTGCACGGCCGTTACCACCCCAGCAGCATCAACAAAAATAGTCGTCGGATAGCTGTTTACCCCGTAACCTCGGGAAATGGTGCTGCGTTCATCCAACAATGGCGTAAACGAAAAGTCATTATCCACATGGAAATAGGTTTCCACCAGACTGGCTGGTTCGTCTTGATTCAGGGCCAGAATTACCAGACCCTCGTCCTGGTACTCCTGGTAAGCTTGCTCGAAATCTGGTAGCTCCACGCGACAAGGTGGGCACCAGGTCGCCCAAAAATTCACCATCACGGGCTGGCCACGAAAATCGCTCAGGCGGACCACATTGCCTTCCAGGTCGCGGGCCGCAAAATCATAGGCTGGCTGTCCTGGCTGCAGCGGTAAGCCGTTCCCGGCGACCGACACGACCTGTGGGTCCAATTCGGGCACTTGTTGCAGCACCGGCCCCCTTTCGCGTGGCGCGGGTCGGGGATCTAGCAATCTGTTGCCAAAGAGCAAAAATGCCAGGGCCAGGCCCAGAACGCCAGCGCCAAGTACCATAAGTATTGTGGAAAAGCCATCTTGCTTTTTATGCCCGCTTTGTTTCTTTTTAGACATATCTGACCAGGATTGTCTCAGGGTCATTACCTGAATAAGCTGATTAATTTCTCTTCCTGCGTTGCTAACCACTCCGCTAATTCGGGGGGAATCAGGTTGTTAAACATGGCTAACTGTGCTTCCAGCATGAGGACGCCCATGAGGATGAACAGGGCGCCGCTGACGAGTTGGGTAGTGTGCAAATGAATGGTGGTCTTTTTCTCTCCAGGGGTGGTGAAGGTCCATAGGGCCGCTCCCACAATTGTCAGGGCAAGCAAGGCCAGCTCGTGTCCGGTGGTAAAGGTCTGTCCCTCAAAGATGGCAAACTGGCGAAAGGCGTATTCGGCAACGGCCGTTAAAATTCGCCAGACAGCCAGCGCCCAAACCAGCGCCACCACAAACACGTGGGTATCCCAATCCCAACCTTTACCCCGCAAAACGCGCCAAAAGAGGCTCTGGCGACTCATGCGCCCAAAAAAGGTAGAAACCAGCAGCAGCGGAAGCCCCAGCCCAAGCGTGTAAATGAACAAGAGCATCATGCCACGCCATACCGAAGTCGTTTGCGCCGCCAACGTCAGCACCGAACCCAGAATTGGCCCAAGGCAGCTAGACCAACCTACGGCAAAAGTGAGGCCAAAAAGATATGAGCCGCCCATGGTGGTGCTGCGCGCCTGCGTATTTTCCTTAAACCCGCCGAAACCACCCCCTAGCAAGCTCATCACGCCAAACGCCACCACCAATGCGCCACCCAACAACAAGATAAGCCGCTGGTTTTGAATGAGAACTTGCCCCACCACAAAACCTGCTGCCCCTAGCAAGCTGAACATCGTCGCTAACCCCAGCATGAACGAGAGGGTGTTGGTGGCAATTTGCGAACGGCTGCTCTGAAAGGCAAAGGCAAAGTACGCTGTCAGCACAGGCAGGGTACAGGGCGACACAAAACTGAGCAGCCCGGCAGCAAAAGACAAAAAAGCCAGCACCAAGAATGGTTGTGTTTGCAGCCCCACGGCAAAAGTTGGCTGTGGCCCATTCGCCTGATTCAGGGTTCCCAAAACGAGAAAGGCCAAGACCAATATACCGACGCCAATGAGCATGTTCCGGCCGGCTAACCAACTTCGCGCCGGGTGAATATCCGGCGTTTCTAACTTTGTCTCTGACATGTAATTCTCTCCGCAAGCGAGCTTCACTGAGCTTGCTTTATTTACCCATTAGATAGCGTCCAACGGCCGTTCCTTACCTACAGAACTTACGCAAAAGCCCTCAATGACCGGAGATTGAGCCTGTTGAAATCGGCTTCGACAAGCTCAACCTGCGTAAGTCCTTACATATTTAGATTCAAGCCGCCTACAAAGGTGCCAGGAAAACACAAAGTGGCAAACATCATCGGTCCCCTATCCTGCTAGAACCTATTGGAATGTCTGCCACATAAAATGACAATAAATCCTGCGTCCAACAGTCAAGCAGATTACAAGTCAGCCGTCTTATCTTCCTCTAATAAACGCTTCATCAAAGAAATGTCTTGGTGTAAATTCCGCTGCCTGACCACTAAACTGATTACGTACACCATGCCAATCAGCCACATGGCAACATAGCCAAGCACCAAATAATCATTAAACCGATTTGGATCACTTACTTGCTGCAGTAACGCGTTTAGCAAGATAACGAGCGTCATGCCTTCTCTCCTTGCAGGCGCGCAACAACCCGCATTTTTAGCACATCTGCCTGGTCCATCAAACGCTGCAAGCGGATGCGGTTAGCCAGCCAAGCGGCAAACATCAAGGTAAAGGCAACCACACTGGCATTCAGGGTAATCACCATTCTGGTGGATTCCAAACCCGGCGCAAATTCTTGCAGCCCTTGTTCGGCGCCCTGGGCAGATTCTAGCGTACCGCCAAAGACAACAGGGTGGATGTCCCGTAAGATGCGAATGCTAATGTAGGTGCTGATGATGGTGACGAAGGCGACGATGACGTAAACGGCCGCAAACCGACCCCGCTTTTCCTCATCCTCAATGGCGCCGCGCAGCATGAAGTAGGCGGCATAGGTGAGCCAGGCAATGGTAATCAGCGTCAGGCGCGGACTCCACTCCCACCAGGTGTTCCAGGCAGGCTTGCCCCATACCGAACCAGCTACCGTTGCCATGGTTAAGAAAACCAGACCAATTTCCACCGAAGCCAGGGCGACTGTGTCCCATGATCGGCTGGGCTTGCGCAAATAGATAACACCGGCAACCAACGCCACAAAAAAGGCCAACGCCCCCACCCAGGCCGAGCCAACGTGAAAGTAAAAAATGCGCTGCACGTTGCCCATGGTACGTTCTACAGGCGCGTAGAAAAAGACCAAAAGCAGGGCTACCAGCAAGGCTGCAGCTGCGGCCCAGTTCAAAATACGCACATTGCGGTTTAAGCGAGTAAGTTCCATAATTCCACCTCGTCTTCTTTTTTTACATCTTACAAAAGATGTTAGCAAGGTTCCCCCAAAATTCCCAATACATTTTTAAACAGCGTGGCGCTTGTGTCATGTGTAAAACCCCCTCTGGGGCATTAATGCTGTATATCACGATTCTACCACGTAATGGTAGGTCAAAAAACCGGCGCTCAGCATGAGTAAATCATAGAGTAAAACAATGGAAATAGCGCTTTGCACCTCCCCAAACGCGGGCAATTGTGGGAACATGTAGGCGGCCACCGCCATAGAGGCAGGGAGGACCAGCGGCAGAGAAAGGGGCAGCAGCAGCACCGGCAGCAGCACCTCGCGGGTGCGGGTCTGGATGGTCATGGAGGTGACGATGACGCCGGCCGCCACGTAGCCCACAGTGCCTAAAAACAGAACCAGTAATACAGGGGGGCGCCAGAAGGGCTTGTCGAAGAAAACGATAAAAATGAAGACCAGCACCAGCTCAAGAATGAGGGTGAAAATCGTTACGCTGATGACTTTGCCAAAGTAAATGGCGCTGCGGTCAATGGGCGCCATAAGGACGGCTTCCATGGTTTGGTTTTCGCGCTCAATGGCCAGGGAACGGTTGAGGCCCAGGGTCCCCGCTAACAGAATTGTCGACCACAGCAGACCGGTGGCTACCTCACGGGCGGCGGCCAGGTTGGCTTCCAGGGCAAAGTTGAACATGATGACGGTGACCAGGGAGAACATGATCATGACGCTGATGGTCTGGCGGGTGTGTTTTTCGATTTGCAGGTCTTTCCAGACGATGGCCCACACGGCCGTTAAAAAAGGTGAGTTTTGCGAGTTAAGAGAAGTCATAGCTAGGTTGGTTCGTTGGTTGGTTGGTAGGGTATCAACAAACTAGTTACCCAACCCACTAACCCACGTGTCTTATCAGTTGCGCCGGCCGGTATGCTCGGCATAAATGTGTAGAAAGTCATCGGGAGCAATCTGGCGGCTGTCCAGGTCAGCGGCAATTTTGCCCCGGTTGAGAATGAGTACGCGGTCGCACAGGTTTAGGCCATGTACCAGGTCGTGGGTGATCATAAAGATGGTACGGCCGTTGCTCTGTTCCCGCCGCAGCAAATCATCTAGCAGTTGGGCTGCATCCTGGTCTAAACCGGTGTACGGTTCATCTAGCAGCAGCACGTCCGGTCCGTGCAGCGTGGCGCGGGCAATGGTCAGCCGCTGCACCATACCCCGCGAAAAGGTACTCACCGGGTCCCGCTGGCGAGCCAGCAGCCCCACCGTCTTCAGCGCCGCCAGCACGCGCGCTTCCTGGTTTTCCAGTTTGTACAGCCGCGCAAAAAACATCAGGTTTTCTGCGGCCGTCAAATCCCCATACAGCAGTGATTGGTGGGATACCAGGCCAATATAACGCCGGACCTTCCCGGCCTGCTCCGGTAGCGGCCAACCGCCAATTTTCACTTCACCGGCCGTTTTCGTGAGCAGCGTGGCCACGATGCGCATCAGGGTACTCTTCCCCGCGCCATTCGGCCCTACCAGGGTCACAAATTCTCCCTGACCCACGTGTAAATCCACACCGCGCAGCACCGGGTTCAGGCCATAGTTCTTGATCAAGCCCTTAATCTGAATCATAGTCTGTAATTGTAAGCATTAAGTCCGCGAGAACAAGTGAAAGGTTTATTGGGTGCCGTTGGCAAATAAACCAGACATTGCATATCCTGAGGTGTACATAATATAATACGCCAAAGCGATACGACTAGAAGCGGATTAGACAAGTTCCCCAAAAGAGAAAAGATATGAGTGAAACCAACCCCCGCGCCAAAATTCTAGGAAATTTGATTAAAGATGCCCGTGAACATGCCGGGCGCTCTGCCGCGGATTGTGCAGAGGTTTTGCAGGTGTCTGAGGAAACCTACGCAACCGCTGAAGCGGGGGAGTATCCGATTTCCTTACCTGATTTGGAAGTGCTGGCCTTATATTTAGGTGTGCCCATGGGTTATTTTTGGGGCAGTGAGTCTTTGGTGGAAAAACCTCACGTTGATTACATGAATATGGTTGCCCTCCGGCACCGCGTCATTGGTGTGATGCTGCGGCAGCAACGCCTGAAGGAAAAGCGCACCGCGCAAGAGGTAGCCGAGGAGCTGGATGTGCCGGTGGGGCAGATGGAGGCGTATGAGGCCGGGGAACAACCTATTTCTTACCTGCACCTGGAGGCGGCTGCCCGATTTTTGGGCGCATCGGTGAGCCAATTTTTGGATGCTGACCGAGGCCCTTTGGGGCGACACGAGGCAGAACTGCGCCTGCTGCGGCAGTTTAAAGCAATGTCTCCGGAAATGCAGGCCTTCCTGGCCAACCCGCAAAACCTGGTTTACCTGGAAACTGCCCATCATTTAAGTAAACTGGATGTGACGCAGTTAAGGCAGATTGCCGAAAGTATCTTGGAAATTACCTGGTAAGGTTTGTGCAGAGCAGGCGATGGGGTCTGAGAGGTGGCAGCGGGGTTCGCTGCCATTTTGTATTCTGAGGAGCGGCGTGATGACAGCGGATGAATTGAAAGAAGAGGGGCTGCGGTTATTCCAGGCGGGGGATTATGAAGGGGCCTTGGACAGGTTTGAAACGGCCGTTTCCACCTATGCCACCGCCGAAAACCTAACAGGCCAGGCTGAAATGTGGAACAATATCGGCGTCATCCAGCGCATGCGCGGCAAGCATGAGCCAGCCCGGCAAGCATTAACTCAGGCTGCCGACGCCTTCGCCCAACTGGGCGACCAAAACCGCCAGGCCCAGGCTTTGGGCAATTTAGGCGATCTTTACGCGTTTACCAAAAAACCAGAGGAGGCAGCCCGCTGTTACAGTGATGCGGCGGCAATCTTTGCCCAGGATGGGGACCGGGAAAAGCAGGGCCAGGTGCTGCGCGCCCTCAGCCTAATGCGCCTGCGCCAGGGCCGCTTTATGCAGGCCATGATGCACATGGAAGAAAGCCTGACCGCCAACCCCCGCCCCGGCTTCTTCGGCAGCATCTTCCGCGGAATGCTGCGCTTTGTGTTGAAACTAATGGGAGCCAGGTGACATCGGTTGCCGGGGATTAGGGGCTGCGGATTGAGCTGGCCCTAACGCCCATTCCCTCAGCTCCAAGCCCTATTCGGCAATACGCTGGACCAAATTCAGGCCAATGATGGGGCCAAGCCAGCCGCAGGGCATTATCAGCAATGCCAGCCAGCCCATAGGACCGCTGGCTAAAAAACGAAAAGGCTCCGTGAGGATGGTACTGGGGTCAAGGCCGGCATTGATGGATAATTGCACAAAAAGGGATTGGCTGAATAGCAGGACCACGGCCGTTACCACCAACACCAGCAACACGCGCCCCACGCTGCGCAGCCGCCATACGCCAAGGGCGCCAATCATCAACACGGACCAAAAAGTCATATACATCGTGGGCATGATCCACCTCCTTCATGCTTCATTCACCAGCTTACAATCTGTCCTTTCTCTTTCTTAAAACGACCGGGAGGCATGGGTAGTTCCCGGCAAAAAGGCCCAAGCAATTTCCCATGAGTGACGCCCCCATCCAAAACCCCATCACCGCCCCGCGGCTATCACGCCGCACCAAGTTCATCTACAGCTTGGGAGATTGGGGGACCTCTGCTGCCACCGTGGCCCGCAACACCTTTTGGTTCATCTTTCTGACCAACGTGGTGGGTGTTGGCGCGGGGCTGGCTGGCACGGTGGTGCTGGTGGGGCGCATTTGGGACAGCATTAATGACCCCCTGGTGGGCACGCTGAGCGACCGTATCCAAACTCGGTGGGGCAGGCGACGGCCGTTTCTGCTCTTTGGCGCGGTGCCCTTCGGTCTCGCCTTCTTCCTCATGTTTTACGTGCCCCCCATCCACAGCACCACTGGGCTAGCCATTTATTACAGCCTGGTCTTTCTACTTTTCGACACCCTCTACACCCTGGTCAACGTGCCCTACATTGCCCTGACGCCAGAGCTAACCGAAGATTTCGACGAGCGCAGTAACCTGGCAGGCTGGCGCATGGGCAGCTCCATTCTGGCGGCACTGATTACAGGGGGTACCTTCACCTTGCTGGCCGAAGATATTTTTGGCGCGTGGCTGGGCGGCGGGCCAGAAGCCATTCGCCACGGCTACGCCCTCACTGCCGCCATCTGGGGACTGGCGCTGACCGTTCCCCTGCTCATCCTCTTCAAGTACATCCAAGAACCGGAGCGAGAACCAGACCCAGACCCGATACGGCCGTTACAAACCTTCCGCCAGGTCTTTAGCAATCGGCCGTTTCGCCTGGCGGCTACCATCTACCTGCTCAGCTTCGCCACCGTTGATGTGGTGCTGGTCGTCTTCGTGCGCTTCCTGATAGACTACGTGCGCGTAGACCCTGGTTTCGACAACCTGCTGCTGGCCCTGGTGCTGGGGCTGGCCTTTCTTAGCATGCCCATCGTGGTAAAATTGATGCACCGCTTTGGCAAGCGCAACACCTACATCGGCAGCATGATGTTTATGGCGGTGGTCTTAATCATCATCAGCCAGGTGCCGCCTGGCGGGCAAAATATGATGTTGGTAGCGGCCATTTTCGCCGGACTGGGCTACGGGGCAGCCAACGCCGTACCCTGGGCCATCGTCGCCGATGTGGTTGAAGCCGACGAGCTAAAAACCGGCAAGCGGCGCGAAGGCATCTACGCGGGCTACCTGGTTTTCTTTCGCAAAATGGCCTCCGCCTTTGCCATTTTCATCGTCGGCCAACTGCTAGAAGCCAGCGGTTTTGTCAGCAGCACCACCGGCAGTGTCTTTGTGCCCCAGCCAGAAAGCGCCCTGCTAATGCTGCGCCTGCTGGTTAGCGTCATCCCGGCCTTCATGTTGTTGCTGTCAGTGCTGGTGGCCTGGCGCTACCCCCTCAGCCGGGAGCGCTTTTACGCCATGCAAGAAGAGCTGCTGGTCCAGCGGGCAGCCAAAAAACAGGATACATGAGTGATGAGGAACAACACGGGAAAAATGACTGATTTACTGCAAAACATCCTTGGCGGCGCAAACTGGCTCTTTAATTGTGGCTGGGTCGTCGCCCTTCTGGTTGGGCTTTGGTGGCTGCTCCAAATTGCCCGGCAGAGGCACGCTTACAACGATCTGCTCACCTCAGAGTTAGCCAAGCATAATCTACATTACGTGTCGGAAAAATCCCCCCCCCTTTGTTCAGCACTGGACCATTTCCCAAGGTAGAAAAACCTCGTGCCTGGTAATTTGAGAAACTTGGAACAGATTTATGCGTATTGACCACGAATTTGACGAAACCTTTGCCGACGATTTGGCGGCTTTTGAATCGTACAATAAGCATTTGTACCGGCCAAACACCTATTTGCATAAGTGGTGGGCGCGGCGCTGCGGCAGTACCTTTCGCGCCATTCTCAAGCATTTGGTCACGGATGAGGCACAGCAAGGCTACTATGCCGCCGGTGGTTTGGCGGGCAAAATTGTGCTGGATCCGATGATGGGCGGGGGCACAACGCTGCACGAGGCCATCCGCATGGGGGCCAATGTGGTGGGGGTGGACCTGGACCCCATTCCGGTGCTGCAGGCGCGGGCCAGCCTGACGGAAGTGCCTTTGGAGGAGTTGGAGGCGGCATTTTTGGCGTTTCATGCGGGGTTAACGGCCGTCCTTGCCCCCTACTTTGAGACCACCTGCCCGCACTGTGCAACGGCCGTGCCGCTGCAATACACCCTCTACGCCTGGCGGCGGCGCTGCGACTGCGGCCCAGCCTTGTTTATAGACGCCACCGTGCTGCGCTACGAAAACGACGGCTCCATCATCACCATTGACTCCAACAGCCACGCCATCTTGCGCGATGGCGAACTCTTATTTGCGCCAGAAAGTGTACCCACGCTGCCCTTGCTCACCCGCGAAGTCAAACAGTGTGCCCAATGCCACCAGCCCTACCGCGAAGCGTTAGACAAACCCTACTACCAGCGTTACCAACCGGTTGCCATTGTGGGCCAATGCGCAACCCACGGCCTCTTTTTTACCCCACCGCGCTCCGGCGACCTGGCTGCCATTGCCCTCGCCGACGCCCAGCGGGCACAGTGCGCCTTCGACCCTGCTGATTTTGCCGTGCAGCCGGGGCCAAAATCAAAGAGCCTGCTGGTGCGCGGCATAAACAATTACCTCGACCTCTTTACCAGCCGCCAACTGTTTTATTTGCAAGCGGCCATTGGGCAGGGGAGCATCTCCCCTGCTCCCCTTTTCCCCTACACCCCTGCTTCTTTAGCCTGGCTCAATCTGGGGTTGCTGGTCTCCACGTCGCTGGAATTTAACACGCTGTTGTGCGGCTACAAGGGGGATCAAAAGCGGCGTCCGGGGGCCATCCGCCACGCTTTTGCCTACCACGCTTACTCATTTCCGTACACCGCGCTGGAGAACAACCCCATTTACCCGGCGCGAACGTCGGGCACGCTGCACAGTTTGTTTTACGGCCGTATCGCCCGCGGCCGCACCTGGGCCGCCAATCCGGTGGAGCGGCAGGTAGTCAACGGCCGGGCCGCAAAAGTCACCATCAGCGGCGAAGTAGACGCAGGCACTGAGCACCGTAACTTTGCCGACCTGCAAACGGGCCAGCGCCGCTTCCTGCTTTTGCAAGGCTCCTCCGCTTCGCTCGACCTGCCCGACCATAGCGTGGACGCTATTGTCACCGACCCGCCTTACTACGACAGCGTGCAGTACGGCGACTTGGCCGCCTTTTTCCGCGTGTGGCTGCGGCAGCTTTTGCCCACCGCGGCGGATTGGGAATACGCGCTGGATGATGCGGCCGTGGACCAGCGCCTGCAAAATGGGCAGTACGGGGCGATTTTGCGCGGCATTTTTGCCGAATGCCACCGCGTGCTAAAGGAGAACGGCCGTTTCATTTTTACCTATCATCATTGGAACCCTAAAGGGTGGGCGGCACTGACCTACGCGCTCAGGAAAGCGGGGTTCGTTCTTGTCAACCGATACGTTGTCCATGCGGAGAATGTAGTTTCGCGGCACATCGTTGGCCAAAATGCGCTGCAGCATGACGTGATTTTGGTGTTGGCGCCGGCTGCGTCAGGATTGGGACGGGGCTGGCAACGGCCGTGCGCCATTGACACCGCCAGCAGTGAAGCCTTTACCCGCGACTGCGGCACGGCCGTGGGCTGGATGCTGCAGGCGAACTTGTCAGATTCCGAAATCACGTCAGAATGGCAGGCATTATTGGCCGAAGGATGGTGATGAATGACGCTGGAATTTGAAAAACTGACCCCGAACATCGAGGCCATGGCCCAAACGGCCGTGCAGCGCCAAAAAGATCGCCGCCACTTCGTAGAAGATCTGCTGGCCGTGCTGGATAAGCACGCCCAAAATTGGGCGAAAATTGAGCAGGCGCTGACCACGGCCGCTGCCCAGGCCGACCCCAAACATTACCGCGCCGCACGGCCGTTCAACCACAGCCACCCCCTCAACCAGCCCATCGACCCGCCGCCGCCCCCCAAAAAAGCCACCCTCATCGCCACCGACGGCTCGCAAATCATGCCCGACCGGCACGCCGCCCACCTCTACTACCTGCTCAATATTGGCGGCATCGTCTACCACCACGGCCAGGGCACGCCCCCGGAACCCTTCTCCGCACCGGAGCTGCACTACCCCGAAGATGACGCCGCCGAAGCCGATTTCCTTTACGGCAGCGGCAAGGTCAGCATCGAGCGCGACAAAAAAGAGATTGGCGCCCTGGCCGACAAAACCTGGGCTTACCGCCGCGCCGCCCAGCCCCTGCTGGCCATTCTTGACCAGCGGCTGCTTTACTGGCCCATTGGCAGCAGCGACGGCGAGCCAAACGACGCGGTGCTGGCCTGGCTAAAAGGCATGAGCAAAATTCACGACAGCGGCGCGCTGCTGGCGGGCTTCATCGACCGCCCCATGACCGGCTACGTCATTACCCTGCTGCAAGCCCTCACCGGGCTGGATAACCCCAAATTCGACTGGAAGGCCCTGGGCAAGCGCAGCGCCGGAGGCGGTTTGGCCGATGCGGTGCTGGTCGGCCGTCTCCTTCAGCCTTTCCAGCGCAGCCCCGTCTTTGTCATGGTCGCCCCGCCCAACCAGCGCTTCGCCGAACACGACCTGGCCAACGAGGTGTGCTTCTTCTATCTGCACTCCGGGCGGGGCATTGCGCGGGTGGACATTCCGCGTTGGGTGGCGGAGGATGAGGGAAGCGTAACGGCCGTACACGCTCTCCTGGTAGACCAATGCCGCATCCTGGGTGATTATCCTTACGTCATCGCCCGCGCCGACGAAATGGCCGTGGTGGGCCATCGTGACCAGGAGGAACTCAACTTCATGATTGACCTGGCCATGCAAAAGCATGGCATCCCCAGCAATTTAACTGCTAAACAAGGCAGCAAAGGGCTGGCCCGCGGCAGCAAAAGTCGCTTTGAGGGAGTGTAGAAATGGTCAATTGCTAATGGTCAATTGCCAACGAAATGGGTTGGCAATTGACCATTGATAATTGACTGTTGACAATTTGATGGATAAGGTGTTGTTATGATCAATATCGCATTCGGCCGTATTTTGCGCGCCAGCACCGGCGGTTTTGCCGTGGGCTGCCGCGTCAGCCAGCTAGAGGCCCCCGCCTTTGGCAGCCTGGTCAAGGCGCAGCCCGTAGACGCCCGCGAGGCCATCTACGGCCTCATCTACGATATGCACGTGGACGATGACCCGCTGGTGCGGCGGCTGGTGTTGGCCGAAACGCCCAGCGCCGAGCTGATCAACGACCAGCGCGAGAACCGCCTGCTGCCCATCGAAATGAGCGTGCTGGCCGTGGGCTACCAGGTGCAGGGCAGCATCCGCCATGGCCTGCCACCACGCCCGCCCCTGAACCTGGACCCGGTGGAGCTGGTGCGCGACCCGGCCGAAATCCGCGCCTTTACCGATGAGTTAGGCTATTTACGGCTGATTTTGCGGGCGAACAGTAACAACGTGCCCATTGACCAACTGCTGGTAGCCCACGTGTGTGACGTCTACCTGCTACGCGGCGAGGATGTGGGGTGGGCCACGGCCGTTACCCAGGAAATCATCGAGCTCCTGCGCAGCAACTACGACATGCTTGTCCCCACCCTGGAAGCGTTAAGCGATGTGTTGGATTTATCCAATAGACGATTGACGATTGAGGATTGACGATTGAGACCCTGATGGATGCTTTAACTTATCAAAAAAGAACGAAACAGATGGCTTTGCGCGTCATCAACATGGTGACTGCCTTGCCAAATACAGCAGCGGCGCAAGTAATTGGCAAGCAAATCCTGCGCTCTGCTACTTCTGTTGGTGCAAATTATCGTGCTGCCAGCCGGGCTAAATCAACAAAAGATATGCTAAACAAACTTAAAATTGTTGAAGAGGAGGCAGATGAGACGCTTTACTGGTTGGAGTTAATTGTCGAGTCTGGGTTAATGACCGAGGAACGCCTGCAAAACCTGATGCAGGAAGTGAATGAGATAGTGGCCATGACCGTTGCTTCTATCAAAACGTTGCGCCGCAAGTCGCCAACCGCTAATCGTCAATCGTAATTCGTCAATCGTCAATCAGGAACATCTCCATGGAAAACACAAACCAAACAATCGGCTATATCATTGGCGGCGGGCTGAAAGAAGGGTTCCGCGTGCGGCTGACCGTGCCCGCCGACACCGTGCAGGAAGGCAGCTTCGTGGTCTGCGACAGCGGCCCGTGGCGTTTCTACGGGCTGGTAACCGACTTGCAGTTGGGGGCCACCGACCCCCGTTTTGCTGACGAATTGTCGGACCCGCCGCGCATGAATGCCACCATTCGCAGCGCGCTGCTGGGCAAAACGCTGTACACCACCCTGGAAATGTACCCCACGCTGATGATGGAGCGTGGCCCTGACCCCAGCGTTGACCCAACGGCCTTTCTTGATTGGCAGGACCAAATTGCCGCCGGCGAGGTGGAACGGCCGTCCCCGCGCCCCGTGCGCACCGTACCCGCCCATCATGCTCTGGTGCGCCTGGCTGATGAGGGGGATGTAGCCGAAATTTTCCCCGGCTCCTTCACCATTGGCACCACCACCACCGAACCCCACCACCCGGTGGGGCTGGACCTGGCCAAGCTGGTGAAGCGCAGCAGCGGTATTTTTGGGGCCACAGGCACGGGTAAGAGCTTCCTGACGCGCATGGTGCTGGCCGGGGTGATGAAGGAGCAGGTCGCCGCTGCGCTGGTCTTCGACATGCACAACGAGTACGCCTTCGACGACAGCGACACCGACCGCAACGCGCGGGTGTGGGGGCTGAAGTCCCTCTTTGGGCAGCAGGTGCAGGTGGCTGCGCTGGGCAAGGGGGCGCTGGTGCGCGGTCACACGCCAGACTTCACGCTGGAGCTGGCCCTCAGCGATTTCCAAACCAGCGACATTAACCTGCTGGCCGACACGCTGAACCTGACGGATACAGCCGCCGTCACTCTGAACGCTCTGGAACGGAGCTACGGCCGTTCCTGGTTCGCCGAGTTCATGAAGCTGGAGCCGGGAGCCACCGAAACCTACACCACCGACTCGGGCAAAACGGTGACGGAGCCGGCCGCCAACTCCGTGGCGGCCTGGGCACGGCAAAACAACGTTCACGAGAAGGCCGCAGAAGCGCTGCACCGCAAGCTGGCGCTGGTCTACGACCGCCCCTATGTGATGGAAACCCCGGCCAGCGATGCCGTATCGGCCATTGTAGATAAGCTGGAAAACGGCCGTCACGTCATCCTCGGCTTTGGCGAATTTGACAACGACCTGGACTACCTGCTGGTGAGCAACATCCTCACGCGGCGCATTCGCCAGCATTGGGTGCAGAAGACCGAAGAGCACAAAACCATGAACAGCGCCCCGCCGCGCCCGCTGATGATTGCCATTGAGGAGGCCCACAAGCTGCTGAACGCGCACCTGGCGGGGCAGACCGCCTTTGGCATCATTGCCCGTGAGCTGCGCAAATATTTTGTAACCCTGCTGGTGGTGGACCAGCGGCCGTCGGGCATTGACGACGAGGTGATGTCCCAGCTGGGCACGCGCATTACCGGCTGGCTGGGCGATGAGGACGACATTCGCGCCGTGCTCACCGGCCTGGCCGGGCGCGAGCAACTGCGCGGCATGCTGGCCCGTCTCCAGGAGAAGGAAGAGGTGCTGCTGCTGGGCTGGGGCGTGAAAATGCCCATCCCGGTGCGCTCGCGCCGCTACGACGAGGATTTTTACGACCAGATGCGCGGCCGCAAGCAAAAACCCCCCGCAGAAGTCAACCTCGACGACATCAACGCCGACCTGTTTGGCTAAGATAAACGCATTGCAAAGGGATGGAGGCACAAAGCCTTTGACTCTTTTACCTATTGTTTCTTGTCCTTATTTTCACGCAGCACTACTGCCCACTTCCTATTTGGAACCATAGGTCTGCCTGGCGGGCGGGCTGGCCCTGGACAACAGCCTGGCCTTGGGGATAGGGATCATCCCAACCGGCGTGCTGCACCCAACCTACGGCGCCGTGGCCCGCGGCGCTGACGCGTAGGACTTCCAGAGTGTGGAGTTGGCCGGGCTGAAGGGACACGGCCGTTTCAAACCCAAAGACTGCCACATCCGCAAAAGCCACCGGGATGTTTACGGGCTGGCTGCGTCCTGATTCAGGACCGTCCAACCCGCCCTGGCGCACCACCACTTGCAGCGTCACCGACTCTGGTCCACCGGTAGCCACCCACAGAGCAACCACGTTCAAAGTGCTCACCGTGGGCACAAAGGTTTGGCCTACAGGCGCTAACGCGGTTACGCTCCACAGTGCGCCCTGGTAGGCGCTGTTTTGCGGGTCGATGGCGAGGGAAGCGGTTGTTGGGAAGGGTACGGCCGTAACCGCCGGGGTGCTGGTTACTTCTTGTGGCGATTGTGGAATCTGGGTTGCCAGCGCCGGCGGCGTAGCCGAAGAGATCGCTTCAGCTTCAACCTGGGGAACTGGCGTGAGTGCGGAGGGGATGGTCAGGGGAAAAGAATCTGGTGCAGATCCATGATCTTGACACGCCAGCAGCAGCAGGGTAAGCACCGACCACAGGCTCTGCCAATGCGTCAGTCTCATTCTTCTAGATCAACCAGGGGCAGGTGAGCGGCTGCTTCTTCCCGGCTGCGCACGTCCAGCTTGCGCAAAATGTTGTGCACGTGGTTTTTCACCGTGCCCAATTCAATCACCAGCCGGTCGGCAATTTCCTGATTGGTTAACCCTTCCCCAATGAGGGCCAGCACTTCCTGTTCGCGAGGGGTCAGCGTTTTCAGGGCGGCGGGGTTCAGTTCCACATGGGCCGAAATTTGCGCCATTTCCGCCAACTGGCGCATAAAAGCGGCGGCAATGCCGGGAGAAACCAGAGCCTTATCCTCGTGAACAGCACGGATGTTGTCAAAAAGACCCTCGACGGGCACTTCTTGCAGTACATAGCCGGCAGCGCCCGCCATGACGTATTGCAAAATCACCTGTTCTGCTTTGGGCAACCCAAAAACCAACACTTTTATCTCTGGATGGGCAGTGGTGATGGTTTGGGTGAGCTGCAAGGCGCCGTTTTCGGGCAGGCTGGCGGCAACCAGAACAATGTTGCACCGGGAGAGCTCCAACTTATACAGGGCATCATCCACGTGCTGCGCCTGTGCGATAACGTGAATGTCTTGTTCCTCTTGCAGAACAGAGGCCAGCAGGCTGGAGATTAGTTTGGTTGGGTGGACGATGAGTATGCGTATCATTACCTAGGATTATACCTCATTCGTGGGGCCAATTGCTGCATTTTTACCGGAATTCTGGCCGCAAGTAATCTGTATCTCACAATGTATCCCCCATCTATAACCCCATCTATGGAGAGAAGCCCTGGTTTTTTGTATGGTAGAGGCAGTTAGTTTTGATGCAGCCCTACCGTCATTGGCAGGCTGGGTCAACAGGAATATGAGCAGTTATGCAATCATCTTTTACCCAAGAAATGGAAAAGCCATGCCTTACCGCAACCCCGTCAGGGTCTGAGAAGAAGCGGTTGGCAGGTAAGGTTGTCTTAATGATTGGCAGCCTGGAGAAGGATGATGATGACTCTGGGGACGGCAACGGCCGTACCCTGGCCAGTGATTTGGCGGCCCAGGGCGCAGACATTGTGCTGCTGCATGACGCAGAGGCAATAGCCCAGGCCAAAGAAACGCAACAGCTTGTGCAAGCCAATGGGCAAAGGTGCTTGCTTATCCCCTTAAGCCCGCAGCTGACGCCCTACGACATTGTGCGCCAAATTTTGGAGAAGCTGGGCCGTCTGGATGTATTCCTGGATTTTACAAGAGACAATGATGCCCACCCGCATGGAGCGTCGCCGTGGTCGGCGACCCGACTGCCACTGTTTGTTGCCGCCATGAAGCAGATGGTTACGCAAACCGGTGCGTAAAGCGGGCAATGGCAACAAGAATTTAGATCCATTTCCTTACTGTAAAAGGAGGCAAATTTTGACTGAACACACAACAACTATGACCTTTATGGCGCGGAGCGCATACGATCCGGAAAAAACCGCCACATTTACCCTGCAAAATGGCAGTGTAGCCATAGACTTTGGCGAAAAGCTGCGGCAGCAGGCGGAAGAAGCGCTTGCCAGCCTTGACGATGATCAGGCCAATACGCTGCGTACTGTGGCGAAACCGGTGGTTTCAGCTTCGGTACAAAAGCTGATGGAACCATTCCCGGTGCAGGACTTCTCGGCTGAATTGGATGGCGAACGGCTGCAAGCCCAGGCCTGGGTGCGTGCTGGTGGCCTGCGCCTGATGCCGATTATGTTCCACTGGGACCACGTGGATAACCCGGAAGGGGCCGCAGCTTTTGTCAGTGAACTGGAGCGACGGCAGGCCGCAGCCAGCAATATTAGCCGCTTGCCTGGCGCGCTAGATTATTGGGCTATTTGGGCTTTGGCCGGGCTAATGACGATTCTGATTCCTATTCTTTTCTGGCGGCAGCGTCCGCAATCCTCATAAGGGAGGTACCTTTTTATGACGAAATTGATTGGTTTGTTTACCAACCAGGCTGATGTGAGCCAGGCTGTGCAAAATCTGGCTGCTGCGAATGTGGAAGATAAAGATGTTCAGGTGCTAGAAGCGCTTGCTGATGAAAGCAACGAGGTGGAGACGCCGATTATTGCCAGTCACCCTTCTATGTATGGGGATAACATCCGTCCGGTAGCGGCTGTTCCGGCTGACTCGTTACGAGGATTGTCACTGAGCGGAGAGATGTTGACTTTTGTGCGCCGCGCTGTGGCCGATGGCAGTATTTTGCTGTTGGTGACTGTGTCCGATGAGACAGTAAACCAGGCCAAAACGATTATCACGGCGCATAACGGCCGTATCTTGGAAACGGCCGTCTAGCAAAACCTGGAGGACCTATGACCTTTCAGAACTGGCTGGCGCGCCAAAAAGAGCGTCAAGACAATGTTGGCCGTTTGGCCCGCAAATGGGCCGACATTGACCTGAACAAGCGCATCTTCTCCAAGCGGCGCAAAAAAGATGAGCATATGAAGTGGGCCACCATCCTTACCCGCCACGGTGGCCCCAACCAGATTGACTCCTTCAACGCCGCCTGGCAAGAATTTACCGAGACTCAAGAGGGGTAGGGCAAGGAATAAGTTGCAGGTTACAGGTTACATGTAACTTGTAACCTGTAACCTGCACCCCACCATCACCCCAGTAACCCCGCGCTGACCTGCTGCAAAGCTTGTCGGCGCTTTTCTTTGGCTTGCGCTGCCTCTAGCACTGCCGGCGGCGCGGCGCGCACGGCGCAATCAGCCAGGGGGCAGCGCTCGCAGGTTTCGTGGATGGTTTCCCGGTGAATGGCCGGGTCGGCCAGAAAACGCACCTGCGCCGGCAAAGCGGGCGTCAGCCGAAAGCCTACCGTGACGCTGCTGTTCACCCCTGGCGACAACACCAACGGCCGGGCAAACCCCATGGCCACAAACTGCTCCCGGCTGTCCAAAAAACGGGCCATGTGAATATCCGGTAGCGGATAGGATTCCCCCCCTTCTGCCTGATGGCTCTTTAGCCCTTGCAGCAGCCGCGCCGACAGCCAGCGGCGACAGTAATGCTCTTGCAAGCCAATGCCGCTGGGCACCAAAAGCTGGTTCAGGTTGAGGTGGCGTACCAGGTGCAGGTCTCCATTGGCCTGGTGAAAGCGCAAAAAGTGCAGCTTGATGCCAAAATATTGGGGAATCAGCTCGCTAAAGCGGTAGAAGAGCATTTCCGGCGTTACGTCGTAGCGGGTAAGCATATCGGCTAACACTTGGGGTTGCCAGGTGGGCAGGTCGAAAAAGGCTTCCAGGTCGGCCAACAGCGCCGGGCGGGGCATGAGCAGGGCGCCGCCAAAGTAAGCGGCCTTGTAGTCGTTGAGCAGTTGCTGGAAGGTGCGCACCTCGTCGGGTGGAGAGGCCAGGGAGCGTTCGGTCAGGCCCAGGTACTGGTACCCCAGCTCGCGGGCCAGCAGGAATTTGGTCTGGCGCGGGTAGAGCAGGGGGTTGAGGAGGAGCAACGGCCGTGGGCTATCTGACGGCCGTTCCCCCATCACCAGCACTGACCGGTACCCCTGTAAATCCGCATTTTCCCCCAACACAGCCCCATTCAGGGCGTACCCATATTCCCGCTGCAACAAAGCCTGCAGCGTCTCCAGCGCCACTGGCTCTGTTTCTGAAATGGCGTAAGCCGCCCCAAACTGCGCCACAAAATTTTGCGCCGCCTCCTCCAATTCCGGAAAGTAATTCTCGTGAATCTCCTGGTAGGAGCGCAGCGCCGCCCGCAAAAAATCCTCCTCCTGCAAATCATAGCGCCGCCCAATATCCAAAATGGCGTGCAGCAGGGCGCTGGCCTTTTCCGGCTCCCGGGTCAGTAAATTCAGTAAATCCTCCGTCTCGAAGCCAAACTCCCCAAAAGGAAAGCGCCCCATGATGGAAGAAGACAGAGCTGCCTCCAGGTAGCGCAAGGAGGGCTGCAGCTTAATGGAAACTAAATCATCATACTCCTTCCCCAAGGCGCCAGCCAGGGCCAAAATCTTGTCGTTGCGCGGGTACTTGCGCCCCTTTTCAATCTCCGTCAGGTAAGAGGGAGACATGCCCGCGCGCTGGGCCAGGGCAGTCAGCGACAGGCCCGCCTCGGCCCGCGCCTGGCGCATTTTCATGCCAAATATGATATTGACGAGGTCGGTACTCATTGATTATCCTTTGCTTATGACACAGAGCGTCATGGATCCGTGGTCCGTTATCTGTTATCCGTAGTCCGTTATCCGTTATCCGTCACGTCACGGTCCACGGCTTACGGAATACGGTTCACGGCTTGCGGAATACGGTCCACGGCTTGCCCTTGACAAACTCTGTTTCATCTTTATACTTGTCTTCACTGTTAGCGAATATTCGCTGATGGTGATTTTACACTAATTCCCTGGAAGATGCCAGGGGAGCCGACACGAGGAGAGACGTATGACAGTACCCGCAGGTATGGAAGTGTTAGGTGACATAACCCCAGCTTTTGGCGAAATTCTGACGCCGGAGGCGCTGGCTTTTGTGGCGAAGCTAGAGCGGGCTTTTGGTGCGCGCCGCCGCGCGCTGCTGCAAAGGCGCGACGAGCGGCAGGCGGCCATTGACGCCGGGCAGTTCCCCGACTTTTTGCCGGAGACAAAGGAAATTCGCGAAAGCGCGTGGACGGTGGCCCCCATTCCCGCCGACCTGCAAGACCGGCGCGTGGAAATTACTGGCCCGGTAGACCGCAAAATGGTGATCAATGCCCTGAATTCGGGGGCGAACGTGTACATGGCAGATTTTGAGGATTCCCATTCGCCCACCTGGACGGCGACGGTGGAGGGGCAGATTAATTTGCGCGACGCGGTGCAGGGGGACATTACCTACACGGATCCCAATTCGGGCAAATTTTACGAGCTGGGGCAGGAAACGGCCGTACTCTTTGTGCGCCCTCGTGGCTGGCATCTAGTAGAAAAGCATGTGCTGCTAGATGGGCGCCCCATCTCTGCTTCCCTCTTTGACTTTGGCCTTTACTTCTTCCACAATGTTAAAACCTTGTTGGCGAAAGGCAGTGGCCCCTATTTTTACCTACCCAAGCTAGAAAGCCACCTGGAAGCGCGGTTGTGGAACGATGCCTTCAACCTGGCCCAGGCTGAACTGGGCATTCCGCAAGGCACCATTCGCGCCACCGTCCTGGTCGAGAACATTATGGCCTCCTTTGAGATGGACGAGATTTTGTGGGAGCTAAAAGCGCATTCGGCCGGGCTGAACTGCGGCCGTTGGGACTACATCTTCAGCATCATTCGCAAATTCCGCCACTTCCCCACCTTTGTGCTGCCCGACCGCGCCCAGGTGACCATGACCACGCACATGATGCGCACCTACTCCCTCCTCACCATCAAAACCTGCCACCGGCGGGGCATCCACGCTATGGGCGGCATGGCGGCGCAAATTCCCATTAAAAGTGACCCCACCGCCAACGAAGCGGCTCTGGAAAAAGTGCGCCTGGACAAGGAGCGCGAGGCCCAAGACGGCCACGACGGCACCTGGGTGGCGCATCCTGGCCTGGTGCAAATTGCCAAAGATGAGTTTGACAAGTACATGCCCACGCCCAACCAGATTCACCGCAAGCGGGAGGACGTGCAGGTGACGGCGCAGGATTTGCTGACGGTGCCCCAAGGCACGATTACCGAGGCGGGTCTGCGTACCAACATTGACGTGGGCATTTTGTACATGGCAGCGTGGCTGGAGGGGAATGGCTGCGTGCCCATTTACAACCTGATGGAAGACGCGGCCACGGCGGAAATCTCGCGCACGCAGTTGTGGCAGTGGGTGAATAATGACAATGCCGTGCTGGAAGACGGCCGTAACATTGACGCCGCCCTCTACCGCGAAGTGGCCCCGCAGGTGCTGGCCGACATCAAAGCCCGCGTGGGCGAAGCGGCGTACAACAGTGGCAAATACCAGCTTGCTGCCCAGCTTTTTGAAGAGCTAATTACTAAAAAAGAGTTTACCGATTTCCTAACGCTGAAGGCGTATGAGTATTTGCATTAAATCCGCAATCCGAAATCCACAATCTGAAATTTCTAGAGGAGATTCCCATGAGTAACAAAAAAGAAGCGCAAGCATTAGAAAAAGAGTGGCAGACAGACCCCCGCTGGGCTGGTGTGGAACGGCCGTATAGCGGCGAAGACGTACTGCGGCTGCGCGGTTCCGTAAAAATTGAGTATACCCTGGCCCGCCTGGGCGCGGAGCGGCTGTGGCAACTGCTGAAAGAAGAGGATTACGTCAATGCCCTGGGCGCATTAAGCGGCAACCAGGCGGTGCAGATGGTGCAAGCTGGCCTCAAAGCCATCTACCTCAGCGGCTGGCAGGTAGCCGCCGACGCCAACGTGGCCGGCGAAACCTACCCTGACCAGAGCCTCTACCCGGCCAACAGCGCTCCCATCCTGGCCAAGCGCATCAACAACGCCCTGCGCCGCGCCGACCAGATTTACTCCGTCAACAACGAGAACGGCATCCACTGGTTTGCGCCCATTGTCGCCGACGCCGAGTCTGGCTTTGGCGGCAACCTGAACGCCTATGAGCTGATGCTGGCCATGATCGAAGCGGGCGCGGCCGGCGTTCACTTTGAAGACCAGCTTTCCAGCGCCAAGAAGTGCGGCCACCTGGGGGGCAAGGTGCTGGTGCCCACGCGGGAAGCGGTGCAAAAGCTGATCGCCGCCCGCCTGGCCGCCGACGTGGCGGGCGTGCCTACTATTGTCGTGGCCCGCACCGACGCCGATGCCGCAGACCTGCTGACCAGCGACATTGACGACAACGACAAGCCCTTTGTGACGGGCGAGCGCACGGTGGAAGGGTTCTACCGCACCCGCGCCGGGCTGGAGCAGGCCATCAGCCGCGGGCTGGCCTATGCGCCCTATGCGGACATTGTGTGGTGCGAAACGTCGCACCCGGACTTGGAGCAGGCCAAGCAGTTTGCTGACGCCATTCACGCCAAGTTCCCCGGCAAAATGTTGGCTTACAACTGCTCACCCTCCTTTAACTGGAAGCTGAACCTGGATGAGACGACCATTTCTACCTTCCAAAAAGAGCTAGGCAAGATGGGGTACGCCTTCCAGTTTGTGACCTTGGCCGGGTTCCACAGCCTGAATGCCAGCATGTTCCAGTTAGCCAGCGATTACCGCGCGCGGGGCATGGCGGCTTATGCGGATTTCCAGGAGAAGGAGTTTGACCTGCACACCGACTATGGCTTCCGCGCTGTGAAGCACCAGAGTTTTGTGGGGGCGGGCTATTTTGACGAAATTCAGGCGGTGGTGTCCCAAGGTGAGGCCTCCACGGTGGCGCTGAAGGGGTCTACGGAGGCGGCGCAGTTTGAAAAGGGCCAGATTGATTCGGTGACCCACGCCCACGCCCACGTGTAGGTGGTGTGTGTTAGTGGCTGGATGAGAAACGGCCGTTCTTGGGAACGGCCGCTGATTGACTGACAAATCTCATTTTCAGGTGACAACAACAGATTTGAGTAAAAAACAGATATAGCTCACCTCTGAAAAAATTTGTTGATTATTCCCATCTGTTGTTGTCATTTTAGGCCAGAATTAATTCTGTCAGTCAACCAGGGAACGGCCGTTTTTTATTTTCTACTGGTAAAACTGCAAAAACTTGCGTTCCCCCTCCACTGTACCAATTAGAATAAGCCCGCCTGATGATGGCATGGGCTTGTTGGCGTCCGGGTTGAGCGTCATCGCCTGGTCAACCTGCCAGGCCACCACGGTGCAGCCCGTTTTGGCGCGAATGTCAGCCTGGGCCAGAGTGCGGCCGGCCAGCGCTTCCGGTATCGGCACGCGGAAAATGTCCAGCCCCTCGGCCACCATCAGCACGTCGCTGCGGTCTAGCAGGGTGAGAATGGCGTTGGCCCCCATGGAGGCGTAAGACATCACAAAGTCTGCCCCGGCGCGGTGCAGGGTCGCCACGTTGCGCTCCAGGGTGGCGCGGCTCACAATGCGCATGTTGGGCCGCAGGCGGCGGATGTAGATGGTGAGGTAAATGTTGGTGTCGTCGTCGTGGGTGCTGATGACCACGGAACCCGTCTCCATGATGCCCGCTTTTTCCAGCACGGCCAGTTCTGCCGCATCCCCTAAAATGTAGCGCTCCGCGTTGTTGGGCCTGATGCGCTCCCGGGCGCGTTCCACGATGCAATACTCCAGGCCCCGCTCTAGCAGCGCCTGGCCTACGGCGCGCCCCACGCGCCCGCCGCCAATGATCACCACCGGCTCTTTGTTGACGGCGTTGTGGTAATACAACTGGTTGTAGCGGGCCATGTCGGCCTCGCGGCCGACCAGCACCAGCACGGTCCCGGCCGTCAGCAGGGTGTCGGGACCGGCGTTGGCAAACTGGCCCCGCTCCCACACGCCCAAAATGGTGACCCCCACCTCCTCGCGCAAGTTGCTGTCGCGCACCGTTTTGCCCACCAGGGGGGTTTGCCCCACGGGGGCTTCGGCAAAGAGCAGCTCATCAAAACGGCCGATAACGTGGGCCTGGGTGCTGCCGCCGCTAACGCGGCGGGCCAGGGCCTGCCCCAGCATCTTGCCCAGTTGCAGCACGTGGTTGCTGCCCGCCAGTTCCAGAATATCTACCGAGGCGGAAAAGTTGGCGGTGGCGATGATGGGCACCGTCTCGGAGATTTCGCGCACGGTGTAGGCCACGTTGGTATTAAGCATGTCGTTGGCGGTGGTGGCGACCAGGCGGGCGCGGCCGGCTACCAGGCGGCGGTAGGTTTCCGGGCTGTCCAGGTCGCCGCGCACCACGCGGTAGCCCATGTCGTGCAGGCGCAGCGCTTCGTTCAGGTCGCCCACCAGCAAGACGTATTCGTACTGGTATTCGCCAAGCTTTTTGATCAGGTTATTGGTGACGGGGTCGAAGGCGGTGAGGATGACGTGGCCCTGGGTGCGGGGGGGCAGGCTGGCGGGGGCGCGTTTTTCATTTTGCAGGCGCATCCAGGGGGCGTAGAAGAACTCAATGAAGGTGAAGGGGAGGAGGATGAGCAGGAAAAAGACGCCGCTGAGGAGGACGACGCTGGAAAAGACGCGCCCCAGGTCGGATTGGAAGGTGATGTCGCCGAAGCCCAGGGTGGACATGACGGTGAGGGTCCAGTAGAAGCCGGTAACCCAGCTGTGGAACTGCCCTTCGTATTCCATGATGTAGTGGAAGAGGATGCTGTAGGCGGTGATGATGCCGGTGAGGAGGAGGAGGAAGCGCAGGAGGTTGAGGATGCTGACGCGGCTGGGGCGGTGGCGCAGGAAGTAGTAGAGTTGGCTGGGTAAGAATTTCATATGGGGCAGATTTTAGCCAGGGGCTGGGTTTGGGGCAATGGGGGCGCAGGGGGTGGTAGGACTGGGGTGGGGCTGACGGCCGTTTTGCGGTGTGGTATCATGGGGCGTGGGCGTTGGCGCGGCGGCCCGCTTTTTGGGAGAAGTTGCTGTTATGGCATTGAGGCACATTCCATTACCTAAACTGTTTATCACGACTTCAACGGAAGATTTGGCGGAAACTTTTTATGAACCAGCCCTGACGGCTTCTGTGCGTTATGATCGGGGCGTGGGCTTTTTTAGTTCTGGTTGGTTGCGAATGGTAAGCTGCGGATTGGCGCAATTTGCTACCAGCGGAGGACGAGCGCGGTTGATTACTAGCCCCATTCTCGACCAGCATGATTGGGAAGCACTGCAAAAGGGAGATGAAGCACGGGGTAACCCTTTTTTACTGAACAAAATAATTCAAAATATTGATGACTTGGTAGAAACCTTGGAAAAGGACACCTTGTCAGCGCTGGCGTGGATGGTGGCGGACGAGATACTGTCTTTTAAGTTAGCACTACCCCAGCAACAACTGTCCGGAGGTGATTTTCACGACAAAATCGGCATTTTTACGGATCAAGAGGGAAACCAGCTAGCATTTAACGGGTCGCCTAACGAAAGTATGCGGGGCTTTATCAACTCAGAATCTATTGCCATTTACCCTTCCTGGCGCGGCCCGGAAAGCGCCGAGTACGTGGAGGGAATCGCCAGTTACTTTGAATCGCTTTGGCAAAACGAGAATCTCAACATTCGCGTGTTTGAGCTACCAGAAGCAGCCAGAAAAAAGATATTACAATTGCGGGAGGGAGAACGGCCGTATCCCGAACCGGCATGGATTAAACAACGACGGCTTCGTGAGGAAACGACGCCTTACCAAACTACCAAACCTCACATCCCGGAAAAAATCACCTTGCGCCCTTACCAGGAGGAAGCGATTGCCGCCTGGTTCGCTCATCATTGCCGAGGCTTATTTGAGATGGCGACAGGGACAGGGAAAACGATTACGGCGTTGGCCGCTTCCGCACGATTGTATGAGCAACAAAAACGCCTGGCTGTGATCATTGCCGTGCCTTATCAACATCTAGTAGACCAATGGGCAGAAGAAGCGGCCGTTTTTGGGTACAAGCCGATTTTGGCTTACCAAAGCAAAAGCAGTTGGCTTGACCGATTGAACCATGACATTATTGATTTCAACGGCCGTTACCGCCCCTTCATCTCCGTCATCACCACCCACGATACCTTTATCTCCACCGATTTTCAGGCCAGTATTGCCCGTTTGCAAGGCCCGGTACTCCTGATTGCCGACGAAGCCCACCACTTGGGCGCGGAGCGCAGTCGGCAGAATTATCCCCATCACATACCTTATCGTTTAGCGCTTTCGGCTACGCCGGATCGCTGGTTTGATGATGAGGGAACGGCCACTCTCCGTGCCTATTTTGGCGAAACCGTTTTCGCGTTCACCTTAGAAGAAGCGATTGGTGTCAGCCTGACCCCTTACTACTACTACCCGCATCTTGTTTCGTTGTCCGATGAGGAGATGGTCGAATATGAAGCATTGTCGCTGAAAATTGCCCGTCTAATCAATCAGGAAGATAGCGAAAAGCAGGCCGTGCTGAAGATGTTGTTGATCAAACGGGCGAATTTGCTGAATACGGCCGTTAACAAACTAGAAGAATTATCACGCCTGCTAGACAACGAGCGGTACGTGGAACACACCTTGTTTTACTGCGCCCCCGGCCAGATTGACGAGGTGCTACAGCTTGTGGGGTGGGAAAAAGGGATTTTGATTAACCAGTTTACCGCCGAAGAAGACCCCCCAGAAAGACAAGCGTTGTTAGCCAACTTTGCGGCTGGCGATTTACAAGCCTTAGCCGCCATGAAATGTTTGGATGAAGGGGTAGATGTGCCCAGCACCCGCACCGCTTACTTTTTAGCCAGTAGCAGTAATCCCCGTGAGTTTATTCAGCGACGTGGCCGTATTTTGCGAAAATCGGCCGGGAAAGAGCATTCCATCATTCATGATTTAATTGCTGTCCCGCCCACCACTTTCAATAAGGAATCTCCGGCGTTTCATGCCGAAAGAAGCATTGTGCGGCGAGAGTTGCAACGATTCAAAGAGTTTGCCAACCCCGCCCTAAACAAACACCAAGCGTTGGATATTATTTGGGATTTGGCCGGCTTTTACGGCCTGCAAGATTTTTAATGGAGGAGTAGTTATGTTACGAGATCGCCTCAAGGAGTTGTTCAAAGGGTATCCGCCTGCCGTACAACAAGTGATTCGGGAGGTGGGCGAGATTGAACAGCAATACATCTCTATGGAACGGCCGCGCGGAATTATGAAAGATATTGATGAGATGCTCACCCGCATTGCTAAAGAGGAATTAGAGCGTTCCAATGGCGGAGGAGAGCAGTAAGATGAGGCTAGAACGAATTGTGCTGGAAAACTTTCGCCAATATCATGGCAAACAGACATTGGAATTTGCCAAAGGCAGAGAGCAAAATGTGACGGTGATTCATGGGATTAACGGGGCGGGCAAAACATCTCTCTTTTTGGCGTTGAATTGGTGCTTATACGGCCGTAACGTGGAAGGCATCAAAATCATAGACAACGTGGGGGAATTGGTCAGCAAGGAAGCGATTCGTCACGCCAAGGCCGGTGATGAAGTCAAAGCCTCTATCCAGATTGCGTTTCTCCACAATGGCGACCGGTATATAGTCAAACGCATTTTAACCGGCAGCAAGCTGTTAACGGGCAATTTAGCACTGAATGAACTAGATCAATTCACCATGATGCGGCAAACACCGGCGGGTAAGGCCGAGCCGATTATGAACCCGTTGGGCACGCTGAACGCCATTTTGCCGGTAAACGCCCGCGAATACTTCTTCTTTGATGGCGAAAAAATTGATAATTTTGCCAAACCGGAAGCATCTGCTCAAGTTAAAGAGGCCATTTTTCAAGTGTTGCGGCTGGAAATGCTAGAGCGTTCCCAACGTCATTTACAGAACAAGGCTGATGAGTACCGTCGAGAATTAAAAAAGGCATCGGGGGGCGAGTTGAGCGACTTGTTAGAACAAGATGAAAAGGCACGCCGTGAGCGAGAAAAAGCGATTAAGCGCAAAGAGGAATTAGAGCAGGAGATCAAATCAGCCAGAGCCAAAATACGGGATATTGACGACAAATTGCGCGACTCGCAAAATGCCAAAGCGTTACAGCAACAACGTGACCGGCTGGAAAAAGATTTGAAACAGCGACGCGCCGAGTTAGCCAATGTGGTGGAAGAGATTCGCTCGCAAGCGACTGGTGGCTATCTTGCTTTGGCTGACGGCCCGATTCAAAAGGCGTTACTTGTCTTGAATGAAAAGCGGGAACGGGGCGAAATTCCCAGCAACATTCGTCAGCAGTTTATTGCTGATTTGCTGGAGCGGATGGTGTGTGTGTGCGGACGGCCGTTTGCCGAACATGGCAATGAGCATCAACACCTACTCAGCCTGTTAGAACGCTCTGTGCCTAGCTCGTTAGAAGATGACGTGCTAAATACCAGCGCCCGCTTAGGCACATTTGCCGCCGAAGCGCAAAAACAGCAGTCGCTCATTCATCAACGGATGCAACAACGCATCGAACTGATGGACATTATCCGCGATCTGGATGCGGAATTGGATGATGTGAGCCGCCAATTGAAGGGATCGCCACTGGAAGAAATCAGCCGTCTTGAAGAGCAACGGCGCAACTTCATGGCCGATATTGACGGGTACAATCTGGAATCGGGGGCACTTTCCCAAAAAGTTGAACAGTACGGCAAAGAGATCGCTGAACTGGAAAAGAAGATCAGCCTTGCCCGCAAACAAGAAAAACAGAGCCAAGAATTGAGCAAGAAATATGAATTGGCACAACAAGCGGCCGATGCTATCGGTGAGATGTATCAAGTTCACGCGGATAATATGCGCTTGCAGATTGAGTCCAAGACAAAAGAGATTTTCCGCTCATTGGTCTGGAAAGATAGTCATTTCCAGGATGTGCAATTAGGGCCAGATTACAATTTAGAGGTGATTGACCGGTACGGGCAACAGGCGCGTCCTGAACTTTCGGCTGGTGAACGGCAAGTATTAAGCCTCTCTTTCATCACAGCAATGGCACAGGTGAGCGAAGAAGAAGCCCCGTTGGTCATGGATACCCCATTTGGCCGCCTTTCTTCCCATCATCGCAATAGCATTGCGGAAAAACTACCTCAATTAACCAGCCAGCTTGTTTTGTTTGTGACAGATGAAGAGTTGCGTGACGAAGCGCGGCGTAATATCGAACCGCGCATCGGCGCAGAATATCACCTGGTTTTTGACAAACATACCAGTTGCACCAGCATTGAAGAGGCACGATGAGCGATACAGAATATTCTCGCACGGATCGCGTCTACATTGACGAATCTGCCATAGAGTTCTATCGTCTATTGAAGAAAGAGGGGAACAGCGAACCTGAACAAGCACCCTTTGACACGTTCAAGGATTTGTTTATGTTTGCTGCGTGCCTGGGATTTCAAAACGGCCGTCGCACCAAGCCGCGTAAAGGTGGTAATGGGGGTGAAGTCCCGACCAAAGTATTCAGCGAAAACGATCTGGCAATTCTCAAAGCTATTGCCATTGCCGACACGGGCGATGTAGAAGTATTAGGCCGACTCGGTGAAATTTACGGCATTGCCGAGGAGTACGCCAACACGGGTATCCATGAGGTGAAAGCGTATGTGTTGGATGAGGGGGGACGGCCGTTGTGGAATCTGGTAAACTTGCTCAATGAAAATGCGACTTAGACGAAGGTGTTCCCCACCTTTTTGGCAAACGCCCACAGTTAACCACTGTGGGCGTTTTTGTTTCTACTACCAGTCTAGCTGTTAGTTGTGGTGATTATGGGACATCTACGTCAGCAATTTGCTAAACGATTAAAAGAGTTACGAGAACAAAGAGGCATGACCCAAGAAGAATTGGCAAAAGCATCTGGGCTTTCGATAAGTTTTATTCGTGCTGTTGAACAAGGGGTTAATGCCCCTTCATTTGAAAGCATTGAAGCATTAACAAAAGCTCTTAATTTAGAAGCAAAAGAATTATTTGATTTCAGTTAATTGCAACACAAGGAATTATTGCATGAGTATCATAGAAACTGCCAAGAGGAACATCAGCAAACCGGAAACTGTTGAGTCACGCATTAAAGCGGAAGTTGAAGAAGTAGTTAGAGCATACCGTCATTCATGGGATGTGTATAGCGAACTTATACAAAACTCGATAGATGCCATAAATCGGCGTTTTCGCGTTCTCAATGATCCCGACTTCTATCTTTACGACATATATCATACTGCGGATAATTATTTAAATCCTGATCCTGGTTATCGTGGCAAACTCAAAATAGAAATCGACTTGTCCCAAAATACGATCTGCATTTATGACAATGGTACAGGTATTGTTCCTAGCAAAATAGAGGAATTTCTTTTGCCGAAAGGTGGAGACAAAACAGTTAGTCAGGAATATGGCTTTAAAGGCTACGGATTAACTTTTGTTGCATTTATTTCACAACAATTTCACATTATTAGTCGTCACTTTGCTACTCCAAATCAGCCTTTTTATGAATTAAGGTTAGATGGCTTATTTGACTGGTTAAGTGATGTTGATGGTCACATATCTTTCCCAAATGCTCCAATCCGATAATGCAAATATTTTTCTGTAAAAAGCGTGTACCCTCAGCGTAATCAAAGGGA